>NZ_JBFBBT010000034.1:0-77705 GCF_040682815.1 Amycolatopsis sp. NPDC051102
ACCCCGCGGGGCCCGCCCCCCCCGGGGCCCCGGGGTGTTGTGTTTTACGGCGTTTTAAAACCCCCATACCCACTCACGACAGCTCGGTCAGGCGGGTTTGAGCGGGTCGTGCCCGATCGACATCAGGCGGTGCCGCCAGTGGGCTTCGCCCGCCGTCGGCTCGAGGTCGTCGCGGCGCTGTGCGTGCACCCGGTCGACGACCTTGCGCATCACGTCCGCGTCGTGGCGGTCCACGTCGGACTTGCGCTTGCGCAGGATCGACAGCACCTCGTTGCCGGTCGGCGGGCCCGCTTCGTCCGGGAGCGGCTCGGTCTCCGGGCCCGCGTCGCGGGTGCGCAGCCAGTCCTCCAGCTCGCGCGAGGTCATGTTCACCACCCGGTGGAACTCCGCCCACAGTTCGTCGTCAACAGCCGGATCGTCCATCTTTCCCGGCTACCCGGCGCGGCCCACGGCAAACCGGGGGTCCGTGGCCGGTAGAATTCCTCCGGACCCGTTGAAACGCCAGCGGTGGTCTCTGTTGACGCTGCTGGCGAGCTCATCCCCGTGCTCGCCGCTTGACGCATGGGAGGGGTGGGCCTTGCCGACCACTGGCGACGGCATGGCAGAGCGGGTCGACGAGCTGAACGCCGTGCTGGCCGATCTCGTCGGGGTGCTCGAATCGATGTCCGACACACCGGGGCTGCTCGACGCGGTCTGTGGCGAGGCGGTCCGGGTGGTCCCCGACGCCGACCTGGCCAGCATCATGGTGGTCCGCGACGGCGTGACGCAGACCGCGGCCTTCACCGACGAACGAGCCCAGCGCATCGACGACGTCCAGTACGCGGCGGGCGACGGTCCGGGCCTGCTCGCGGCGCTCACGGGCGAGGTCGTGCGGGTGGCGGTCGCCGAAACGGGCGACCAGTGGCCCGAGTTCGTCGCCGCGGCGAAGGAACTCGGCGTGGGCAGCTACCTGGCGGTGCCGCTGCGGGTGGACGACACCCTGGTCGGCGCGATCACGCTGTTCGGCTTCGAGAGCCACGGCTACCACGAGTTCGACACGAAGGTGCTGCGCCTGTTCACGTTGTGCGTGGAGACGGTGCTGCGGCTGACCCGCCGTTACCGGGAGGCGCGGCGGCTGGCGGACGAGCTGCACAACGCGATGGAGACCCGGGCGGTGATCGAGCAGGCCAAGGGCATGCTGATGCTGATCCACCGGGTCACCGAGGACGCGGCGATGCACCGGCTGATCGTGGAGTCCCAGCACACGAACGTCAAGCTGCGCGACGTCGCGGCCCGGTTCACGAAGCGGATGAGCTCGGCGGACGGGGGAACGGCCCGGAACTGAGCCGGGCGGTCGCGGCCGGACCTCCGGCCGCGACCGCCCCTGGCCGGGCCTTGGCCGACGGGCGGCGGCTGCCCCTCCGGCTGTCAGGATTTCGCGTTCGGCCGCCGGTGCAGCAGGTCGAACCGGGACCACATCGCCTCGGCCGCCTCGATCGACGCGCTCGTCCGGGCCGGGTCGGCCGCCGCCAGCTGGGCCACGATCGCCTGGACCAGGGCCATGCCTGCGGTCAGCGACGGGAAGAACGTCACGCCCTCCGCCGGCACCATCAGCACGTGCTCCGCCGCGCCCGCCAGTGCCGGGCTGGCCGCGTCCGTGATCGCGAACACCCGGGCGCCGCGGTCGCGGGCCTCGTTCGCCGCCAGGACCGTGCTCTCGTACAGGCGCCAGAAGCTGATCGCCACCAGGACGTCGTCCGCCGTCAGTTTTGCCGTCTGGTTGGCCAGTTCCGCGTCGCCCGCCGTGACCGCGTGGACGTCGTAGCCCGCCAAACGCGCGTTGTGCGCCATCGCGATGCCTACCGCCGCGTAGCTGCCGTCGGCGATCACCAGCGTGCGACGCGCCGCGGCGATCGCGCCGGCGACCGCGCGCAGCACCTCCTCGTCGAACCGGCGGTTCAGCAGGGCGAGGCTGTCGAGGTCGCGGCGCAGCGACGCCGACCCCGGTGAGCCGACGCCGCGGTGCTCCTCGGCGACCTGCGGCGCGCTCAGCGACGACATGTACCGCGCCCGCAGCTCCTGCTGCAGCGCCGGCCAGCCGGCGAAGCCCAGCGCCTGCGCCGTGCGCGTCACCGTCGCGACGTTGACGCCGGCGAGCTGCGCCAGCTCGGCCGTCGAACCGAACGACGCCCGCCGGGGCTGGGACACCAGCACCTCGAGCACCGCGGCCGACTTGGGCCGCAGCCCTCGCTCGGGCAGCCGGTCCCGCAGCCACGCTTCGAAACCGTCGTCGGTCTCCGCCACCTCAGCGCCTCCCTCGATCGCGTAGACCGTAACGCAGCGAAGTTGTCTTGCAACGATCGTTGCAGTTTCGTCGAAATGCAGTCTATGTTGTCGGCACTCCTCGACGGAAGGCGTTCCCCATGACGCTGCTGGCTCGACTGGACCGGCTCCCGCTGAGCCGGCCCCACCACAAACTGCTGTTCATCGGCGGGCTCGGCTACACCTTCGACGGCATGGACTCGGCGGTCGTCGCGTTCCTGCTGCCCAGCGCCAAGGCGGCGTGGGGCCTCGACAACGGCCAGCTCGGCCTGATCGGCTCCGCGACGCCGTTCGGCTTCCTCTTCGGCGCGATCGCCGCCGGCCTGCTCGGCGACCGCATCGGCCGCAAGAAGGTCATGATGTACGCGCTGGCCTTCTACGCGCTGTTCTCCGTCGTCGCGTCCTTCTCGCCGAACTACGAGGTCTTCCTGGGTGCCCGCGTGCTGGCCGGGGCGGGCGCCGGCGCCGAGAGCGCGATCATCGCGCCCTTCCTGTCCGAGTTCGTCCCGGCCAAGCGGCGCGGCTGGTTCGTCGGCGCACTGGCCGGGTTCTTCTCCTTCGGCTTCGTCGCGGCCGCGCTGATCGGGCGGTTCGTCGTCCCGTCGTTCGACGCGGGCTGGCGGGTCGCGCAGCTGGTCACCGCGCTGCCGATCGTGATGCTGCTGTGGTGGCGCCGGTCCCTGCCCGAGTCGCCGCGGTTCCTGCTCGCCCACGGCCGGGCCGCCGAGGCCGAGGAGGTCGTCGCGAAGCTGGAACGCGACGTCGAGAGGGCCACTGGCACCGCCCTCCCGCCGGTACCGCCGTCCGGCGCGCAGCCGGCGACCGAGACGCCGAAGGTCAACCTGTTCAGCGCGCTGAAGTTCCTGTGGAGCCCCGCGATGCGGCGGCGGACGGCGGTGATCTGGACCGTCTGGTTCGTGATCACGTTCTCCTACTACGGCTTCTTCTCGTGGATCCCGACGCTGCTGGTCGAACGCGGCATCACCGTGACGAAGAGCTTCGAGTTCTCGATCATCATCTACCTGGCCCAGGTGCCCGGGTACTTCTCGGCCGCGTGGCTGTCCGAACGGCTCGACCGCAAGCACACCATCGCGCTGTACCTGGCCGGCTCGGCCGTGAGCGCGTTCTGGCTGAGCCAGACGAGCACGCCGTGGTCGATCACGCTGGCCGGCGCGGTGCTGTCGTTCTTCCTCAACGGCACCTACGCCGGGGTGTACTCCTACACGCCCGAAGTGTTCCCGACCTGGATCCGCGCCAGCGGCACCGGCCTGTCCAGCGCGTTCGGCCGGGTCGGCAGCATCCTCGCGCCGACGATCATCGGCCTGTCCGCGGCGAGCCTCGGCTTCGCCGGCGTCTTCGGCCTGACGACGGCGCTACTCGCCGCCGGGGTGCTCTGCGTGCTCGTCTTCGGCCTGTCCACCGCGGGCCGCTCGCTGGAAGAACTGACCGAACACGGCGCCCAGGTGGCCGCCGCGAAGGAGATGACGAAGTGAGTTTGTCCACTGTGGAGGAACGGGTGCGCGCCGAACTCGGCGTCCGGCTGTTCACCGTGCTCGCCTGGATCCCGGAACGCCGGGCGCTGCGGCGGGTGCACAGCAGCCACCCGGCGGAATACCCGGTGGGCGGGGAGAAGACCGTCGAGGTCGCCGCGGGCTGGCTCGACCGCTGCATCACCGCGCAGGAGCCGTACTTCGGGCCGGACCGCGCCGCGGTGCGGGAGATCTTCGCCGACCACGAGCTGATCGAGTCCCTCGGCTGCGGCTCGATCATCAACGTGCCCGTCGTCGACGGCGGGCGGACCCTGGGCGTGCTCAACATCCTCGACGCCGAAGGCGCGTACGACGAGGCTTCCGTCAAGGCGGCCGAAGCCCTCGCGCCGCTGGCCGTGCCCGCGCTCAAGGAGGAACAGTGAACTTGCTGCTGCGCAACGCCCGCCTGCTCGACCCGCTTTCGGGCGAATACACCGAGGGCGACCTCCGGTGCGCCGACGGCCGTATCGCCGAGGTGGGACCGCGCTTGCCCGCGGCCGACGTGCCCACGCTGGACGTGCGGGGCGCCGTGGTGCTGCCCGGGCTGGTCGACGCGCACGTGCACGTCACGGCGTCGACCGCGGACTTGGGTTCGCTGTCGTCGGCGTCGCCGTCCTACGTGGCCGCGCACGCCGCCCGCACGATGAGCCGGATGCTCGACCGCGGGTTCACCACGGTCCGCGACGCCTCGGGCGCCGACTTCGGCCTCGCCGACGCCCAGGCCGAGGGCCTGTTCCGCGGCCCGCGGCTGCTGTTCTGCGGCCGGGCGCTGAGCCAGACCGGCGGCCACGGCGACAGCCGCACCCGCGGCGCCAACGCCCGCGACGACCACCCGTGCTGCGCGGGTCTCGGCCGGGTGGCCGACGGCGTCGACGCCGTCCGCGCCGCGGCCCGCGACGAGCTCCGCAAGGGCGCCCACCACCTCAAGGTGATGGCGTCGGGCGGAGTGGCGTCCCCGACCGACCGCATCGACTCGACGCAGTACTCGGCCGGGGAACTGCGGGCGATCGTCGAGGAAGCCGAGGCGGCCAACCGGTACGTCGCCGCGCACGCCTACACCGCCCGCGCCGTGAACCGCGCGCTGGAGGCGGGTGTCCGGTCGATCGAGCACGGCAACCTGCTCGACGACCACAGCGTTTCGCTGTTCCTGGAGCACGACGCCTTCCTGGTGCCGACCCTGGTGACGTACTGGGCCCTGAAGGAGGAAGGCCGCGAGCACGGACTGCCGGAATCGAGCTGGCGCAAGGTCGACGACGTCCTCGGCGCGGGCCTGACGGCCCTGGACCGAGCGGCCCGCGGCGGCGTCAAGCTGGTCTACGGCACGGACCTCCTCGGCGGCATGCACCGCCACCAGAACCACGAGTTCCGCCTGCGCGCCGAAGTCCAGTCCCCGCTGGAGGTCCTCCGCTCGGCGACATCGACGGCGGCGGCGCTGCTGAACCTCACCGGCGAGATCGGCACCCTGGCGGCGGGCGCGCACGCGGACCTGCTGGTGGTGGACGGCGACCCGCTGGCGGACATCGGCGTGCTGGCCGAGCCGAAGCACTTCCGCCACATCGTCCAGGCCGGCGAGGTGGTCTCCGGCTGACTGCCGAAGCTCAGCGGTGGACGAGACGAACGGCCTGGCGGCTCCTGCCCGGTGCACCGACCGCGACGACCAGCCCGAAGACGCCCACGTGGGCTTGCCGGAGGCGACGGCAGTCCCCGTCTCGGATTGCCGCGAGGGCGCCCAACGGCCGTCCGGTGATCAGCCACGCGTACGCGGCCACAGCCGCCGGTTCGGCGGGCCGGCGACCGACGAGGGTCGTTTCGCCGAGACGGTCTCCGAGCAGCAGCCCGGTCGAGCGGATCGGGACGACGGCCAGTGCGAGTCCCGGAAGCCGGTCGAAGAGCTCGGCCAGTGCTGCTCGTCCGTCGGCCTCGCCGTGCACGGCCGGAGCGATCACCGCATCGGCGAGCGAGGGGCGATCGTGCGGGGGGCCGGTGACCACCGTGCCGTGGTGAAGACCGCAGCTGTAGTGCCAGATCGTGAGGCACGGGGCGCGGCGGGTCATGCGGTCACCGGCTTCGGCAGCGGAACCGGAGCGACCGGGACGGCGTGAGCCGGTTCGGGGATGCCCAGCAGCCGGTACAAGGTGCTGCGCAGGATTCGGCCGGCCTCGCCGGGACGGGACGTCATGAGACCACGGACCAGGCCGGGCAGGCCGGCGGCGTCGCGCGCCTCGGTGGCGGCGCGCAGTTGCGGCACCAGCGGCCGGCCGGGCCGCCAGCGGGGCGCGTGCCGGGAGATGACCTCGGCCGGGGTGCCGTTCAGGAGCCGCTCGCCGCGGTTGCCGGCGAGGAGGATCGACGCACCCGCGGCGGCGCCGTAGCCGGTGACGGATCCGAAGTCGCCGATCACGTGGTCGGCGGCCACCAAGGCAGCACGCCAGCCTTCTTCCGGCGGCAGGAGGACGAGCCCGGCACGGAGGGCGGCAGCGAGCCAGGAGCGGATCTGCCAGTGCCCGTGGTGGGACCAGATCGCGGGGTGCAGCGCACCGACGACCCGGTAGCCCTCCCCGGGGAGCGCGGCCAGGACACGGTCGAACAAGTCCGGGTGACGGCCGAACGCCGACCTCGGGGACCAGGTCGAGGTGACCACGACGACCTGCTGGTCGCCGGTGGCGCCGAGGGCGTGCCGGTACCGGTCGCGGTGAGGCAGGCTGGCGGTGATGCGGTCGAGGGCGATGTCGCCCGCGACGACCGCGGCGGGGAGCGCACGCGGGCAGACCTCGGCGAGGAGATCGCGCTCGTGGTCGTGGACGAGGACGATCGCGTCGGCGCGGACCCGGCCTTCGCGCATCAACTGGTCGGTGCCGAGGCCGAGCTGGGGGTCGTGGTGCCGGGCGGCGGCCGGCGGGCGCCAGGACCGGTACTGCCCGAGGCCGCCGCCGTGCGGGACCAGCAGGGTGGGTGCGGCGAGCTCGTCGATACCGCGGGTGCTGCCGGCGACGACGAGGTCGACGTCGCTGCGCCGGGCCTGGGCCCACGGCAGCGCCGAACCGCCTTGCGCGCGAAGGAAGTCCTGAGTCGCCGGCCAGTTGTCGCCGGCATCGGGATCGGTGAAGGCGACCTGGATGCGGTGATCGGCTTCGAGCAGGGGCAGCAGGTCCAGCAGACGTGTCCCGGCGACGATGTGCGGCACGAGCACCAGGACGGATTTCGTCCCGCATCTCGTGGCCCAGTGCGCATCGGCACGGCCGATGGGGCTGCGAACCCAGGCGGTGACGGCCATCGCGGTCCTCCTCGTGAATTGTCCAGTTGTTGTCACCAAGGTGGATGAAGGGGCTCACAAAAGGCTTTCGGCCTGCGTGTTCGTCTGTTGACAATCGATCAACAATCCCTGTGGGCGGTCTTGGTGCAAGGGTTCTGACGTGGTCTTTCGCGGATGACAATGGAAAAATGGCCGGCGGTGCAGCGGTAGCAGGTGGCCGAAGCCATGGCGAAGGGGGCCGCATGGAAATCGCGTTCGGAATTCTCGGGCAAACGGCCATGCTGCTGCACGGGAAACTGGATGTGAAGTGGGCCCACCCCCGATCGAGACAGGTGCTCGCCGCCTTGCTGACGTTCCCGAACCAGCGGTTCCCGGTCGACGCGGTCGTCGACTGGGTGTGGGCCGAGCACGAGAACGCGCCGCGGGGAGCGCTGGCCACCCTGCACCAGAACGCCGTGCACTTGCGGCAAGCTCTGCAGAAGAGCGGGATCGCGGCCCGCGTCGGGGTCGGGAAGAGCGGGTGCGTGGTGGAAATCGACGAAGCGCTCGTCGATCACCGCGTGTTCTCCCGGGGAATGGCACGGGCTCGCGAGTTCCGCGATCGAGGCGACCACCGCCGCGCCCTGGCCGAGGCGCAGGCGGCGGTGCGGCTGTGGCGGGACGAGCCGCTGGCCGACCTGCGCACGCAGCGGGCCGAAGAGTGGCGGACGCAGTGGATACGCGGCCATTGGCTGCCCGCCAACGCTTTCCTGGTTGCCGAACTGCTCGCCATCGGCCACGCCGACGGGGCGCTCGGCAGGTTGCTGGAGCTGGAACACGCGCATCCCCTGGAACTCGGCTTGGCGAAGTTGCGGTTGCGTGCGCTGGCCGCGACGGATCGCCCGGACGAGGTGACCGAGTTCTACTTCGCCAAGCGCCGCCAGTACCTCGACATCGGTGAACTGCGGGCCGCGGACGAGCTGCGGGCGGTGCACGACGAGGTGATCTCCGGCGACGGTGGCTTCCCGCGCCAGGCCGTGCAGGTTCGCACCACCGATGCCGGCGAACCGGCCGGGCCGGCGATCTGGCACGTCCCCCCGGACTGCGATGGGCTCGAGGGACGTGCCGAACTGCTCGCGGAACTCGACGCGTTCACCTCCGATTCGAGCGGTGCACCGCGCCGTGGCGTGGTCGTGGTGACCGGCGGGCCGGGCGTGGGCAAGTCCACGGCGGTGGTGCGGTGGGCGCACCGGGCCCGGCGCCGGTTTCCGCACGGCGTTGTCCTGCTCGACCTCCGAGGGGATGGCCGGGCGACCTCCGCGAACAGCGCCGAGGTCGTGGACACGATGTTGTCCTTGCTGGATTTCCCGGTCGACCAGGTGGTGAGTCCGGTGGCGAGAGCGGCGAAACTCTCGGCTCTCCTGCACCGGCGGTCCATGCTGGTGGTCCTCGACAACGTCGACAGCCGCGAGCAGGTCGCCCCGCTGCTGGGCGTGCTCGACGCCTGTACGGTGCTGGTGGTTTCGCGGTGGCGGCTGCCATCGCTGGCCGCGACGGTGTCCCCGCCGGTCGTGACGGTGCCCCCGCTGACCGTTGACGACGCGACCGCGCTGCTCGAGCGCCGGATCGGGCGGCGGGCCAGGGAAGACCGCGACGGGGCGGCCGAACTGGTGCGGGTGTGCCAGGGAAACCCCCTTGCGCTCACGTTGGTGGCCGACCGTGTCACGGCGCGCACCGGCATGCTCCTGTCGACCCTGGCCGGACAGCTGCGGGATGCGGACATGCTCTTGGACCTCGGGTACGAGGGTGACGCCCTCCAGCGGAGCTTGCGTGCGGCGTTCACGGCGTCCTACCAGGTGCTGGGCCCGGGCGAGCGACGCGTGCTCGCGGTGATCGGGGTGCACCCGGGAGCGGAAGTCACGACCGACGCCGTCGCGGCCGGGGACGGGCGTCCCCTGGCGGCGGTGCGCCGTTCGCTCGATGTCCTGGTCGCGGCGCACCTGCTTGCGCACCCGAGCGATCTGGACCGCTACCGGGTCCACGACCTCCTGCACGCCTACGCCGCATCGGTCGCCGAACAGCTCGACGACGTCGAGGCCGTGCGACGTCGGTTGTTCGAGTTCTACCTGTCGATGGCCTACGACGCGCATCGTCTGGTTTTCCCGCACAAACCACCCCCGCAGCTGCCGGCGACCACCCGATCGCGGTCGGCTCCCGGCTTCGGCAGCGCGGTACTGGCCCGGCAGTGGGTGGTCCGGGAAAAGAACCTGCTGCTGGAAATCGCCGCGGCGGGTGGCAGTGAAAGCGCTTACCTGCCCGCGTTGTTCGCTGAACTGATCACGGAAATGGGGTTCTACTCCGACGCGGTCAGCTGTCTCACCGCGGCGATCAGCAGCGTCGAAGAGGCGCTCGCCGAGGGGGGTGACTCCGCGTCCGAGCTGCGTCAGATACTCGGGTCGCACTTGAACGACCTTGCGGTCGTGTTGATGCACACCGGCGAGGAGCGGCAGGCGGAACACCACCTCCGGCGGGCACTGGCGCTCGCCGAGGCCGACGGGTTTCCCCTGGGCCGGATCGCTTCCACGCTGAACCTGGCCCGGTGGCACCTGAGGGTGGGCCGGGCGCCGGAGGCCGCGGTGCTGTGCCGGTTGGCGCTGCAGCTGGCCGAGGAGCTGAACGAGCCTGCGCTGTGTGCCGCCGCGGCCCACCGGCTGGCGAACGCGCTGGTCGCGGCCGGTGGGTTCGAGCAGGAGGCGCTGGACCTCTACGCCGAGGCGCTGGAACACCTGTGGGAGTCCGGCGACCGGACGGCGCGGATGCAGATCCACACCGCGCTGGGCGCGTTGCTGACCGACCTGGGGCGCTTGGACGAGGCCGACGACCAGTGCCGGCTGGCTTCCGAACTTACCCCGGGGAGCCTGAATCTGCCGGCGGTGATGAAGCTGAACACAGTGCTGGCCCGATTGCGGCACCAGCAGGGCAATGCCCGGGCGGCGTTGTGGTACGCGCACAGGGCGGTCGAGCTGGCTGACCGCACCCGCCATGCCACTGGACAGGCGCGGGCGCTGGCTACCCTCGCGGTCATCCTCCGCGATCACGGGAACACCGAAGACGCGCGAGCGCTGTGGGTGCAGGCGGTGGAGCTCTACCGGGGGCGCGCGCGGACCAGGCGCGCGGCGGAGATCGAGGCGCTCATCGCCGAGCTGGATGCCTCGGAGCCGGGCATCCCGGTGGCCCGCGAAGGTGAACGGGACACCGTGGCGATGCTGCCACCGCGGTTGCAGCGAAACCCGTAGGGGTCACTCGAATCGGCGATTCGCGGGCGCGCGCCCAGCGCAGATCCGCATTACGCACACTGTCCGTTGGTGTGCGCGTGGATGCGACACCCATGCTGGGTGCATGCGCACGATCCACCTGCTCCGGCTGGTCCGCCTTTCCGGCGGGTCGCATGTAACAGCTGTTACAACTTCTTGCGCGAGCGTCATGACCGGCCGGCGAAGCGGTCCCCACTCCTGGACGGGCCACCGCACGGGGAGCGGAATCAGCCATGAGCGCACGTGATGATCGGCCGCCACCCGGCTGGCGGTGTACCCGCCGGCATCGATGTCGTTGGGTGGGATGCGGACCGCGTGAGACGCGAGCCAGGGACCACGGCCGCGTTCCCGCGCACACGGATCAGCTGGTCGGGGCGATGATCTGGTGAGCGACGATCACGGAGACGCACGTCCGGCCGAATCCGTGCCCCCCGAGGTCCCGGCCGAACTCGTCCAGGAGATGGCAGCCCGCTACACCGCCGGGGAAACGATCGAAAGCCTGGTCGAGAGCCATCCCTACAGTTACCGCAAGATCCGCCTCGCGCTGCTCGACGCAGGCGTGACGCTGCGCCCGCCGCGGATACCGCTACCGCCCACTCCGCCCGGACTGGTCAACGCCTACCTCGGCGGCCGTTCGATCCGCCAGCTCGCCACGACCTACGGCATGTCCTACAACCAGACTCGCAACATCCTCCTCGCGGAGGGTGTCGAACTCCGCCCTCGGGGCCGGTCGTGACACCGGTTGCGCCGGGCCGCAGCGTACGCTGACGAGCCCGGCGAACGCGGGTACTGCTTACCCCATCAGGGTGGTGGTCGTCGGCGGGTCAGGCCGCCGCCATGATGATCCACCAGTCCGGCATTGCGTGCATGGACGACTTCTCCTTCCATCGGTTCGGGACCGTGAGCCGCGCGCTCCGCTGCCGGATGAGGTGCAATCTTCGCCCTCGTGCGTCGTGCGGTGGTCAAGAGGGGGAGCCTCGTTCGGTCGTCGTTCGGTCGGGGTGCGCGAAGCTTACCGTGCCGGATGAGGTCGAATCAACGGGGCCCGTTCAATCGTTCGGGGGCCCCTATCGGGTGCCGCCGGGCGCGCCGGCCGACCGGGCACGGCTGCCGAAAAGTCAACGGAAGACCACCCATTTGTCAGTCCACTGTAGAGGTTCGGCGTGCCGTGCATCGCGGTCGTGGCAACGACATGGGGGGAGTTGTGGTCAGCCGTGGCGAAGCTCATCACTTCCTGGGCCCGAACTTGCGAAAGGCAACTGAAGTATTTTCACTCGAAAGAGTGATGATTGACTTGCGGCTACCAGTTCTGCACCGCGGGCGCGTATCCCGACGGTTTGTCGCCGATCTTCAGGCCCGGGCTCACGATCCAATTCTGGTACTCCGGGGTGAACATCCGGTACACCGAAGCCGGTGGGACCGCGCTCGCCTCGTCGAGCAGCGTGCGCAGCTCGGCCGGGATTTCGAAGTCCAGGGCTGCCATGCTCGTGGCGAGCTGGTACGCGCTGCTCGCGCCGACGATGGCGGCCGCGATGCCCGGCTGGGTGGCCACCCAGTTGATCGCCACCTGGGCCATCGTCACGCCCAGCTTGCCCGCGACCTCTTCGAGCGGCCCGAGGAGCTGCGGGGTGCGTTCGGTCCAGGACGGCCCGTCGCTGAGCCGTCCGGTGCCGCCGTTGCGGTACTTGCCGGTGAGGATGCCGCCCGCCAGCGGGCTCCACGCCGTGACGCCGAGGCCGAGCTGCCGGGCCATCGGGACGTGCTCGGTCTCGATCTCCCGCTCGACCAGTGAGTACGGCAGCTGCAGGTTGACCATCGGCGCCAGCGAGTGCGCCTCCGTGAGGCTCTGCGCGCGGGCTGCGTACCAGCTCGGGACGTCGGACAGTCCGGGGTAGCGGATCTTGCCGGCGCGGACGAGGTCGTCGAACGTGCGCACGACCTCCTCGACCGGGGTGATCCGGTCCCAGGTGTGCAGCAGGAAGACGTCGACGTGGTCGGTGCCCAGCCGCCGCAGCGACGCTTCGAGTGCGCGGATCATGTGCTTGCGGCCGTTGCCGCCCGCGTTGGGGTCGGCTGGGTCGACGGTGTTGGTGAACTTGGTGGTGAGCACGAGCCGGTCGCGGGAGTGCGTTTCGGCGATGAGCTTGCCGAGGATCGTCTCGCTCTCGCCCGCGGTGTAGAAGTCCGCGGTGTCGACGAAGTTGCCGCCCTCGTCGAGGTACTTCCGGAAGATCGGGCGGGCTTCGGCTTCGGTTTTGCCGTAGGCGGCGTGGAAACCGCCGGTGCCGAAGTTCATGGTGCCGAGCGCGAGCCGGCTGACGCGCAGCCCGGAGCGGCCGAGGAGGTAGTACTGATCGAGTGCCATGCGGCCAGCGTGCCGAGCCGTTTTTGGACCCGCAAGTCCATTCGAGGACGGCCGTGTGTGCCGGAGGGAGGACCGGCACACACGGCCGTGGCTCAGCGGCAGCGGTAGCTCGACGCCGTGGCCGGGTCGCCGCCGGTGTAGCGGGAAACCCGCGGGTACGCGCACAGGTCACGCGTCTTCCCGTCCGCCGACGCCGCCGCCAGGGTGGCCGGCGCCTTGCCGTGCTCGACCCAGTCGACCAGCGCACCCAGCGCGTTCGTCGGCTCCGGGCCGCCGCCACCGAAGCAGTGCTCGACGCCCGGGGCGAGGAACAGCCGGTAGAAGCTGTTGACCCGCTGCGGGCCGCCCATCGTGCGTTCCACCTGGGTGCGGTAGGTCAATGTGCCGCCCGGCGGGATCAGCTGGTCGTTCGCGCCGACGAACGTGATCAGCTTGCCGCCCGCGCGGCGGAACGCCGACAGGTCGGGATCGGACGTGCCGATGACGTCGTCGTACTCACGCACCGACTGGTGGAACAGGGCCGTGAACTGCGCGTACATGAGCTTGGAAGTGTCGAAATCGGCCTGCTTCTCCAGGAACGACTGCACCCACTTGACGGCCACCGGGAAACCCGGCGCGGTCAGCGTGCCGTCGGGGCCCGGCTGGGTGCCGGCCAGCCACGTGAAGTCCGCGCCCTTCGGCAGCCCGGCCCACAGCCGGTGGCCGCGCTCGTCGGTCGGGCCGGCCCAGATCTTGCGCATGACCTCGGCGTCCGCGGCGGTGACCGTGAACTCGTGGCCGTCGCAGACCACCTTCGTCCCGACGAGGCTGCGCGGGTCGTAGCTGCACTCGTCCGGCCGGTCGACGATGCCGTTGGTCACGCCGTCCCGCGCGTCGCACGCCTGGACCGCGGCGGTGCGGAACGCCGAGAGCACGCAGGTGCTGGGGAAGTCGTGGCTCTGGTTCATCACGACCTGCGGCCACAGGGTCGCGACCGCGAACTGCGTCCACTCGACGGCGGGCGCGTTGGCCAGGATGCCGTCGAAGTCCTTCGGGTAGTTCTGGGCTTCTGAGTAGCCCTGGCGGCCGCCGGTCGAGCAGCCGGTCCAGTAGGAGTACGAGATCGGGCGCTGGTAGTACCGCTGCGTGACGGCCTTGCCCAGCACGGCTTCTTCGTGCACCGAACGGGTGGCGAAGTTGGTCAGGAGCGTCTGGTCGACCTGGCCGTCTTTCAGTGCCCAGGACGTGTCGAGGCCGTTCAGGGACACGCCCGCGTCGGTGGTCACGGCGGCGTAGCCGTCCTTGACCGCCGGGGCGAGCGCGTCGAAGTTGCCGGCGGCGTAGGCACTGCCGCCGAGGGCCTGGAGCCGTCCGTTCCAGCCGGCGTCCGGCAGAGCCACGGCGACCTTGACGTGGTCGGTGCCGGTGTGGGTCAGGGTGACGGTGATCAGGCAGTACGACGGCTGCGGCGCGGCCTGCACAGACTCGATCGTGGCGCCCGGCGGGGCGGGCACCGCGACGGCGGCGCAGGGGGCCGGGGTTGCTGCCGAGGCGGCCGGCTGCGTGACGGTGGTCAGCAGCAGTGGCACGGCGGCAGCGAGAAGGAGGCGTTTCATCTGTCTCTCCGGTCGCTGGTCATTGCGGGGGAACGCTAGGGGGCCGGCCGCGGGCCCGGCGCCCGTCGGATGACGCTGCCGGCGTACGTCACTCGGCTCTGAACTGCGGAAACGGCCGTTGGGTAAGGTCGTTTCCATGGCGCTGAGCGGGCGGGACACCGAGCTGAAGGAGCTGGGCGAGCTCGTCGACGGCCCGGAGGACCGCAGCGGCGTCCTGATCCGGGGAGAGGCGGGCATCGGCAAGTCGGCGCTGGTGGCGTCGACGGCCGCGGCGGCGTCGGTCGCGGGGTTGCGGGTGCTGCGCACGACCGGGGCGGAGGCCGAGCGGAACCTGGCCTACGCCGGGCTGCACCAGCTGCTGTACCCGGTCCGCGCCGGAGCCGCGGAGCTGCCCGCGCCGCAGCGGGACGCCCTGCAGACGGCGCTGGGGCTGGCGTCCGGGGCCGAGCCGACCGCTTACCTGGTCGGGCTGGCGACGCTGACGTTGCTGGCCGAGGAGGCCGCGGCCAAGCCGCTGCTGCTGATCGCCGAGGACGTGCACTGGCTGGACCGGGCGAGCGCCGACGTGCTGGCGTTCGTGGCCCGCCGGCTCGAAACCGAGCCGATCGTGCTGGTCGCGACGCTGCGCGACGGAGCGGAGTCGCCGCTGCTGGACGCGGGGCTGGCGCCGATGGTGCTGGACCGCCTCCCGGCGGACGCCGCCGCGGAGCTGCTGGACTCGGTGGCGCCGCGGCTCGCCCCGGCGGTCCGGACGCGGGTGCTGGCGGAGGCGGCGGGGCTGCCGCTGGCGTTGACGGAACTGCCGTCGGCGGTGGGCGAGCTCGACGGGCTCGACCCGGTGCTGCCGCTGACCGAGCGCCTGGAGCGGACGTTCTCGGCGAGGGTCGCGGCGCTGCCCGCGGCGACCCGGACGGCGCTGCTGGTGGCGGCGCTGAACGAGACGACGTCGTTGACCGAGACCCTGGCAGCGACGAAAGCCCTGGTGGGGACGCCGGTCGACGCGGAAGTCCTCGCTCCCGCCGTCGAGGCCCACCTGATCGAGCTCACCGCCGGCGCCGTCACCTTCCGCCACCCCCTCATGCGGTCGGCCATCCCCGCCGCCGCCACCCCGCTCGACCGGCGGAACGCCCACCTCGCGCTCGTCGAAGCCCTCCGCGACCAGCCCGACCGGCGTGCCTGGCACCAGGCCGCCGCCACCGCCGGGCCCGACGAAACCGTCGCCGCCGAACTCGAACGGACCGCCGAGCGCGCCCGCTTCCGCGGCGGTGCCGCCGCCGCGATCGCCGCCCTCGAACAGGCCGCCCGGCTCAGCGAGGAGCCGGAGCGCCGGGCGGACCGGTTGCTGCTGGCCGCCCAGCTCGCCGTCGACTCCGGGCGGCGCGAAACCGCCGAGCGGCTCGTCCACGCCGCCAACCCCGCCGACCCGCGCCGCCGGGCCACCGCCGGCCGGCTGCTCAGCGAGTTCGAAGACGGCGTCCGCGAAGACCCCGCCCGCGTCGCCGAACTCGCCGGCACCGCCGCCTCCGCCGCCGCCGACGGGCACCACGACGCCGCTCTGCGGATCCTCTGGAGCGCCGCCATGCGCTGTTTCTGGACCGAGCCCGGCCCGGCCGCGCGGCAGGCCCTCCTGGAGGTCGCCGACCGGCTGCCCGTTCCGGGCGGCGATCCGCGGATCGTCGCCGTCACCGCCTACGTCGCGCCCTTCGAACGCGGTGAAGCCGTGCTGACCCACCTGCGGGCGCTGGTCGCGAGAACCGGGGCCGACCCCGAGGTCGACCGGTACCTGGGCAGCGCCGCGCTGCAGGTCGGCGCCTTCGACCTCGCCGCGCGCTTCTCCGCCGCCGCCGCGCCCGGGCTGCGGGCCCAGGGGCGGCTCGGGCTGCTGCCGCGGGCGCTGGCCGTTCTGGCGTGGAGCCGCGTCCGCCTCGGCGACCTGGCCGGGGCCGTGCCGGCCGCGGCGGAGGCCGCCCGGTTCGCCCGGGAAACCGGCCAGCCGTTCATGGCCGGGCTGGCCACCGCGGTCCAGGCCGAGATCGCCGCCCTGCGCGGTGACCACAAGCAGGCGAAAGCCCTGGCCGACGAGGCCGAACGCGCCGGGCTCGCCGCCGGCGCCCGGCCCGTGCTGGCCACCGTGCAGCTCACGCGCGGGCTGACGAACCTCGGCGAGGGCCGGTTCGACGACGCGTTCGCCGACCTGCGCCGGCTGCTCGACCCGGCCGACCCCGCCTACCAGCTCGCGTTGCGCGCCTACTGCGTCGCGGAGCTCACCGAGGCCGCCGTGCGGGCCGGGCGGACCGGCGAGCTGCGCGGCGTCCTGGCCGAACTCGAATGCCTGGACACGTCGTCACCCGCCTTGCGGATCGGCCTCCGGTACGCGCGGGCCGTGCTCGATCCGAGCGACGAGCTGTTCGCCGAAGCACTGCAGGCGGATCTCGCCGGCTGGCCCGCCGAACGCGGCCGCGTCCACCTCGCGTTCGGCGAGTGGCTGCGGCGGCAGCGGCGGGTCGTCGAATCGCGCACGCACCTGCGCACCGCCCGCAAGACCTTCGACGCGCTGGGCATGACGGCCTGGGCCGAGCGGGCCCGCCGCGAGCTGCGCAGCGCGGGCGAGTCGAGCCCGAACCGCGGCCCGGACGCCCGCGACAAGCTGACCCCGCACGAGCTGAGCATCGCGCAGCTGGCCGCGGAGGGGCTGACGAACCGGGAGATCGGGCAGCGGCTGTACCTTTCGCACCGGACCGTCGGCACCCACCTGCACCGGATCTTCCCCAAGCTGGGCGTGAGCTCCCGCGCCGGCCTCGCCGGGGCGCTGAAGACCCTCGAAGAGTGACGTACACCGGCTGCGTCACCCGACGGGCGCGAAGGTCACCGAACCGCTCCTAACGTTGTGAAAGTCCCACGGTCTTTCGCACAGGAGCAGCAGATGATCAGCAGGAGAAGGTTCGGGCAGGCGTTCGCGGCCGGGCTCGCGGCGACGTCCTTGGCGGCCTGCTCGTCGGGCACTCCCGCGGCCGCCCCCACCCCCGCGCCGGCCCCCGACCTGCGGGCCGGGTCGGGCGAGCACACCTCGCTCGGGCCGGTCAAGCAGGCCGACGCCGGTGTCCTGACCATGGCCTACCACGAGTTCGGGCCGGCCACCGGGCAGCCGGTGGTGCTGCTGCACGGCTGGCCGTACGACCCGTACAGCTACGTCGACGTCGCGCCGATCCTGGCCGGCGCGGGCTTCCGCGTGATCGTCCCCTACCTGCGCGGCTACGGCCCGACGGTGTTCAAGTCCGCGGAGACCGTCCGCAACGGCCAGCAGACGGCGGTGGCGCTCGACGTCGTCGCCCTGCTGGACGCGCTCAAGATCGACAAGGCCGTCTTCGGCGGCTACGACTGGGGCGGCCGGACCGTCGACATCATCGCCGCGTTGTGGCCCGAACGCTGCCAGGCGATCGTCGCGGTGAGCGGGTACATCGTCACGAACCTCAAGGCGAACCAGCAGCCGCTGGCCCCGGCCGCCGAGCTCGGCTGGTGGTACCAGTACTACTTCGCGACCGAGCGCGGCCGCGCCGGCTACGCGGCGAACCGCCACGACTTCAACAAGCTGATCTGGAAGAACGCGTCCCCGGCGTGGCACTTCGACGACGCGACCTACGACCGCAGCGCGGCGGCGTTCGGCAACCCCGACCACGTCGCCATCGTCATCCACAACTACCGCTGGCGCCTGAGCCTCGCCCCGGGCGAGCCGCAGTACGAGGCGTACGAACAGAAACTGGCCGCCGGCGCGACGATCGGCGTCCCGTCGATCACGATCGGCAGCGACTTCGACGGCGCCGCCAAGGACGGGAAGGCCTACCGCGCCAAGTTCACCGGCAAGTACGAGCACCGCATCTTCGACGGCATCGGCCACAACGTGCCGCAGGAAGCACCGCACCCGTTCGCCCAGGCGGTCATCGACGCCGCCCGGATGTAGCGGTCGTGAGTGTTTAGGCGAGTTAGAACTCGCCTAAACACTCACGACAAGCCGCGGAAGACTGCTCAGCGGGTGGCGCGGTGGATGACGTCGACGACGGCGCCGGGGGCTGCCGAGGCGATCGCGTGCGGCGAGTCGGCCTCGGTGATCACGGCGTTCGCCCGCCGGGCCTCGAACCGTTCCGCCGCCGGGGGAATCGCCTGGTCGCGCGTGGCGACGACGGCGTACTTGCGGATGCCCGCCGGCGCCGTCGCGGCGATCTTCTCGTCGAAGGCCGCCGCCAGGATCGGCCGCTGGCCCGCCGCCGCGACCGCCGTGTCGAGCGCCGGCAGCCCCGCGGCGAACAGCGCGGGGTAGCTCGCCGTGTTCACGAACAGCTCCGGACCCACCGCGTGCGTCGTCGACGGGCCGATGAGCGACCCCGGGAACTGGGCGTTCAGCTGCCCGGCCGTTTCACCCGCCTCCGGGATGAACGCCGCCGCGTAGACCAGCGCCCGCACGTCGGCCGTCCGGCCCGCCAGCTCGCTGATCAGCAGGCCGCCGTAGGAATGCCCGACGAGGATCTTCGGTCCCTCGACCGCGTCGAGCACCCCCTGCAGCGAAGCGACGTCCGCGGCGATCCCGCGCAGCGGCACCGCCGGCGCGATCACCGGGTAGTGCTCGGCCAGCAGCCGCCGGGTCACCGGCGCCCACGCGGACGCGTCCTCGAACGCGCCGTGCACGAGCACGACCGTCGGCTTCGGGTGCGAAGACGCGGCCGTGCCGGGGGAAGCGGCGGTGAGCACGCCCGCCCCGGCGATCGCCACGGCCGCCAGTGCGGTGATGGCGCGCCGCATCAGGCGACCTTCGCGTCGAGGGTGACCTCGATGTTGCCGCGCGTGGCCTTCGAGTACGGGCACACCTGGTGCGCGGCCCGGACCAGGTCGTCGGCCGTGGCCTGGTCGATGCCCGTGGCCTCCAGGTGCAGCACCGCGCTGAGGGCGAACTCGCCCGCCTCGGTGTCGTGGTGCAGGTCACCTCCGCGACCACCGCGAGGTCGTTCAGCGGCACCTTCTTCGCCCCCGCGACCCGGCGGACGGCGCCGACGAAGCACGACGCCCAGCCCGCCGCGAACAACTGCTCCGGATTCGTGCCGTCGCCCGCGCCGCCGAAGGCCTTGGGCACGGCGAGGGTGACGTCGAGCGCGCCGTCGTCGGAGGTCGCGCGGCCGCCGTTGCGGCCCTCCGCGGTGGAGGTGGCGACGGCGGTGTAGGTCACTTCGGACATGGTCTTCCTTTGCGCTGGACGGTGGATCGCCCTCACGCTAGGAATCCGCGTGCGCGCGCCGCGACCGTCGCCCGACGTCACCCGTGTACGTCACCGCAGCCCGCCGTCCTCGAGCCGCAGGCGGCGGTCGATCCCGATCTCCGCCAGGAACCGCTCGTCGTGGCTGACGACGACGAACGCGCCGCGGAACGCCGTCAGCGCGCTTTCCAGCTGGCCGGTGCTGACCAGGTCCAGGTTGTTCGTCGGCTCGTCCAGCAACAGCAGCTGCGGGGCCGGTTCCGCGAACAGGACGCAGGCGAGCGTGGCACGCAGCCGTTCCCCGCCGGAGAGGACACCGGCCGGCCGGTGCACCCGGGAACCGCGGAACAGGAAGCGGGCCAGCAGGTTCATCCGCTGCGCCGACGGCAGCGCCGGGGCGGCCGCCGCCAGGTTTTCGGCGACGCTGCGGTCGTCGTCCAGCAGGTCCAGGCGCTGGGACAGGAACGCGATCCGGCCCTCGGCGCGGGTGACAGTGCCGCTGTCGGGCTCGAGGTCGCCCTTCACGAGCTGCAGCAGCGTCGACTTCCCGGCGCCGTTCGGGCCGGTGAGCGCGATCCGCTCGGGGCCGCGGATCGCCAGGTCGACGCCGTCGCCGAAGAGGTGGCGCACCCGCAGGCCCTCGCCGAGGAACAGCGTGCGGCCCGCCGGGACCTCCGTCTGCGGCAGCTGGAGGCTGATCTTCTGCTCGCTGCGCAGCTCCCGCTCGGCCTGGTCGAGCTTGGCCTTGGCCGCGCCGACGCGCGCCGCGTGCGTGCCGTCCGCCTTGGCCGCCGACTCCTGGGCGTTGCGTTTCATGGTACCGGCGAAGATCTTGGGCAGCCCGGCGTTGCCGAGGTTGCGCGACGCGGTGCTCGCGCGGCGGGCGGCGCGCTCGCGGGCCTGCTGCAGCTCCCGCTTCTCGCGCTTGACTTCCTGTTCGGCGCTGCGGATGTTCTTCTCGGCGACTTCGCGCGCCGCGCGGACGGCTTCTCCGTAGGAGGTGAAGTTCCCGCCGTGGAACCGGATTTCGCCGCGGTCGAGCTCGGCGATGCGGTCCATCCGGTCGAGCAGCGCGCGGTCGTGGCTGACCACCAGCAGGCAGCCGGACCAGTCGTCGAGCACGGCGTAGAGCTGGTGGCGCGCCTCGACGTCCAGGTTGTTGGTCGGTTCGTCGAGCAGCAGCACGTCCGGGCGCTTCAGCAGCTGCGCGGCGAGCCCGAGGGAAACGACCTGGCCGCCGCTGAGCGTGCCCAGCGTGCGGTCGAGCGCGACGTCGGCGAGGCCGAGCCGGTCGAGCTGGGCGCGGGTGCGTTCCTCGATGTCCCAGTCGGTGCCGATGGTGGTGAAGTGCTCCTCGCCGACGTCGCCGGATTCGACGGCGGCGAGCGCGTGCAGGACCGGGGCGACGCCGAGGATTTCGGCGACGGACGGCTCCCCGCTCAGCGGCAGGTCCTGCGGGAGGTAGCCGAGCACGCCGTCGACGCCGACGCTCCCGGTGGACGGCGTCAGGACGCCGGCGACGAGCTTCAGCAGCGTCGTCTTGCCGGCGCCGTTCGGGGCGACGAGGCCGGTGCGGCCGCCGGGGAACGTGGCGGACAGGCGGTCGAAGACGGGGGTGTCGTCGGGCCAGGAGAAGGACAGGCCGGACAGCACGATTTCGGACATGGCGAAGACCTCGATGGGGTGAAATCGGAAAAGGGGACGTCGACGGCGGCCCGCACCGGCACGGCCGGGGGCCTGCGGACTCCGGAGCTACCCGGAGATGTCGACGTCACCTGCCACGACTGCGCTCCTCCACATTGATCTTCTTCCCGAAGATAGCAGGGTTGTCCGCTCCCGACCCGGGTAACCGCCCCCGATGCGCATCGTGGTGACCGGAGCAACGGGCAACATCGGGACCGGCGTCGTGCGCGCGTTGCGCGCCGACCCGCAGGTCGAGACGGTCGTCGGGCTCGCCAGGCGGCCGGCGGAGGGCGTCGTCACGGCCGACGTCGAACGCGACGACCTCGTGCCGCACCTGCGCGGCGCCGACGCCGTCGTGCACCTGGCGTGGCTGTTCCAGCCCACCCGCCGTCCCGAACGCACCTGGCGCGCGAACGTCCTCGGCTCGATGCGGGTGTTCGAAGCCGCCGCCACGGCCGGCGTGCCGAAGCTCGTCTACACGTCGTCGATCGGGGCGTACTCGCCGCGCGAGGACGACCGGCCGGTCACCGAGGACTGGCCGACGCACGGCTGGCCGGGAGCGGCCTACACGCGCGAAAAGGCTTACCTGGAGCGGTATCTCGACGCGTTCGAGGCGCGGCACCCGAAGCTCGACGTGGTCCGGATGCGGCCGGGTTTCGTGTTCCAGCGCAGTGCCGCGACCGAACAGCGCCGCCTGTTCGGCGGCCCGTTCGTGCCGGGTTCGCTCGTGCGTCCCGGCCTGATCCCGGTGGTGCCGGACGTCCGCGGCCTGCGCGTGCAGATCGTGCACACCGACGACCTCGCCGACGCCGTCCGCCGCGCGCTGACGCGGCCGGTGCGCGGGGCGTTCAACATCGCCACGGGCCCGGTCGTCGACCCGCGGTTCGCCGCGGACCTGCTGGGCGCGCGCACGATCCCGGTCCCGGCGGGCGTGGTCCGCGCGGCGGTGGACGCGGCTTGGCGCCTGCACGCGGTCCCGGCGACCGCGGGCCTGTTCGACGCCGTCATGCGGCTGCCGGTGATGGACACCGGCCGCGCGGAGTCCGAACTGGACTGGCAGCCCCGCCACGACGCCGCGTTCACGCTGAAGGAATTCCTTGCGGGGCTGCGGGAAGGCGCCGGGGCGGACACCGCGCCGCTGGCTCCGGACCGGCACCGGCTGCACGAGATCGCCACCGGGGTCGGCCGGAAGCCCTGACGGCCGCCGTCAAAGCGCTGCCGCGCGCACCTCGTCCAGCACCCGGCGCAAGGGCTGTCCGCTCGCTTCCGCGGCCGCCTTCACTTCCTCGTACTCCGGCTGCGTCGTCACCACCTCGCCGTGCAGGAACCCCCGCTTCACGCTGACCGGCGTCCCCCGGTAGTCGACCGTGACGCTGTCCCGCGGCAGCGCCCGCCGCTCGACCGGGGAGAGGCGGACCCCCAACGTCGACGTGTGGGCGAAGACCGCCGCGCAGACGCCGTCGACGCGGTCTCCGGCCGCCAAGGCCGTGAGGACCACGCCCGGCCGGCCCTTCGGGGCTGTCACCGGCGCGCACCAGGCGTCGGCCGCGCCCGCGCTGCGCAGGGTGGCGAGGATTTCGGGCCACAGCCGGGGATCGAGGTCGTCCACCGTGGTCTCGACGACCGTCATCGCCGTCGACACCCACGCCGGAGCCGCGGCCACGGCCGTGCCGACGACCACGCGGACGACGTTCGCGTGCCCGGGCGGGTCCGCGGTGCCCGCGCCGACGCCGACCCGCAGCGGCACGCACGCCGGCATCGGGCCGTAGGCGCCGGCCAGCGTCACGAGCAGGGCCGCGCCGGTCGGCGTGCACAGCTCGCGCGCAGCGGGATGCGCGGCCACCGGGGCGGCCGCGCCGGTGAGCAACGCCAGCACCGCGGGCGGCGGCACGGTGAGCCGGCCGTGCGCCGCGGTCACCGTGCCGCCGCCGACGGCGATCGGCGACACCGTGACGAGCGCGTCCAGCAGGCCCAAGGCGTCCAGGCCCAGCGCGCAGCCCACGATGTCGACGATGGCGTCGAGCGCGCCCACCTCGTGGAAGTGCACCCGCTCGGGCTCGATGCCGTGCACGGCGGCCTCCGCCTCGGCCAGCCTGCCGAACACGGCGGTGGCGAACCGCTCCGCCGCGCCGGGCAGCGCAGCCGACCCGATCAGCTCGAGGATCTCCGGCAGGTGACGGGCGTGCCGCGTCTCGGGCGCCTCGACCACGACTTGCCTGGCCCGCAGCCCGTGCCGCCGCACCACCTGTTCGGTGAGCCGGACGTCGTCGATGCGCAGCCGCGACAGTCCCGCGAGGACGCCGTCGAAGTCCGCGCCCGCGTCGACCAGCGCGGCCAGCAGCATGTCTCCGGCGCACCCGTTGCCGGCGTCGATCCACCCGACCGTCACGACGCCACCGACTGCCGGGCGACGCGCGCCGCGGCGACGCCCGCGCCGAAGCCGTTGTCGATGTTGACCGCCACCACGCCGGGCGCGCAGCTGTTGAGCATGGTCAGGAACGCGGTCAGCCCGTCGAGGTGCCAGCCGTAGCCGACGCTCGTCGGCACCGCGACCAGCGGCGTGCCGCACAGTCCGCCGAGGACGGTCGGCAGGGCCGCCTCCATCCCGGCGATCGCCACGACGGCGTCGGCGGCGGCGATCCGGTCGCGTTCGGCCAGCAGCCGGTGCAGCCCGGCTACGCCGACGTCGACGACGAGGTCCGGTTCCGCGCCGAAGACCGCGACCGTCGTGGCGCATTCGCGGGCGACGGGCAGGTCCGAGGTGCCCGCGCACACCACGGCCACCCGGCCGCGCGGCGCGGGCAGCGGCCCGAGCGTCACCGTGCGGCCCGCGTCGTCGATGTCCGCGCCGGGCAGGGTTTCCCGGCACAGCGCCCGTCCCTCGTCGCCGACGCGGGTGGCGAGGACGGCCCGGCCGGGATGGGCCTGGTGCAGCCGCGCGAGCGCCGCGCCGATCTGCGCCGGCGTCTTCCCCGCGCCGAACACCACCTCCGGATCGCCGGTGCGGGCCGCCCGGTCGAGGTCCAGCCGGGCGAATCCGAGATCCGCCGTGGCGGCGGTCGTCGTTGCCTCTGTCGATAGCACGGCCGACACGGTAGTGAGCCGCCGCGCGCGCTGTAAACATTGTGCGGGGGATGCCGCACAATGGCGGCAATGGGTTGACTCCGGGCCACCGCCGCGATCGACTTACCGCACGCCGACTGCCTCTGATCGGAGTGAACGTGCATTTTTACCGCTCGAACCGGCTCAGTGTGCCCAGGCGACCGGCCGAACGGCCGTAATGCGCGCCGGAATCGAAGACCGGCTGCTGGCCGAGGTCTTCGCGCTGGACAGTGTGGCCGTCGCGTTCTCCGGCGGCGTCGACTCGGCGCTCGTGCTGGCCGCGGCCGTGCGGGCGCTGCCGTCCGGCCGCGTGCTGGCGGCGATCGCCGACTCGCCGAGCCTCGCGCGCGCGGAACTCGCCGCCGCGCGGAAGCTCGCGGCCGGGCTCGGCGTCGAGCTGGCCGAGGTGCCGGTCGCCGAGCTGGCGGTGCCCGGCTACCGGGACAACGCGGGCGACCGCTGCTACTTCTGCAAGCAGACGGTGCTGACCGCGATCGGCGCGCTCGCGCACCGGCGCGGCTTCGCGCACGTGGCCACCGGGACGCACGCCGACGACCACCGTGCGCTGCACCGGCCCGGCCTGCGCGCCGCCCGTGAGCTGCGGGTCGTCGAGCCGCTGGCCGCGGCCGGGCTGGGCAAGGACGACGTCCGGGCGCTGGCCGCCGCCTGGGCGCTGCCCGTGGCGGACAAGCCGTCGGCACCCTGCCTGGCCTCCCGCATCTCCGTCGGCGTGCCGGTCTCGATCGGGCGGCTGGGCCTGGTGGAACGCGCCGAGGTGGCGGTGGGGGCGCGGCTGGCCGCGGCCGGGATCCGCCCGCGGGACCTGCGTGTCCGCCTGCTGGGCGCGGGATTCCGGGTGGAGCTGGACGCGGCGGCGCACGCGGCCGTCGCCGCGGAGCTCGCCGCGGCGCTGGTCGCCGAACTGGGCGCGCTCGGCCTGGCCGGCCCGGGTGCGGTTTCGGTCTACCGCGCGCCCGCGCTCGCGCCGCCGCGGTAACCGGCCGATTGTTTTCCGTGACGCCGTGTGGTGATTTCTGCCGTCATCTCGCGGATCGGGAGAAATGTCGGATCTGCGTGCGGTATCGGGCGACCGCTATTCGCCGCCGAATGGCTGCCGTCAAATCGCCATCGTGCTTTCTTTGCTTGGCGGGGGTTATTTTTCGGCTATGTTCCTACAGTCCGCGCGAAGGCACTGCGAACGGTGGCCGTGCGCGTACGGTGGGGAGGAGCGGAAGTGTACTTCAAGTTGCTCGGCACCTTGCGGGTCCAGCACGACGGCAGGCGGGTGGACCTCGGCGGGCTGCGCCAGCAGCGGCTCCTGGTGATGCTGCTGCTGGACGCCGACCGGGTGGTCAGTGCCGACCGGCTGCTCGAGGCCATGTGGGACGACGAGCCGCCGGTGACGGCGCGCCGTCAGCTGCACAACGCCGTCGCCGCGCTCCGGCGCAGTTTCGGGGCGGCCAAGCACATCGTCGTCAAGGACGGTCCCGGCTACCGGATCACCGTGGCCGCGCAGGACGTCGACGCCCACCGGTTCACCACGATGGTCGCGGCGGCTTCGGCGGCGGCCGCGACCGGGCGCACCGCGGCGGCCGTGGAGCTGCTGGAGGCGGCGCTCGCCCTGTGGGACGGGCCCGCGCTGTCGGGGCTGAACAGCCCGGTGTTCGAGATCGTCGCCGCGCGGTTCGAGGAGAACCGGTTGTCCGCGGCCGAGCGGCTCATCGGGCTGCGGCTGGACGGCGGTGAGGCGGCGGCGGTGGTGCCGCAGCTGGGCGAGCTCGTGTCGCGGCACCCGCTGCGCGAGGAGACCCGCAAGCTGCTGATGCTCGCCCTGCACCGGTGCGGCCGCACGGCCGACGCGCTCAACGCCTACGAGCAGGGGCGACGGCTGCTCCGCGACGAACTCGGCGTCGACCCCGGCGCGAGCCTGCGCGAGCTGTACGAGCGGATCCTGCGCGACGACCTGCCCCGCCGCGCGCCGTCGGGGCCCGCCCCCGCCGGCCGGTCCTTCCTGCCCTACGACACCGCCCACTTCACCGGCCGGGCCGACGAACTGCGGTTCCTGGCCGGCTGCCGGCCGGCCGGGACCGCGCTGAGCATCCTGGCCATCGACGGCATGGCCGGCGTCGGCAAGACGACCCTGGCCGTCCGGCTCGCCCACCAGCTGGCGCACGGGTTCCCGGAGGCGCACCTGTTCGTCGACCTGCACGGGCACACCGCCGGTCAGGAGCCCCTGGAGCCGGGGGCCGCGCTGGAGCGGCTGCTGCTGGACTTCGGGCTCGCGCCGGCGCAGATCCCGCGTGACACCGGGCAGCGCGCCGCGCGCTGGCGGGCGGAGGTCGCCGAGCGGCGGGTGCTCGTGGTGCTGGACAACGCGCTCGACGCCCGTCAGGTCCGCCCGCTGCTGCCGGGCACGGGCAAGGCCCAGGTGATCATCACCAGCCGTCGCCGCCTGGCCGGCCTCGACGGGGTGACGTCCCGCTCGCTCGACGTGTTCCCGGCGCGGGACGCGGCGGCGCTGTTCACCCGCGTCGCGGGCGCCGAGCGCACCGCCTGCCGGCCGGACGCGGTCGCCGAGGTGGTGGCGCTGTGCGGGTACCTGCCGCTGGCCGTGGGGATCGCGGCGTGGCGGTTCCACAACCGGCCCGCGTGGTCGCTCGACGACCTGGTGTTCCGGCTGCGCGACCCGGCGGGGCGGCTCGCCGAGCTGCGCCTGGGCGACCGGAGCGTGGCTTCGCAGTTCGAGGTGTCGTACCGGCACCTCTCGGCCGGGCAGCAACGGCTGCTGCGCGTCCTGGGCTGCACCGCGCACCCCGGCGAGGAGTTCGACGCGGGCACCGCGGCGCTGCTGCTGGACCAGCCGGTGCCGGAGGCGGAGCGGCTGCTGGAGGAGCTCTTCGACGCCCACCTGCTCCGCCAGCGGGCCGCCGGGCGCTACCACTTCCACGACCTGGTGCAGGAACACGCGCGCACGAAGGCCGGCGAGCCCGACCGCGACGACGGCCTGCTGGCGAAGATCGGCCGCACCACCCTGCCCGCGGTGCCCAAAGTGGACTGCCGGCTGGGCTGAGCGGGCGGGCGGACCGGCTTCCGGGGCGGAGGCCGGTTTTTTCGTGCCCGGGAACGCCGGCCGGGCCCCGTCGATGCACCGCCGATGCGCCGGGGAGGCCGCGCCGATGGCCGCGGCGGGCAGGCTCGGTGGTGGATCCGAACCCCCAGTCCCGGCGCCGTCGCGGGCCCGCACCAGAAAGTGATGACATGGAGTTCACGCACCGCACCGTCCTGAGCCCCGCGCTGCGGGCGCAGGTCCTCGCCGACCCGGCCATCGGGGGCGGGAACCTGCTGCCCGCCATGCTCGAGCTCAACCCGTGCCCGGACGAGCCGTTCATCCACTCGCTGACGCCGATCCCGTACACCGGCGGGGAAACACGGACCTCGTTCAGCCTCCGCGACCTCGACCACCTCGTGCAGAGCTGGTCGGTCTGGTACCTGGAGCGCGGGGTGCGGCCGCGCGACCGGGTCGCGGTGTTCCCGCCCGACTCCATCCAGTACTTCATCCACCTCTCGGCGCTGGCGCAGATCGGCGCCATCTCGATGCTGATCAACAGCAACGCCAAGCGGGACAGCGCGGTGGCCCTGATCGAGCGCAGCGGGGCCATCGGCCTCTACACCGACGCCGAACGGCTCGGCCGGCTCGCCGGGGACCTCGACCGGCTGAACCTGAAGTGGGTCGAGACCCGCCAGGACGGCCCGCCGGCGGCCGTGCTGCCCGACGGGGACCGGTTCCGGCACCACCCCGACGACCCCGTCGGCCTGATGCACTCCTCGGGCACGACCGGGCTGCCGAAGCCGGTCATCCACACCCACAAGACCATTTTGGACGGTCCGAAGTGGCGTGCGGTCAACTACCAGGAGGAGCCGCACGCCGTCATCCTCAACGCGCTTCCGCAGTCGCACCAGGGTTGTGTGTCGTTCAACGCCTACACCGTGCTCGGCGGCCAGCCGATGGTCGTGTGGCGGGACGTCTCCGGGGCGGAGCTCGCCGACGCCGTCGAGACGCACCGGCCGACCATGGTGATGGCCTTCGGGCACGCCTACCCGGAGCTCGCCGCCATCGAGACGCCCGAAGGCGCGCTGGACTCGGTGAACATCTGGGTGTCCATGGCGGACGCGATCCACGAGCGGCACCTGAAGGAGATCCTGGGCCGCCGGTCGCCGGACCTGCCGCCCGCGGCGTTCCTGGACCGGCTCGGCACCACCGAGCTGGGCTGGGGCGTGCTCATGCAGCCCCGCACCCTGGCGACCGAGCGCAACGACCGCTGCGTCGGCAAGTCGGTGGGCTTCGCCGAAGTCGCCGTCGTGCGGGAGAACGGCACGCTCGCCGAGCCGTACGAATTCGGCCTGCTCGGCGCCAAGCCGCCGTCCATGACCGTGGGCTACTGGGGCAACCAGGACACCTACTACCGCAGCAAGCTGGCCGGCTACTGGCTGACCGGCGACGTCGCCTACCGGGACGAGGAGGGCAACTTCTACCAGGTCGACCGCGTGGTGGACGTAGTGCACACCGCGGCCGGCCCCGGCTATTCGGTGCAACTGGAGGAGCTGATCCTCAACGAGGTCGCCGGGGTCGAGGACTGCACGGTGGTGGCGGGGCACCACGACGGCGAAGAGGTCGCCGTCGCCGTCGTGACCGGCGACGGCGTGGACGCGGAGAAGGTGCTGTTCGCGGCCAACGAAGCCCTGCGCGCCCACGGCAAGCCCGAGCTGTCCGTGGTGGAGGTCGCCACCGCCGACGGGGACTTCCCGCTCGGCGTCACCGGCAAGTCCCTCAAGCGCTTCCTGCGGGACAAGTACCGCGACCTCGCCGGCCACGTCCGCGACTGCCGGGGCCCGAACCTCGCGACGACCGACGCGCTCGCGTGACTTGCGCGAACCAAGCGCGCTGACGGCCCGCGCGGCCAGGGAGTGGGAGATCAGTGTCCGGTGAGACGTCGGAGATCGCGGTGGTCGGGCTCGGCCCGCGCGGGCTGTCGGTGGCGGAACGCCTGTGCGCCAACGCCGCCGAGCTCGTGCCGCCGGGCCGGCGGCTCGTCGTCCACCTCGTCGACCCGCACCTGGCCGAGGGCGGCCGGGTGTGGCGGAGCACGCAGGACCGCCTGCTGCTGATGAACACCGTCGCCTGCCAGGTGACGATGTTCGTCGACGACAGCGTCGGCTGCGCGGGCCCGGTCGTGCCCGGTCCGAGCCTGTACGAGTGGGCGCGGTCGATCGCCCTGCTCGGCAGCCCGGCCGTGCCGGACGCCGTCCGCGCCGAAGCCGCGGCGCTCGGGCCGGACGACTACCCGTCCCGGGCCTTCTTCGGCAGCTACCTGCGCTGGACGCGACGGCGGCTCACCCGGCTCGCGCCGCCGTCGCTGCGGTTCACCGCGCACGAGGCACGGGCCGTCGACGTCCGGGACGCCGCGGCCGGGCGGCAGGAGGTCGTGCTGGCCGACGGCACGGTGGTCGGCGGTCTGGACGCCGTCGTGCTCGCCCTCGGCCACCTGCCGCACGAGCTCGGCCCGGCTGAAGCCGAGTTGAGCCGGTACGCGCGTCAGCACGGCCTGCGTTACCTGGCCCCGGGAAACCCCGCCGACGTGCCGCCGTGCGATGCCGCCGCCGGCGAGCCGGTGCTGCTGCGGGGGATGGGCCTGAACTTCTTCGACCACCTGGCCCTGCTGACGCTCGGCCGCGGCGGCGCGTTCACCCGGACGACGGCGGGCAAGCTGACCTACGTGCCGTCCGGCCGGGAACCCCGGCTGGTCGCCGGATCCCGGCGCGGCGTCCCGTACCAGGCGCGGGCCCGCAACGAGAAGGGCGCCTTCGGCCGCCACGAGCCGCGGTACCTCACACCCGCGGTGATCGAGCGGCTGCGGGAGGGCGCGGATTTCCGCCGGGACGTCTGGCCGCTGATCGACCAAGAGGTCCGCACGGTCTTCTACGCGGCCCAGGTGCGGCAGCGGGCGTGCGCCTGCGAGGCCGGCGAGTTCACCGAGGCGTTCGCGGCCGCCGGACCCGCCTGGATCGGCGCCGATCCGCTGCACGTGCGGGAGACCGGGGCCCAGCGGATCGTCCTGGCCGAGTTCGGCCTCGACGCGGGGTGGGACTGGCGCAGCATCGCGAACCCGTACCGGCCCGCCGACCTCGCGTCGACGGCTGCGTTCCGCCGACGCCTGCGCTCCCTTGTGGACAGTGAGCTGGCCGAAGCGGCGAAAGGCAACGTGACCGGGCCGCACAAGGCCGCGGCGGACGTGCTGCGCGACCTTCGCAACGAGATCCGGCTGGTCGTCGACCACGGCGGCATTTCCGGCCGCTCCTACCGGGACGACCTGCAACGGTGGTACATGCCGCTCAACGCGTTCCTGTCGATCGGGCCGCCCGCCGAGCGCGTCGAGCAGTTCGGCGCGCTCTTGGACGCGGGCGTGCTCGAGGTGCTCGGCCCGGACCTGCGGGTCACCGGCGAGGGTGGCCGGTTCGTGGCGTGGTCGGCGGCGTGCCCGGACGTCACCGTGCCCGCGACCACGCTGATCGAGGCCCGGCTGCCGGAGACCGACCTGCGGCGGACGACCGACCCGCTGCTGCGGGCCCTGCTCGCCCGCGGGGAAGGCCGCCCCTACCGCATCGGGGACTACGTCACCGGCGGCCTGGCGGTCACCCGGCGGCCGTACCACGTGCTGGACGCGCGGAACCGGCCCCACCCGCGGCGGTTCGCGTTCGGCGTGCCGACCGAGGCGGTGCACTGGGTGACCGCGGCCGGCATCCGGCCGGGTGTCGACTCGGTGATCCTCGGCGACGCGGACGCCATCGCGCGTTCGTGCTTGCAGGTGGCGGCGGACGTCGACGTGCGGAGGGCGGCATGACCGGGTTGCTGGCTCCGGCGTGGGCCGCGACGGGCGCCGATGCGCTCGTCGACGACCGCGCGCTGCTGACCGCGATGCTCGCCACCGAGGTCGCCCTCGCCGAGGCCCAGGCCGAGCTGGGCGTGATCCCCGAGGCGGCGGCGAAGGCCATCCGCGCCGCCGCGGTGCCGGAGAACCTGGACCCCGTCGCGCTCGCCGCGGGCGTGCGCGAGACGGCGAACCCGGTGGTGGCGTTCGTCGCCGGGCTCACCGCGGCCGTCGACCCGGCCGCGGCCGAGTACGTGCACCGGGGCAGCACCAGCCAGGACATCCTCGACACCGCACTGATGCTGCTGTGCGCGTCCACTGTGGACAGCGTCACGCGGGACCTGCTGAGGACCGCCGAGAGCCTGGCCGGGCACGTCCGCGCCCACCGGGACACGCCGATGGCCGGGCGGACCCTGACCCAGCACGCCGTGCCGGTCACCTTCGGGCTCAAGGCCGCGACCTGGCTGCACGGGGTGCTCGACGCGGTCGAGCGCCTGCGCCGGGTCGCGCTGCCGGTGTCGCTCGGCGGCGCGGCCGGAACCCTGTCGGCGTATCAGGAGTACAGCTCCGCCGAGGCGGCGCTGAGGCTGCCCGACCTGGTCGCGCAACGGCTGGGCTTGGTCCCGCAGGTGCTGCCCTGGCACGGGATCCGCACGCCGATCGCCGACGTCGCCGCCGCGCTGCTGGTCACCACCGGCGCACTCGGCAAGATCGCCGCCGACGTGCTGGTGCTGTCCCGCACCGAAATCGGCGAGGTCATCGAGGCCCCGGCGCCGGGCCGCGGCGCCTCCTCAGCCATGCCGCAGAAGCACAACCCGGTGTTTTCGACGCTGGTGGCGACGGCGGCCCGGCAGCTGCCGCCGCTCGCCGTCGTGCTCTTCGGGTCGATGGCCGCCGAGGACGAGCGGTCCGCCGGCGCCTGGCACGCGGAGTGGCAGCCGCTGCGGGACGCGTTGCGCATCGCGACCGGCGCGGCGGCCAACGCGGCCTGCCTGGCGGAGTCGCTGCAGGTCTCACCGGCAGCGATGGCGGCGAACCTGCAGCTCACCCGGGGCGCGATCGTGTCGGAGCGGGTCAACGCCGTGCTCGCGCCGAAGCTGGGCAAGGCGGCGGCCAAACGGCTGCTGGCCGAAGCCACCGCCGAGGCCGGAGGACGCGAACTGGCCGAGGTGCTCGACATGGACGTACCTCCCGGTGTGTTCGATCCGGCTGCCTACACCGGGCTGGCCGGCCCGCTGGCCGACCGCGTCCTGGCCCGCTACGACGTCGTGAAGGAGAGCCGATGACCGCGCCCGAGCACGCCGGGCCCCGGCCCGCCGAAGAGCGGGAAGCGCTGCTGCGCATGCCCGGCTTCGGCTCGCTGTGGTCCGATCACATGGTCACCGCGCGGTGGACCGCCGGGGACGGCTGGCAGCCCGCCCGCACCGGGCCGCTGACCGCCTTCGAGCTCCACCCGGCGACCATGGCGTTCCACTACGGACAGACGATCTTCGAAGGGCTGAAGGCGTTCTGGCGGCCGGAGGGCCGACACGCGCTGTTCCGCCCCGGCGACCACGCCCGCCGGTTCGCCCGGTCGGCCCGCCGGATGGCCATGCCCGAGCTGCCGGAAGCCGACTTCCTCGCCGCCGTCTCGACGCTGACGCGCGTCGACCGCGACTGGGTGCCGCAGCCTCGCGGCCACAGCTTCTACCTGCGGCCGTTCATGATCGCCGCCGAGACGCACCTGTCCAACCGGCCAGCCGAGGAGTACTTGTTCGCCGTCATCGGCAGCCCCGCCCGGCCCGCCACCGCCGAACCGGCCCCGATCCGGCTGTGGGCGTCACCCGAGTACGTCCGCGCCGCCGACGGCGGCACCGGCACCGTCAAGTGCGGCGGCAACTACGGCGGGTCCTACCTCGCGCAGCGGGAGGCCGCCGAACACGGCTGTCACCAGGTCGTCTGGCTGGACGCGCGGGAACGCCGGTACGTCGAGGAGGTCGGCGGGTCCAACCTGTTCTTCGTCGAGGGCGACCGGCTCGTCACCCCGCCGCTGAGCGGCACCCTGCTGGCCGGCGTCACCCGCGACTCGATCCTGCGGCTCGCCGGGCCGCTCGGGCTGGCCGTCGCCGAGGAACCCGTCACCCTGGCGGACTGGGAACGCGGGTGCCGGGACGGCCGCATCACCGAAACGTTCGCCTGCGGCACCGCCCGCGCCCTGGCTCCGGTCGGGCACGCCGTCACTCCCGAGGGGGAGTGGGCCATCGGCGACGGCGGCACCGGCCCGGTCACCCGCCGCCTGCTGAACGCGCTGCTGGACATCCAGTACGGCCACGCTCCCGACGGCTTCGGCTGGCTGCACACCGTCTGAGGAAGGATCCTTCGTGAAGGTCGACTTCTACTTCGATCCCGCCTGCCCGTTCGCCTGGATCACCTCGCGGTGGATCCTCGAAGTCGAGCAGCGGCGGGACATCACCCTGCGGTTCCGCGTGATGAGCCTCGGGGTGCTCAACGAGGACCGCGAGCTCGAACCGTGGTACCGCGAGTTCTGCGACCGCGCCTGGGGCCCGGTCCGGGTCTGCGTCGCCGCGGCACAGACCTGCGGCGAGGAGGTGCTGCGCGACCTCTACACCGCCCTCGGCACCCGGATCCACAACGGACGGAACAAGAACTTCCCCGAGGTCGTCACGCAGGCGCTGGCCGAGGTCGGGCTGCCCGCGTCGCTCGCGGACGCGGCCGGGAGCACGGACTACGACGAAGCCCTGCGCAAGAGCCACGCCGAGGCGCTGGCGCCGGTCGGCGCGGACCTCGGCACCCCGGCGATCCACCTCGACGGGGCCGGCTTCTTCGGCCCGGTGCTCAACGCGATCCCGCGAGGCGAGGAGGCGGCGCAGCTCTTCGACGGGTTGGCGGCCCTCGCGCGCAACCCGCACTTCTTCGAGCTGAAGCGCTCGCGCACGCCCGGTCTGAACTACGAGTGAGGGAACGGCGATGAAACGCATCGGGTTCGTCGAGTCGAACCGGGCCGGCTCCGGCTTCGACGCCCTGCGCGCGGCCCGCGCGCTGGGCCTGCACGTCACCTTCTTCAGTTCCGGGCTGGAGCGCTACCACGCGACGCCGGGTGGCACCGAGGTCCTGGACGGCTGCGTCGACGAGTTCGTGTCCTGCCCGACCCACGAACTGGAACCCCTGCTGGCCGCGGTCAAAGCAGCGGACGCGCGGCAGCCGCTCGACGCCCTGCTGTCGGTGGCCGAGTACGAGGTGGTCCAGACCGCGGAGGCGGCCCGGCAGCTCGGCCTGCCCGGCCCGGACCCGGCCGCGGTCCGGATCGCCCGCAACAAGGCCGCCCAGCGGCGGCGGTGGGCCGAGCGCGGGGTGCCGGTCCCGGAGTTCCGGGTGGTGACGTCGGTGGCGGACGCCGTGCGGGCCGCGCCCGAAGTCGGGTGGCCGTGCGTGGTGAAGGCGGTCGACGAGACCAGCGGCACCCACGTCGTCCGGTGCAGCACACCGGAAGAGGTGGTGGCCGCGTTCGAGGCCATCCGTGCGGAGCCGGTCAACCGGCGCGGGCAGGCCCGGGCGGCCGAGGTGCTCGTCGAGGAGTGCCTGGTCGGGTTCGAAGTCAGCGTCGAGGTGCTGGCCGGCGCGGGCCGCGTCCGCGTGCTCGGCGTGACCGACAAGATCGTCGGCGGCCACGACCGGTTCGTCGAGCTCGGCCACAGCTTCCCGACGGCCCTGCCGGACGACGTCCGCCGCGAACTGGAGGCGGCCGCGGTGGCCGCGACCACGGCGGTCGGCTTCGACCTCGGTCTCGCGCACGTCGAGGTCAAGTACACCGCGGCCGGACCGAAGCTGGTCGAGCTCAACCCGCGTCCGGGCGGCGCCCGGATCACGGAGCTGATGGACCGCAGCTTCGGGCGGTCCACGATGGAACTGCTGATCCGCCAGTACCTCGGCGAGCCGGTCCCGGACCTGCCCACGCCCCTCGGCGGCGCGGCGATCCGGTACCTGACGGCCGCCCCCGGGGTCGTGACGAGCGTGCGCGGGCTGGAGATCGCCGCCGCGGTGCCGGGGGTGTGCGAGGCGGTGGTGTCGGTCGAGCCCGGCGGCCGCGTCGAACCGTTGCGGGTCAACGAAGACCGGTTCGGGCACGTCCTGGCGACGGCGGCCGGCCCCTACCTGGCCGGCCGGATCGCCGAGGCGGCGGCGCAGCAGATCGTGGTGACCACCCGCCGGGACTGACCGATGCGCGGCCGATGTCCCGCCGATGGCCGCGTCGGCGAGGCTGGACACCGGAGTGCGGACAGGAGGATCGAGATGGCGAACCTGGTCATGGTCATGCCGTACCAGGCGTACCTGGCGAAAGCCCGGGCGGAAGGCTTCCGGGTCACCGCACTCTGGGACGCCGCCGAAGCCCGCCGGCTGTTCGGCGCGGGGGCACCGGAGTACCTCCGGCAGGTCGAGGCGCTCGCCGACGGCTTCGGGCTCGTCGACTTCGCCGACCGCGCCGCCTACGCCGACGCGATCCGCGCGGCCGTGCGGAAAACCGGGGCCGAGCACGTCTGGCACGTCGGCAGCGAGGAAAGCATGCTGCTCGCCTACGACGTCGCCGACGAACTCGGGAAGGCCGTCAACCCGCCGCGTTCGGTCGCCCTGCTCAACGACAAGCTCGCGATGCGCACCCTTCTGCGTGACAAGGGGATTTCGACGGTCCGGTTCGCCACCGCGGACCACTGGACCGGAGTCGCGGACCTGCTCCCGGGCTTCGAGCTGCCGGTCGTGGTCAAGCCGGCCGCGCTGTCCGCCAGCCGCGGGGTGCTCCTGCTCACCGACCCGGCCCAGCTGCCCGCCTGGGGCCGCGAACTCGGCGGCTACGCCGGGCCCGTGCTGGTCGAGGAGTATCTGCGGGGCCCGGAGTTCAGCGTCGAGACGATGACTGTGCGCGGCGAGCACCACGTCGTCGGCGTCACCCGCAAGCTGCTCGGCCCGCTGCCGCACTTCGTGGAACGCGGTCACCTCTTCGGCGAGCCGGAGACGCCCGGGACGCGGCAGGTCGCCGCGCTCGCGGTGGAGCTGCTCGACGCCGCCGGGTACCAGTGCGGCCCGGCGCACACCGAGGTCGTCCTGACCGCGGCCGGGCCGCGGATCGTGGAGTCGCAGGCCCGCCTCGGCGGGGACAAGATCCCCGACCTCATCGCGATCGCGCGCGGCTTCGACGTCAAGCGCGCGATGTTCGCCGCCCTCGCCGGGCGGACGTCCCTGCCGGAGCCCGGCCGCGAAGTGGCGCACATCGCGTACTTCTCCTTCCCCGCGGGCACGCTGCGCCGGGTGTCCGGTGTGGACGAAGCCCGCGCCCTGGATTTCGTGCACACCCTGCACTTCCCGTTCGCCCCCGGGGACGTGCTCCCGGAGACGGTGAGCTCCAAGACCCGGCACGGTCACGTGATCCTCGCGGGTTCCGCGGACGCCGCCGAGGCCCAGGCCCGCGCGGACCGCGTGCGCGCCCTGATCGAGGTGGAGGTCCGATGAGGCACTTCTTCGCACTGCACCGCAACGTCCGGCTGCGGATCGGCCTGGCGTTCGTCCACAAGCTGATCGACGCGATGATCCTCACCTTCATCGCGATCTACCTCGCCGCGCACGTCGGTGTCGCCCTCGCCGGCGCGCTGATCCTGGTGTTCGCCGTGTTCGCGGTGTTCGGCATGCTGACCGGCGGCCACCTGTCCGAACGGTTCGGCCGCCGGCCGGTGCTCATCACCGGCGACGTCGTCGGCACGACGTTCCTGGTGCTGATGGCGCTCGCCTACCACGCCGGCTGGGGCGCGCTCGCGGTCTACTTCAGCTACGCCGTCGTCAAGTTCGGCACGAACCTCGCGCTCCCCGCGAACGACGCGACGATCATCGACGTGACGCCGCCGGCGGACCGCAAGTTCGTCTACACGGTCAACTACTGGATGATCAACCTGGCCCTCGGCACGGGCGCCCTTTTCGGCGCGTTCCTCTACAGCGCGCACTTCGGCGCGGTGATCATCGGCGGTGCCGTCGCCATGGCCTTCGCTCTCACCGTCACGGTCACGCTCGTGGCGGAGACGAAACCGGAGACGCCCCGGCCGCCGGTCAAGCTGACCGGGCTCGCCCAGTTCGCCGAGGGCTACAAGGTGGTGCTGGCCGACTCGACGTTCCGGCGGCTGATCATCGCGGCCACCCTCATCCTCACCCTGGAAGGGCAGCTGAGCACGGCGATCGGGATCCGGCTGTCGACGCACTTCCCCGTGCAGCCGGTGTTCGGCTTCGGGGCCGTCGACGGCGTGCAGATGCTGGGCATCCTGAAGGCGGTCAACACCGCCCTGGTCGTGGTGTTCGCGCTGGTCGTCAACACGCTGCTGCGCCGGATGCCCGACCGGACCCGGCTCTACTCGGGCATCGCGCTGTACGCGAGCGGGTTCGCGGTCCTCGCCGTCACGAACGACGCGTGGCTGCTGTTGGCCGCGGTCGTCGTGCTGACCGTCGGCGAGCTGATGAACCTGCCGGTCCAGCAGGCGCTGCTGGCCGAGCTGGCCCCCGAGGAGGGCCGGCCGCGGTACCTGGCCGCGTACTACCTGCACATCCGGTTCGGCCAGGTCGTCAACTCGGTGCTGATCAGCCTCAGCGCGGTGCTGGCCGCGCAGGGCATGGCCGCGATCTACCTGCTCTTCGGCGTCGTGGTCGTCCTGCAGTACCGGGTGATCCTGGCCCGCCGTCCGGCGCCCGCCGAGGCGTCCGTCTCCGTCTGAAACCCCCTGGGAGGGAACCATGTCGGCACGTGCCGATCGGGTCACCGAGGCCTACCTCGCCGGCTGCGCGGCACCGGACGGCCCGCTGCGCCACGCGCGGGAGCGGCTGGCGCTCTCGGACGCCCAACGCCAGTCGTGGCCGCGGCTGCTGCCTCGGCCGATCATGGTCGACGAGGCGGAGTACCGGGCGTTCGGCCGGGACCTCGTCACCGTCTTCGACCTGGTCACCAGCCTGCCGCGGCGGGTCTTCGACGGCGACTTCGCCCGGTTCCGGGCCGCGCTGGGCATCGGCGACCGGCACGCCGGCCCCATGGGCCGCCTGCTCGGCGAGGGGCCGCCGCCGCTGTACGGCCGGGCCGACGTCTACTACGACGGCTCGGCGTTCAAGCTGCTGGAGTACAACATCGGCAGCGCGCTCGGCGGCCTGGACATGGTCGGCGCGCTGCCCCAGGCGTACCTGCGGGTGCCGGAGGTCGCCGAGTTCGCGGCCGAGCACGGTCTCGGCTACCTCGACATGGGTTCCGACCTCGCCGCGGCGCTGCGCAACGCGGGCAAGACGATCGGCGCGGGCGAACCGGTGGTGGCGATCCTGGAGAGCCCGGGCGGGCTGGCCACCTACGGCCGTCAGCGGCGCTCGGCCGCGGAACTGCTGCGGGACAACGGGCTCGAGTGCCGTGCCGGCGAGATCAGCGACCTGGAGTTCCGCGACGGCAAGCCGTACCTGGACGGCACCGGCGTCGACGTGATCCTGCGCTACTACGGGCTCGAGGAGATGCTCGGCCACCCGGACTGCGACGCGCTCCTGGAGCCGGTCTTCCGCGCCCACGAGGACGGCAAGGTCGTGGTCTGGACGCCGAGCAACGTTTACGGCAACAAGGGCACGCTGGCGATGCTCTCGGAGTACGCCGAAGTGTTCACAGTGGACGAACGGGCGGCGATCGAACGCGTGCTGCCGTGGTGCCGGATGCTCGGCCGTCCCGGCGCCGGCCCGGACGCCGGCCGCATCGAGGAGTGCATGCGGCGGCAGGACCAGCTGGTGTTCAAGCCGACCGGGCTGTACGGCGGTCAAGGCGTCGTCATCGGCCGGGAGGTCGACGCCGCGACCTGGCGCGAGACCCTCGACGCGGGGTCGCAAACCGGCTCGCTGGTGCAGGAGATCGTGCGCCCGAACCTGGAAACGGTGATCGACCCGGACACCGGCGCCCGCAGCGAGTGGTACGCGCTCTGGGCCGCGTTCATGACGCCGTCCGGGCTCTCCGGTGGCGGGATCCGCGCGATCCCGCCCGGTGGCACGTCGGTGATCACCATGAGCAACAACGCGAGCGTCCGCAACACCTGCCTCTTCACCTGTTGAGCAAGGAGATCCTCCGGTGGCCCGACTCGTCGACCTGACCCACGGCTTCTACGACGGAATGCCGTCCTACCCCGCCGACTGGTTCCCGAAGTTCGTCAGCGAACGCTCGATGACGCCCGAGACCGACCCGTACGGCACCAAGCGCACGTTCTCCTACCTGCACGTCTTCCCGCACAACGGGACCCACATGGAGTACCGGCTGCACTTCTACCCCGGTGCCGAGGGCATCGACGAGGTCCCGCTGGAGACCCTGATCGGCCGCGCCTGCGTCGCGGACCTGTCGGACAAGGGCGAGCTGGAGCCGGTCACCGGCGAGGACCTGGAGCGGACGCTGCGGCCGGTGTGGCAGCCGGGCGACCGGCTGCTGGTGCGCACCGACTACCTGCGGCACAACTGGGGCCGCCCGGACTACTGGGACCGGCCGCCGTACCTGACGCCGTCGGCCGCGGAGTGGGCCATCGAGAACGGCGCGAGCCTGTTCGGCCTCGACTGCCTCACCGAACGGCCCGGCGACGCCGAGTCGCCGGTGCACCACGCGCTCCTGGCGGCCGGGATCCCGCTGCTGGAGTACGTCACGAACATGCACGAGCTGACCAAGCCCGTCGTGCAGCTGTTCGCGCTGCCGACCAAGGTCGCCGGGGCCGAGGCGGCCCCCGCCCGCGTCATCGCCCTGGAGGAAACGGATGACTGAGCAGGTCGCCCTGACGGCGGTCGGCACCGATGCCGAAGTGCCGGACGGCCTGGACCGGCTGCTCGCCCTGCTCGGCGCGCCCCTGGCCGGGCTGCGGGCCGGGGACGAGGTGCTGATCAAGCCGAACCTGTTCCAGACGGCTCCGGGGTTCCACGTCAGCCCGGCGCTGCTGGCGGCGATCGCCCGGGTCGTCGCCGCCCACGGGGCCCGGCCGGTGATCGCCGAGCGCACGCACGCCATCTACGAACTCCTCAACGACCACGAAGCCGCGAAGTACGCCAAGGTCGTCAGCTTCGACGACCTGCCGCTGCGGATCACCGGCATCCCGGGCGCGACGTCGCTGCGGGTGCCGATCGCCGTGCCCGAGCTCGTTCTCGACTGCGACTTCTTCATCGGCGTCCCGCAGCTGCGCACGCACGCGAGCGTCGTCTACTCCAACGCGATGAAGAACCTGGTCGGCCTGCTGCCCGGGTACACGACCCGGATCGTGCACATGGCGGGCGTCGATGAGTCCACTGTGGACCTCAACCTGATGCGGCCGCAGGACCTGGTGGTCTGCGACGGGACCACGGTGATCGAGGGCAACTACCCGATGGACGGCCAGGCTCGCGAGGTCGGCTTCCTCGCCGCGAGCCGCAACGCCGTCGCCCTCGACGTCGCCGTCGGCACGCTGGCCGGCTTCGACCCGGACAGCGTCGCCTACCTGCGTGACGCGCACGCGCGGGGCATGGGACCGCTGGCGCTGGAGGACATCGAGCTGCTCGGGACGCCGCTTTCCGAGCTGGCGTTCGACATGGTGAAAGCGCCGGTCGAGATCGTCGTGCCGCGCGAGGGGATCCATGTGCACGCCGAACACGCGTGCCCGGCGTGCAGCCGGTTCGTGGCCGGCGCCATGCAGGCGCTGGCCGGGGAACTGCGGGCGTGGGACGGGGAAATGACGGTCATCTCCGGGCCGCAGGTGGCGCTGCCGCCGTTGCGCGGCGAAGTCGTGCTCGTCGGGAACTGCCTGTACGAGAGCCGGGATCTCGGCATCTTCGTCGAGGGCTGCCCGCCGCGGGCGATCCAGCTCGCCGCGTTCCGGTACGCCATGGGCAAGCCGGTCGGCGACCACGAGCGGACGCAGTTCCGGGTGCCGCCGAGCCGGGCCGTGGCTCGATGATCACGTCCGCGCTGGCCGCGGGGGACCGGCTGCACCGGCACGTCGTCCCGCTGGGCACGGCGGTCGACCCGGTGGCGGCCGCCGCGGCCCTGCGCGCCGCCGGGCGGGTCATGCTCACCGCCGGGGCCGGGGGCGCCGACCCGGTCCTGGCCGCCGGTGAGCTCGCCGTCCTTTCGCACCCGGGCGGCGGTTCGCCGCTGACTGCCGCCGTGGACCTCCTGCGTGGGCTCGACCTGCCGCCGGAAACCACCGAGGCCGAAGCGGCCTGGTTCGGGTTCCTCGGCTACGACGCCGCCCGCGACTTCGAGCGGCTGCCGAGCCGCCACCCGGTGACCGGCCGTCCGGTGTACGAGTTCTTCCTGCCCGAGGTGCTGGTCCGGTTCGCCGAGGGGCAGGTGATCGGCCGCGGCACGACCGCCGCGGCCGCCCGCACCGCGGCCGAGCAGGTCGCCCGGACGCTGAACGGCCTGACGATGGCGCGGCTCGGCACGGTGGCCGTGGGCGCCGGCCGGTTCGGGTTCGCCTACGAGGAGTACGTCGACGCCCTCCGCCGCGCCCAGCAGCACATCCTCGACGGCGACGTCTTCCAGCTCGTGCTGTCGAACGCCTGGACCGCTCCGGCCATTGTGGACGGACTGTGTGTCTACAGGCGACTGACGACGATCAACCCGTCGCCGTACCACTTCTGGTTCGGCGGGCCGCACTTCGAGGCCGTCGGTGCGTCGCCGGAGCCGTGCCTGACCTTGTCGGCCGGGAAGGCGCTGATCCGGCCGCTCGCCGGCACCCGGCCGCGGGGCCGCGACGAGCGCGCCGACCGGCTGGCAGAGGAGGACCTGCGCTCGTCGGTGAAGGAGCTGGCCGAGCACCGGATGCTCGTCGACCTGGCCCGCAACGACCTCGGGCGGGTGTGCCGTCCGGGCAGCGTCTCGGTCGGGCGGCTGCTGGCCGTCGAGCGGTACTCGCACGTCATGCACCTGACGTCCGACGTGTGGGGCGAGCCGGCGGGGGAGCGGGGCACCGACGAGCTGATCCGGGCGACGTTCCCGGCCGGCACGATGACCGGCACGCCGAAGGTGCGGGCGATGGAGATCATCGACGCGCTCGAGCCGGCGCGGCGCTGGCTGTACTCCGGCGCGGTGGGCTCGTTCGGGGTGTCCCATGTGGACCTGTTCCTGACGATCCGCAGCATGGTGTGGTGCGACGGCGAGATCCGCCTGCAGGCGGGCGGCGGCATCGTGCACGACTCCGACCCGGCGGAGGAGTACGCGGAATGCCTGGCGAAGCTCGGCTCGGGCGCGCGGGCGCTCGGGGTGACGGTGGAAGGGGCGGCCGCGTGATCTGCGTGATCGACAACTACGACTCGTTCGTCTACAACCTGGTGCAGTACCTGGGCGACCTGGGCGCTTCCTGCCGGGTGTACCGCAACGACGAGGTGTCCGTGGCGGAGGTGGCGGCGCTGAACCCGGAGCTGGTGGTGATCTCCCCGGGCCCGGGCGCCCCGGTGGACGCGGGCATCTCGGTGGACCTGGTCCGCCGGCTCGCGGGGCACGTCCCGATGCTCGGGGTGTGCCTGGGCCACCAGGCGATCGCGACGGCTTTCGGCGCCCGGGTGGTGCACGCGGCCGAGCCGATGCACGGCAAGTGTTCGGCGGTGGCCCACGACGCCCACGGCGTGTTCGACGGCATCCGCAACCCGGTGACGGTGGCCCGCTACCACTCCCTGGTGGTCGACCCGGCATCCCTGCCGGCCGACCTGGTGGTGACGGCGTGGTCGGGCACGGGCGAGGTGATGGGCCTCCGCCACCGCGCGTACCCGATCGAAGGGGTCCAGTTCCACCCCGAGTCCCTGTTCACCGAGGACGGCGTGGCGATGGTCGCGAACGCGATGCGCTCCCGGAGTCTCGTGCGGAGCTAGACGAGCTCGGCCGAGACGACCGGCTTCAGCGCGCGGAGCCGGTCGAGCAGGGACTCCGTCTCGTCGGTGGCCAGCAGGACGGCGCAGACCATGCTGCTCTCGCGGACGCCGTCCTTGATGTCGACGGACAGTTCGTGCACGAGCCGCCCTTCGAGGGCGCCGACCAGGGCGGGGACCTCGTCGGCGCCGCCGACGAAGTAGGTGGCGATGCGGCGGCGAAGCAGCATGGCCGAGCGGGGCGCGGGAACGGCGAACGAAGTGGACATGGCGGATCTCCCGAGTTTCGAGAAGGGCTGAGATCGGGGCCAGGTCCCGGAAAAGAGCGATCGCCGACGCAGCGCACCGGCGACCTGGGTTCAGCCGGCGCGCCGGGTTACGAGTCGCAAGAACGACAGAGGGCGCTGCACGGCAACAGGCTAACACGGCCCCGGACGGCTGCGCACGGTTCGGTGGTCTGCCGCGGCTTGTCGTGAGTGTTTAGGCGAGTTCTAACTCGCCTAAACACTCACGAGAGCCGCGGCAGACCGGTCAGCTTGCGCGGATCAGGCCCAGTCCGAGCGGCGTGAGCTCGTGGATCTGCGACTTCCCCGACCGTGCGCTGCTGATCAGCCCGCTCGCCCGCAGCACCGACGCGTGCTGGCTCGCCGTCGCCGGGGAAATGCCGGTCAAGTCCGCCAGCTCGCTCGTGTTGCAGCGGGTCTTCGCGATCGTCACCAGCACCCTGGCCCGCGTGTGGCCCAGCAGCGCCGCCAGCGAGGGGCCCGGCTCCGCGTCGCTGTCGAAGCGGGGGTGGCTGATCGAATACACCAGGACCGGTGGGCGGTCCGGGTCCTTGTACGTCGTCGGCATGCCGTGCGCGAAGAACGCCGGGACCAGGCGCAACCCGCGGCCGTCCAGGTGGAGCTCCTGCTCGATCGGGAAGCGGACCCGCAGCACCGGCGGGGTCCACGTGACGTCCGGGTGCAACGTCGACAGCAGCAGCTGCGGGCCGCCGCGGTCCAGCGCGGACTGCAGGCGGTGGCGGTCGTGGGCCACCGCGCGGCGCACCGCCGCCCAGTCCGGGGCGATGCACTGGCGGTAGTAGTCGTGCAACGCCGTGCCGAGCCGCCGCAGTTCGCGGGGTTCGCCGTCGCCCACCCGGCGCAGCCACACCGGGACGCGGGTGCCCTGCGCCGCCAGCTCGGCGACGTCGGTGGCCAGCGCGCGTTCCGGGGTCTCCAGCACCGCCGAGATCCCCTCGTCGATGCTGCGGGCGCCGGCCGGGGTGAGGAAGTCCGGGCAGTACCCGTACGGCGGGACGGCGGACATCACCAGCCGGCCGGAGGCCGGGACCGCGGAGCGTGATCCCCGGCGCCAGCGGCCGAAGAACGGCTCACCCTCCGGGCGCCGGATCCGGTAGCTGCTCATCAGCAGCTCCCACATCGGGTCGGCGTCCCCGGCGATGGTCACCTTCGCCAGGTCCGCGTCCGTGAAGTGAACTTTCAACACGCGGGACACCCCCTTCGGGGGCCGAGCGTAACCGCCGGGCGGTGGACGCGGTCACGGGTGGTCCGCCGGAAATTCACGCACCCGGCCGGGAATTGGCGTCCGGTTCCGCCCTTCTTCACCCTCCGCAAGGGTAAAAAGCCGTGCGGTGGCAGTTCACGCTGTGTGATTGGTGCGTACGGGGGAAACGACCGCTGTTCCTTGACAACACCGCCGTTACCGGAGTTACGTCTCCGGCTGAATTCCGCGGAAAAGGAACCGGAAATCGTTCTCGGGCCACCGGTACGAATCGAGCCACGCCACCGATGAAAGAAGACGAACCTGCCGCACGCCGTACCGCCGCGACCTGGAATCCCGGCAGCTGGCGGTTGCGCACCAAGATCTCCGTCGTGCTGTTGCTGCCCGTCCTGGTCGCCCTGCTGCTGGCGGGCGGCCGGGTGCAGGCCGAGCTGGGCCGGGCGGGCGGCCTCAGCGCCGTCCGCGATCAAATGCCCGTCGTGCAAGGGATTTCCGAACTCGCCGGGCTGGCCGACGAGGAGATGATCCACGACGGCGCTGCCGCGCAGACCGCCGCGGTCGACGCGAAAGCCGCCGTGGTCCGCCACGACGCCGCATTTTCGCAGCTCAGCCCCGAGCTGTCGCGGACATTGGAAGATCAGCTGGGGAAATTGGCCGACCTGCGGCAGCAGACCGGTTCTCCGGCGGCGAAAACCGCGGCTTACCACGACTTCACCGTCGCGCTGAGCGAAGTGATCGGCGGCATCGTCGGGCAGGCCGGGAATGGTGATCTCGCCGCTTTGGCCGGCGTCGCCGAATCATTGGTGCAGCTGCGGACCAGCCAGGCCGGTCAGGAAGCGCTGGCCGGCCGGGCCGAAGCCGCTCCGGCCACGGCCGCCGAACGCGCCGCGGCCGAGGAAACCGTGCTCACCGGCCAGATCCGCCGGGCGCTGCCGGCCGGGGCGGCGGCAGCCCGGTTCGCGGCGGCGACCAGTCCCGGCGCCGGCGGCCCCGAGGCGAAGCGGACGACGCTCGGCACCATCCTCGCCGAGCAGGTCAAGTCGCTTTCGGACGCCGTCGGCGCGCAGACCAACACCGCGCGGTCCGACGCGCTGCGCGACGCCGCGCTGGTGCTCGCATCGCTGCTCGGCGCCCTCGCCGTCGCCCTGGCCGTGGCCCGGTCGGTGGTCGCGCCGATCCGGCGGCTGCACGCGGCCGCCCTCGACACCGCGCGACGGCGGCTGCCGGACACGATCGAACGCATCCGGGAGGGCGAGGACGTCGACTGGCGGGCGACCGCGCCGCTGCCGGTCGACTCCGAGGAGGAGATCGGGCAGCTCGCCCGGGCCTTCGACGACATGCACCGGCAGGCGGTGCGGCTGGCCGTCGGCGAGCAGGCCGAGATGCGGATCCAGGTCAGCGAGATGTTCATGACGCTGTCCCGGCGCAGCCAGTCGCTGGTGGAGCTGCAGCTGTCGGTGATCGAGGACCTGGAGGCCGACGAGCAGGACCCGCAGCGGCTGGCCGAGCTGTTCCAGATCGACCACATCGCCACCCGGCTGCGGCGCAATGGCGAGAACCTGCAGGTCCTGGCGGGCGGCAAGCCGGTGCGCCGCGACGTCGGCCCGGTCGCGACGGTCGAGCTGCTGCGGGCCGCGACGTCCGAGGTCAAGGACTACCAGCGCGTCTCGCTCGGCAACGCGCCCCGCGGGTCGGTGCAGCCCGAGGCCGCCGCGGACGTCGTGCACATCCTCGCCGAGCTGCTGGAGAACGCCATCCGCTCGTCCCCGCCGGACGAGCGGGTGGTGCTCACCGCGGACCGCGGCTTCGACGGCGGCCTGCTGATCGAGGTCGTCGACGTCGGGCTCGGCATGACCCGGGAGGACCTCGAGGCGGCGAACGCCCGGCTGGCCGCCGGCGCCGCGGTGAGCCCGGAGACCACCCGCCGGATGGGCCTGTTCGTGGTCAGCAGGCTGGCCGCGTCGCACGGCATCACCGTCCGGCTGCGGCCGACGACCACGCGGACCGCGAGCGCCGGCGTCACCGCCAGCGTGCACGTCCCGGGGGTGCTGATCCTGGTCGACCTGCCGCCCCGGGCCGTACCGCCTGCACCGGCCCCGGCGGTCAACGGGCCGCTGAACGGCTCGGTGAACGGCGCCGCCCGGCACGAGCTCGAACCCCGGTGGCCCGCCGAGGAACCGCCGCCGGTGGCCGTGGCGGACCCGCCGACGCCGATCTTCGACCAGATGCTGTCGCACTGGTTCGCCGAGACCCCGGCGAAAGCGGACCGGTCCGGCGCCTGGGCGTCGCCGGCCGACCAGGTCCGCCAGGCCGCGGAGGCCGCCGTCGGCACCCTGGGCGACTTCGACCTGACCAGTTCGGGGCTGCCGACGCGGGAGCCGGGCGCGCAGCTCGCGCCGGGTGCGGCCGCCCCGCGCCGTCCGCAGCCACCGGACCCGTCCTTCCGCGATCCGGCCGCGGTGCGGAACAACCTTTCCCGGCACTACAGCGGCATGCGCGCGGCCCGCCACCGGGTCGCGGGCGAACCGGAGGCGGAGCAGTGAACAGCAGCACCCGGCAGGAAGGAACACAAGTGGCCGAGGGGTCCCGGAACTGGCTGGTGTCGGCCTTCACCCAGGAGGTGCCGGGTGTCGCGCACGCCGCGCTCGTCTCCGCGGACGGGCTGCTCGTGGCGGCGAACGAGACCCTGCCGCGCGACCGCGCCGACCAGCTCTCGGCGATCGCGTCCGGCCTCGCCAGCCTCGCGCTCGGCACCGCGGACCTGTTCACCGCGGGCCGGGTGGTGCAGTCGGTGATCGAGATGGAGCAGGGTTTCCTGCTGCTGATGAACGTCGGCGACGGCTCGAACCTGGTCGTGCTGGCCAACCCGGGCTGCGACATCGGCCTCGTCGGCTACGAGATGACGTTGCTGGTGGACCGCGTCGGGAAGGTGGTCGAAACCCCGGCGCGGCCCGCGGCGTCCCCGGGGGCGGCCCGGTGACCGAAGGCCGGCGACGCGGAGGCGGGCGGCACGCGGCGTCGCTGGCCCGCCCCTACGCGTGGACCGCCGGGCGCACCCGGCCGACGGTCGACCTGGCGGTGGAAGCCCTCGTGGAGACGACGGCGGAGGGCCGCACCGCGCCCTTCAGCCCGACCAACCCGCTGGCGGTGGTGACGCAGCTGTGCCTGCACCAGCGGTCGGTCGCGGAGGTGGGCGCCCACCTGGGCGTGCCGCTCGGGGTGGCCCGGGTGCTCATCGGCGACCTGCTGGCCGCCGGCCAGGTGTCCATCCGCGACACGCTGACCGCGGACGCCTCCTGGGACGAACGGAACGACCTGCTCGAAAGGGTCCTCAGTGGACTACGTGCGCTCTGACAAAAGGATCACCTCGGCGAAGATCGTCGTGGCCGGGGGATTCGGGGCCGGCAAGACGACGTTCGTCGGTGCCGTCTCGGAAATCGACCCGCTGCGGACCGAGGCGCTCATGACGAGCGCGGCCGTCGGCGTGGACCGGACCGAAGCGGTGCCGGGGAAGTTCGCCACCACGGTCGCGATGGACTTCGGCCGGCTCACCCTCGCCGACGACCTGGTGCTCTACGTGTTCGGCACGCCAGGGCAGCACCGGTTCTGGTTCATGTGGGACGACCTCGTCTGCGGCGCGGTGGCGGCGATCGTCCTGGTGGACACGCGCCGGCTGGCGGACTGCTTCGCCTCGATCGACTTCTTCGAGTCGCGCGGCCTGCCGTTCCTGGTGGCCATCAACCAGTTCCAGGACACCCGCCAGCACGGGTCCGAGCAGGTGCGCGAGGCACTGAAGATCCCGGCGGCGGTGGAGGTCGTCACGTGCGATGCGCGCTCGCCCGAGTCGACGAAGCACACCCTCATCGCCGCGGCCGAGCACGCGCTCGCCGCCCACCACGCCCCTACCTCACGGAAAGTTTGAAGGAGCCCCGGAATGCCCATGGACCACGAAGACTTCGCGATGGGCAATTGGCTCATCGTGCTCGCGTACCTCACCTCGGTGGTGGGCTGCGCCCTCGGCCTCGCCTGCACGCTGCAGGCGCGCTCGACCGACAGCCCGCGCGCCCGGCTGACCTGGCTGGTGCTCGCGGCCGTGTCGATCGGCGGCGTCGGCATCTGGGTCATGCACTTCATCGCCATGCTCGGGTTTTCCACGCCGGGCCTGCCGGTGCGGTACGACATCCTGCGCACGGCGCTGTCGGCGATCCTGTCGGTGGCGGCGGTGTTCTGCGGGCTGCTGGTGTTCGGCGTCCGCAACCGGTTCGCGTGGAAGCGCCTGCTGCTCGGCGGCCTGCTGACCGGCTCGGCGGTGGCGGTCATGCACTACACGGGGATGTGGGCGGTCCAGATCAAGGGCACGATCGGCTACGACCCGACGACGGTGGCGCTTTCGGTGATCATCGCCGTCGTCGCGGCCACGGCGGCGCTGTGGTTCACGGTCGGCCTGGACAAGCTCCTGCCCCGCCTGGCGGCGGGCCTGGTGATGGGCGCGGCGGTGACGGGCATGCACTACACGGGCATGGCGGCGGTCCGCCTGCACCTGGACCCGGCGGCACCGGACCCGTCCGGCACGGAGGTGTTCTCGTTCCTGTTCCCGGTGTTCGTGCTGGCGGCGCTGGCGATGGCGGTCCCGATCTGCGCGGTCCTGATGGCGACGTCGAGTTCGGAGGCGCCCCGCCACACGACGCTGGTGCCCTAGTCCTTTCCGGACACCGGGAACCGGTCGGCGCTGAAGTGGACGAGGATCGCGGTCGCCGTCGCGCAGACGACGTCGCCTGCTTTGAGCTCGCCGGTGGCGTAGAGCTTGCGGCCGTCGCGGCGGACGAAGCGTCCTTCCGCGGTGAGCGGTACCGCGTACGGTGTCCCCTGGTGGTAGTCCACCGTCAGGGACGCCGTCATGCCGGGAAATCCGGCGGCCGCGGTTGCGCGGCCCAGCACGTGGTCCAGGACCGCCGCCACCCAGCCGCCGTGCACGCGGCCGGGCGGTCCCTCGTGCGCGGCGCCGAGCAGGACCTCGGCGCACACCGACTCCGGGCCAACGCGCACCCACGAAAGCGGTGGTGCCAGCGGGTTTCCGGGGCCTTCCAAGGGGTTGTTGATGCTCAGGTGACCGCCGCCTTCGAGGGCGGCCAGCAGCAACGGCTTCGCGCTGCCGGCGGCACGCAGAGCGGCGGTGACGGCTTCCACCCGCTCGGCTGCGGCGGCGAGGTCGGCTTCGTCGTCGCGCGCGCAGACCGAAGCCTCGATCAGCTCGCGGATCCGGTCGCCGAGCAGCGCCCGCCCGGGTGGCACGCCGTCGACGACCGGAAACGGGTTTTCGGACATCGTGCGCTCCCCGGGGCCCGGAACTAGAACACGTTCCAGTCTAGCAGGGGTCACCAGGCCGAGCGGGCCGTGACGCCGCCGTCGACGACCAGGTCGTGGCCGGTGATCCAGGACGCCAGCGGCGAGGCCAGGAACACGCACGCGTTGCCGACGTCGGCCGGTGTCTCCAGGCGGCCCAGCGGGGCCGCGCGGTGCCAGCGCTCGACGCCCTCCGGCCAGTCCTCTTCGAGGCCGGGTCGGGAAATCAGGCCCGGCGACACCGTGTTGACCCGGATCCCGCGTGGCCCGTACTCCAGGGCCGCGCCGCGCGCGTGCGTCACCAGGGCCGCCTTGGCCGCGCTGTAGTGGACGTGGCCGGGGGCCGGCCGGTGGGCTTCGATCGACGCGATGTGCGTGACGCTCCCGCCGTCGCTCATCCGCCGCGCCGCGACCTGGGTGCAGGAGAACGCGCTGGTCAGGGTGCTGTCCAGCATCGCCCGCCACCGCGCCGCGGTCAGCTCGCCCAGGGCCTCGACCGGCTGGATCCCGGCGTTGTTCACCAGCGCGTCGAGCCGCCCGCCCCAGTCCGCGACCGCGTCGAGGAGCGTGTGGCAGGCGGCGTCGTCGGTGAGTTCGGCGGCGAACGCGCGGGCCCGGCCGCCCGCGGCTTCGATCGCCGCGACGACGTCGTCCGCCGCGCCGGGGCGGCGGTGGTGCGCCGCCACGGCCGCGCCCGCTTCGGCGAACCGGAGCGCGATTCCGCGGCCCAGGCCGCCGGAAGCGCCCGTCACGCAGGCGACCGTGCCGGAAAGGTCGGGCAGGGACGTCACCGCGCCGATCGTAGCTGTGCGCGCCCGGTCCGTCGTAGGTTGTGGGACATGGCCAAAACCCGGAAGTTCGCCGGACTGCTGCAGACGCAGATCCGCCACGAGTTCACCGCCGCCCAGCAGTACATCGCCCTGGCCGTCTGGTTCGACGCCCGTGACCTGCCCCGGCTGGCCAAGCGCTTCTACCGGCAGGCGCTCGAGGAGCGCAACCACGCGCTGGCGATGGTGCGCTACCTGCTCGACCGCGACGAGCCGGTCGAGATCCCCGGCAGCGACGAGGTGCGGAACGACTTTTCGAGCGTGCACGAAGCGATCGAGCTGGCCCTGAGGCAGGAACGCGCGGTCACCGCCGACATCGAGGCGATGGCGAAGGCCGCGCGCGCCGAGGAGGACTACCTCGGCGAGCAGTTCGTGCACTGGTTCCTCAAGGAGCAGGTGGAGGAGGTTTCGCAGATGTCGACGCTGCTCAGCGTCGTCGAACGGGCCGGCGGCAACCTGTTCGAGGTGGAGAACCACCTGTTCCGCGAGTCGGCCACCCAGGTCGAGGACGCCCCGGACATGCCGCCGGTCGCGGGCGGCAAGCTCTGACGACGGCGACGCCGTCGCGTTAGGCCGGCGGCTCCGCCAGCAGCGGCAACGTCAACCGGAAACAGGCACCCGCACCGACGGCCGTCTCGAGCTGGACGTCGCCGTCGTGCGCCCGCGCCAGGGAACGCGCGATCGAGAGGCCCAAGCCCGCGTCGGCGCCCGGTGCGCGAGCCCGGGAGCGGTCCGCGCGGTAGAAGCGGTCGAACACGCGGCTCGCCTGCTCGGCAGGCAAGCCCGGGCCCTCGTCCGCCACCTCGAGCACCGCGCGGCCCGCGACCGTGCCGACGCCGATGCGGACCGGGGTGCCCGGCGGGGTGTGGGCGGCCGCGTTGCCGACCAGGTTGGTGACGACCTGCCGCAGCCGGGCTTCGTCGGCGTCGACCGGCGCCGGGCCCGGGGGACCGGTGCCGCCCGGGCCGGTCAGCGAGACCGGGCGCGTGGAATCCAGGGCCCGCAGGACGTGCCGGGCGTCGACGGCGAGGGTGCGCAGGTCCATCGGCGTCCGGTCGAGCTGCCCGCCGGGTGCTTCGTCGAGCTGGGCGAGCAGCAGCAGGTCCTCGGTGAGCGCCGTGAGCCGGGTGGCTTCGCGGTCGATCCGGTGCATCGCCTCGTCCACCTCCGCGGGTGAGGGCAGCGCCCCCATCCGGTACAGCTCGGTGGATCCCTTGATGCCGAACAGGGGCGTGCGCAGCTCGTGGCTGACGTCCGAGACGAAGGTGCGCATCCGGGCTTCGGACGCGGCCCGGTCGGCGAAGGCCCGTTCGAGCTGGCCGAGCATGGTGTTGAGCGACGCCGCGAGGTGCCCGATCTCCGTCCCGGGCGGGGCGAGGTCGGGGACGCGCCGGGTGAGGTCGCCGCCGGCGATGGCGGCCGCCGTGTGCTCGATCCGGCGCAGCGGCCGCAGGCCCCGCCCGAGGGCGAACCAGCCCGCGGTGGTCAGCGCCACCAGCAGCACGGCCCCGCTGATCAGGCTGCTCGAGCGCAGCTGCGCGACGGTGGCGTCGGTGTCGGTGAGCGGGGCCGCCGCCAGTACCGTCCCGCCCCAGTGGGCGGCCGGCCGGGCGACGGTCCGCCAGCGTCCCGAGCCGTCGGCGGCGCTCAGGTCGACGGCCGTCCCGTCGGTGGGCACCGTGCGCAGCGCGCCGGCCGGGGGCAGCGTCGCGCCGGTCAGGCGCGAAGAGTGGATGTCGCCGAAGACAGCGCCGGCCGGGTCCAGGTACACCACGTAGGGCGTGCCGATCAGCTCGAGCGCGGGGTCGAGGAGTTCGGGGCGGACCGCCGGGTTCCGGGACGGCGGGCCGGCGGCCGGCGCGAGCGCGATCAGCTCGGTCATCGACCGCAGCTGGCCGTCGAGGCGGTCGAGCAGGTAGCGCTCGACGTGGTCGGACACGACCGTGCCGACGAGCCCCAGCCCGGCCAGCAGCAGGGCCGCGGTGAGCAGCAACAGCCTGGCGCGCAACGAGAAGCGCCTCACCGCCGGGGCTCCCGCAGCACGTAACCCACGCCGTGCACGGTGTGGATGAGCTTGGGTTCCTCGGTGTCGACTTTCCGCCGCAGGTAGGAGATGTAGGTGTCGACGATGCTGGCGTCCCCGTCGAAGTCGTCCCGCCACACCCGGTCGAGGATCTGCGCCTTCGACACCACGCGCCCGGCGTTCTCCATCAGGTAGTGCAGCAACCGGAACTCGGTGGCGGACACGCGGACGGCGCGCCCGGCCCGCGTCACCTGGTGCCCCTCGGCGTCGAGGGTGAGCGTGCCGGCCGCCAGGACACCGGCGTGGTGGCCCGTGGTCCGGCGCAGGATGGCGCGGATCCGCGCGATCAGCTCCGCCAGGTCGAAGGGTTTCGTCACGTAGTCGTCGGCGCCGAGGGAGAGGCCGGTGACCTTGTCGGCCTGCCGGTCCCGCGCGGTGAGGAAGAGCACGGGCACCGAGGCGCGGTGCCCGCGCAGCCGCCGGACGACCTCGAAGCCGTCCATGTCCGGCAGCATGACGTCGAGCAGCACCAGATCGGGCGGCTCGGCGGTGGCCGCGGCGACGGCTTCCCGCGCCGTCGCTGCGGCGGTCACCTCGAACCCGGCGAAGCGCAGGGCGGCGGACAGCAGTTCGCGGACCGTCGCTTCGTCGTCCACCACGAGCAGCCGGGCCGTCATCGCTTCCATGCCCGCGAGGATACGGAGGACCGGCTCCGGAGCCCGTCGACGAGCAGGCTGCCGGTGAGCCCCGCCGCCGCGCCGCCCGCGAGCCCGGTGGCCAGCGCGAGCCACGGGTTCGCGGCGAGGACCGGCAGGGAAAAGCCGAACACGGCGACGCCGAGTTCGATCGAAGCCCGCGACAGCAGCGCCATGACGGCCAGCACGACGCCGAGCGCCAGGGCGAGCCGGACGGCGAGCACCGCGGCCCGGCGCAGTGGTCCGCCGGGCCGGTGCGGTGTCCGCACGGCGACGACGATGCCGCAGCCGAGCAGCACGATCACCGGCAGCCAGGTGAGCGAGGGCCAGGCGGCCCAGGGCGAGGTGACGGGCATCCCCAGCCCGACGGCCGACACGACCTGCGGCAGGACGAGCAGGACACCGCCGGCCGCCGCGGCGCCGCCGAACGTGCCGGCGGCGAGCAGGCCGAGGACGGTGAGCACGCCCCACGCGAGCAGGGCGCCCCGAAGCCCGGCGGCGAAGGCCGGGAACCGCAGCACCGCCCAGCACCCGGCGGCGACGGCGAGCACCCCGATCACCGCGGCGGCCACCGTGGGGGCGACGGGCACGCCGAACGTGGCCGAGAGCTGGTTCGGCAAGGCGCCGCGCAACGGCAGGCGCGGACCGAGCCCGGCCGGCAGCCGGAGGGTCACGGAGCCGCGGGCGGCCAGGGCGGTGGCGGCGAGCCCCGCCGGGAACGCGACGGCCGCGGTTGCGGCGCGGACGGGCAGCCCGGCCCGGCCGTGGCGGAGCAGCAGGGCGCCGAGGATCGCCGCGCCCAGAAGGGAGACGCCGAGCGGCATGACGTCGACGGTGCCGTGCAGGGAGAGGGGAAGCCGGCCGGACGGGATTCCGGTGGGGAAGGCCGGTGGGGTGGTGGGCAAGCCGCCGGCGAAGAGGGAGGCCGGGTGGGCGGTGCCGTGCGGTGAGGTGGCGGGAAAGCCGCCACCGGTCACCGCCGCCGGTGACCCGGCGCCCGGGACCACGCTGAACTCCGCCGTGCCGCCCACGGCGAGCGCGACCACCGCCGCCGTCAGCGGACCGAGGCCGCCGACCCGCCCGGCGCCGAGGAGCAGCAGGGCCGCCAGCGCGACCACCGCCATCGCGCCCATCGCGGCTGCCGCTGCGAGCAGGCCCCGGCCGGCTTCGCGCATCACACGTCCCGCCGGTCGAAGGTCACGAACGCGGCGGCCGGCACCGCGGCGACGGCGTGGAGCAGCAGGGCCGCCAGCGCGACCACCGCCATCGCGCCCACCGCGGCCGCCGCTGCGAGCAGGCCCCGGCCGGCTTCGCGCATCACACGTCCCGCCGGTCGAAGGTCACGAACGCGGCGGCCAGCACCGCGGCGACGCCGAGGCACAGCCCGCCGAGGTTGAGCCACGGGTGCGGGAAGTGGGGATCCGGCACCGTCTTGAAGACCGCGGCCGCGCCCAGCGTCGGCCAGTACAGGCCGAGCCCCTGCATCCACGCCGGGAAGAGCGGGGCGAGCGCGGGGACCAGGAAGACGATGCCCACCAGGATCGCCAGCGCACCCGCCGTCGCCCGCACGATCGCGCCGAGGCCGACCGCGAGCAGGGCGATCGCCGCCAGGTACAACCCGCCGCCCGCCACCGCGGACAGCACTCCGGGGTCGCCGAGCGCGGCGTTCGGCACGCCCTGCGCGCCGGCGACCGCCTGGCCGGCGAAGAAGGCGGCGAACATCAGCACCTGGCCCGCCACCACCGCGACGGCCGCCGCCACCACGACCTTGGCGGCCAGCAACCGGTGCCGCCGGGGCGTCGCGACGAGCGACGTCCGCATCAGGCCGGTCGCGAACTCCGACGTCACCACCAGGATGCCCAGCACCCCGATGATCAGCTGGGCGACGATGTACGACGTCAGGCTGCGGCCCGTCGGGTCCCAGGCCGCCGGTTGTTCGGCGTAGTGCTTGCCGGCGGTGTTCATGGCGAGGAACGAGATGCCCAGCCCGACCACGAGCAGGCACGTCAGGGTGTACCACGTGGAGCGCAGGCTGCGGAGCTTGATCCACTCCGCGCGGACCGATCGGGCGAACGCGGGCGGGGTCATCGGGCCGTTCCCTGGTACTCGAGGCTGTCCTTGGTCAGTTCCATGAAGGCGTCTTCCAGCGAGACGCGTTGCGGGGTGAGCTCGCCGAGCGCGACGCCGTGGTAGGCGGCGAGCTTGCCGATCTCCTCGCTGCTCATGCCGGAAACGACGAGCGAACGCTCGGCGCCCTCCCGCACGGCGGCGCCGGCGGCCGTCAGCCGGAGCGCGAAACCCGGATCGGGTGTGCGGACGAGCACCGTGCCCTCGCCTCCGGCGCGCATGAGCTCACCCACGCCGGTGTCGGCGATGAGCCGGCCCCGGCCGATGACGACCAGGTGGTCGGCGGTCTGGGCCATCTCGCTCATCAGGTGGCTGGACACCAGCACCGCCCGCCCCTCGCGGGCCAGTGACCGCATGAAGTCCCGGATCCAGCGGATCCCCTCGGGGTCGAGGCCGTTCACCGGTTCGTCGAAGATCAGCACGCCGGGGTCGCCGAGCAGGGCCGCCGCGAGACCGAGGCGCTGCCGCATCCCGAGCGAGAACCCGCCGGCCCGCTTGCCGGCCACGCTTTCGAGCCCGGTGCGGGCCAGCACCGCGCCGACCCGGCGCCGCGGGAGGCCGTTGCTCACCGCGAGCGCCAGCAGGTGGTCGCGGGCCTTCCGGCCACCGTGGACGGCGCCGGCGTCGAGCAGCGCACCCACCTCGGTCAGCGGGACGGGGAGGTCGCGGTAACGGCGGCCGCCGACGGTGATCGAACCCCGGGTCGGCGCGGCCAGGCCCACGATCATGCGCATGGTCGTGGACTTGCCGGCGCCGTTCGGGCCGAGGAACCCGGTCACCCGGCCGGGTTCGACCGTGAAGGACAGGTCCTCCACGACGGTGTCCGGCCCGTACCGCTTGGTGAGGCCCTGGATCTGGATGGTCGTCATGCGGCGAGCGTGGCCCGCCGGCCTGGCCGGTTCCTGGGAGTTCTGGGAGAACCCGGTGAATCCGGCGGCCGGGACCCGGGCGGAGCCGGGATTTCCCCGGAAATCGTGGCCTGCGGCGGCGTCTTGAGCGCGTGGACGGCCGTCCACGGCGGACGGTGGGCTTCGCTGCGGGTGACGGACTCGTCATCGGGCGTTGTCAGCGGGCGGCGCGCGGGTTTAAGCTGTCGCCAACAATCGAATGTTATCGCTAACAGCACGGCGAAAGTTTCGGGAATTCGTCGAATTCCGGATCCGATGGCGAAAGTTTCGGCCGCCACCGGCGCAGTTCTCCCAGTCCTCAGGAGGTCATGTGCAATCCCGGTTCCGATCCCTGCTGGTCATCGCGTCGGTGCTGCTGGCCGCGCTGGTGACCGCGCCCGCCGCGGATGCCGCGCTGCCGGGCAGTTTCCGGTGGAGTTCCAGCGGGGTGCTGATCAGCCCGAAGTCCGATGCCACGCACAACATCGCCGGCATCAAGGACCCGACGGTCGTCTATTCGGGTGGCAAGTACCACGTGTTCGCCAGCACCGCGAACGCCGCCGGCTACAACCTGGTCTACCTCAATTTCTCCGACTGGTCGCAGGCCGGTTCGGCCACCCAGTACTACCTGGACAAAACCGCGATCGGCACCGGTTACCGGGCGGCTCCGCAGGTCTTCTACTTCGCGCCGCAGCGAAAGTGGTACCTCGTCTACCAGAACGGCAACGCCGCCTACTCCACGAACACCGACATCGCCAATCCCAACGGCTGGAGCGCGCCGAAGAACTTCTACGGCGCGATGCCGGACATCATCAAGCAGAACATCGGGTCCGGCTACTGGGTCGACATGTGGGTCATCTGCGACGCCGCCAACTGCTACCTGTTCTCCTCCGACGACAACGGGCACCTCTACCGGTCGCAGACCACCGTGGCGAACTTCCCGAACGGCTTCGGCAACACGGTGATCGCGATGCGCGATTCGAACAAGAACAACCTGTTCGAGGCGAGCAACGTCTACAAGATCGCCGGGCAGAACCAGTACCTGCTGCTGGTGGAGGCGATCGGTTCCGACGGGCGGCGCTACTTCCGCTCCTGGACGTCGTCGAGCATCGCCGGGACCTGGAGCCCGCTGGCGGCCGGCGAAAGCAACCCCTTCGCCCGCGCGAGCAACGTGACGTTCCCGGCCGGGCAGTGGTCGAAGGACATCAGCCACGGCGAGATGATCCGCGCCGGCAACGACCAGACGCTGCCGGTCGACCCGTGCCACCTGCAGTACCTCTACCAGGGCAAGGACCCGAACGCGGGCGGCGACTACAACAGCCTGCCCTGGCGGCTCGGCCTGCTCACCCAGACCAACTCGAACTGCTGAGGAGGACGGCGATGAAGAGGTTCCTGGCCGCCGCGGCGGCCCTGGCCCTGGCGTTCACCGGCTTGACGGGTGTCGCCCACGCGGAGTCGAACGGCGGCGTGCGGATCATGCCGCTGGGCGACTCGATCACCTATGGCACCGGCGTGCCCGGCGGCTACCGGATCGGCCTGTGGCAACGTCTGGCCGCCGGCCGGTACACGAACGACTTCGTCGGCTCGCAGTACAACGGGCCGGCCAGTCTCTGGGACCACGACCACGAAGGCCACCCCGGCTGGCGCATCGACCAGATCGACGCGAACATCACCGGCTGGCTGCGCAGCTACACCCCGCGTTCGGTGCTGCTGCACATCGGCACCAACGACATCCTGCAGAACTACAACGTCGCCGGCGCGCCCGGCCGGCTGTCTGCGCTGCTCGACCACATCACCGCGACCGCGCCGAACGCCGACGTCTTCGTCGCGCAGCTCATCCCGATCGGCTGGGCGAGCGGCGACGCCGCCGTGCGGACGTTCAACAACGCCGTGCCCGGGATCGTGCAGAGCAAGGTGAACGCCGGCAAGCACGTGCACCTGGTCGACATGCACAGCGCGGTGGCCGCTGCCGACCTCTCCGACGGCGTCCACCCGAACGCCGCGGGCTACGACAAGATGGCGGCCGTCTGGTACGCCGCCCTGCGGTCGGTCCCGGGCAGCATCGGCAACCCGCGTACCGCCGTGGCCACCGAGGCACTCGCCGCGGCGATGCCGTCGTGAGCGGCGAAACGCAAGGGAGATCAGTGATGAAGCGCGTTCTCGGTGTCCTCATGGCACTGGTGGTCATGGTCACCGGTCTGGCCTCGCCCGCCCATGCGGCGGCGTTGACCAGGGTGACCGGCTTCGGCACCAACCCGACGAACCTGAACATGTACGTCTACGTCCCGGACCGGGTGGCGGCCAACCCGGCGCTGCTGGTGCTGGTGCACTACTGCGGCGGTTCGGCGAGCTCGATCTTCGGCTGGAACGGCAAGGACTACGTCACCGCGGCCGACCGGTACGGGTACGTCATCGTGCTGCCGGAAGCGACCCGGAGCGAGAAGTGCTTCGACGTCTCGACGCCGAAGGCGCTGAAGCGCAACGGCGGCGGCGACTCGACCGGGATCATGTCCATGGTCGCCTACGCCAAGTCGCGCTACCACGTCGATCCGGCGCGGGTCGTCGTCAGCGGGTTCTCCTCCGGGGCGATGATGACGAACGTGCTGGCCGCCCAGTACCCGGACGTGTTCGCCGCGGGTTCGGCGTTCTCCGGCGTGCCCGCCGGGTGTTTCGCCACGACGAACGGATCGCTGTGGAACAGCACCTGCTCGGGCGGCCAATCCATCAAGACCGCGCAGCAGTGGGGCGACCTGGCCCGGTCGATGTACCCGGGCTACACCGGCCGCTACCCGCGGATGCAGCTGTGGCACGGCACCACCGACACGACGCTTTCGTACCCGAACTTCGGTGAAGAGATCAAGCAGTGGACCAACCTGAACGGGCTGGGCCAGACACCGGCGTTCACCGACCATCCGCAGTCGTCGTGGACGCGGACCCGCTACGGCAACACGGGTACCCAGGCCACGATGGAGGGTGTCAGCGTCGCCGGCGTCGGGCACCAGCTGCCGCTGACCGGCCAGCTGGCGTACGCGATCTCGTTCCTGGGCCTCGACCACTGAGCATTCGACACTGAGAAACGGCGGAAGCGGCACCCCCAGTGCCGCTTCCGCCGGTCCTTTCAGTGGCAGAACGTGACTTCCGGATAGCCCGGCTGATCGAGCACCGGCCGCGCCTCGCCCCGCAGGTGCTGGTCGAAGAACGCGTTGACGTACGTCCGCGTGATCTCCTGGGTCCGCAGCGCGGACGTCGTCGCGCCGTAGTCGACGCCGAATTCGTCGCCGGCCAGGCCCACGTCGGTGAACGACGCGTGCTGGGCGCCCCGCACGTCGGCCCAGCGCCGCCAGCCGGTGAACTGCGGCCAGTCCCGTTCCCACGTCGGGTCGCCCGGCACGCAGGCGGTGGCCCCGAGCTGGTGGCCCAGGAACATGAACGGCCGGGACAGCCCGGGCGGGGCCAGCGGGACGTGGGTGGTGCCGTCGATGTCCATCCCGGCCTTGAGCCGGCCGTCGGCGACCATCGCCGGGATGGTGCTCGCGCCGCCGATGGAGTGCCCGGCCATGCCGATCCGGGAACGGTCGATCAGCGGCGCCCACTTCGAGTGCGTCAGCGAGTCCAGGACGAACGAGACGTCGGCGGCCCGGCCCTGTTCCAGCTTCTCCCAGAACGGGTCGTCGTGCGGGACTTCGCAGGACGCGCACCCGGCGAAGTGCCCGTCCGGGAAGCTCTGGCCGGCGTTCTCGTAGGTGTGCCCGACGAGCGCGACGGCGTACCCGTGGCTCGCCAGGTCCTCGGCCAGCGCGCTCAGCGTGGCGCGGGGTTTGGTGTAGCCGGGCGACAGCACGATCAGCGGCAGCCCGTGCCCCGCCGGCCGGGCGTCGGCGACGGAGTTCGTCACCATCCTCGCGAGCGCGTCGGAGGGCACGTCGAGGCCGCTGTCCTGCAGCAACGCCGCGGACTCCGCCGGGGTCAGGTACTGCGTCTTCGGCCCGTCACCGGAGACCGCCGGGTAGAAGAGGGAGACCATCAGCTCCCGGTAGGGCACCGAGGGCACCCACGGGTCCGGGCGCGAGGTGTCCTTCAGGTACACCGCCGTGCTGCCGACCGGCCGGTCCCCGGTCGGGGCGGGCAGGTACGGCGTCGACGTCCGGGCGAAGGCGACCTCCGGATACTGCGTGGACGGCTGGTCCAGCAGCGGCTGCGGCCGGGCGCGCAGGTGCTGGTCGAAGAACGCCCGGACGTACGCCGCGGTGATCGCCTGGCCGCGCACGGCCGGGGTGGTCGCGCCGAAGGCGAGGCCCAGCTGCTCGCCGACCAGGCCGATGTCGGTGAACGACGGGTGCACCGTGCCGGCCACGGTGAGCCGGCGCTTCCAGCCGGTCAGCTGCTTCCACGCCTGGTCCGGGGTGGCGGTGCCCGCCCGGCCCAGGAAGAGGAACGGCCGGTCGAGCCCCGCGGCGGGCAGCGGGTCCGGCGCCGGGCCGTCGAGGGCCAGCCCGGCCCGCACCCGCGGATCGGCCGCCATCGAGGCGAGCGTGTCCGCACCGGCCCCGGCCAGGCCGATCCGGGCCGGGTCGATCAGCGGCGCCCACTTCGACCCGAGCAGCGCGTCCAGCACGGCCGGAACGGCGGCGGTGTCGCGGGTGCGGTCGGCCACGGCGACGAGAACGCCGTGACTGGCCAGGTCTTCGGCCAGCGACGTCAGCTCGCCGCGCGGCCGCCCGGGCCCCGGGTCGAGGACGACCAGCGGCAGGTGGTGCCCGGCCGGCGGCGCGTCCACCACCGCATCGGTGCGGATGCCGGCCAGCACCGACGGGGCCACGCCCGTGATGCCGTCCTGGCGGAGCACGGCTTCCGCTTCCGCCTCGGTCATGAACGGCGATTTCGGTCCGGCCGCGGAGACCGCGGGGTAGAAGAGCGACACCGGCGAAGCGTCCGCGAGGTGCAGGACGGTGGTGCCCACCGGCCGGTCGCCGGTCGGTTTCGCCAGCGTGGGCGCGGGGTTCGCCGACGCGGCCGGAGCGGACAGCGTGAGCGCGAGTGCGGTGATGACCATGAGGCTCTTGATTCTCATCCGATGAAGGTCACTTCCGGGTAAGCGGGCGAGGGCGCGGCCAGCAGCGGCTGCGGGCGGCAGCGCAGGTGCTGGTCGAAGAACGCGGTCACGTACGTCCGGGTGATGGACAGCGCGCGGTAGGGATCGATCGCGTCGTGGATGTCGACACCCAGCTGCTCGGCGAGCACGCCGAGGTCGGTGAACGACGCGTGCACCGTGCCGGAGACCATGATCCAGCGCTTCCAGCCGGTCAGGTGCGTCCAGTCGGTTTCCCAGTCGTCGTAGGGCCCCGGTGCGCCCGGCGTGTAGTCGTCCGTGCGGCCTACGAACATGAACGGCCGGGAGAGCCCGGACGCCGGGATCGGCACGTGGACGCTGCCGTCCAGGTCGGCCCCGGCGCGGATCCGCGGGTCGGCCAGCATCGCCTGGGTGGTGACGGCGCCGCCGGCGGAATGGCCGGTCATGCCGATGCGCTGCGGGTCGATCAGCGCACCCCACTTCGACGACAGCAGGGAGTCGAGCACGAACGCGGTGTCCTTGGTGTGGACCTGCGCGAACTTCTCCCAGAAGCCGGGCTGGTCGTCGACCTCGCAGGCGGTGCAGCCGGTGACGTGGCCGTCGGGGAAGGTCGTGGCGCGGTTCTCGTAGGTGTGGTCGATCGCCGCCACGGCGTACCCGCGGCTGGCCAGTTCCTCGGCCAGTGCGGTGAGCGTTGCCCGCGGCTGCGTCCAGCCCGGTGACAGCACGACCAGCGGCAGGCTGTGCCACCGCCCGGCCGGCCGCGCGTCGGTCACGGCGTTCGTCCGGACCGTGCTGAAGACGTCCAGCGGGAGCCCCGGGATGTCCTCCCGCTCCAGGTTGCGTTCCGATTCGAGCGGGGTCATGTACTGCTTCTTCGGCCCGTTCCCCGAGACGGCCGGGTAGAAGAGGGAGACCATCAGCTCCCGGTAGGGCACCGACGGCACCCACGGGTCGGGCCGCGAAGTGTCCTTCACGGACAGTGTGGTGACGCCGACGGGCTGGTGCCCGGTCGGGGCGGGCAGGTAGGGCGTCGTGGCCGCCGAGGCGGTCGACGCGGACAACGTGAGCGTGAGTGCGGTGGCCACCGCGAGAGCGCGCATGATTCCCCCAGTCGGAATCGTCAGGACAGGTGGCGGAGACGGCGGAAGCAGAACCAGGTGAGCAGGGCGGTCATCGCGAGGTAGAGCGCCAGTTCGAGCCACTGCAGCGGCCAGAACCGGGAGCCGGGCTGGAACGTCAGGCGCTGCTGGTAGCCGTGGGCGCCCAGCCGGGCCACGCAGTCTTCCAGCGAGCCGCGCGGCGGCGGGCCCTGACCCGGCTTCGGGGAGCAGTCCTGCACGAACGACGGCAGCGGGTCGGCCACGTTCCCGGCCGGGTCCACGGTTTCGTTCGCCAGTTCCCACGCCCCGGCCGGCTTCCGCACGCCGATTTCGGTGATCCCCTGCCGGTCATTGCCGGTGATGTTCGTGACGTCCTTGCCGACGATCGGGAGGGTCGTCTGCTCCGGCGGGATGAGGTACGGCCGCACGAAGGTCGGCACCAGGACCAGCACGGCGGCGAGCGTGACGAGGGTGACGGCCATGGTGGCCACCGTCCGCTTCAGCAGCATTCCCACCGCGACACCGAGGACGAGCGCGAAAGCCGCGTAGCCGATCGGGACGATGCCGCGCGCGCCGAACACCACGGGCGAGATGCGGGGCAGCATCCCGCGGTCGGTCTGGAGCGCGGAGAGCGCGTCGATCGGGCTCGCCCACCAGGAGACCGCGGCGCTCAGCACCCCGGCGACGAGCATCGCGGCGAGGAGGCCGAACCCGAGTTTCGTCGTGAGCCACCGCTTCCGCGTGACGGTCTGGTTCCACACGAGACTGTGCGTGCCGCTCTCCAGCTCGCGGGTGATCATCGGGGCGCCCCAGAACACGCCGATGACCGCGGGCAGCAGGTACAGCACCAGGATCGTCCCGCCGAAGAGCACGTCTTCGTCCGCGAAGTCCGTGCGGCCCACCAGGTCCGGCCCGGTGATCGCGAGCACGACGGCGATCGCGATCAGGCCGGCGAGCACCGACAACGCGGGGATGCGGAACTGGCGCCAGGTCAGCCAGGTCATCGGAGGACCTCCAGGGCGGGGCGGGCGGCGGCGGGGTTGCTCATGTACTCGAGGACGAGGTCCTCCAGGCCGAGCTGCCCGACCGTCCACGTGGGATCGAGGATCGGCGCCTCGGTGCGGACGAGGACGGTGGTCTGGCGGTCGGTGTGCTTCGCCGAGACGACGTGCTGGTCCGCCGGCAGCGTGTCGAGTTCGCGGCGCGGCCCGGAGAGCCGGTGGTGCGTGGCGAGCAGCGTCTCGACCTCGCCGATCACCCGGACCTGCGAAGCCACCAGCACGACGAGGTGGTCGCAGACCCGCTCGAGGTCGTTGACCAAGTGGGAGGACATCACGACGGACAGCCCGTGCTCGGCGACGGCTTCCATCAGGTCCTGCAGGAACTCGCGGCGCGCCAGCGGGTCCAGCGCCGCGACCGGCTCGTCGAGCAGCAGCAGTTCGGGACGCTTGGCGATGCCGATCGTGAGCGCCAGCTGGGCGCGCTGGCCGCCGGAGAGCTTGCCGGCGTGCTGCTTGAGGTCCAATCCGAGGCGTTCGACGCGCTTTTCGGCGACCGAGGCGTCCCAGCCGGGGTTGAGGTGGGCACCGAGCCGCAGGTGCTCCTCGATCGTCAGTCCACTGTAGACCGGCGTGTTCTGGGCGACGTAGCCCACCTTGGCCAGCTGCCCCGGGCCGCTGCCCGGCACCCCGCCGCACACCTCGATCGTGCCGGTCGTCGGTTCGAGCATGCCGGCCGCGATGTTCAGCAGCGTCGACTTGCCCGCCCCGTTCGGGCCGACGAGCCCGGTGACGTGCCCGGCCTCGATCTCCAGCGTGCAGCCGGTAAGCGCTTGCTTGCGCCCGTACTTCTTCCCCAGTCCCTGGGCTTTGAGGACAGTCACGCTATTCCCTCTCTGGCGGAGTCGCGAAACGTGGACATCAGCAGGGCCTCGATGCTCTCTTCGTCGAGACCGGCCTTGCGGGCCTTGCCCAGCCAGCGGCGCAGGTCCTGCCGCAACGGCCCGAGCGCGGCGAACGACGCGCCGCCGTTGAGGGTCGCCGTCACGAAGGTGCCGACGCCGGGGCGGGCCGAGACCAGGCCGTCGTGCTCCAGCTCGCGGTAGGCCTTCAGCACGGTGTTCGGGTTGATCGCGAGGCTCGCGACCACGTCCTTGACCTTCGGGAGCTGATCGCCCTCGGTGAGCAGGCCGAGGCGCAGCGCGTGCCGCACCTGCTGGACCAGCTGCTGGTACGGCGACAAGCCGGACCTCGCGTCCAGGTGGAACTCGATCATCGGCAACTCCATTTATCTAGTTACCTAGCACTATAGCTAAGCGAGGCAGCACGGCGCCAGTGATCTTTTTCGGCGGCCGGAGCCAACCTCGCCGCCGGTGCGGCGTCTGTGGAGGCGAAGTGATCGTTTCCTCTCCGAAGGGACTTTTCGTGCGCCGATTTTCTGGGGGAGGCATCGTGCGCGGCGTGGTCGTCGCACTCGGTGTCTCGATGGCCGTCGCGGCGGGACCGGCGGTCGCGTCCGCGGCACCGGCCGCCATCGACAAGGTTCCGACGCCGCAGCTGAGCTGGACCGACTGCGCGGACGGTTTCCAGTGCTCGAAGGCATCCGTGCCGCTGGACTACGACCGGCCGGCCGGCGCGAAGATCGACCTCGCGCTGATCAAGCTGCCCGCCACCGATCCCGCGCACCGGATCGGCTCGCTGTTCGTCAACTTCGGCGGCCCCGGCGCGTCCGGCCTGCAGCGGCTGCGCGAACGCGGCAAGTGGCCGTGGCTGTTCTCCGACGAACTGCGCGCGCGGTTCGACCTGGTGTCGTGGGACCCGCGCGGGATCGCCAACAGCACCGCGGTCCGGTGCTTCGACTCCGTGGCCGAGCAGCAGGCTTTCTTCGGGTCGTTCCCGGAGATGCCGGGCGACCCGAGCGGCAACGCGGCCTTCTACGCCAAGTCGAAGGAGCTGGCCGACCGCTGCTCGGCGAAGGCGGGCCCGATCCTGGAGCACGTCTCGACCGCCAACACCGCCCGCGACCTGGAGCTGCTGCGGCGCGCCGTCGGCGACCCGAAGCTGAACTACCACGGCATTTCCTACGGCACCCAGCTCGGGGCGACGTACGCGAACCTGTTCCCGAACCGGATCCGGGCGATGGTGTTCGACGGCACCATGGACTTCGCCGGCAACGCGACAGGTCAGAACGGCAACGGCAAGAGCGTCCCGCTGGACACCCGGCAGGACGTCGCGACCGGCATCGCGCAGACCTTCGAGCAGTTCCTGCGGCTGTGCACGGAAGCCGGCCCGAAGTGCGCCTTCTCCTCGGGCGACCCGAAGGCCAAGTGGGCGGCCCTCACCGCCCGTGCCAAGCAGGCTCCGATCGTCAGCAACGGCGAAACGTGGACCTACTCGGGCATCATCAACGCGGCCGCCGACCTGTCGGACTCGCGGGGCTGGCCGGACATCGCCGCGCTGCTGCAGCGGCTCTACGACGCCCCGGCGACGCCGGCCCTGCGTGCGGCCGCCGTCCAGGGTGAGCAGTACACCTCGAACCGCACCGAGGCGTTCAACGCCATCCAGTGCAGCGACAGCGACGTGCCCACCGACCCGGCGGTCTACAGCCGGTACGCCGAGTCGGAAGACCAGCGCGTGCCGTACTTCGGGCGGATCGCGGTGCTGGACATGATGAGCTGCGCGTTCTGGCAGGCGAAGGACACCGATCGCTACACCGGTCCGTGGAACCGCCCGACGTCGGCGGAGATCCTGGTGCTGAACAACCACTACGACCCGTCCACGCCGCTGCCCGGCGCTCGCGACGGCGCGGCGGAACTGGCGCGGGCACGGGTGTTCGTCACCGAGGGCTACGGCCACTCGTCGATGTACGTCCCGAGCACGTGCACCGAGAAGGTCAAGCGGGACTACCTGATCTCGGGCACCTTCCCCGCGGCGGGCAAGACCTGCACGATCGACGCCAGCCCCTTCGCGGGCTGACCGGGGCGGGCCTCGCCGGCGACGGCGAGGCCCGCCGCCACGAAGGCGTCCCGCGGGTGCTGCACCGAAGCCAGGCTGAGGATGTCGCGGCCGAACAGCGCCTGCGTCAGCCACCCGGCGAGGACGCGGACCTTGCGTTCCCAGGTGGGCACGGCGAGCACGTGGTAGCCGCGGTGCATCAGCCACGCGGGAAGCCCCGTGACGACCAGCTTCCGGTACTGGAAGATCCCGCGTCCCAGGCCGAGGGTCGCGATCGCGCCGAGGCTGTGGTGGACGTACGGCTTCGGTTCCCGGCCGCGCAGCGTCGCGATGATGTTGCGGGCCAGCAGCTTCCCTTGCCGGTAGGCGTGCTGGGCGTTGGGAACGGTCCGCGCGCCCGGCACCGGCGAGGCGAGGTCGGGCACCGCGGCGTCGTCGCCGGCGGCCCAGGCGCCATCGACGCCCTCGATCCGCAGGTCCGGCCGCACGACGAGGGAACCGCGTTCGTCGACCGGGAGGTCGGTGTGCCTGCTGACGACCGGGTTGGCGCCGTTGCCCGCGGTCCAGACGATCAGCCCGGCGTCGAACTCCTCGCCGGTCGAGAGCGTCACGTGGCCGTCCTCCGCCGACGTCACCAGGGTGTTCAGGTGGACGTGGGCACCGCGGCGTTCCAGTTCCCGCACGACCCAGCGGCCCGGCCGGGCGGTGACCTCGGGCAGGATGCGGCCCGACGCCTCGACGAGGTGGAACCGCAGTTCGTCGCGGTGCAGCTCCGGGTAGCGCTCGAGCAGCGCCGTCGCCAGCGACAGCAGTTCACCGAAGCCTTCGACACCCGAGAAGCCGCCGCCGACGAACGTGACGGTGAGCAGCTTCCGCCGCTGCGGTCCTTCGGGCAGCGCGGCGGCGCGGTCGAAGGCGGTGAGGAGCCGGTCCCGGATCGCCACGGCCTCTTCGACGTGCTTGAGGCCGATCGCCTGGTCGGCGACGCCGGGCACGGGCAGCGTCCGGGTGACCGCGCCGGCGGTGACGGCGATCAGGTCGTAGCTCCGTTCGAAGGCTTCGCCATCGGCGGGCCGGACGGTGACGACGCGGTGGGCGTGGTCGACGGCGGTCACCGTCCCGGCGACGACCCGGGTGCGGCGCAGGTGCCGCCGCAGCGACACGGCGGCGTGCCGCGCCTCCACCGAGCCGGCCACGACCTCGGGCAGGAACGGCTGGTAGGTCAGGTACGGGCGGGGGTCGACGAGGGTGACTTCGGCCTCGCCGCGCCGCAGCTTCTTTTCGAGCTTCCACGCGGCGTAGAAGCCGGCGTACCCACCACCGACGATCAGGATCCGGCGCATTTCGTCCTCTTTTCTCGCTTCACCCCCTGGACGAGGCAGCGGACGAGGACGTGACCGCGACCCGCGTCACAGTGAGGGCAAGCTGTTCGAGGAGCACGGGTTGGTGCGCGGACGGCAGCTGGGCGAACACGCGTGGATCGTCAGCCGCATGATCGCTCCCGGGTGAGGTCCGCCCGTTCGGCTTGACAGCGGGGGCGCCCGTCTCGCACTATGCGAACAAGTGTTCGATAAGTGTTCTGGGTTCGCCTGTGGCTTCCTCACGCGGGTGTCTCCGGTACGAGTACGTGGTGCTGGAGGTGGGCGGTGGCGGTGCCGGAGGCGTTGGCCGGGCTGGCGGCGATGCCGGGTGTCCGCACGGCCGCGCAGCTGCGCGAGCCGTCCCCGGACGCGGAGCTGCTGGCGGTGCTGCCCCCGCTGGCGGCGCTCCTCCCCGGCGGCGGTCTCCGCCGGGGCAGCACGATCGCGGTGCGCGGAGCGACGTCCCTGGTGCTGGCCCTGCTGGCGGCGGCCACCCGCGACGGTTCCTGGGCGGCGGTGACGGGCCTGCCGGAGCTGGGCCTGGCGGCGGCCGCGGAACTCGGCGTCGACCTGGAGCGGATCGCCCTGGTCCCGGACCCCGGAGCGGAGCTGGTACCGGTGGTCTCGGCCCTGGTGGACGGGTTCGACGTGGTGGTCCTCGGCCCGGCCCGCGGGGTCACCCCGGAGACGGCCCGCAGGCTGGCGGGCCGCGTCCGCAACCGCGGCACGGTCCTGCTGACGGCGGGCCCGTGGCCGGGCGCGGACCTGGAGCTGAAGGTGACGGGCCGCCGCTGGCACGGTCTCACCCAGGACGGCCACGGCCACTTGAGAACCCGCGACGTAGTGGCAACAACCCGCGGCCGCGGCGCAGCGTCCCGGCCGCGGACGGTCCCGTTGCAGCTACCGGGCCCGGCAGGAGCCGTCGCCGCCGGCGGCTCACCCGAGCGACGGCTGGTCGAGGTGGCCGGATGACCACCACCCCCACCGCCCCACCCCGCCAACTCAGCCGCACGCCCCACCAACCCCCCGAGATGCCCCTCCAATCACGCGTGATGCCTCCCCAATCACGCGAGATGACCCTCCAATCACGCGAGATGACCCTTCAGTCACGCGTGATGCCTCTTGGGGCACGCGAGATGTGGGCCGGGTCGCGCGTGATGCCCTTCCAGTCACGCGTGATGCCCCCTCAATCACGCGAGATGACCCTTCAGTCACGCGTGATGTCGCCTCAGTCACGCGAGATGCCGGTCGAGCGAATCGCCCGCGCGGCCGTCGCCTGGATGAGGGCGTCGGCTGGTGCGGGCTGCTCCGCGCGGGTCGCCCGCCCGGCCGGAGCGAGCGCGGCATCGTGGAATGAATGACGCGCCACGGCTGCTCGTCCTGTGGTGTCCCGACTGGCCGGTCGTCGCCGCCGGGGCCGCGGCCGGTACGCCGCCCGGTGCTCCCGCCGCCGTTTTCTCCGCCAACCGTGTCGTTGCCTGCTCCGCTTCCGCTCGGCGCAGCGGTGTCGGGCGGGGGATGCGGCGGCGGGATGCCCAGTCGCGGTGTCCGGAACTCGTCGTGCACCAGCACGATCCCGACCGCGATGCCCGGCTGTTCGAGCCCGTCGCCGCCGCGGTCGAGGCGCAGGCCGTCGGGGTCGAGGTCGTGCGGCCCGGGGTGGTCGCCGTGCCCGTCGACGGGGCCGCCGGGTACTTCGGCGGGGAGGCCGCCCTCGCCGAGCTGCTCATCGACGAGGTCGCCGCCCGGGCCGGGGTCGAGTGCCAGGTCGGGGTGGCCGACGGGCTGTTCGGCGCGACCCTCGCTGCCCGCCGCTCCGCCCTCGTCGCGCGCGGCCGGACCGCCGCCTTCCTCGCGCCGCTGTCGATCGCCGAACTGAACCAGCCCGGTGACGACCGCGGCGAGCTCGTCGACCTGCTCCGGCGGCTCGGCCTGCGCACCCTCGGCGCGTTTGCCGCGCTGGCCGAACGCGACGTCGCCGGCCGCTTCCCGAAGGACGCCGTCGTCGCCCACCGCCTCGCCCGCGGCCTGTCCGAACGCCCGCCGCTGCGTCGCGCCCTGCCGCCGGACCTGTCGGTCGTCGAGACGTTCGAGACGCCGCTGGCCAGGGTCGACGAAGCCGCCTTCGTCGCGAAGACGCTCGGCGAACGCTTCTTCGCCGTCCTGGCGAACCACGGGCTCGCCTGCACGCGCCTGGCCATCGTCGCCGTGACCGAAGCCGGCGAAGAACGCGTACGCGTCTGGCGTTGCGCCGAACCCCTCACCGCCCGCTCGACGGCGGACCGCGTGCGCTGGCAGTGCGAAGGCTGGCTCACCGCCCGCGACCGGCCGACGGCGGGGATCGTCCGGCTGCGCCTCGACCCCGAAGAGGTGGTCGGCGGGCAGGCGTTGCAGCTGCAGCTGGGATCGGTGGGCCGCGACGCCGACGCCGCCGAGCGCGCCGCCCGCGCCCTGGTGCGGATCCAGGGCCTGCTGGGCCCGGACGCGGTCGTCACCCCGCTGCTGGACGGCGGCCGCGGCCCGGCCGAACGTGTCCGGCTGATCCCGTGGGGCGAGCCGCGCCGCCCGCTGGCCGCCGACCGCCCGTGGCCGGGCCGGCTGCCCGCCCCCTCGCCGACGGTCGTGCCCCGCCGCCCGGTCCCGGCCGAGGTGCTCGACGCAGTCGGCGACGTCGTCCGCTGCACCACTCGCGGCGAGCTCGGCTACCCGCCGTCGACGGTCGCGGTCGACGGCGGCCCGGCGCGCCGCGTCCTCGGCTCGGCGGGCCCGTGGGTGGTCCACCCGGCCCTGCCCGCCCGCCGCGGCGAGCGGCCGCTCGTACGGGTGCAGGTGGTGCTGGAAGACGACCCCGACGGTGATATCGCGCTGCTGCTCACGGCTTCGGTCGGAAACGATCCACAGTGGACAGTAGAGGGATGTTACGACTGAGTTTTCTGCCGTGTGACGGACGTGACTTCACACCGTCCACAGTTGACACCGGGCGCGTCCCGCCGCAGGATCGAACCACGATATTCGTCCGTGTGTTCGAACAGTAGTCGCTGGCTTCCCCACAGCGAAATCGGTGGGAGCCTGCCTTGGCGTTCAACAATCCGCGCGTGCCGTGGTCCGAAGTGGAACGGATCGCTTCCGGACGCGCCCCCGTTCCCGGCGACGGCAGCGACGCCCCCGCGTGGTCGCGCAAACGCGAAGGGTATGCCGGTGCGCCGGCCGACCTCGAAGACCGGCGGGGCCGGGACGACGGCGGCGACCGGATCCGGGCGCCCTACGCCGAACTGCACGTCCACTCCAACTTCAGCTTCCTCGACGGCGCGAGTCACCCTGAGACGCTCGTCGAGGAGGCCGCCCGGCTCGAGCTCGACGCGCTCGTCCTCACCGACCACGACGGCATGTACGGCGCCGTGCGGTTCAACGACGCCGCGCGGGCGCTCGGGGTGCGCGTCGGGTTCGGGGCCGAACTCTCGCTCGGGCTGCCCGGTCCGCAGGCCGGGGTGCCCGATCCGGCCGGATCGCACCTGCTCGTGATCGCGCGGCAGCAGAGCGGTTACCACCGGCTGTGCCGGGTCATCTCCCGCGCCCAGCTCGCCGGCGGGGAGAAGGGGCGGCCGGTCTACGACTTCGACGAGCTCGCCGACGAGCTGGCCGGGCACGTCGTCGTGCTCACCGGGTGCCGCAAGGGTGCCGTCCGGCAGGCGCTCGACCGGCGCGGCCCGGCCGCCGCGCACGCCGAGCTCGCCCGGCTCGTGGAGCGGTTCGGGCGGTCGCACGTCGCCGTCGAGCTGATCGACCACCGGCAGCCCCAGGACGACACCGCCAACGACCTGCTCGACGCGCTGGCCAAGGACCTCCGGCTGCCGACCGTCGTGTCCAACAACGTGCACTACGCCCGGCCGGACGACGCCGGCGTGGCCGCGGCGGTCGCCGCTGTCCGGGCGCGGCGGTCGGCTGAGGAGCTCGAAGGGTGGCGGCCGCCGTCGGGGCAGGCGTTCCTGCGGTCCGGGATGGAACAGCGGCGCCTCTTCGAACGCCGCTATCCCGGTGCCGTCGGCCGGGCCGCTGTCCTGGGTGTCGAAGTCGCGTTCGACCTCAACCTCGTCGCGCCGGACCTGCCGCCGTTCCCCGTCCCGGCCGGGCACGACGAGATGTCGTTCCTGACCGAGCTGACCTGGCGCGGCGCGGCGAAGCGCTACGGCCCGCGTGAAGAGAACCCGAAGGCGTACGCCCAGCTCGACCACGAACTCGCCGTTATCGGCAAGCTCGGCTTCCCCGGCTACTTCCTCGTCGTCTGGGACATCGTCCGGTTCTGCCGGGAGGCGAACATCCTGTGCCAGGGCCGCGGCTCGGCCGCGAACTCCGCGGTCTGCTACGCGCTGGAGATCTGCCACGCCGACCCGGTCAAGTGGAACCTGCTGTTCGAGCGGTTCCTCGCGCCGGAGCGGGACGGGCCGCCGGACATCGACGTCGACATCGAGTCCGGCCGCCGCGAGGAAGCCATCCAGTACGTCTACGACAAACACGGCCGGTTCCACGCCGCGCAGGTCGCCAACGTCATCACCTACCGGGCGCCCTCCGCCATCCGTGACGCAGCGAAGGCGCTCGGGCACAGCTCCGGGCGGCAGGACGCCTACGGCAAGCTCGTCGACCGGTGGGGCGGTGTCGCCGCCACGAAACAGCAAGCCGCGGGGGCGATCCCGGACGACGTTCTCGACCTGGCCGCGCGGATCGAGGACTTCCCGCGCCACCTCGGCATCCACTCCGGCGGCATGGTCATCTCGAAGCAGCCGGTGTCCGAAGTGGTCCCGGTCGAGTGGGCGACCATGGCCGACCGCAGCGTGCTGCAGTGGGACAAGGACGACTGCGCCGCCGTCGGTCTGGTCAAGTTCGACCTGCTCGGCCTCGGCATGCTCTCGGCGCTGCACCACATGCTCGACCTCGTCGCCGAGCACCACCGGACGCCGGTCGACATCGGGAAACTCGACCTGGCCGACCCGGCGGTCTACGACATGCTCTGCGAAGCCGACGCCGTCGGGGTGTTCCAGGTCGAGTCCCGCGCCCAGCTCGCCACGCTGCCCCGGCTTCGGCCCCGCGAGTTCTACGACCTCGTCGTCGAGGTGGCGCTGATCCGGCCCGGCCCGATCCAGGGCGGCTCGGTCCACCCCTACATCCGGCGCCGCCGCGGCGACGAGGAATGGGAACACGCGCACCCGCTGCTGGCCGCGTCCCTGGACCGCACCCTCGGCGTGCCGCTGTTCCAGGAGCAGGTGATGCAGATGGCGGTCGACGTCGCGAGCTTCACCCCCGCCGAAGCCGACCAGCTCCGCCGCGCCATGGGCGCCAAACGCTCCAGCGCGAAGATGAAAGCCCTGATGGCCCGGTTCTTCGCCGGCTGCGAAGCCAACGGCCTCGACCGCGAACTCGCCACACGCATCTTCGAACAGATCCACGCCTTCTCCGGCTACGGCTTCCCCGAAGCGCACTCGATGTCCTTCGCGCTCCTGGTGTACGCGTCGGCGTGGTTCAAGCGCTACTACCCGGCCGCTTTCTGCGCCGGGCTGCTGCGCGCCCAGCCGATGGGCTTCTACAGCCCGCAGACGCTGGTCGCCGACGCCCGCCGCCACGGCGTCCACATCCGCGAACCCGACGTCAACACCAGCCTCGCCCACGCCACCCTCGAACCCGATCCGGGCAGCACCGGCGGTGTCGCGCTCCGGCTCGGCCTCGCCGGGGTCCGCCACCTCGGCGATGACGCGGCCGAGGAGATTGTCGCCGAACGCGAGGCGCACGGTCCGTACGCGAGCATCGGCGACCTGGCCCGCCGCGTGCCGCTGAAGAAGAACGTGGCCGAAGCCCTGGCCACGGCGGGGGCGTTCAGCGGGTTCGGCGGCGACCGGCGGCAGGACCTCTGGGCCGCCGGCGCGGCCGCGGCCACCCGGCCCGGTCACCTGCCCGGCCTCGCCCCGGGGCTCGACGCGCCCGCGCTGCCCGGGATGACGCGGCTGGAGGTGACGGCCGCGGACCTGTGGGCCACCGGCGTGTCCCCGGACAGCCACCCGGTGGAGTACCTGCGCGGGCTCCTCGGCGAGCGCGGCGCGATCACCGTCGCCGAGCTCATGCAGACCGAAGACGGCACGCGCGTCTGGGTCGGCGGCGCGGTCACCCACCGGCAGCGGCCCGCGACGGCCGGCGGGATCACGTTCCTGAACCTCGAAGACGAGACCGGCATGGCCAACGTCCTGGTCTCGCCCGGGCTCTGGCACCGGCAGCGGATCGTCGCCCGCACCAGCTCCGCGCTGCTCGTCCGCGGCCACGTGCAAGCCGCCGAAGGAGTCGTCACGCTCGTCGCCGACCGCCTCGAAAACCTCGAACTCCCGATGCGGAACGGGCCCTCGCGCGACTTCCGTTGACTTTCGGGCCCCCGCAGTGGTTCTCTCGCTGAGAGCGCTCCCAGTCATCCGTTCGTGCCCGACGAGTGAGGATGGACCTTCCATGACAGTTCGACGTCTGCGCTGGGCAGCGTGGCCGGTGATCGCCGTGCTCGCCGCGGCGGTACCGGCAGCCGGCACCGCCGCGGCGGCGGCCACGCCCACGGCGACGGTCACCGTCAACGCCCGGGCCGGGCTGGCCACCGTGCCGGACACCGGGATCGGCATCAACCACGCGGTGTGGGACAGCCAGCTGGGCACCGACCAGGTGGCCGACCTGTACGGCGCGGCCGGCGTCCGCACGATGCGCTACCCCGGCGGTTCCTACGGCGACATCTACCACTGGAAGGACAACACCGCGCCGGGTGGGTACGTGGCGCCGAACACCGATTTCGACACCTTCATGGGCGGTGTCCGGAGAGCCGGCGCCCAGCCGATCATCATCGCCAACTACGGCACCGGCACGCCGGAGGAAGCCGCGGACTGGGTGCGGTACGCCAACGTGACCAAGGGTTACGGCGTCAAGTACTGGGAAATCGGCAACGAGCTCTACGGGAACGGGCACTACGGCGCGAACTGGGAAGCCGACAACCACGCGGACAAGAGCCCGGCGGCCTACGCCAACGGCGTCGTCGCCTACGCCGACGCGATGAAGGCGGCCGATCCGGGCGTCAAGATCGGCGCCGTCCTGACGACCCCGGCGAACTGGCCGGACGGCATCGTCGGCTCCGGCGACACCGCCACCTGGAACCAGACCGTGCTGTCGATCGCGGGCCCGCACATCGACTTCGTCATCCTGCACTGGTACCCCAGCGGCTCGACGGCGGCCGAAGCCCTCACCAAGCCGGAACAGATCGACGACATGATCTACCTGGCGCGCGACCAGATCACCCGGTACGCGGGCCCGAACTCCGGCCGCATCGGCATCTCGATGACCGAAACCAACACGCCGGTCGGCATGGACACCCAGCCCGGCGCGCTGTTCGCCGCCGACACCTACAGCTCGCTGCTGGAGAACGGCGTGTTCACCGTCGACTGGTGGGACACGCACAACGGCGGAACGAAACTGTCCACTGTGGCCGGTTATCCGGACTACGGCGACTCCGGCCTGCTTTCCAGCGCGACCTGCCTGGAAGGCGGCGCCTGCGAGCCGGCGCTCAACACGCCGTTCGCGCCCTACTACGGCCTGAAGATGCTGAGCACCTTCGCACGCCCGGGTGACCAGTACGTCCGGGCGGGTGCGGACGACCCGCTCGTCGGCGCGCACGCCGTCCGGCGCCCGGACGGCGACCTCGCCGTGCTGCTGCTCAACAAGGACCCCGACCAGGCCAGGACGGTGACGCTGGACTACGCGGGCTACACCCCGGCCGCCGCCGCGCCGCAGGTGTTCACCTTCACCAACGGCGCGACGTCGATCAGCAGCGCCACGACCGGCACGAGCACGTCCCAGACGCTGCCGCCGTATTCGCTGACCACCCTGGTCCTGCACCCGGCGGCCACCGTGTCCGCCGGCCCGGGCGCACCCGGCCGCCCGGTCGCGACGGCGACCGACCGGACCGCGGCGATCAGCTGGCCCGCGGCCGCGCCCGGAGCGCACCCGATCGCGAAGTACGAGGTGTACCGGCAGCTCGGCGCCGTCAGCGAACAGTGGGGCGAGACGGCCGGTACGTCGCTTGACGTCGGCAACCTGGTGCCGGGCACCAGGTACACGGTCAACGTGCTGGCCCGCGACACGGCGGGCAACGTGTCCGCGGCCTCCCCGCCGTTGACGTTCACCACCGGCGCACCGGCGGCGAGCACCTGCACGGTCAAGATCAGCGACGTCAACGACTGGGCGAGCGGCTTTGTCGGCGGCATCCACGTCACCGGCACCGGCGTGGTGGGAGACTGGACGTTGACGTTCAACTGGCCCACGGCGCGCCAGCGGCTGACGGGTGGCTGGAACGGCACGTGGGCCCAGAACGGGACGACGGTGACGGTGTCGTCGCCGGCCCCACCGGCGGCCGGCGTGGACGTCGGGTTCACCGCCGACTACAGCGGGCCGAACATCCTGCCGTCGGCGTTCACCCTCAACGGCGTCCTCTGCGCACTGGGCTAGCGCGCGGATTCGACGCGTTCGCGAACAGCCCGGAGTTCTTCCCCGACGACCGCCATCTGGGCGTCGACCGCCGCGGGGTCGGTGTCCTCGGGGAAGAACAGGCTGAAGATCAGTTCGGCGCCGGTCTGGTTCGGCACCGCGCGGGTGAACAGGCCCACGGTGGGGGCATCGGCGCTGACCACGTCGACCACCCCGTGGGCCGCCGCGACGCGTACGGCCACGCGTCGCGGGCCGGCTTCGGTGCGGACCTGCCAGACGTCGTCGTGGTCGTGGTCGACGGCGGAGGCGAAGCCGGGCGCCCATTCGGGCAGGTGGCGCGGGTCGCCGAGGTACTCGACGACCCGCGCGGGCGAGGCGGCGATGGAGATGGTGCGGGTTTCGGCACGGGCAAGGGTCATACCCGAACGATACGCAGGTGCTTATCATTTGTCCAAGCGTAAAATTCGCCGGGTGAACGAGGACGACGATCTGGGCGCCCTCTGCGCCGGCGCGGGACGCGCCCTGGCCGAAGCCGAACGGCCGGTACTGGAGCGCCACGGGCTCTCGATGTGGCAGTACGTGGTGCTGTCGGCCCTGGCCCCCGGAGCGGCGCCCAGCCAGCTGGTACTGGCCCAGCAGATCCGCTACGACAAGACCAGGTTGATCGGCCTGCTCGACACCTTGGAAGCGGCGGGTCTGGTGGCCCGAGAGCCGGACCCGACCGACCGCCGGGCGAGGGTGGTGCGGTTGACAGCAGAGGGAGCTCGTCGGCACGCGGCGGTGCGGGCGGCGATCCGCGAGGTGGAGGAGGGCAAGCTTGCGGGGCTGCCAGCGGAGACCCGGCGCCTGCTGCGGTCAGGCTTGGCGCACCTGGCGAACACGGACTGACCGCATCGGCGGCCGGTCCGGGGCGGGTGGTGCACGGCCGACGCGAGGGGCCCCGACGCGAACCGGCGATCGGCGGCATCCCGCCCTTGATCCCAGAGGCGAACCGGCGGCCGGCAGCGCAAGCGGACCACGGCGTCACCAGACGCGAACCGGCGGCCGGCAGCGCGAGCTGAGGACGGCGTCACCAGACCTCCCCCGCCCCTCATCCCAGCCGCTTTTCAGTCGACGGTCGGGTTTGTCAAGGCACGCTTTTGAAGTGCTCCGAAGATTTCGG
>NZ_JBFBBT010000035.1:0-64504 GCF_040682815.1 Amycolatopsis sp. NPDC051102
GTCGGTCAGAACCTCCTCACGCATGCGAACATTCTGGAAAGCCCCGCATACCAGGCAAAGCCGACACGCCGACTCATTCTGAACTGACCCCTTAGCGTTGAAGACCGGATTACCTTCCGTGTCCTTCTTCTGTCGCCACCACCGGTCTTGCACGTGGCCTTTCATGAGCTCACCCTTCTCTTGTTGGATAGGAAAACTCGCCTACCCCATGCCTCTTGGTTGAGACATGGGGTAGGTCCTCGTCGTGGGTTGTTGCTATGCGGCTTCTGTCGATCCGTTCAGGGCGTCGATCCACTGGCGCACCGTCTCCGGGTCGTACCGAACGTGCTTTCCCAGCCGCAGCCACTGCGGGCCGTAGCCCTTGAAACGCCAGTCCCGCAGCGTTTTCACGGGAATGCCGAGGAACGTACCCAGATCATCAGGAGTCCACAGTCCCTCGACGCTGACGACCTTCACTCGTGCTTCCATTGCTTCCCCCTTTGTCATGCAGCGAGTCCAGTTGCCGAAGTTTCTGGAGGTCTCTCCGCTGCCAGTAGCGCCCGGTCGTACTCGGCCTTCCACGTGATCCGTTCCGCGATCGCCCGCATCACCAGGTGCGGCCGGGGTGGGACCTGCGGGTCTCCGGGCTCGACCTTGCGCCACACCTGCTGCGATCGATCGGCCTCCGGCTTCTCGATCCCGACCGCCGCGAGCGCTTGCAACACGAAGGCCCGCCGGTCGGCCTTGTGGTCGACGAGCGTCTTTCCCGACCACTTCCGCGAGACGAGGACCCGGCGGCCGGGCAGCCCGAGCGTGGTCCGGCGGTGGGCCCGGCCCTTGCAGTGGCCGGGGGTGGTCTTGCCCGTGACGCCTTTGGGCTGGACGCCGTAGAGCAGCCAGACCGCGCAGCGCGGCGAGCACGGCGTGACCGACAGTTCGGCGTGCAGCCGGTCGTGGTGATCGGCCTGGGCCGCGCTGTCTGCCTCGACCACTTCGCCGGTGGACTTGGTGAGGTATTTGGTGAGGTAGCCGATGTGGCGGCCGGCCTCTTCGGTGCCGCCGAGGATGCCCTTCGAGTGCACCTGGCGGCCGAACGTGACGACGTGCGCCGGGTGCTCGACGGCTTCCACCGCGTCGTCCCATCGGGTCAGCGGCTGACGCGTCTCCGGGTCGACGAACCCGGTCTTCGGGCCGTCCCAGACCGGCAGGCGATCGGCGTAGACGATCTCGTCATGCGCAGGCCACCAGACCTGGTGATAGGTGGCCTCGGTGACCTGCCGGATCACGTCATGCGGCACCGAGCCCCGGATAGCCGCGTGCAGATGCGGAGCCGTCCGCTTCTGCGGCTCGACCGTCGCGAAGTACTGCGCGTCCCAGCCGACTACCCGGCGCAGGTTCTGCCACCACCGGTCCACCAGCGCCGAGAAGTGCACCGCATCCCGCGCCGCCCACCGGTAGTCATATCGACTTGGGTCGACCGGCGAGCCGTCGCCACGAACGGGACCGTAGGTGTCGCAGGTCAGCGTGACGAACATCGACGGCCGGAACTTCCCCGCGTACTCCCGCCCTACGGTGGTCTTCGCGACTTTCCGCCGGGGCAGGTTCGGTGCGTCCTGCCGACGCTTGGTCGAACGCTTCACTGCCCGCCTGGCCGGCAGGTCGAGAGCGGGCAGGCGGCCCCGCATCCCGAGTTGCCGAAGTTCAGCGTCGACCCCAGCGACTTCCTCCCGCAGTTCCTCGGCCTCGGCCTGGTCGTGCTCGACCACCTCCCGATACGCCGCCACCAGGTCCGCCCGGTAGGTCAGCAGCTCCTTCTGATCCTCCGAGGGAGGCTCGGCAGTGAGGACAGGCTCGTCAGCCAGGTGCCAGCCCTCGCGGCACTGGGCCTGCCGAAGCGCCTTCGCCTTCCGGGCACACGGCAGGCAGACCGATTCCACGGTGGAACCGCACGGCACCGGGACGTAACGGAGTTCGCCGGTCGCGGTGTCGCCGACCTCCATCGTGAACGGGCGGACGCAGACGCCGTGCTTCTCCGCCGTCGCCCGGATCACGTCCGCCGCCAGGGGTGTCCGCATCCTCTCGGCGCGTGTCTCGGTCATCAGGCCGCCACCGCCCCGGGCGAGGACCAGCCGCGCAGCAGGGAGACCGGCATGTCCTGCTTCGCCCCGGCAGGGAGGTCGGGAAACGTGCTCGGCTCGAACCGGACCACGCCGAACACCAGGACCGGGATGCCGCAGGGCGTCCGGCCGGTGATCGAGATGTGCACCCACTTGCCGCCGCACAGCCGCCACAGCCGGGCCGAGACGTCCTCGAGCGTCTGGCTCCACACCAGCAACGCCCGAGCGACCGCCGCCAGGCCGTCGACATCCAGTTGGACCGTGATCGGGCTGGACCAGGCATTGACGTCGACCGACGCGGCCGGCGGCAGCTGATAGGAGTCGAGGTGGTCGCGGATGGCGTGAGGAAGATCATCAGCCGGTTCACGCGGCCACCCCCTCGCCACCGTGTCGCAGATCCGCGACACCCCCATTGGTGACGTAGGCCTCCAGCGCCTTCACGGTGCCGTCGGAGACCCATCCCGCGCGGATGCGCAGGGGTTCGCGGATGCCTTCGCCCCAGACGTAGCCCACGCCGGCCTCTGAGTCACCGATGCGGTTGGCCCAGGCCCCGCGCTCGTACGCGCCGTCACCGAGGACCATCCCGACGTGCGTTTTGGACGTGACCCGCAGACACACCCGCCGGGTGAACAGCTCCCGGACCGGGACGGTGTCCTTGGTCGGCTCCTGGACGTAGCCACGGACCGAGATCCCCAACGCACGCCCCTGCGTCGTCAGCAGCGCGACGCGCTCCACAATGGCCTCACGGGTCTTGCGGTCGGTGTACTTCGTCAGCGCGCCGATCTCGTCGAACTCCAGTAGCTCCAACGGATACTCCGTCGACACCGGGATGGTCCGCAGCCGACCGGCGAACGCGCGCTTGCGCGATTCCATCTCCTCCACCAGGCCGTCAAGCAGCTCGACCGCGTCCTTGCCGCCGACCGCGTACCGGGAGAAGATGCCGCGCCCGTAGGCCAGCTCCATGCCCTTCGGATCGATCCCGGACAGGCGCACCACCCCAGCCCTGATCGCCGAGGCCGCCGCCACGAGCGGGCACCACATCACCGAGTTCTTGCCCGCCCCCGACGCGCCAGCGGTCAGGCAGTGCGCGCCGGAGCCGAGCAGCGGAACGCGCCAGTCACGCCCGTATTCGGTCCGCCCCGCCCAGACGTTGCGCAGGTCCACGCCGGTCGAGTCGACGCCGTCCGGGACCTGGGGGCCGGCCACACCTCCGGCGAGCAGGTCACGACGCTGGAAGTCGATCGAGACGACGTTGGGGGCCAGTTCGCGGACCTGGCAGCGAGCGACCTTGCGGGCGACGGCCAGGGCACGGGCAGCGTCGTCGAAGTCCTCCGGCTTCTGCCCGGGCACCAGTTCCACCCGGACCTCGTCCCACGAGGCACCCGACCGGACCCTGAGCACCTTGGGCAACCGGGTGCCGGAGCGAGTCGAGGTCGAGCGGGAGAGGGCCCGTCGACGGCCGACGAGGTTCACGTTCACCACCACCGGAAGCGCCTCGTCCCGCACGGACAGGCCGCAGGCGTGCAGCCACTCCGGCAGCTTCCGCCCGTAGACCGCCCACCGTGCCCACCAGGAGCGCAGGAACCGCCAGCACCAATGATCGAACGAGACGGCATTAACCGCCCACCACACCGCGAGGACCGCCGCGATGCCGCCGAGGGTGATCGCCAGCGAGAGCCAGCCGACCAATTCACACCAGGCGTAGACCGCGACCACCGCGAGGCTGGTCCGCCACCGGGTCACGATCTGCGCGAGCATCCACACGACGGCCTTGCACAGCCACCAGAGCGCGACGAACACCACGGCCGCCGCAGCTAGAGCTTCCAGGATCGACGCCAGGGCGCGGCCGATCTTGTGCAGCACCCACACGCCGAGCCCGAGCCCAGCCAGGGCCACTACCGCGAAGCCGGGAGACATCACCGACCACCCCGCTTCACATCGAGGTCCAGCGTCAGCATCCCGAGGCAGGGGGCGCACTGGGTTTCGCCGGGAAGGAGTTTGGCGAATCGTTTGCAGGAGGCGCAGCGCGTTCGGGTGACCCCCGTTGACGCTCGCCGGTTGTCGTCGTTTAGCGTTGTCATTGTTCACTTCCGCTGGTTGTGGACAGCGCAGGAGCGGCAAGGTTGGTAGCCAGGTTCCGCTTCTGCGCCTTAACGGTTCACACGCACCCGCATCAGGACGTGTTTCATCACCGCACGTCATAGCGTGCGTTTTTCGCTACTACTGTTGACTTTTCGGTCGTCTACATGCGACTAATCAGCAGGCTTGCTCTCCGTCTGGAGTTCCGCCGAGATCTCACCCGCCTTCCGTTCCTCGTATCCGGCCCAGTACAGCGCCTCGTGGTGATGACCCCGGTCGACGTCCGCGACCGCCTTGTAGAGCCGCGCGTTGCCGAGGCGGAACGCCAGCCACACCGACGGGTTCGCGTCGCTCGGCGGCCGGCGATCCATCACGACCTCGTGAGCGTCCCGCAGCGTCTTCGGCTCACCCCTGCGCATCCTCACGCCTCCCCGCGCGGGCTTCCAGCAGGGCCGCCAGGTCCTCGGCGTGGTCGCGGAGCCGGCGCAGGAACACCGCGCAGCCCGGCCACGCTTCCTGGTCCTCCGGCGGGACCAGCGTCACCACGCACAGCCCACCAGCCAGCACCAGGACCGGCGGACACGCTGCGCCCGTCCCGGTCTCCTCCACCGTCACCTCGGTACCCGCCCCGACCGTCCAGCGGAGCCCCAGCCCGTCCCACGTTGCCGTCATGTCGTTCCCATTCCCGGGCCAGGTCGGCGAAGCCCTCGGCCGCCGACTCCAGCGCCGCAACGCACCACCACGGCAACCCGCGCGACTGCGCCAGCTCGTGCCACGCCCGCGACACCCGCCGAGCAGCGTTCGCCGTGTTCGTCGCACTCACCGGCGACAGCACCGCACGGCCGTGCTCCCAGGCGGCCATGTAGTCCCGATACGCCTGCTCCCACGCCTCGACCCGCTCGCGGAAGCCCATGCCTGTCACGCTGCCTTCGCCGTCTCACTGGTCCCACCGGACCGAGACGGCTTGGCGTTGCTGGTGGCCTGCTTGAAGCCGGTCGCGCGGAAGACGTAGGACTGGTACTTGAACTCGCCCTGCCCGGCCACGCGCGGTTCCGCTGTGAGGCCGTCCAGCTCGATCGGCCGCATCCCGGGCAGTGCCTCCGCGGTGGTCGGCACGGGCTGGACGTCGGCGAGAAGGGTGATCTCGAACGAGGCCCGCTTCGCCCGCGTCTCAGCCGGGTCGGTGACCATCACCTTCCACTGCCGCTTACCCGTGATCTCGTCGACCCGCTGCCGCACCGGGCGATTCGCGGCCCGGTCCTCACGCGACTGGTACTCGTTGTCCGGCGACACCTCGCCCACCATCACCAAGCCCTGCGGAAACGCGTCGTCGAAGTCGATGCTGAACCGGTGTCCCTTGTCGATAGCCATGCTGAATTCCCTTTACTGGTATGGGTTTCTTGCGCTCAGTCGCGCTCTTCCGACCACTGGTCGCCGAGTGGAGAGGAATAGGTGCGCGTGCGGTTCTGCGTCTCGCACCACTCGCCGAACTCGTTCGCTGCCACGGCGAGGCTCCGCGCAAAGCGCGCGGTGTCCATCAGGCCGCCGATCCGAGCCGGTACCTGGATCATGATCGCGGTTTCATCGCCCCCGGCCACCAGTTGGCGGACTCCCGGGGAAGGTGACACGACGGCAGCGCCGTATCCGACGAGGGGCTGAATCACCACGTGAATGTCCATGTGCTCTCCCGATGTCTCGGCTTTCGCGCGTCCGATTGGGCGCGCTGTGATCAGGAGACACCCGGGTGGGAGAGATCACCCGGACAAACTGTCCGGGTGGGTTCTAACGGTCGGCCGGAACGGCCTTCTCGATCGCGTCCAGCATGGCTGACCAGGGCAGATCCCGGCCAGGTGCGGACCGCGGTTCGTGCAGCGGCCAGACGTCGTCACCGTAGAGCAGGTCCACGCCGACGCGCCGCAGGTTCTCGATGTGCATGGTCCAGGACGGCTGACGTGCGTGGGCAGCGTTGACGCGCGGGAACACGATCACCGGCAGGTTCAGCGTCCCGATTGCCTCGTTGACCTGCGTCAACGCCTGATTGTCGGCGATGCCGAGGGACATCTTCGCGACGAAGTTCGCCGAGGCCGGCGCGACCAGGTAGCAGCTCGGGGCCGGGTGCGGGCTCTTCTGCGACGGCGAGCGGGGCTCGACCCGCACGGGGTAACCGGTTGCCTTCTCGATCTCGTCGAGCTGCCCGGTCTCGGCCAGCCAGCGGCCAGCGGTGGGGGTCAAGGTGACCGCGACCGCCCAGCCCGCGTCTTGGGCAGGCTTGATCAGACGCGGAAGCAGGTCTTCGACACCGCCGGCCCCGGAGGCGACCAGCCCGAGAACTCGTGACATGCGGCTACCTCACCGCGCCGCAGCGCTCAGCCAGCGCGAGCAGCGCCGAGGACTTGCCAGCCGTGGCCGGGGCACGCCGGTACATCGACCGCACGACCTCCCGGACCATGGTGTTGTGCCGGACGATGGTCGGCGACTTCTGCTCGGCCTCTAGGAGGACCTGAAGCGCGTCGTCGTCCTTGGCGAGCAGACTGAGTGCGCGGGCGAAGTCGATCAGGTGCGTGACTTGGCGTTCCACGGGCAGGTGGTCGACGTTGACGCGCGGGGCGGTCTCGATTACCTGGCTGACGTCGCCGAGGTCGAGGGCGGCTGACAGCCGGTGGAGCTCGACATTGGCCGGCCCGAACCCGGTCTGCCAGTAGTTCGCGTCCACGCCCAGCTGGTCAGCGGCCGTTTTCGCGTGCCCGAGGAGGTCATTCGCCGTGGTCCGGTCCTGGTGTCGCGCCGCCGCGACGGCTGTGCGGAGGTAGAGCATCCCGTACAGGCTCAGCGCGGCCGGATCGCCTTTGGCCATCCTCGGCAGCAGCCACTTCGCCGCGACGTCGCCCAGCTCAAGCGCATCATCGAACCGGCCCACGGCCAGGAGCGCGTGCGTACCGGACCGGGCGGCTGAGGCCAGCACCAACGGATCATCGGAGTCGTCCGCTGCCTGCATGGCGCGTTCGGCCGCGATCCACGCGAGGTCGGCCTCACCGATCTTGCTCAGCGTGGTTGCAGCCAGGTGATGGACTCGCGCCGAGATGGCCGCGCAGGTCCGCTTGTACCCGGCATCGTCGACCGAGGCCGCCTCCATCGCCTGCGTGGTCTTGATCAGATCAGGCAGCGCAGTGACCACGCGCCCCAAGTCACCCTTCTGGTAGCTCGACCAGGCACCTTCCACCAGCTGCCGAACGGGCTGTGGGTCGATGTACTCGGGCGACATGGCCGAGGAGAACAGGGTCCGCGACAGCCGGCGGGGAGCCATCAGCGCGTCGCGGATAGCCGGGACGTCGTCGTGCTTGTCCTGCTCTTCCATCAGCACGGGTTCGCCGAGCAAGTCACCCAGCGTCACCCGCAACGCTCGTGCGAGGTCGGCCAGCACGTCCAAGCGGCGGATGTCCCGCTCGCCGCGCTCGATCTTGCTCAACCAGTCCTCGGTACGGCCCACCAGGTCAGCAAGAACCGCCTGCGACAGCCCACGCCGCCGCCGGTAGAACGCGATCCGCTCACCGATGCTGAGCTGGTCACCCGCACCACGCATGACGTAAGCCTAACAGGATTCTCTGGGTGGGTCGCCAGATCTACGATTTCTTGTTTTTCTTGGGTTCTCTTAGAGACAGGTAAGATCTGAACATTGCGTGCACTTGAAAAAATTGCACATTTGCCATGCTCAAGTTTCCGACTTGATGTATGCCTACGTACGAGCTTCCACTTCGTCGTTGGCCTCTGACTCCTCCGATCGAGCGAGCGCGTAAGAATCCTACACGCCAAAGTATGTCGATGAGCCGTTCCGGTGTCGTATCCGGCAGCCATGTTCCACATTCGGGACTTGTGGCGATCTCCCCTACGCAGACCTCAAGGCAAAGCATTTCCAAATCGTCACGAGTGAATAGGTAAACTTTGCCGCGGAACGCTTCGAAAATACTAAGTAGTCCAGGAAACTGAAAGCGATACTCTGAGGCAATGTCCTTTGTGCGGTCTTCGGAATATTTGCGTTCAGCGTCACTGATTATCGAGTAATTTATCGGCGGTGGACTGCTGACTTCGACGCTCTGACTGATTGCTTGTGAGCAGAATTGAATTATTTCACGAGGTCTGTGAAGGGTTCGATCGACGATATAGTTGAAAGACTTATTCTGACGGTAGTCGAGTGTCTCTGCGAAGGTGCTGTTCCACACTACTTGCTCTGGTTTATCGTGAAGAATCGGCACATTATACTTGATGCGCTTGGCTATTAAGCTCAGTAGTGCTGGTTCACTCCAGTTGATAATCTCGATAATGTCTCTGTATTTCTGCGCGTCGTCGTATAGTGCGGGTATGTTGTCGTAAAGTTCCTGTCGTAGCGACATGTATACTCTGAGCTTCGGGCTGAGGGAGTTGATTGAGATGCATGCTTGAAATAGGCCCGCTACGAATGCTTGTGCATCTTCGGAGGCGTCCCATCCCTTGTCTAATTCGTCGACAAATATAAAAACTGGATTGGATTGAAGTACTTCCTTAAGACTTGACAGAAGGCCTGATATTTCCTCGAGCTTGTATAGCTTTTCTAGTGCTTTGCTCTTCATGGTCAGGTCATACTTGCCAACCTTTACTCCTTCAAGTCTCTTTAGGTACGAGATCAGGTTGGATAGCTTGCTCATCTCTGGGTCGCTGTGGTTATCTCGGATATATTTATGAATAATCCCCGCCGCACTCTTGCGAATGCTGGGCTTCTTACTTGATACCTCCTTCATGACAAGAACATAGATTAGGTACTTCCATGCGGCCGCATATGCGCCAACCTTGGCCCAAGAGCCTTCGCTCTCGCGTGCCATCGTTGTTCTAAGCAATTCGTACGAGTAGTCCTCCGGAATTAGCTCAATTACTCTGGTGCCGGAAGACTCAGATCGCCTGGCAAGAGTCTTGAAAATTGCACTCTTGCCAGAGCCGCGGTTTCCGAGGATGATCCTTTTGGAACCGTTTTCAACTCGCTTGAATGCATCAGACTCGACAAAGTAGCTGTCGAGCCCTTTGTCTCTCTCTGCTGCGGGAGCACCTAAAGCGATTCGCTCTAGCACGGGTTCGACGTGCTGCGTCACGGACCCTCCTCTGTCCTCGAACTAATCCACCGCTATTGGCAGTTGTGTAGGTTACCTATTTCTGGCTACCAAAGATTCCCCCTGCTTCCGCAGGCGATAACTCGTTGGCACAAGAAATGAATTAATGCTAGGTCGTAAGATAGTCGGTCTGCCTCTGCGCTATAAGGAAGTAGTACGTCGACCGAACTGGCGCCTCCGTCAGCTTTGGAATGAACAATTCGACAACGTAGTCGATATACCCGTTCGGCGACTTGCGCGAGAACTTGAGAGTTGGGTGCAAAAGAGATTGTAGGTACACCCTTTATTTGGTCTTTCTTGCCGAGAAACTCCTCCATTCCTAGGACGTTTTTAACCATTTCTCGGATATGTGTGTCATCAAGCGACCCGCTTAGCGTGGCGGTGAGTTGATCCTTCTCGCCAGTGTTGCCGCGATTAAAACCTCCGGCAATCTTTACTATTCGCTGCAGAGAGCTGTTGTCCTCAACGTCGAACCGGGGGTCGCGAATCTTATTTCTTACTTTGCTTAAGAGTTCGGCGCCATGAAATGACGGAAAAAAGAATTCAATCGCTTGGTAGTAAGCCAGGTACTGTAGCAATGGAGTGTTTGTCGCAGCCCGCCCATATGAGTACAGGGTGACGGCTTCGCGTGCGTACTTTCGCTTAGGAAGTTGTGGGTACTGTTGCTCACCCTTTGCATTCAGTGTGCGTCGAGCTGCTCCGACATACTCCCGTCTTCTCGCTAGAGATAATGCTATGTTGAATTTAACGTCAAGCTCGAAGAATAAAGCTGAAGAGTATGTCTCCAGGATCTCTTTTGCTTGATCGTGTTTAGAAACCTGTGGGCAGTCAATGCGCAATGATACCCGAATATTGCCGGCGGGTCCTGCGTCGGATCCGCCGACTAGGGAAACCATCGCTTTGCTGACCTGTGTAAAGTGAATGGAGTACGGTGCCGATTCATTGGAAAGTGTCAGGCGCCAGCGTGTATTTGCGGGGACTCGTGTGCCGTCGGCGAGTTTGACTGTCGAACTACGTTTCACTTTTTCCGGGTCGACTTCTACGCTGCTCGGGTCTATTAGGTTTTCGGATTCGTCCATAAGTTCGACGCCCGGCAAGGCCATTAGGCGTCGATTGATTGGTGCAGGTGCTGCGACCGTGGCGACCAGTATTGCTTCGATTTGTCCGATGTCTCTATATAGAACAGCATTGTATTTCTGAAGAAATGTCCATTCGGTAAACTTGTGGCGATAGAGAAAGTTCGCGTCTTCTGGGAAGATTACCACTTTTCTGTCGGTTCGGCCGTTGGGGAAGCCGATTACAAGCGAATCATCCTCTAGGGGACCGTTGGGATCCGGGCCCCAAGTCTCAATCTCGCATGGCATCCCAGCGTCAAGTGCTGCTCGTATCACGTCGTCACGTCGATCGCCGAATTGAACTTCGTCCGTCTGCTTGTCGTCGGACATGCTCTGCACTCCTCTGCCGAACTTGGCTCTATGGGATCAAGGCGCGCCGCCGACGGCGGCGCGCACGTCACCACCCGTGCGGCGGGCTCGCCCTCATGCGACACGGACGGCCTGCCGCTCCGCTTCGGCCGCCGGTCGCCGGGCGGCCCGCCGGAGGGCCGGCTGCGTACGCGCGCCGCCGGGAGCTGGCTGATCCACCCGTCCACATACGCCCAGAGACGTCGCCGAGTCGATCAGTGTTACGCCGTTCATGGCCACGATCGGGTGACCGCTCCCTCGTCAGCGATCGTTTAACACCGGCTGACCGCCATCAAGGGCGCCTGCGGCGTCGCTACGCGATGGTCGCAAGCTCCACCCTTGACACCGGCCCTCCGGCGCTAACGGCAGCGGGGACGAGGAAGACGGGGAGGGCTGCCACCAGCCCAGACGGGCAACAGGGTGGCAGGGAGCCAGGCCGTCTACAGGCCGTCAGACGTCCAGACAGGCCCGGACACGACCGGACCCAACAGACGCAAAAGAGCAGGTCAGAGGCGGTACACCCAAGAACGCCCCCAGGCCCGCTGACCGCCTGGATAGTTCATGAACAAGAAGCCCATCTGCCTCTGATCGCCGCGACCGTGCGGGCAAGCAGGGAGCCGGGGCGCAGTGCGGCCAAGACGCCCGCAGCTCCGGGTTCTCGGACTGCCCACCGATCACATGCCCAAGCCCACCCCGAGCAACTCGCGGATCTCCGCCACCTCCGGCGCGCGCAACTCGCCATACGCGGCCAACGCGGCTTCCAAATGCACCCTCGCCTCAGGTTCATCACCGACGGCTCGCCGAGCCACGCCCAACCCGTGGTGAGCCAACGCGCGCTCCCGGAGGTGACCAGACCGGCGCGCCAGCTCCAAAGCCTTCTCATACAACGAAATCGCCTCACGACCCGACTTCGTCGCCGCCAGGTCGTTCAAAGCCGTCACCTCGAGATTAGTGTTACCGCCCGCCCGTACGACCTCCAACGCCCTACGGAAATGGTCGTCGGCTTCCTCCCGGCGGCCCAAGCCCGCATACGCGCTGCCCAGGGCCGCCAGCACTGGCGCCCCCAGGCCTGCTGACCCGAGGTCCTCGGCTATCCGGCCACTGCGGTGAAGGTATTCCACTGCCTTCGCGTGGTTGCCGCGCCGGCGGTGGTGCTCTCCTATGTTGCACAACGCTTTTCCCTCCAGCAGCGCGTGGCCCGTGCGGCGCGCTGCCGCCAGGGCCAGGTCCAGCTGGACGCGGGCCTCCTGGCGGTTGCCGCGGATGTCGGCGATCGTGGCCATGCTGCTGCGGGTCATGCTCTCCAGCAGGTCGTTCCGGTGCTCCACGGCCAGGGTCAGGGCCTGTTCGAGGTACTCGGACGCCGGGTCGAAGCGGCCGAGGAGTGTCAGGGTCATTGCGACCGCGTGGGTGGTGAAGCCCCACTCGTGCGTGCCTGGGCGGGTCAGGGCCAGGGCCGTCGTGTGGAATGTCAGTGCCTCGTTGTGGTGCGCCGCGACGTACAGATAGCGCCGGAGCGTTGCCGACAACTGGACCACCTGGTCCGCCAGGGCCTTCGGCGCGCTCGTGACCAACGCGAGCATCGACGGCCGCTCCGCGTCCAGCCATGCGCGGGCGGCCTGGACGTCCGTGAACGACCGGCGCGGGCCGGTCACTGCCGGCCGCAGGTACGGCTCGTCGGGGGAAAGCAGGTCCATGGCTGCCGCGGCGGTCGACACGTAGTGGTCGAGCAGGCGCGTCAAGGCCGTGAGGCGAGTGGCGGGGTCCGCCAGCTCCGCGGCGTAGAGCTTCACGAGGTCGTGCATCCGGAAGCGGCCCGGCAGGTGCTCCTCCAGGAGGCTGGCCGCACACAGGACGCGCAGGGTGCGGGCGTTCCCGAGCAACGCCGTCGCGGCTGCGCGCCCGATGTCTTCCGCGGGGACCACGCCCAGCAGGCGGAACGCCGAGGCCGCCTCGGGGGACAGGGCACGGCAGGAGGCGTCGAACACCGCGCGCAGGCTCGCCGTCAGCTCCCCCGTGTCCAGGGCGTCCAACCGGCCCTCGCGCAGCTCGGCCGCCAGTGCGGACAGCCGCCCGCTCGGCTGGACCGTGACGCGGGCCGCGACGATTGCCAGTGCCAGCGGCATTCCGCCGCACTGGGACAGGATTTCGCGGGCCGCTTCGGGTTCTTCGGCCAGGCGGGCCGGGCCCAGCTTGTGCGCGAGGAGGTCGCGTGCCTGCTCCTCGTCGAGAGTTCGCAGCCGCAGCGCGCTTGCGCCGTGCGTGGTGAGCAGGCCGCCGAGCTCGTGGCGGCTGGTGATGAGCACCGAACACGCGGACCCGCCGGGCAGCAACGGGGTCACGTGCCGCGTGTCGCGGGCGTTGTCGAGCACCACCAGCAGCCGGCGGCGGGCCGTAAGGCTGCGGTACAGCGCCACCTGCCCGTCCGGGTCCGGCGGGATCGACGCCGCGGCGACCCCCAGCGCGCTCAGGAAGCCGCGGACCGCGTGCTCGGCCGGCACCGGCTCGTGGGCCGGGTCGAAGCCACGCAGGTCTACGTACAGCTGACCGTCGGGGAACCGGCTCGCGTGGTCGGTCGCCCACCGCACCGCCAGCCACGTCTTCCCCAGGCCGCCCGCGCCGGAGATCACCGCGACCGCGCCCTCGGCGGCCAGCATCCGATCGAGCTCCGCCCGCTCGCCGGTGCGCCCCGAGAACGCCGGCGCCGCGGCCGGGAGCTGACGCGGTTCCGGGCCGCGGCCGGTCAGGATCCGCTGGTGCAGGCCGCGCAACCGGGGGCCGGGATCGGCGCCCAGCTCGTCCGCCAGGCGTGACCGGACCATCTCGTACTCGCGCAGCGCGTCGGCCGGGCGTCCGTCCAGGAACAGTGCCTCGATCCGCTGCGCCGCCGCCCGTTCGCCGCTGGCGACGTCCGGTTCGGGCCGGGCGAGGACGGCGGCGTGGGCACCGGTGCGCAGCCGGAGGTCGTCGCGATCCAGCACCGCCGTGTCGTGCTTGCGCTCCAGCTCGCTGCGGACGTCGGCCACCCACGGCGAATCCAGCTCGCTGAGCGGTGTCCCGCGCCAGAGCGACAGCGCTTCGTCGTACAACGCGAGCGCGGCGTGGTCGTCCGCCGTCGCCTTCGCCTGCCGGGTGAGACGTTCGAACCGGTGGACGTCCACCGTCAGCGGATCGGCGACCAGGACGTAACCGTCACGCTCGCGTTCGATCGTCACGCCGTCGAGCGCACCCAGCAGCCCGCGCAGCCGCGAGACGTACGCGTACAGCGAGTTCCTCGGCTGCCGGGGCGGCCGTTCGCCCCACACACGATCGATGAGCCGGCCGGCCGGGACCGCCCGGCCGACGTCGAGGAGCAGCACCGCCAGCACGTCACGCTGACGCGCGTGCCCGACGTCGAGCCGCGCGCCTCCGGCCACGACTTCGACCGTGCCCAGCACCCGCAACTCCACCACGACCAGCCCTCCTGACTCAGCCGGGGCAGTTGTCAGATCGCTGATAATCCCGCTGGATGACCTTCATCCCCTGGAGTGGTGTCGCCCAACGGTGCTCCGCTGACCAGCAGTTTACCGTCCGTTAGCCTGTTCGGTCGATTGCGGTGGAGTCGATCACCGTGTCGAATAATCGCCGAGAAGGATTAATCGCCGTGAGGAGTTGGCTGTGCACTGGGGGTCCGCGCTCGACGAAGGAGGGGCGGCGGGTCTCGTCCGCCCGTACTTCCGCACCCACGGCCGGACGCGGCCGACGCGTGATTTACCCGTCGAGACGCTGGTCTCGACCACCGCGCGCGGGCGCGCCATGACGCGGGGGAGCACGCCCGAAGAGTCGGAAATCTGCGTGCTGTGCCGCACTTCGCAGTCCGTCGCCGAGGTGGCCGCGCGGCGGCGGCTTCCGCTGGGCGTCGCGCGGGTGCTGCTGTCCGACCTCGCCGACCGCGGGCTCGTCGCCGTGCACACCGCCAAGCACGGGTCGGGGAACCGGCCGAACATGGACCTGATGAAGCGCATCCTGCACGGCCTCAGCCGGCTGTGAACTCCCGGACCAGCCGGGCGAACTCCGCCGGCTGGTCGAGCGGCAGCAGCGTGTAGCTGCCGGCCACCTCGGCGAGCTCGCCCTTGGGCAGCAGTGCGGCCAGCCGCCGGCCGTGCTCGAGCGGCATCACGCGGTCCTCGGTGGCCCAGACGACCAGGACCGGCCGGTCGAAGCCGGGAAGCCGCTCGGCCGTTTCCATCAGGATTCCCGGTGCGGCAGCGGCCGCCCGCAGGACGCGGACGGTGTCGCGGCGGATGCCGGCCTGGCTCAGCAGCGGGCGGATCCAGCGGGCCGTGGCCGCGTCTCCGCGCTTCGTCAGCCAGCCGAACGCGATCGGGAGCCGGCGCACCGCGCGCAGCCGCAGCTGCTGCACGAACAGCCCGAACAGGCGCGGCGACAGCTTTCCCGCCAGGAACAGCGTCCTGCCGGTGAGCCCGGGCGGGAAGTTGTCGAACGCGTCGCAGGACGCCAGCACCACCCGGCCCACCCGTGGCGCGCCGTCCGCCATGAGCAGCTGGACCAGCGCGCCACCGGTGTCGACGCCGGCCAGGGTGACGTCCCGCAGGTCGAGCCGCTCCAGGAACTCCGCCAGCAGCCGCACGATGCCGGGCATCGACAGGTCGGCGTCGTCGCGCATCGGGTGCCGGTGCGCGCCCAGCGGCAGCGTCGGGACCACGCAGCGGATGCCTGCGAGGCCCGCCACCGGGGCGTCCCAGAGCGAGCCGTCCATCAGGAGGCCGTGGACGAAGACGACGGCCGGGCCCGCGCCGCCCGTGTCGGTGTACTCGACGGTGCCCGCGGACAGCTCGACCTGCATTGCAGCCTCCCAGTGAAGTCCCCTGGGCTGAAGTGAACCACGTGGTTCGCAAACTGTCGAGGATCAGGGCGCGGCTTCCTCCCGTTCGACCGCCCGCAGCAACGCCGCGAACCCGGCCGCGGCGCCGTCGCCGTCCGGGCTGGTCAGCAGGTCCACGAGGAACCCGCGCAGCGTCGCGAGGATCATTTCGGCGACCTCGAGCTTGCGCGGCTCCGGCCAGTGCGCCGGGCAGAACGACACCAGCGTCGGCAGGTACTGCTGCGACGCACCCCGGCCGAGCGCGGCGTACCGGCCCGGGTCGTACATCGCCAGGCCCATCGCCTGGTCGAGGACGCGCCGCAGCTGCGTCTCCTCATCGCGCAGGCTGACCCAGGCGGCCCGCACGCGGCCGGCGAGCGTCGGCGACTCCGCGGCGACGGCCGTCAGCGCGTTGCCGATCCGCCGTTCGCGCAGCGCGAAGACCACCTGCCGCAGCAGGTCTTCGGTGCCTTCGAAGTGGTAGAGCAGCACCTTGTGCGTCGTCCCGGCCGCCCGGGCGGCGCGCCGCAGGGAGAAGTCGACGAGCCCGTTCTCCGCGACGTCGTCGGTGATCTTCGCCAGCAGTTCCCGGCGCCGGGCCTCGCCGCGGGGCGACCCGGCCGACCGCCGGTAACCCGCCCGGGCCGGTTCGTCGGTAGCGTTGTCCACGAAGGACAGCTTGGCACGCGGAGGGGGACCTCGACGCGGGGTGCCGGGGACCGGCGCCGAACGGGCCGGACCCGCTCGGCTAGCTGTCGTCGTCCCCGCCGGTGACGTTGCCGATGCTGGCGGGCACGCCCTTGATCATGTCGACGACGGTCTTGCCGGCCAGGCCCGACTTGCCGAACCACGGGTCGGTCATGACCTTGATCGCCGACTCGAAGCGTTCGGCGCCCTCCTTGCCGAAGAGCTTGCCGAGCTCGTGCACGGAGAAGTTGCTGATCTTGTCGAACTTCTGCAGGATCTCGGGCGTCACACCGTCCATTTGGGACAGCTTCGTCTTGATGACGTCGGTCATCTGATCGGTGAACGGCTTGGGCGACTGGGGATCCGGCTTCGGGTCCGGCTTCGGTTCCGGGGTGGGTGCCGGCTCGGGCTTCGGCTCCGGGGTCGCCGAGGAGGACGAGGGTGCGGGCTCGGGAGTGGTGTCCGGCTTGGGGTCGGGCTTGGGGTCCGGTGTGGCGTCGGGCTTGGGGTCCGGCTTGGGTTCCGGTGCGGCCGACGAGGGGGTGGTGTCCGGCTTCGGCTGGGGTTCGGGGTCCGGCTTGGGTTCCGGCTTCGGCTCGGGGGTTGCCGAGGAGGACGAGGGCCCGGGCTCTGGCTTGGGTTCCGGCTTCGGTTCCGGGGTGGCCGACGAAGGCGTCGGGTCCGGCTTCGGTGCCGGTGTGCTGTCCGGCTTCGGGAACGGTGTTGCCTCCGGCTTCGGGGCCGGCGCCGGGGTCAGGCTGCTCGCCGGGGGCTTGGCCGCGACCAGGTCGTCGCCCGCCTTGCCCATCTTCGTCAACGCCTGCAGCAGGTCGCCCAGCTTCTTCGCCAGCTGGGCCAGCTTCGCGCCGATCTTGCCCAGTGCCGTCGCCACCGTGCCGATCGTCGTGCCGATGAAGATCGCGATCGACGCGCCGAACGTCACCGGGGCCAGCGCCGCCGCGATCAGGGCGCCCTTGACGATCGTGGCCAGGAGCATCGCGATCAGGTCGCGGAGGATGCCGCGGAAGGCGCCGACGATCCCGCCGGCGATCTGCATGTTCTTGCCCGCCTGGTCGAGGTAGCCGCCCAGGGAGGCCAGCTGATCGGTGACCGCGTCCATGTCCTTCTTGAACTGGTCCGCGGCCTGCCCGCTCCAGTCCTTCAGCAGCACGTCGAGCGCCTGCTGGTGGTCGGCCGACCACTGCTCCAGCTTCTTCTTCTCCGCCGTCAGCGCCTCGGCGGCCGCCGCGATGCCGATCGGGTCGCCCATCAGGATGTCCAGCGGCCACCGCAGGATCGTGATGTGCTCGATGAGCCAGCCGATCCCGGCCGTGAGCAGGCTGCCGATCGGGTCCAGCACGAGACCGATGGTCTCCAGCGCCATGCCCGCCGAGCCGATGCCGATCGCGACCTTGTCGTTGTCCTTGACGGCCTTGTCCAGGCCCACCGCGGCCTCGAAGAACCCGGCTCCGGCCGACGCGTTGTCGCTGTTGAACAGTTCGCCGCCGTGGAGGCCGACGTCCTTGCTCCGGTAGTCGTCGCCCACTATTCGAACCTCACGATCGAGCCGACGGCGTCGGCTTCACCCGACTGGTAGCGCTTCGCCGCCTCGGCGACCTTGTCGGCGAACTCGCCGACGGTCTTCGCGTACTCGCCGAACTGGTGGTGCGCCTTGTCGGTCCAGGCGCTCGCGCCGGCGGCCATCAGCTGGCAGGCCGGGTTGATGCCGAACATGCCCGGGTCGCAGACCATGCCGCCGACCAGGTCCGCGGTGCTCTGCAGGTTGCTCTGCAGCTCGTCGAGGTGCTTGCCGAAGTTCGCCAGGGGTTCCGCGGAGACGCGGAAGCCGTCGCTCACCAGGGGTTCGATTCGTCGTCGGGACGGTCGTCGGCGGTGGGACGCCGCCGCGGCGCGGACGGCGGGGCCGGGGGAGCGGGCGGCGGGGTGGGCTCGGTGCGCTCCGGGGCGGCGAAGTCGCCGTCCGGTGGTGGGTCCGGGGGCAGGAAGGAGCGGACCATCTCGGTCGACTCGCCGTCGCCGTTGATCGTGGCGAACGAGTTCGCGACCGCACGGGCGGTCTGGCGCTGGGCGTCGCGCACCGCGCCCATGATCGCCGCCGTCAGCCGCGCCGGGCCCAGTTCGCACGCTCGGTGGCCGAGCTCGAGGTTCGTCAGTGCGCCGTTCGGGGCCAGCGTCACCGTGACTGCTCCGTCGCGCGTGCGGACCGTGGCGCCGGCGGCCGAAAGCGCTTCGTTCAGGGCCGCGGCCTTGGACTGCATCTCGCGGACCTGCCGTTCGAGCAGCAGCTGGAAGTCTTCCCCTGGCCCCAGGTTCGGTTGCACGAATTTGCTCCTCGACATACCGGCTCACCTGGCCGGATCCATGATCGGCCAGGTTAGCGCACACCGGACGTTCACCTGCTGATTGCCGGAGATATGCCTGGACGTTCCCCCGATGTTGCCCTGGGACACCCGGTTCGGCGTCTACAGAGGACCTGCTGCCGCCCGGGCGGCTCGCTCGACCTCCGCGTGCCGGGCCGCCCAGAACTCCGGGACGCGGTCTCCGGCGGTGGCCAGTGCGCCGTCGAGCTGCTCCCGCAGGATGTCCGCGTGCCCCGCGTGGCGGCTCGTCTCGGTGAGCACGTGGACCAGGATGTTGAACAGCCGCACGTCCGGGCGGGGCCACCAGGGCACGTGGCCCGGTGCGTCGACGGGCAGGGCCGCGATCGTCGCGTCCGAGTGCTGCCACGCCCGGCGGTAGCGGTCGGTGATCTCCGCGCGTGTCTCGTGCTCGGTGGCCCACATGTCCGTGCCGCGCGCCCCGAGGTCGTCCCACCTGGGCAGGGGCTCGGGGAACGGGCGGCCGAAGACCTCGCCGAAGTACCGGGCCTCGGTCAGGGTCAGGTGCTTGACCAGGCCGAGCAGGTTGGTGCCCGTCGCCGTCAGGGGACGGCGGATGTCGTACTCGCCCAGCCCGTCCAGCTTGCCGAGCAGCTCTTCGCGGACCTCGCGCAGGTCGCTGTGCAGGTAGTCCTTGGCGAACTCGTCGATCATGACGACCAGCTTGTCAGCCCACGGGCACCCCGCGCACCGCCACCGGCCCGCGGGTCGGGTCCAGCTCGGTCCGCTGGTCGACACCGGACGGTGTCAGCACGTCGAACGCCTTCGGGGCCGTCGCCGGGTCCGCGGCGCAGATCGGTGCCGTCCCGCCGGGCGCGCACAGGCCGAACGTGTACTGGCCGGCCGTCGGCGTGAACGGGCGCGCCTGGTCCGGCGAGTTGCCGTCCTGGCCGGTCAGCACCACCGCGAACGTCCAGCCCGGTCCCGGTGTGCCGAAGGCCGCCTTCGCCACGCTGACCGTGATGTACCGCGTCGCCTGCGAAGCCTGCACCGACGGCGTGGCCAGCGAAGCGCCCGAAGCGTCGACCAGCGCCGGTTCCGCGAAGCCCTGGACCTCGATGCGCCGGCTCCACGCGTCCTGCGGCGCGATCGTGTACGCCCGGGTCGGGAACGGCGCAGCGGTCGACGTCGACGTGGCTGCCGGGTCGTGGCCGTAGATCGTCAGCAGCTGGGCACCCAGGGGGGAGCCGAACGTCGAGGTCAGGTCGCGGATCTGTGCCCGGAAGACCAGGTTGGTGCCCGAATCGATGACCTGGAACCGCTGCAGGTCGAACGCGCCCGCGTGAAAGTCGCCCGCCGTCGGGTAGGTGTAGGTGCCCGGGCCGTTGTCGTCGCCGTCCGGGTCGGTCGTGTCCAGCAGAACCGTGCCCGTCACGAAGTCCGAGCTGATCGTCTTCTGCGCGTACCCCGTTCCCGCGCCGGTTGCGGTCGCCGTGACGACGTTCGCGCCCAAGGGGGTCGGCACCGTTGCGGTGAACGTGCCCGACGCCGACGCCCGGGTCGACAGCACCGTCGTCGTGCCCGCGTCGGTCGCGGACACCGCCAGGTCGACGCGGCTGCCCACGGGGGCGGTGCCGGTGACCTGAGTGGTCGCGGTGGACACCGAGGCCGGCGCAGCCAGCGTCACCGGCAGCGGCGCGGGCGGTGCGTGGGTGACGTACCGCGCGCGGACGTCGGCGGGCTGCTCGGGCAGCCGGCCGTCGTCGACGGCCCGGGCCAGCCGGACCGACTGCGACTGTGCCCAGCTCAGCGGCGCCACCGAGCCGGCGGACTGGCCCGGTGTGAAGCCGATCGACGCCGTCCGCGGGTCCGACCCGTACGGCGACGCGGGCAGCGGCGGGTTCTCCCAGATCTGCTCGGGGATCAGGCCGGTGCCGCTCGTCTGGGCCCGCATCGCGCGCAGCAACGCCGCCGCGCTCGTCCGGTCGCCCGTCTGGACGGCCTGCTCGCCGCGTTCGCCGGCCAGTACCGGCCACAGGTGACCGGAGCCGGTGTTCGTCGAGGGCCAGGGCGCGCCCGTCGGGGCGCAGTTCGTCGGGTCCGGCTCGTAGCAGTCGCCGTAGCCGTCTTCGCTGCCCGGCGCCGATGTCCCGTAGCGGTACCAGCCCGGGCCGGCCGGGGTGTCCCGCTTGATCACCCGGTCCACGACCCCGAGCGACGCGGTGACGTCCGGGTCGTTCGCGGGGAGCACGCCGAGGCGCGTCAGCTCGAGGAAGCCGGCGTCGACGACCGCGCGCTGGTCGGTGTCGACCGAACCGTTGCCCAGGTTGTAGATCCACTCCGAGTCCGGGTCGCCGTTCTTGGTCAGCCGCAGGAAGTATCGGCCGCCGTACGGTCCGTTCGACGTCACCGTCCAGCCCTTGATGTTGCGCTGGAAGTGGTCGGCGGTGGCTCGGTAGACGTTCGCGCGCGCCGGGTCGCCGTTGCGGTCGGCGATCACGCCCGCGGCGACGAGCCCGGCGATCTCCGCGGCGATCGTCGAGGGCGAGTAGCCGCCCTGTTCCTCCCAGCGCTCCGAGCCGAACGCCGGGCCGTGCGCGACGACGAAGTCCGCGGCCGCGCGGATGTGATCGGTGTAGAGGGTGCGGTCGCGGTCGAGCCCGGCCTGCAGCGCCATCAGGATCGGGTACGCGCTCTCGTCGAGCTGGTCGCCGCCGGAGTCGGGCGCCTTCTTGCCGTTGAGCAGGGAGTTGCGCGGGAACCGGCCGTCCGGCTGCTGCTGGCGCGCGAACAGCCACCGGACGCTCGCCCGCGCCGTCTCGCGGTCGCCGGCCGACAGGAGACCGGAGAAGCTTTCGTAGAGGTCGCGGGCGAAGATCTCGCGGTAGGAGCCGAAGTAGACCGGCTTGCCGCCGGGCGCGTCGCCCGCGGACACCGCCTGGCCCCACGGGCTGCCCAGCGACGCGACGACCGCGCCCGGGAACGTCTTGTCCTCACTGGCCTTCAGCACGTTGACCGACCGGTAGTCAGCGTCGGAGTCCTTGCCCCGTAACGGAATCAGCCCGTTGTCGTAGTCACGCCATTCGCGGGCGTACTCGCGGTAGCTCTGCTCGAACGGCGTGCGCAGGCTCGCGCCGGCCGTCGCGACGGCGGCCCGTGCGTCCGTGCCGAAGCCGAGCGCCAGCACGGCCGGGCGACGCGGCTGGAGGTCCAGCTGCGCGGTCTGCACGACGTTGCCGTTCACGGCCGACGGCGTGGTGTCGGTGAGCCGGTGGTCACGGTCCAGCTGGGCCAGCCCGTCGCCCGCGGTGCCCGCGAACCCGCTGCTCGTGACCAGGAACCGGTGGTCGGCGCGCAGCGCGGCGGCCAGCGGGGTGCCGTAGTCGCGCGCCGGTGCGCTCGACACGGTGTTCGTGTCGGCGCTGACCAGCGCGGACGTCGCCGCGTCGACGGTGGCCGTGTCGCCGCCGCCGTTGGCCGGGCCGCCTCCGCCGTTGCCGTTGACGCTCGCGTCGAACCGCACGTAGACCTTGAGGTCCCGCCCGGAGTCCCGCAGCGGCTCCAGCCGCGTGCGGATGAGCACGCCGGTCCGGGCCGGGTCGGCCAGGTACTCGGTGACCAGCCGGTACCGCCCGCTGCGCGGCGTCGACGTCACCTCGCACGCCATCCCGCCCGCGCTCGTGCGGACCGTGTAGGTCATGTCGCGGGCCTGCAGGTCGGTGAAGCTGCGGCCGTCGGTGACGGCGAACTGCAGCGTTTCGACGTTCGTGTTGTCGATCACCGGCGCGTAGACGTCGGACAGCACGCCGCCCGCCACGGTGAACCACGCCTTGCTCGCCGTGTTCCGCGCGGTGCCCAGGCAGTCCTTGCGGGCCAGGCCGAAGTGCGAGACGGCACCCGGTCCGGGCGCCGCGGTGGCTGCGTCGGATACGGCGGGCAGGAGGGCCGCGGCCAGCACCGCGCACAGCACCACGGACGACGTCGACCGAATCATCCGCCCATCCGATCACGGCGGCCCCGGCCCGCACCAGGTCCGAACGGCGCCAGCAAAGCCATTACCGGTGATTGAGAATCCGAACCGGTGGGTAGCAAACCGGAAGTCCCCCGAGGAGGTGAACGTGGAAGAGCTGGGATCGGACGGATGGCGGTACCGCGGCACGATTTCGCCACGGACGCTGCCGAGCCTGCGCCGGCACCTGGTCTCGTGGTTGCGGCGGCGCGCCGGTGACGAGGTCGGGCGGGAGGCCGACGACGTCGTCCTGGCCTGCTGGGAAGCGATGGCCAACGTGCTCGACCACGCCTACCACGGCCGGCCGGGGCTGATCGACGTCCGCGCCCGGATCGACCAGGACGTGCTGATCGTCACCGTCGCCGACCAGGGCCGGTGGGCGACGCTGGCCGAACGCGCGGACGACGGGCGCGGCCTGCGCCTGATCCAGGCCCTGGTCGACGGGCTCGACCTCCGCTCGACCGAGAACGGCACCGTCATCACGCTCACCTGGCCGTTCCCGGCCCGCCGCAGCGCCTGAGCACCCCTCAGCCGGGGGACTGTGCCGCGGACAGGTCCTCGACGAACCGGGCCGCGATCTCCCGGAGCTTCACGTTGGTCCGCTGCGATTCGGTGACCAGCCGCTTCATCGCGTCGTCGGCGCTGATCCGGTGCACGGCCATCAGGATGCCCTTCGCCTGCTCGATCACCGCCCGCGACCGCATCGCCGCTTCGAGCTCGGTGGTCCGCTGCCGCGCCCGGTGGTAGCGCCGGGTGGTGCGCAGGCCGAACGAGACGATCGTGGTGTAGAGCGCCAGCAGCCGTGAGTCGGTCTCCGCGAAGCCGTGGCCGCCGTAGCCGAAGAGGTTGATCGCGCCGGAAAGGTGTTCGTCGACGCGCAGGGGCGCCGCGAGGTAGCTGCCGACCCCGAGTTCCAGGGCACGCGCGGTGAACCGGGGCCAGGCGGCTCCGGCGGTGGCGAACGGCAACCGCACCACTTCGCCGGTCTCGGCCGCCCGCAGGCACGGCCCTTCGCCGGCCGCGTACTGGAACCGGTCGATTTCGACGGCCCGCTCGTCGGTGGAGGCCACGGTCGCCGGTTCGCCGTCGCGGATCGCGGTGATGCTCGCCAAGTCGGCGCCGGGGATCGCGCGGACGGCTTCGGCGCAGACGGCGTCGAGGATCTCCGCTTCGGTCGGTCCGGTCTCCAGCGCGCTCGTGAGGTCGGCCATCGCCGCGGTCAGCTCGTCGAGGTGCTCGGGCAGGATCGGCTCACCGGTCATTCGGTCATCTCCGTCCCGGACGCCTGCGGCTCGTGCCGGACCGCTGCTGCTTCAACGGAACGGCAAACCTTACTCGCGTCCGCCGCGCGATCCGCAACAACAGAGCCGCCACACCGGGCTGGGGGCGGTGACTCCGGCCCGGCGCTCACTGCTGAACGTCGTGGGTTGGGCGTCGGGGCCACCTGGCGACGGACGGCAGCACAACCCACCCGACCGCCGTCGCTGGGGCCTGCTTACCCGGTGGCACGGTGTTCAACCGTTCAGCGGATCATCACCTTCGCGACCTGGTTGAGCCCGGACACGCGCAGTACCCGCTCGAGCAGCTTCGGCGCGAGCAGCCGCAGGTCGTGCTCGCCCGACCGGTCGAACAGCACCGCGATGCCGGCGCTGTCGAGGTAGGTGACCCCGGTGAAGTCCACGGTCACCGCGGTGCCGGCCGCGAGCTCGCGGTCCAGGGCCGCGCCGAACTCCGCGGCGTTGCTCATGTCGATCTCGCCCGTGACGGTCAGCACCCGGTCGCCGTCGTCGTCCGGGCCGCTGACCAGCGTGAGTCCCGTCGTCACGAACCGATCCTCCATTCCAGCGTGACGGTGGTCCCGGCGTCGTCGTGCCGGAAGGTGACCGCGTCGGCCAGCGCTTCCATCATCGGCACGCCGCGCCCGCGCAGCACGTGGTTGTCCGGCGGCGGCTGCTTCCAGCGGCCCCGGTCGGTCACCGTGACGACCAGGTGCCCGCCGGTGAGCCGGGCCGCCAGGTGGGCGGTCGCGCCGGCGCCGCCGAGGTAGGCGTGCTCGACGGCGTTGGCGCAGGCTTCGCCCGCCGCGACGAGCACGTCCTGCGCGAGGTCCGGTTCGAGCGACGCGTTCTCCAGCCACGCGCGCAGCCAGTGCCGGGTCGAGGCGAGGTGGTCCGGGTCCGCCGCGAACTCGAAGTCCAGCGGGGGCACCGACCGGCGGTAGAGCAGCAGCGCGACGTCGTCCTCGTAGCCGTCCGCCGGGCGCAGCCGGTCCATCAGGCCGGCCGCCAGGGCGCCGAGCTCCGCGTCCCGCGTGTCGTGGGCGGCCGTGGTGGCCCGGTCCATGCCGTCGTCGAGCGACTCGCGGCGGCGCTCCACCAGCCCGTCGGTGTAGAGCATGAGCAGGGAGCCGATCGGCACGACCGCCCGGGCCTCCGGGCGCGGCGCCGCGATGCGGACGGCGAGCGGCACGCCGGCGCCGTCGTCGAGGAACTGCGCCGTGCCGTCGCGGTGCACGAGGGTGGCGGGCAGGTGCCCGGCGCTGCTGTAGGTGAGGGTGCCGGTCGCCGGGTCGAGCACCCCGCAGAAGACCGTGGTGCACAGGGCACCCGGCAGCCGCCCGGCGAACCGGTCGAGCGCGGCCAGGGTGTCCGCCGGGCTGCTGGCCTCCAGCATGAGCGCCCGGCCGGCGCTGCGCAGCTGGCCCATCACCGCGGCCGCGGCCAGTCCCCGGCCGACGCAGTCGCCGACGACGATGCCGATCCGGTCGCCGCGCAGCGCGATGACGTCGTACCAGTCGCCGCCCACCTCCAGCGGCGGGGTCGCCGGCTCGTAGCGCACCGCGAAGCCGTCGGGCAGCTCGGCCGGGCCGAGGATCGAGCGTTGCAGGGCGAGCGCGACCTCCCGCTGCCGGTCGTCGCGGTGCGCGCGGCGCAGGGCGTGCGCGAGCGTCCCGGCCAGCAGCGCGAGCAGCGTCCGGTCCTCGGTGCCGAGCGGACGGCCCGGTGCGGGCTCGATCCAGAGCGTCAACCGGCCGGTGGGGTGGTCGAGGGTGGTGCCCGCGCCGCCGCCGGCCGGGATCGCGTGCAACGCAGGGAGCGCGCGGACGTCGCCGAGCGTGGCGCGCAGCGGGGCGGCCAGGTCCATCCAGCGCTGGTCGCCGGGATCGGTGGAGGCGAGTTCCGGCTCGCCCTCCCGCGGCCAGGTCACCGCGAGGACGCGCCGGGCGCCCCACAGCTCCCGCAGCAGCTCCAGCGCGGTGCGCAGCGCTTCCCGCGTCCCGCTGATCCCGGCGAGGCGCTGGTTCATCGAGGCCAGCGCGCTTTCGCGCTGGACGGCGTAGCGCTCGGCCGTGACGTCGCGGATGGTGCCGACCAGCCGGCGGCTGCCCTCGTCGTCGTGCAGCTGGCTGTAGGCGATCGCGACCCACACCCGGTGCCCGTCCCGGTGCCGCATCGGCAGCACGAAACTGCCGCCCGGCTCGTCCCACGCGCCGCCGAAGGCGCCCGAGACCTCGGCGAAGGCGGCGGGTTCGGTGTCCGGGTCCGGCCACCACGCGAACGGCGGGGAGTAGGGCAGCCCGTCGCTGCCGAAGCCGAGCAACGCGGTGAACGCTGTGTTGATCTCGACGACCCGGCCGTCGGCGTCGCAGACGAAGAAGCCCTCTTGCAGCGACTCGATCATCGCCGCGCGCCACCGGGTGTGCTGCGACCGCAGCCGGGCGAGCTGGACGGTCGTGCGGACGCGGGCGAGCAGCTCCCGCGCCGAGAACGGTTTCACCAGGTAGTCGTCGGCACCGGCGGCCAGCCCGTCGACAGCGGCTTCCTGACCGGCCCGCGCGGACAGCAGCAGCACGGGCACGGCGGCGGTGCGCGGGTCGCCGCGCAGCTCGGCGAGCAGGCCGAGACCGTCCAGCCGCGGCATCATGACGTCGCTGATGATCAGCTCGGGCGGCTCGGCGCGCGCGGCCGCGAACGCTTCCACGCCGTCGCGCACCGCCGTCACCGCGTAGTCGTCGCGCAGCAGCCGGACGAGGTAGTCGCGCATGTCGGCGTTGTCGTCGGCGACCAGCACCCGGGCCCCCGTGGCGGCGGGCGCGGGCCGGGCGGCCTGGTCGTCGTCGTCCGGCAGCCAGCGCAGCGCCTCCTGCACGTACGGTTCCGCCGTCTCCGCGGTGAGGCCGCCGGGCGACGGCTCCGCGACGACGTGCTCGGCGGGCAGGTGCCGTGTTCCCAGCGGCACCCGGACCCGGAACGTCGTCCCGGCGCCCGGAGCGCTCTCCACGGCGACGCTGCCGCCGTGCATGTCCACGAGCTCGCGCACCAGCGCCAGGCCGATCCCGCTGCCCTCGTTCGACCGCGCCCGCGCCGACGGGATCCGGTGGAACCGCTCGAACAGGCGCGGCAGCTCGGCGGCGTCGATCCCGGTCCCGGTGTCGGCCACCGCGACCACGGCGTGGCCGCCCTCCAGGCCGGCGCTGACCCGGATCGCGCCGTCGAAGGTGAACTTGATGGCGTTGGACAGCAGGTTGAAGACGACCTTCTCCCACATCCCGCGGTCGACGTGCACCGGCTCGGGCAGCGGGCCGCAGTCGACCTCGAACGCCAGGCCGGCCCGCTCGGCCGCGGCGCGGAAGACGCTCGCCAGCTCCGCGGTGAACGCCCCGAGGTCCACCGGTTCGAACCGCGCCTGCATCCGGCCCGCTTCGATCCGGGAGAAGTCGAGCAGGTTGTTCACCAGCCGCCCGAGCCGCAGCGCGTTGCGGTGGATGACGTCGACCTCTTCCCGCACCCGGTCGTCGGCGTGGCCGAAGGTGTCGCGCAGCTCGGCCGCGGGCCCCAGGATCAGGGTGAGCGGGGTCCGGAACTCGTGGCTGATGTTGGCGAAGAACGTCGTCTTCGCCGCATCCAGCGCGGCCAGCTCCTCGGCGCGCCGCTGCTGGACCTGGTAGGCGATCGCGCCGTTGACCAGCGCCGTCGTCTGCTGGGCGACCAGCCCGAGGAACGTCCGGTAGGACTCATCGAGCGCGCGCCCGGCGCTGGCCCCCAGCACGATCACGCCGGTGGGCGTGTCCCCGGCGTCGCCGGGCAGTGGCAGCACCATCGCCTCGGCGGGCGGCGTCGACCAGCCGCCCGCGGGCAGTTCGCCGAACAGCCCGTCCGACACCGTCCGCGCGGCCCCGTCGGCGAGCACGTCCTTCAGCGGCCACGCGGTCTCGTCGCCCGCGCCGGCACCGCCGGGGGTGACGGCCGCGAGCGCCGGTTCGCCGTCGGCGCCGCGGATGTGGATCGCGGCGTAGGGGACGTCGGCCGCGGCCCGCCCCAGCACGCCGGCGACCAGCTCACAGGCTTCGTCCACGGTGCGGGCGACCCCGGCCTGGGCGCCGAGTTCGCGCAGAACCGCCAGCCTGCGTGCGCCGATCACCCGCTCGGTCGTGTCCGAGACCGCGGTGAACACCGCCCGGACGGTGCCGAGGTCGTCGTGCACCGGGCTGTAGGAGTACGTCCAGTAGGTCTCTTCCCAGTAGCCGTGCCGGTTCATCGGCAGCAGCAGATCCTCCGACCAGGTCGCTTCACCGGTGGTCATCACGCTGTCCAGCATCGGGCCGATGATGTGCCAGATCTCGCTCCAGACCTCCGAGCCCGGCTTGTCCAGCGCCGGGTGCTTCGTGCCCAGCAGCGGCAGGTACGCGTCGTTGTAGAGGAACCGCAGGTCCGGCCCCCACCAGACGATCATCGGGAAGCGGGAGGTGAGGCAGATCCGGACGGCCGTGGTCAGGCTCGGTGGCCAGTCCCGCGGCTCGCCGAGCGGGGACGACCGCCAGTCGAAGTCCCGCATCCGGGCGGCCATCCGGCTGGTCCCGGGAAACACGGCCCGGTGGCCGGCCTCTTCCCCGACGCTCATCTCACTCCCGGCTCAAACGACCCGCGCCGAGCCTACTCGGCCACCGGCGGGACCGCCGGGTGTGCCCGCTCACGCGCCCGGGTGGATGCGGCGTCAGTCCAGCGAGGCTTCGCCGGTGAGCCAGGTCATGGTGACGGTGGTGCCGTCTTCGCGGTGCACCTGGGCGCTGTGGTCGGCGAGCGTGTCGATGAGCAGCAGGCCGCGGCCCCGCAGCCCGTTCGTCGACGCCGGCGGCCGCCAGGTGCCGTAGTCGGTGACCGTCACGGTCAGCCGGCCGGGCAGCGCTTCGGCCCGGACCTCGACCTGGCCGGCTTCGCCGTCGGGGTAGGCGTGCTCGGCGGAGTTCGCCATCGCTTCGTAGCCGGCGAGGACGATGTCCTCCCGCCGTTCGACGTCCAGGCGGAGCGTGGTGAGCCAGCGGCTCAGGGCTTGGCGCAGGTCGGGCAGGCGGTCGGCCACCGCGGCCGTGCGCCGGTGGAACGAGGCCGGGGGAGCGGGCGCGCCCGGCGGGCGGGGATCCGTCATGGGGGGTCCTCTCCGCGGTGGCGCACGTGGATCAGGGCGATGTCGTCGTCGTGCCGTCCGCTCGTCAGCTCCTCGACGAGCTTGTCCCAGGCCGTGCCGAGGTCGGCGGCGGCCAGCAAGCCCGGGATACCCGCCAGGAGCCATTCGATGCCGAGGGTGAGGTCGCGGGTGCGGCTCTCGACCAGCCCGTCGGTGTAGAGCACCAGGTCCGCGCCGGGCGGGAACCCGGTCGTGCGCTGGGGGAACACCGAGCCGACGCCCAGCGGCTGCGCCAGCGCCTCGCCGATCTGCCCGGGCGGCTCGCCCGGGCGGATCATGATGGCCGGCAGGTGGCCGGCGTTCGCGTAGCGCAGCGTGCCGTCGGTGGGCTGGTGGACCGCGTAGAAGCAGGTCACGAAGCTTTCGCCGAACAGCCCGGCGGTCAGCTCGGAGACGTTGCGCAGCACCTCCGACGGCGGCAGCTCCAGCAGGGCGTAGCTGCGGATGGCCGTCCGGACCTGGCCCATCACCGTCGCGGCGGTGACGCCGTGGCCGACGACGTCGCCGATGACGAACGCGGTGCCGCCCGAGGGCAGCCGGATGACGTCGAACCAGTCGCCGCCGACCTTGCTGCCGGTGGCCGCGGGCAGGTACCGGGTGACCACGTCGAGGCCCGGGGTGGGCGGGGCGACCGGCAGCATGCTGCGGGACAGTTCGGTGGCGAGCGTGCGCTCGCGTTCGTAGAGCCGGGCGTTGTCCAGCGCGATGGCCGAGTAGCCGGCGATGCCCTCGGCGAGGTATTCGTGGCGCGCGGTGAACCGGTCCGGCTCGGGGTGGCCGAAGAAGAACCCGCCCAGCACCTCCCCGGAGGTCGGGCTGATCACCGAGACGGCCAGGTAGCTGCACACCGGCAGGTGGCCCGCCGGCATCCCGTGGTGGGGCGCGTTCTTCCCGAAGCGCGGGTCCTTCGTGATGTCGGGGCTGCGGACGGTGCCGGCGCCGTCGAAGGTCGGCGCGAACACCGCGGTGTTGCGCGGCATCGGGAACCGGGCGAACGCCTCCTTCGGCACGCCGGAAATGGTGTACAGCGTGTACGACTCGCCGAACTCGTCGATCAGGTTGTAGAAGAACGCGCCGAAACCGGCGCCGGTCGCCTTCGTGGCCGCGTCGGTCGCGTCCTGCACGATCCGGTCGATGTCGAGCTGGGCGGTCAGTTCGCGACCGGTGGAGTGCAGCGCGTCGAGCACCGCGGCTTCGTTCCGCAGCCGCCGGACCGTGCCGGCAAGGTCCGCGGTGGCGGCTTCGATCGCTGCGGCGACGGCCGCGGGCGGTGCACCGGTGGCCGCGGTGGTATAGACCAATGCGCCGTGCCGGCCGCCGTCGGCCGCGACGGCGATCGCGCCGGTGATTTCCCGGCCGGGCACCAGATCCGCGAGGACGGCGCGGTCGGTCACCGCGAGCGCGACGTGGTCGCCGAGCACCGCTCCCGCTTCGGCCGGCCCGAGCGGGCGGACCTCGGTGGCCGCCGGAGCGCCGTCGGCGCCGACGAACGCCTGGCGCACCGCCTCGAGCACGGCGTCGAACCCCGGCCGGGACGTCATCAGCGCACCAGCGCGTCGGACAGCGACGGGTAGATGGCGAGTTCGTCGACGAGCCGGGTCAGTTCCAGCGGGCGCAGCGTGATGCGGCCGCTGGCCACCACCCGCAGCGGCGCCGACGCGGTGGGCCCGCGGTGCGCCCGGACGAGTTCGGCCATGCCCGCCGACGCGAGGAAGGTGACGCCGGTGAGGTCGATGACGAGCAGTTCGGGTTCCAGCCGGGCCGCGCGTTCGGCCAGCTGGCGCAGTTTCGGCGCGAGCGCGAGGTCGAGCGCGCCGTCGACACGCAGGACTGCCGCACCTTCGTGGTGCTCCAAGGCCACCGACCCCGCGGAGCCGGCGGCGTCGCCGAGTGCGTTCCCGGTCACGTCCCTCTCGCTCATGGTGACCATCCTGCCTGCTCGGAGGCGTGGCGAAAAGCGCGAGGGGTGCTGACACGGCGGCGCGTCGTCCGAGCAGGCATGATTGACAGCGGTTGAGCAGACAGCCTTCGTGATCACGCGCGCGCACCGGATCACGGTGGAGCTGCCGAAGGCGAGGAGAAACGTCATGACCGAGCACACCCACATCGAGAGCTCGGCCACCGCTGTGCCGTTCGGGGAGTTCCGGCTCGCCCGAACGGAGGAAGGGGAAGCGGTCGTCGTCGAGGTCGCCGGGGACGTGGACACGACCACCGCGCCGGCGCTCGTGCAGGCCGCGGACGAAGCTCTGGCCGAGCAGCCGCCCGTGCTGGTGGTCGACCTGAGCCGCGTCGAGTTCCTCGCCTCGCCCGGCCTGACCGCCTTGCTGACGATCCACCGCAACGCCGGCACCGGCACCGCGGTCCGGATCGTCGCGTCCGGCCGGGCCACCCTGCGCCCGATCCAGCTGACCGGGCTGGAGGACAGCCTCTCGCTGTTCCCGACTCGGGACGCGGCGCTCGCCGGGTCCTGACCCTGCCGTCCCGGCCCGCGTCAGCTGCCGGCCGGGACGCTCAGGCGCCGGATGGCCAGCAGGGCGACGTCGTCCTGGGCCGCCCGGTTGCCGATCATCGCGGCCATGATCTGCGCGCAGACCCGGTCCGGGTCGTCGGCGCGCACGGTCGCCGCCAGCTGGGCCATCCCGGCGTCCACCGGCCGGTCCCGGCGTTCCACCAGGCCGTCGGTGTAGAGCGCCAGCACGGCGCCCTCCGGCATCGGGATCACGGTCGTCCGCCGGTCCGGCGCCCCGATGGTCAACCCGATCGGGGGATCCGGCGGCGCGTCGACCAGCAGGCCCGCTTCGCCGGGCACGGCCAGCACCGGCGGCAGGTGCCCGGCCAGCGACAGCGTCAGCGCCTCGCGGTCCGGCCCGATGATCCCGTAGGCCACCGTGGCCATCGCCCCGTGTTCGAAGTGGTTCGCCTTGCGGTCGAGCTTGGCCAGCACCTCGGCGGGGCTTTCGCAGTCGAGGGCATAGGCACGCAGGGCGCTGCGCAGCCGGCCCATGATCACCGCCGCGTCCAGGCCGTGGCCGGACACATCACCCATCACCACGCCGAGCCGGTCGCCCGGCAGGGTGAACAGGTCGTACCAGTCGCCGCCGAGGCCGGTCTCCGCGCCGGGCACGTACCGGGCGCCGAAGGCCAGGCCGGACACCTCGGGCAGGGTGCTCGGCAGCAGGCTGCGCTGCAGCGCCATGGTGGCGGTGCGGTTCTCTTCCCGCGCTTCCATCTGGATCGCCATCGCCAGGCGGTCGGCGAGCAGCTGCATGGTGGTCACGTCGGCCTCGCCGAACTCCCGGAGCTCGACCGAACCGACGTGCAGCACCCCGACGAGCTCGCTGCCGGCGATCATCGGCACGCCGAGCATGGAGTGCAGGCCGCGTTCCCAGAGCAGGGAGTTCACCACGGTGGTCTCGTCGACGTGGTCCAGGATCACCGGGGCCCGCTGGAGCGCCACCGTGCCGGCGAACCCGCTGCCCACCGGCACCCGCACACCCTGGTGGACCTCTTCTTCGATGCCCGCGGCCGCAAAGGCGACCAGCTGGCGGGCGCTGGACTGGTACCGCAGCACGGTCGCGGTGTCGACTGCCATGACATCGCGCAGGCGCTGGAGGGTGTCGGCCAGCATCTCGGCCAGTCCGAGGTGCATGGCCGGAGTACCGATGATCGCCTCCAGCTGCTGCAGCCGGTTCTGGGCGTCGAGACTTCGCGACATGGAACGACCCTAGCCGTACCTGGTTTGCGGGCCTAACCATCCCGGGTTTCGGCGGCGGGTCCCGCGGGGTACCAGGCCGTCGTGAACGTCGACTTGGACTGGGTGGGTGTGCTGCGGCACGGCCAGAGCACCGGGAACGTGGCCAGGGAGGAGGCGGAGTCGGCGGGGGCGGATGTGATCGACATCGCCGAGCGCGACGCCGACGTGCCGCTGACGGACCTGGGGCGGGAACAGGCGTCGGCCGCGGGGGAGTTCCTGGCCGAGCAGCCGCCGGACGTCATCGTCACCTCGACCTACCGCCGGGCGTGGGACACCGCGCGGCTGGCCGCGCCCGACGGCGTGGCGATCGTCCCGGACGAACGGCTGCGCGACCGCGAGCTCGGGGTGCTGGATCTGCTGACCTCCCACGGCGTCCAGGAGCGGTGGCCCGACGAGCTGCGGCGCAAGCGGCGGCTGGGCAAGTTCTACTACCGGCCGCCGGGCGGGGAGTCCTGGGCCGACGTCGTGCTGCGGCTGCGGTCCCTGCTCGCCGAGCTGAGCGCGGAACACGCCGGAAAGCGCGTTCTGCTGGCCGCGCACGAGATGACGGTCTTCGCCCTGCGCTACCTCCTCGAAGGGCTGCCGGAACCCGACCTGCTGCGCGCCGCGGACGCCACCGAGGTCCCCAACGGGTCGGTGACGGCCTGGGAGCGCGACCGCGACGGCGGGTTCACCATGGTGCTGGCCCAGGAGGTCGGCCACCTGCACGCCACCGACACGCCACCGACGGCGGACGACGATGCCGCAGAACAGCTCTCCTGACCCGGCGCCGGTCAGCCCGGCCCTGCTGCGGGACTGGCGGATCGGCACCGGAGACCGGGGAACCGTCCTCGTCGTCGGCGGCGCCCGGACCGTGCCGGGGGCGCCGGCGCTGTCCGGGACCGCCGCCCTGCGCGCCGGGGCCGGCACGCTGCAGCTGGCGGTCGCCGAACGGCACGCGACCGCGATCGGCGTCTCGGTCCCCGAATCGTCGGTCTTCGGGCTCCCGGAAACCGCGTCCGGCGCGATCGGCGCGGACGCCGTCGACCGGCTGGCCGAAGTGCTGCCCGACGCCGGCACCGTCGTGGTCGGCCCCGGCCTCACCGGCGTTTCGGAAACCGAAGAGCTGCTGCGGCGCCTGGTTCCCGCCATCGCCCCGGACGCGAAGGTGGTGCTCGACGCGTTCGCGCTCGGTGCGCTGAGCCGGGATCCCTCGCTCGCCGAACCCCTGGCCGGCCGGCTCCTGCTCACCCCGAACCGCGTCGAGGCCGCGTTCCTCGACGGCTGCGAGGAAAAGGACGTCGACGACCTGGAGACGGCGGTCCGGATCGCCGGCCGCTACCGGGGCGTGGTCCTGCTGATGGGCGTGGTCGCCGAGCCCGGCGGCCGCACCTGGCGCGACGGCAGCGGCCACGTCGGCCTGGCGACCTCGGGCAGCGGCGACGTGCTGGCCGGCCTGACCGGCGGCTTCCTCGCCCGCGGCGCGGCGGTCGACCAGGCGGCCTGCTGGGCGACGCACGTCCACGCCGTGGCCGGCCAGCGGCTGATCCCCGACACCGGCAGCACCGGCCTGCTGGCGCGGGAGCTGGTGGCGGAGATCCCCCGCGTCATCGCCGAACTGGAGCGCTGAGCGTCACCGCTGCGCGGTGGGGCGGACGACGATCTCGTTGACGTCGACGCCGTCCGGCTGCCCGATCGCGTACGCGACGGCTCCGGCGATGGTCTCCGGCGGCATGGTCACCGCGCGGTAGGTGCGCATCGCCTCCCGCGCCCCCGGTTCGGTGATCGTGTCGGCCAGCTCGGACTCGGTGACGCCGGGCGAGACGGTCGTCACGCGGAGGCCGGGATCGGCTTCCAGGCGCAGGCCCTCGGTGATCGCCCGGGCCGCGTACTTGGTGCCGCAGTAGACCGCGGCCGTCGGGACCACCTCGTGCGCCCCGGTGGAGGCGATCGTCACGAAGTGCCCGCCGCCCTGCCGCCGGAAGTGCGGCAGGGCCGCGGCGATCCCGTGCAGCAGGCCGCGGACGTTGACGTCGATCATCCGGTCCCACTCGTCGACGTGCCCGGAATCCAGGCGCGACAACGGCATCACACCGGCGTTGGCGACGAAGACGTCGAGCCGGCCGTGCGCCTCGACGGCGGCGTCGGCGAACGCGGCGACGTCCGCGCGGTCGGTGACGTCGAGCCGGTGCACGTCGGCGGTGCCCCCGGCGTCGTGGATCTCCTTGGCCAGGGCCGTCAGCCGGTCTTCGCGCCGGGCGCCGAGCACGACGTGGTGGCCGTCGCCGGCCAGCCGCAGGGCGGTGGCGCGGCCGATGCCGCTGCTGGCGCCCGTGATCAGGACGGTCTTCACGGGGTTTCCTCCTGGGGGAAGTCGGCGCCGAGGGTGGTCTCGCGCCAGGTGTCGAAAGTGGACCGGAGGCTGCCGAGCCTGGCGGTCGCGATGTCGTAGGCGGCCCGGCCGAGGAGCAGGCGCAGCGGGGGTTCGTCGCTGCCGACCGCGGTGATGATCGCTTCGGCGGCGCGGACCGGGTCGCCCGGCTGGTGGCCGTAGGTCGCGAGCGTCGCTTCGCGGCGGGCGCCCGCGGTCTCGGCGTAGTCGTCGATGCGGATCGCCGACTGCCGCATCGACGGACCGGACCAGCCGGTGCGGAACGCGGCGGGCTCGACGATGGTCACCTTGATGCCCAGCGGCGCGACCTCCGCGGCCAGGGACTCCGACAGTCCTTCCACAGCGAACTTCGTGGCGTGGTAGTAGCCGGTGGCGCCGAAGGCGGCCAGGCCACCGAGGGACGACACGGTGACGACGTGCCCGCTGCGGCGCGCCCGCATCCCCGGCAGCACGGCCCGGGTGACGTCGGCGAGGCCGAAGACGTTGGTGTCGAACAGTTTCCGGATCTCGGCGTCCTCGCCCTCTTCGACCGCGGCGAGGTAGCCGTAGCCGGCGTTGCCGACCAGGACGTCGATCCGGCCGAACGCCGCTTCGGCCCGCGCGACGGCGTCGACGACCTGGGCGTGGTCGGTGACGTCGAGCGGCAGCACCAGCGCGCGGTCGCCGTGCGCGGCGGCGAGATCGGCGATCCGGGCCGGATCGCGGGCGGTGACGACCGCGCGCAGGCCCCGGCCGAGCACGGCTTCGGCCAGCGCGCGGCCGAGGCCGCTGGAGCAGCCGGTGATGAACCAGACAGGGTTTTCGGGCACGACGAAGTACTCCGTCCATTGTGGATGGGTTTCGGGATTCTTTTCAGGACGCGGCGAGGCTGCCCAGCAGGGCGAGCGCCGCTTCCGACGGGCTGCCCGGCTCGGCCTGGTAGACGATCAGCTGCTGGCCAGGGGCGCTGTTCACGGTCAGCGCCTCGTAACTCAGCTCCAGCTCGCCGACCAGCCGGTGGCGGAACCGCTTGGTTTCGTGCGTCTTCTGCCGGATGTCGTGGCGGGCCCACAACCGGCGGAAGTCCGCGCTCTTGACCGACAGTTCGCCGACCGTCTCGATCAGCCGCGGGTCGTCCGGGTCGATCCCGGCGGCCGCCCGGAGGCCGCCGACCGTGTTGACCGCGACGCGTTCCCAGTCCGGGTAGAACTCGCGGGCGTCCGGGTCGAGGAACACCAGCCGGACCAGGTCACCGCTGTGGGTGTGCCCGGCGAACAACGCCTCGCCGAGGTGGTTGTGCGCCAGCACTTCCAGACAGGGACCGAGGACCACCGCGGGTGTGCCCGGCCAGCCGTCCATCAGGCGCAGCAGGTTCGGGCTGACCGGCGCCGGCCGCCGGGCGCGCCGGCGCCGCGGGGGCACCGGCTGGGCCAGCCGGTGCAGGTGGGCGGCCGCCTCCTCGTCGAGCGCCAGCCCGCGGGCGAGCGCGTCGACGACCTGCGCCGACGGGTTCCGCTCGCGGCCCTGCTCCAGCCGGACGTAGTAGTCGGTGCTGACGCCGGCCAGGACCGCCACCTCTTCGCGGCGCAGGCCCGCGACCCGGCGTGGCCCGCCCGCGGGCAGGCCGAGCTCTTCCGGGCCCACCTGCGCACGGCGGGCCCGGAGGAACTCCCCGAGCGAGTTTTCCGCGGCCATGATCCGAGGTTAACCCGGATCCCGCGGGGAAGGGTGGCCGTGGCGCACCCACCCTCAGGCCAGCCGGATCGGCTCCCCGGCCGCCTCCGGCCGCACCAGCGTCGCCGTGGCCGTGCGCCCGTCGACGTCCAGCTCCATCACCGCGTTCCCGAAGTGCGGCCCGGACACGCAGTGCCACGACAGCGGCGCGGGCGTGACGCCGGCGCGGCGCGCGAGCCACTCGCTCACCCGGGTCAGCCGTCGCGACCAGCCGGCCCGGAACAGCCGGTTCATGAACCACGGCACGGTGTTGTGCACCGGCGAGCAGGTCAGCTGGTGGACCGGCGCCGCGGTGCCGCCGGGGAACTCGGCCAGCGCGACGTAGGCGTGGTGCACGTCGCCCGAGAGCACGTTGACCGAGGCCGGGCCCTCGTCCGCGACGCGGGCGACGAGCTCGGCCAGCCGTTCGAACGACGCCCGGAACGCCGGCCAGTGCTCCAGGTCCAGGAGCTGGCGCAGCCATTCGGCGGCCCGCCCGACGACCCCGGGCCGGGCGCAGAGCCGCTCGTCGAGCGACTGCGCGGCCGACAGCGCGGTGGGCAGCAGCCACGGCAGCGACGTGCCGATCAGCAGGTGGTCGAAGGAGCCGGACGCCTGCTCCTCGATCCAGCGGAACTCCTCGTCGCCGATCATCGACCGCTGCCCGCCCGAGAGGATCCGGCCCGCCCGCGAGTCGATGACCAGCAGCCGGACCGGGCCGAAGTCGCGCCGGTAGGACCACCGGGTGCCCTTGGCGCCGTCCGCCTCCCGGTCGGCGCGGTCGGTGAACGCGCGCAACAGCTCGGCGTTGTCCTCACCAGACCTGCTCACCCGCTGGTAGAGGTCGTCTTCGGCGAGCTCCTCGGGACCGAGGTTGCCCAGGTGCTGGTAGACCCAGTACGAGACCAGCGCACCGCGGATCCGCTCCGGCCACCAGGACGTCCGGGCCATCCGCTCGCGCCAGGCGTGCGAGGTGTTCCAGTCGTCGCGGACGTCGTGGTCGTCGAAGATCATCGACGTCGGCACCGTGGACAGCAGCCAGCGCACGGCCGGGTCGCACCAGGCCTCGGCGTACAGGTGGCAGTACTCCTCGAAGTCGGCGACCTCCTTGCCGGGCGGCTTCCTCGGGTCGCGCCGCGTCGCCAGCCACGCCTGCGTCGCGTCGGTCGTTTCGTCGGCGTAGACCTGATCGCCCAGCAGCAGCAGCGATTCCGGCCACTCGGTTTCGTCGAGCGCGGCCATCCGGTGGGCGTACGCGGCGAGCGCGTCCGGGCCCAGCGCGTCCTGCTCCCGCGGCTTGCGGCAGGACCCGAACACCAGCCGGAACCGCGGATCGCCGGGCTCGAGCGTCCGGATCCGGCTCGGCGGCAGGGGACTGCCCGGCTCGGGCCAGACGAGAGCGCCGTCGAGCCGGACTTCGTACGGCGTGCTGCGCCCCGGCTCCAGCCCGGTCAGCACGACGAGGGCGTAGTGGTGGCCGGCGACCTCGAACGTCCGGGCGGCCGCGCCGGCGACCGCGACTTCGCACGGGCCGGCCGTCTCCACCCAGATCGTCGCCGAGCCGGCGCTCACGTGCCGCAGCAGCGGGCCCAGCAGCAACTCGGTCATCCCGGAATCCTGCCAGACCCCCGGCGTCGCGGCCGATCGGTGAGCCGTTCGTGAGCGGCCGAAACATCCCGATAATCGTTGACCGGCCGGAGACGGCGACGAACCATCATCGCAGTTCCTCTCCCGCCCCCGGAAAGGATTTCCTCCGTGCGAAGACTCCTCACGGCCCTCTCCGCCGCCGTGCTGGCGATCGCCGCCGCGATCGTGCTGGTCGTGGCGGCCCAGCCGGCGTCGGCGGCCACGCTGACCCGGGTCACCGACTTCGGCAGCAATCCCAGCAACCTCAACATGTACACCTACGTCCCGGACCGGCTCGCCGCGCGCCCGGCGCTGCTGGTCGCGATCCACTACTGCACCGGTTCGGCGTCCGCGGTGTTCAACGGCTACGCCCACGACTACGTCACCGCGGCCGACCAGTACGGGTACGTCATCGTGTTCCCGGAAGCCACGCGCAGCGGGCAGTGCTTCGACGTCTCCTCGCCGCAGGCCCTGACCCGCGGCGGCGGCAGCGACCCGGTCGGCATCCTGTCGATGGTCAACTGGGCCAAGCAGCGCTACAACGTCGACTCTTCCCGCGTGTACGTCACCGGGTTCTCCTCGGGCGCGATGATGACGAACGTGCTCGCGGCCGAGTACCCGGACGTGTTCGCGGCCGGCTCGGCGTTCATGGGCGTGCCCGCCGGCTGCTTCGGCACCACGGACGGGTCGAGCTGGAACAGCCAGTGCGCGAACGGCCAGATCAGCAAGACCGCGCAGCAGTGGGGCGACCAGGCCCGGCAGATGAGCGGCGGGCGCAGCGGCCCGTACCCGCGGATGCAGCTGTGGCACGGCACCGCCGACGACACGCTGCGCTACCCGAACTTCGGCGAGGAGATCAAGCAGTGGACCAACTTGCAGGGCGTGAGCCAGACGCCGTCGTCGACTGACTCCCCGCAGTCGGGCTGGACCCGCACGCGCTACGGCGGCACCGGCACCCAGGCGCCGGTCGAGGGCATCAGCGTCCAGGGGGCCGGGCATGTGTTGCCGCAGAACGGGATGGTGGCGTACGCGATCGCGTTCCTCGGCCTGAACAGCAGCGGCCAGCCGACCACGACCCCGCCCACCACGACCACTTCGACCACTTCGACCACGACCACGCCGACCACGCCCACCACCACGTCGTCGCCCTGTTCGGCGGCCTACCTCAAGACGGCGGAGTGGAACGTGGGCTTCAACGGCCAGGTGACGGTGTCCGGGACGGACCACTGGGTCCTCACGATCACGTTCCACGCGCCGCAGAAGGTGATCGGCAGCTGGAACTACACGGGAACGTGGGACAGCACGGGTTACGTGCTGACGGCCCGGCCCAACGGCAGCGGCAACGTCATCGGCTTCACGGTCCAGCACGGCGGGAACCTGACCCCGCCGACGGTGACCTGCGCGACGGGGTGACGGTGGTGTCCGTCGTCACAGTGGAGGCCGGCCGCGCCGAGGCCGTGCGAAAAACTGTCGGTGGTGGCGGATAGCCTCAGCACATGAAAACGGACGACGCGACGGTCCCGGCGCACCAGCTCACCAAGGGCCAGTGGTTCTGGCACGAGCCGGCGCCGGGGCTGCCCGCGTGGCAGCTGCAGGTGAATTCGGCGGAGTTGCGGGAGGATTCCGTCGAGATCTTCACCACGGACGAGGAGCGGGAGCTGGTTTCGTACCCACGGAACCGGCTGGTTCGGCTGGCCGAAGCGGCCTGAGCCGCCGGGCTTGCGGCGGTGAGTGACTGGGGGGATGCGGAGGGTTTGGGGGATGCTGGATGGCCGCGCCCGTGAGGGTGGGGCGCGGCCATCTGGGCGAGGGGGATTTGCTTGCGGGAGAGGGTTCCGCCGGGGCACGGAGGGGCGGATTGCTTGGCCACGGTGAGGGTATTTCGGCCCTGGTGACCTGCCCGGCGCCGTGACGACTCGCTTGCGCGAGCGGATTGCCTCCGCGGGAAGCTGTCGGCAGCGTCGAGTTCCTACCGCGCACGGCTTCCTGGCGCGCGTAAGGTGATTTGCCTTGCCGTGAGCGAGTTTCCAGCGTGGCCCACTTCGGGCGCGGATCCGCGTTCAGAGCTGATGAGTCTTCGCCTGGGGCTCGATGCCCGCCGGCGATCTCTCGTGAGCCGGCGGGCGGCTTCGCTTCCTCAGGCCGGGTGGGCTTCCCGGAGCGCTGCCGGGCGCCATGTCATGCGGACCGTGGTGCCCTGGGTGCCGCTGTCGACGTCGGACTGGTCCGTCACCTGGTCGATCAGCAGCAGGCCGCGGCCGCCGGAGGTGCGCAGGCCCGCCACGCGGGGGCGGGTTGCCTTGATCCCGCAGCCCGTGTCCGTCACCGTCACCGCGTCGCCCACTCGGCGGGCCTGCAGACGGGCCCAGCCGTGGCCGTCCGGGTAGGCGTGGGCCGCCACGTTCGCCAGGGCTTCGTACGTCGCCAGCGTGATGTCGTGCGTGCTGTCCGGGTCGAGCGGGAGTTCGTTCAGCCAGTGGATCAGCTTGCGGCGCAGGCCGGCCATCTCATTGGGCAGCGCCGGCGCCAGCTCTTCGAAGGTCGAGGCGACCACGGGTCCCGCGGCGACGTGCCCGGGTGCCGTGGTCCCGGCTTGGTCGGCGTCGGACTTCTCGCCCGTATCGACGCCAGTTTCCGGGGTATGTCGATACACGATTCGCTCCCATCGATCAGCCGCGGTTCCCCCGTTGCGGCGGGCTTCTCCTGTGAACTACCCACCGCCACGGAGTCTTACCCGTTGTGCTTCGTGAGATGTCTCGCTACAGTGGAGGCGCTCCTCGCGGATGCCGGCCCCTCGGCCGCCCGGAGGCAGCTCCCCGGATCCAGGCCGCTCGGCCTCTTTCCTTCATTTCCCGGTCACGCCCATTTTCGCGTGCGCCGATCACCTCATGAGGAGACACCCATGTCCTTCCACGGAATCCTCGACCTGTCCGGCAAGACCCCCTACGTCCGGCCCGGCTACCGGGCGGCTCCCGACGACGTCGCCCTCCCGCTCGCCCTGATCCGCAAGCACAACCTGCGGCCCGGCGACGAAATCACCGGCACCCCCGAGCAGATCACCAGCGTCAACGGCGCCGACCCGGCCGAACCACGCCCCCGGTTCGCCGACCTCGTCCCGGTGCACCCGGACCGGCGGCTGCTGCTCGAAACCACGCCGACGCGGCTGCTGCCCCGCGTCATCGACCTCGTCACCCCGCTCGGCCGGGGGCAGCGCGCCCTGGTCGTTTCGCCGCCGAAAGCCGGGAAAACCACGGTGCTGAGCGAAATCGGCCACGGCCTCTCGGCCAACCACCCCGAGTGCCGGCTGCTGGTCCTGCTCGCCGACGAACGGCCGGAGGAGGTCACCGAGCTGAGCCGGACCGTGCGCGGCGAAGTGATCGCGTCCACTTTCGACCGCCCGCCCGCCGAACACGTGGCGGTGGCGGAACTCGCCGTCGAGCGCGCGAAACGCCTGGTGGAGCGAGGCGAAGACGTCGTCCTGCTGCTCGACTCGCTGACCCGCCTCGGCCGCGCGTACAACCTGTCGGCGCGCCCGTCCGGCCGGACACTGTCCGGCGGCGTCGATGCGGCCGCGTTGCAGCCGATGAAGCGGATCCTCGGTGCGGCCCGCAACGTCGAAGGCGGCGGGTCCCTCACGATCATCGCCACGGCCCTGGTGGAAACGGGTTCCCTGGCCGACACGGTGTTCTTCGAGGAGCTGAAGAGCACCGGCAACGCCGAACTCAAGCTCGACCGCAAAACCGCCGAACGTCGGGTCTTCCCGGCGGTCGACGTGGCCGCGTCCGGCACCCGGCGCGAAGAACTGCTGGTGACGCCGGGCGAACTCGCGGCGATGCGCGAAGTCCGGCGGGCGTTGCCGGGGCCGCACGCGATCGAGCAGCTGCTGGACCAGCTCCGCAAGACCGGCTCCAACGCCGAGTTCCTCCTCCGGGTGACGGGCACGGCCATCCCCGCAGCAGCCTGAGCGCTCAGGCGTCGCGACGCTCCCGGAGCTCGCCGATCACTTTCTGCCCGGCACCCTCGGCGTCCTCGACGCCGGCCGGCGGTTCGCCCTGGCCAGGCCGGTAGAGATCGTCCTCGGCCCGCCCCGGATCCGGGGTGCCGGGCCGCGCGATCTCGGGCTGCTGTTCGTTCGGTTGCGACATGCCCGGGTGGTACCCGGTCGGCGCGCCTTCACTCATCGAGGCGGCTGGTAGGGGGTGGCCTGCGGGTAGGACGGCCGTTCGGGCTCCCGGTTCAGGGTGGCGACGACGAAACCGAGCCCGACGACCAGCACGACGAGCGCACCGGCGCCAGGATCGACAGCCCACCAGCCCAATCCGCCGGCGGCCACGACCCAGGCGACGACCAGGGTGCGCTTCGCGGTGAGCGGATACGGTTTCGGCAGCTCCCGCAGGGCCACCCCGCCGAGCACGAGCAGTCCGGCGAGGGCGACGAGCAGCACGGTCAGGTACACGAGGATGTCCTCCTTCGGGGAGTCGGGCATCTCTTCGCTGACTACCCACCCGGGCGGACGGCAAGCCGTGGCGTCGCGCACAGCCTCGCCGGCTCTTCTCGGCGCCGACGCAGCCGCCGGTCAAGCCGTCAGGCGCCGCGGCCCGTGGTCTTCTGCAGGGCGTCGATCCGCTCGGACGCCTCCGCCTTCGTGAGGTTGTCCGGCACCTCCTCGCCGGCTTCCTGCGCCAGCGTCTGCAGGTACGACTTCTGCGGTCCGGTCATCGGCTCGTCGCCGGTGGTCCAGTCGCTGGGGTCCTTCTCCGGGTTCGGCTCCACCTGGTCCGTCATGACTGCTCCCTCCAAGGGTGGTCGAACATCTGTTCGTCTGCGGCCGACTGTAGCGCAGGGGTCCGACGATCGCCGGTCACGAGCCTGCCGGGGGCGTGCTCGGGGTGCCTGCCTCGTGGCCGGGCCTGCCGTGGGTGCGGCGGTCGTCCTTCATCTGCTGTTCGTGCAGGTGGCGGCGGCCCCCGGTGAGCGAGGTGAGCAGCTCGCGCTCGAGGTCCCGGCACGCCTTGTAGTAGCCGTCGTCGTACTCCTCGACGACCTGGAACGTCCACCGATCGGGGAGCACGTTGAGCCCGATCAGCTCCTCGGAGATGCGCCGCGCCCAGTCGCCGTGGCCGGCCTTCTCGAGCTGTTCCACGGCTTCGCCCAGCGCCAGGTCCGCGCTGCCGGTCAGCTGGTGGAACGAGTAGAGGTGCCCGCGAGCGCGCTCGATCGTCTCGAGCGCCTCGGTGACCTTGCCGACGGCTTCGACCGTGGCGGCGTCAGGGTTGTCGTCCATGCGCGAAAAGTGCCCCGTTCCGCGATTTCTACACCTGCGGCACGGGGCACCTCGGGGACGCTAGGCCGTGGGGCGCGTGGCTCCCGCGTACTGGCTCAGCAGCGGCGAAATCTTGACGACGTCGCCGCTCGTCGGCGCGTGCACCATCTTGCCGTCGCCGATGTACATGCCGATGTGGGACACGGGGGAGTAGTAGGCGACCAGGTCGCCGGGCTGCAGCTGGTCCCGCGACACCGGCGTGCCGAAGCCGGCCTGCGCCGAGGACGTCCGGGGCAGGCTGATCCCGGCCTGCTTGTACGCCCACTGCATGAGGCCCGAGCAGTCGAACGTGCTCGGCCCGGTGGCGCCCCAGACGTACGCGCTGCCGAGCTTGCTCAGCGCCGCGTCGACCGCCTTCTGCGCCGCCGCGCTGGGCGCCTTGACGTTCGGCGCCGCGCCGCCGGTGTCCTTCTGGGCGGCCTTGTCCGAGCTGCTGAGGTTGCGGCTCTGCGCCTCGATCTGGTCGATCTGCGCCTGGAGGTTCTTCTTCTTGCCCTCGATGTCCGAGGCCAGCTTCGCCGCCGCGTCACGCGCGTCCTGCGCCCGCTTCGCCGCGTCGGTCGCCGCCTTCTCCGCCGCCGTCGCCTTCTCCGCGGCGCCGGAGAGGTTGTCCATCGCGGCGTTCTTGTCCGTCGCGATGACCTCGAGCGCCGCCGACCGGTCCAGGAAGTCCTGCGTGGACGTTCCGGCCAGCAGCGCCGACAGCTTGTTCATCTGGACGCCGCTGGTGAACGAGGCACCGGCGAACTTGTCCACTTCGGACTGGTACTTCTGCTTCGCCGTGATCGCCTGTGCGCCGGCGTTCTTCGCGGCGGTGACGTCGGCGTTGGCCTTGTCGAGCTGACCCTGCTTGGCGGTCAGGTCGTCCTGGGCGCGGAGCAGGTCTTCGTTGAGCTTTTCCGCCTGCGCCGCGAGGTCGCGGTACTTGGCGAGGGCGTCCGACCCGGTGGGCGGGGCCTGGAGAACGGGGACGGGGGCGGCGGTGGCCACCGGCTGGGCCATGGTGACGACAGTGATCACCGAGGCCGCGGCGAGGGCACCTGACACCACGCGCTTGACGGGATGCGAACGCATTCTCGCGCGGGTCTCCTTTGCTGATCGGCCGCCGACGGGTACCGGGACGGCGAGTCGGGGGCCTCGCCCGTGCCCGGGGCGCGCTCGACCGCAACAGGAAGAGCCCGCGGAGGGGTCCGGTACCCGGAAGGGGGTATCGGCGGCGATCTCGCGTCGCCGTCTGTGGACGACCGGGGGCCGCGAGATCTCGAACAGGTTACGAAACGAGCACGGCACCGTCCAGAGGGGGGCCGTCGAAACTCTCCGTGACGCTCGTCAACACGCCTGGACCAGTGGGATCCCGAAGGTGTTGTGGCAAGGGTTACACATCGTGACGGCCGCTGTTACCGTACCCCCCTAGAGTTTACGGGGGCTCGGCGGCGCTGCCCGCCTTCCGGGCGAGGTGGATCCGGTTTGTACGTCCCTTGTATCCGGTTCGGTGATCCTCGTGACCGAAGAGATTCCGACCCCTGGAGGACAAGGATGTTCACGAAGGCCGCCGTGCTCACGGCGCTCACCGCCGCGACGTTCGCCGTGGCCGCACCGGCTCAGGCCGAGACTGCGGCCACGACGGCGCTGCCCACGGCGAACATGGAAGCCGTGCTGAAGGCGGCCCAGATCGACCCGCGCCGCGCCGACGACACCCAGACCCCGGGTGCGCACGACAGCGTCCTGCTCGTCGAGCAGGCACTGCAGGCGAAGGGCCTGCTGGCGAGCCAGTACGTCGACGGCTACTTCGGTACCACGACCATCACGGCGTACTCGCAGTACCAGAAGTCGCTGGGCTACACCGGGCTCGACGCTTCCGGCCTGCCGGGCAAGACCTCGCTGGAGAAGCTGGGCGAAGGCCGGTACACGGTCACCGACGCGGTTTCCGCCGGCAGCCAGGTGACCTACCACGGCAAGACCCTCAACACCCGCACCAAGGCGATGCTCGTTGCGGCGGAAGGAAAAGCGGGCTTCCAGGTCACCCTGACGCAGGGTTCGTACAACCCCGGCGGCGTCGACGCCTCGGCCGGGACGCACGACGGCGGCGGCGCGATGGACATCTCGGTGTCCGGCATGTCGACGACCACCCGGAACACCCTGCTGAAGGCGCTGCGCAACGTCGGGTTCGCGGCCTGGTACCGGACGCCGGCGCAGGGCTTCGAGTACCACATCCACGCGATGGCCATCTCCGACCCGGACCTGTCCTCGGGTGCCCAGCACCAGACCGGCGACTACTACCTGGGCATGAACGGACTGGCCGGTCGCGGCGCCGACGACGGCCCGCAGGTCGCCAAGGTCACGTGGGAGGAGTACCAGCGCGGCTGAGACCGGGCGCGCGCCCGGCCGTGGTGGCACGGCCGGGCGCACCGGTGGTTTGATCGAAGGACCAACGACATGGGGGTGCTTCGATGCCGCAGAAGGCGTTCCGGTTCGGCGTGGTCGCGGGGGCGACCGAGGGCGGCGCGAAGTGGCTCGCCACCGCCCGCCGGGCCGAAGAACTCGGCTATTCGACGCTGCTGTGCCCGGACAACCTGAACATGCCGTCGCCGACCGCCGCGCTGGCGGCCGCCGCGGCGGCGACGACCGAGCTGCGCGTCGGCTCGTTCGTGCTGGCGAGCCCGCTGCGCACCGCGCGGGCGGCGGCCTGGGAAGCGCGCAGCCTGACCGTCGTCACGGACGGGCGGTTCGAGCTCGGCCTCGGCACCGGACGGCCGGAAATGCGGCAGCAGGCCGGGGAACTCGGGCTGCCCTACGGGTCCGGGCAGGAGCGGCTCGACTCGATTTCCGAGACGATCGACCACGTCCGCCGGCTCGACGGGGACGCGCACACGCCGGTGATGATCGCCGCGGGCGGGCCGAAGGTGCGCCGTCTCGCCGGGCTGAAGGCCGACATCGTCACCCTCGCCGGCGGCGTGCTGACCACCCGCGAGGAGATGTCCGGGCACGTCGAGGAGATCCGGTCCGCCGCCGGTGATCGCGAGGTCGAGCTCGCGATGAACATCTGGGTCGTCGGCGAGCAGGTGCCGCCGTGGATCCGCGGGTTCATCGGCGTCGACGCCGAAACGCTCATCGAGCACGACTCGCTCGGCCTGCTCCGCGGCGACGTCGACGACATGGCCGCGGAACTGGAACGCCGTCGCGAGGAACAGGGTGTGTCCTACTTCAGCGTCAACGGCGCGTTCCTCGAGGAGTTCGCGCCGGTGGTGGAGCGGCTGTCGGGGAAGTGAGCGTCGCGGGGTCGGTGTTGGCGCCGCACAGCACGACGGCGACCCGTTCGCCCGGCGCCGGCCGGTAGGCGCCGGAGCGCAGGGCGGCGAACGCCGTCGCGCCGCCGGGTTCGACGGCGAGGCGGTAGTGGTCCCACAGCGCCGTCCTGGCTTCGAGGATGGCGGCGTCGTCGACCAGCACCGAGCCCGCGTTCGCCCGGGTGGCGACCGCGAAGGCGATGTCGCCGAGCCGGGAGGCGCCCAGCGAGTCGGCGGCGACGCCGGAGACCTCGACCGCGACCGGCTCGCCCGCGGCCAAGGCGGCGTGCAGCGTCGGGATCGTGCGCGGTTCGACGCCGACCACCCGCGCCCGCCCTTCGACCGCGGCGGCGACACCGGCCAGCAGCCCGCCGCCGCCGACCGCGACGAGGATCGTGTCCAGGTCGCCGGCCTGCTCCAGCAGCTCGAGGCCGAGGGTGCCCTGCCCGGCGCAGATGTCCGGCTGGTCGTAGGCGTGGCAGAAGAGGTCGCCGGAGTCCGCGGCGTCCTTGACGGCGGCGTCGTAGGCGTCGGCGTACTTCTCGCCCACCAGCTCCACCGCCGCGCCGAGCTGCCGCAGCTTCGCGACCTTCACGGCGGGCGCGGTCGCCGGGACGTAGACGCGCGCCGGGAGGCCGAACTCGCGGGCGGCGTGGGCGACGGCGAGCCCGGCGTTGCCGCCCGACGCGGCCACGACGCCGGTCTGCCCGTCGGCGGCGAGGATCCGGTTGAAGGCGCCCCGGGCCTTGAACGACCCGGTGTGCTGCAGGTGTTCGAGCTTGAACCACACGCCGTCGTCCGCGAACACCGGCGTCCGGCGGATCCGGCCCTCGATGCGCGCGGCCGCCCGTGCCACGTCCGCTGTGCTGATCATGGCTCCAGCATGCGCGCGGGCCGCCGTAAGCACCAGCGAGGTCTCCTATGCTGGCATTAGCGACGCTTACGGCTGGAGGTCCCGTGCTCGACGCCCACCGCCTGGCCGTGCTGGCCGAGGTCGCGCACGCCGGCTCGATCGCCGCGGCCGCCCAGCGGCTGGCCTTCACGCCCTCCGCCGTCTCGCAGCAGCTGGCCAAGCTGGAGCGGGACGTCGGCGCCCGGCTGCTGCACCGCCACCCGCGCGGCGTCACGCTCACACCGGCCGGGGAGGAGCTGCTCGTCCACGCCGAGGCGATCGTCGGGGAGCTGCGCGCGGCCGAGCGGACGGTCAGCGCCCTGCTCGACGAGGAGCTCACTGTCGGCACCTTCGCGAGCGCGGGGATGACCCTGGTGCCCGCCGCGCTCGCCGGGTTCCGCCGCGACCACCCCGGCGTGGCGCTGCGGCTGCTGGACCTGGAGCCGCCGGACGGGTACGGCCTGGTCAGCTCGCGCGACCTCGACCTGCTGATCACCCACCGCTATCCCGGCGCCCCGCTGCCCGACCCGCGCGGCTTGCAGCGGACGCTGCTGCGCTCGGAGCGGTTCCGGCTGATCCTGCCGAAGGGCCACGCGAAGGCGGACGCCCGCCGGCTCACCCTGCGGGCCCTGGCGGGCGAGGACTGGATCTCCGGCAGCCCGGGCGTGCCCAACCGCGCCTGCCTGGAGCAGCTCGCCGACGCCGCCGGCGTCAGGGTCCGGGTGGCCTACGAAACACGGGACTACCAGGTGATCCTGGCGCTGGTGGAGGCCGGGCTGGGCATCGCCTTCGTGCCGGAGAGCGTGCTCGAACGGGTGGGCTCGGAGCGCATCGAAGTGCGCGACGCCGCGGACGCGCGGCCGGCGCGGGAGATCTTCGTGGTCCACCACCGGCGCCCGGGGCGGCTGGTCACCGAGATGGTGGCCCGGCTCAGCCGTCCGCGGTAGCCGGGCCGGCGGCCGGGAACTGGATGGGGCTCAGCAGGTAGCGGACGCGGTCCGCGGTGGGTTCGTGGCCCATCCGGCGCACGATGACCTCCCGCAGCTCGCCGATCAGGTCGGTCAGCTCGGCGCGGCTGAGCCACAGCGCGTGCTGCCGGTAGCCGACGAGATCCGCGGCCGGGTCGGCGTCCTCGCGGTCGAGGTAGGCGTTGAACTCCGCGATGAGCGCGGCCATCGCGGTCGCGAACACGCGCCGGTGGTCCTCTTTGGACACCGAGGCCGCGGTGGCTTCGTCGACCACGGCGCGCTCCCGGCGCAGGCGGTAGCGCCGCTCGACGGCGCCGTGCACCCGCTGCTCGCCTTCGACCTCGAGGATCCCGCCGTCGGCGAGCACGCCGACGTGCCGGTAGACGGTCGCCTTCGAGACGTCCGGCAGGCGTTCGCACAGCTCGGACGTCGTGCGGGTCCGGCCGCCCGCCATCGCGTGCACGATCCGCAGCCGCACCGGGTGCACCAGCAGGTTCAGAGAATCCACGCGCTTATGTTCTCATGCGTGATACCGTTCTCAAAGTTGAGAATGCAGACTCTGGAGGGACCCATGCTCAGCACCGAACTGCCACGCGGCCGGACCTACGACGTCGACGGCCGCACGCTGCTGCTGGACCGCGCGGGTACCGGCGGGCCGCCCGTCGTGGTGCTGCCGGGGGCCGGGCTCGTCGGCCTGGACTACCTGAACATCCACACCGCGGCCGCGGAGTTCACGACGAGCGTGCTCTACGACCGCGCGGGCACGGGCTGGAGCGACCCGGTCGCGCTGCCGCGCACCGCGGCCGAAGTGGCGACGGAACTGCGGGACCTCCTGCGGGCCGCCGGCGTCGAAGGGCCGTACGTGCTCGCCGCCCACTCCCTCGGCGCGGCCTACGCCCGGCGGTTCGCCCAGCTTTTCCCGGCCGACGTCGCCGGGCTGCTCCTGCTGGATCCGGGGCACGAAGACCTCTTCGCCCACCTGCCGGCGGAGGCGGCCGAGCTGCACGAACGGATGAAGCAGGCCGCGGCCGACCTGCCGGACCTGACCGAGGACCAGCTCCGGACCGCGCGGGCGCAGTACGCCGAACTGTTCGCGAAGTGGCCGTCCGACGTGCGGGAAAAGCTGGTCGAGCACCACCTGGGCAGCTGGCGGACGGTGCTCGAGGAGACGAAGGACGAGGACGCCGTCCACGCTGAACTCCGGGCCGGCGGTGCGCTCCCGGACGTCCCGCTGATCGTGCTCACCGCGATGGGGCGCAACCCGTACTGGGAACAGTTCGGCTCCGAAGAGCTCATCGTGGCGGCCCAGCGCGGGATTCGCGACCTGCACGCGTCGATCGCGGCCGCGGTCCCGCGTGGCGAGCACCGGGTGCTCGACGACGCCGCGCACCAGTTCCTGCACATCCAGCGCGAGGACGCCGTGGTGCAGGCGATCCGCGACCTCAGCTGACCGCCCGGGCCGTCCCCTCGAACCGGGTCGAGGCCGCGCGCAGCGCGTCCAGGCAGGCCCGCACCGCGCCGGTGTCCTCCTCGCCCGCCCGGCAGATCGCGAAGATCGTCCGCGTCAGGGCGGGACGCGTGGTCAGGATGCGGACGCCGTCGGGGAGGCGGTCTCGGGCCAGCCGGGGCACCAGCGCGGCGCCGACGTTGCCCGCCACCAGGGCCAGCTGCGTCGGGTAGCCGCCGACCGTGCAGCTGATCCGGGGCTCCAGCCCCTGCTTGCGCAGCACCTGCACCAGCCACTCGTGGCAGCCGGACCCGGCGGTCCAGCCGATCCACGGCAGATCGTCCACTTCGGACAGATCGACCGTCTTGCGGTGGGCCAGCCGGTGCCCGGCGGGCAGGGCGAGGTCGGCGACGTCGGCGAACAGCGCGGTGCCCGCCGCCGACGGCGGGATCGCGGTGGGGCGGTCGGACCAGCTCTCCACGACGGCGACGTCGAGGTCGCCGGACACGACCCGGGGGATCGTGTGCTCCGCCTCGCCCTCGTGCAGCGTCACCGCCAGCCGCGGGTGCTGCGCGGCCAGGGTGGCCAGCGCGGGCGGCAGCAGCGCGTGCACCGTCGTCGGGATCGCGCCGACCCGCAGCGGCCCGATGACGTCCTCGCGCAGCAGCTCCAGGTCCGCCTTCGCCTCGGCGACCTGCGCGAGGATCCGCCCCGCGTGCCCGGCCAGCACGTGGCCCGCCTTCGTCAGCCGGACCCCGCGGCCGCGCGGCTCCAGCAGCGGCTGACCTGCTTCACGTTCCAGTTTCGCCAGCTGCTGCGACACGCCCGACGGCGTCACGTGGAGGGACGCGGCCGCCGCGGCGACCGAGCCCTGCGTGGCGACGGCGTGCAGCGCCCGCATCCGTTCAAGTCCGAACACGGTAGCGATGCTACTGGAATCCGCGCAGAAACATTCGCTTGTCCTTGACAGTTGCCGCCCGCACGCTGGAAGGGTGACCACGACCGCCTCCCGGCCCGCCCGGACGTTCACCCGCCGTTTCGACCCGCGGCTGCTCGCCGCGCTCGGCAGTTTCTGCATCGCGCTGTCGTCGGTCTTCATCAAGGTCTCGCACGCCAGCGGCAGCACGAGCGCGTTCTGGCGCTGCCTGCTCGCCCTGCCGGTGCTGCTCCTGCTGGCCGCGCGCGAACGGCGGCAGGCCGGCCCGGCCCCGCGTCGCCGGGTGCTCCTCCCGCTGCTGGCCGGGACCGGGCTCGGCCTGGACTTCGTGCTCTGGGGCGAGGCGATCCCGCGGGTCGGCGCGGGCATCGCGACGGTCCTGCTCGCCGTGCAGGTGGTGATCGTGCCGCTGCTGGCGTTCGCGTTCCTGGCCGAGCGGCCGTCGAAGCGGTTCCTCGCCGCGGCGCCGGTGCTGATCGGCGGGATCGTGCTGGCCGGCGGGTTCGCCGGCACCGGCTCCTTCGGCCCCGATCCGGTGACCGGGGCCGTCGCCGCGCTGCTCGCGGGCGCCGGGTACGCCCTCTACCTGTTCCTGATCCGGCTCACCGGCGGCACCGGGGCGCAGGCGCACTCGCTGGTGCTCGCGACGGTGTCCGCGGGCGCGGTCGCCGTGGTGCTCGGCATCCCGACCGGCACGCTCGACCTGACCCCGGGCTGGCCCGCGTTCGGCTGGCTGCTCGCGCTCGCCGGCGTCGGCCAGCTGGCGGGGTGGCTGCTCATCTCCGCCGCGTTGCCGCGGATGTCGGCCACCACGGGGGCGACGCTGATGCTGCTGCAGCCGGTCGGCGCGGTGCTGCTGGGCATCGTCCTGCTCGGCGAGACGCCGGGGTGGGCGCAGCTCGCCGGCTGCGCCGGGGTGGTCGCCGCGGTCTGCTTCGCCGGTGGCGCAAGATCTGCGCGCGAAGGCCGTCCCGGCTAACGTCGCGGGCATGCGGGTGCTGGTGGCCGGGGCGTCGGGGTTCGTCGGCGGACGGCTGTGCCCGGAGCTCGAAGCCGCCGGGCACGAGGTCCTCGCGATGACCCGCCACCCCGCGAAGTACCGCGGCGCCGGGAAGGCCGTCCGCGGCGACGTCGCCGACGTCGGTTCCCTGCGTGACGCGCTCAAGGGCGCCGAAGCCGCGTACTACCTCGTGCATTCACTCGACAGTGCGGACTTCAAGCGCCGCGACGCCGACGCCGCGCGGGCGTTCGCCCGGGCTGCGGCCGACGCGGGCCTGCGCCGGATCGTCTACCTCGGCGGCCTCGGGGACGACGGCGACTCGCTGTCGGAGCACCTGGCCAGCCGCCGCGAGGTCGAGCGGCTGCTGGGGGAGACCGGGGTGCCGGTGACGGTGCTGCGGGCCGGGATCGTGATCGGGCACGGCGGCACGTCGTGGGAGCTGACGCGCCAGCTGGTCGAGCACCTGCCGGCGATGGTCACCCCGCGCTGGGTCGACACCCGCACCCAGCCGATCGCGGTCGCCGACGTCGTCCGCTACCTGGTGGGCGTGCTCGACCACCCGGACGCCGCCGGGCGGACGTTCGACATCGGCGGTCCCGAGGTGCTGGCGTACCGGGACATGCTGCAGCGGGTGGCGGCGATCCAGGGCCGTCCGCTGCTGATCCTGCCGGTCCCGCTGCTGTCGCCGCGCCTGTCGTCGTACTGGCTGTCGCTCGTCACCGACATCGACGTCACGACCGGCCGCGCGCTGATCGACTCGATGACCAACGAGGTCGTCGTCCGCGACGACGCGATCCGCCGGATCGTCGAGTTCGAGCCGATGGGCTACGACGAAGCCGTCCTGCAGGCGCTGGGCGAGCGCGCGAAGAGTCGGCGGACGGCGTGAAGGCGGTCCTCGCCGCGGTGACGGCCGCCGGCTCCGGCCTGCTCGGCGCGTCCCTGGCCAGCCGTCCGGGATCCCGCCGGTTCCACGTCCTGACGGCGTCGGTGGCGGCGACCTGGCTGGCGGGAGCCAAGGCGACCGGCCCGGTTTCCCGCGGCCGCCGCGACATCGCCCAGCCGGTGGCGGCGGGCGTGGGCGCGTTCGCGGCGTTCTACGGGTGCGCCCTGGTGGCCCGCCGCATCCCCCCGCTGCGCCGCGCGATCACCGGCGTCCTCGACCACGCCCACCGCGGCCCGACGGCCTCGGTGGCGGCGACGACGCTGGCGACGGGAGCGGCGGAGGAGGTGTTCTTCCGCGGCACGCTGTACGGCGCGCTCGGCCCAGCCGGATCGACGGCGGCGTACGTATTGTCGACAACGGCGACGCGCAACCCGGCCCTGGTCCTGGCATCGGCGGCGATGGGCACGCTGTTCGCCTGGCAGCGCGGGCGGTCGGGCGGGGTACAGGCCCCGTTGCTGACGCACGTGGTCTGGTCGGCGTTGATGCTGCGGTTCATGCCGCGGCTGTTCCCACCGGACTGAGGCAAACCGTTGTCCGGAATTCACCGCAACCGGACAGAATCCTTCGAAACCGCCGGGGGAGTTCCTATCCTGGAACGAACCCCGTGCGTGGAGAGGGATGTCGATGCGGACATTGCTCGTGCTGCTGCTCGTGCTCGCCTCCCTGACCCCGGCCCCCGCCGCGACGGCAGCCGCCGCCGTGTGCGGCACCTTCTGTGACACCCGAGATCCGTCGCAGGCCGCGCGGGAAACCTTTCCCCTGCCCGACAAAGTGATCAACGGGCGCCTCCTGCGGCTGCACGCCGACGATCCCGATGGCATGGCGTGGGCGAGCATCGACCAGGGCGTCGCCGGGGACGCCGTCTGGCTGGACCGGTCCTGGGACGGCGGTGCCTCCTGGGAAGGGTTGCTGGGCAAGGCGAGCATCCCCGGCACCTGGACCGGCACCCGCACGCTCATGTACAACCTCACCGATCCCGCGCACCACCGCCGCGGCCTGGTCCGGGCCTGTGGTGACGCGCAGGGCGTCGGCTGCACCGCGTGGATCTACCCCGACGTCTGCGACAGCGCCTGCGACCGCAGCGCCCCGGCGGCCGGGGACAGCCAGCCGGTGGCGCCCACCACGCTCTTCGGCCGCACCATCCGGCTGCACTTCGACGGCCGCGGCCTGGCTTGGGCCGGTGTCGAGGCCGGCGGGGCCGGGGACGAGGTCTGGCTCGACCGGTCGTGGGACGCCGGCGCGAGCTGGCCGGACGGCTCGTCGCTCGGCCGCACCAGCGTCCCCGCGGGTGCTACCGGCACCCACACGGCGGCGTTCGCCACGCGCGATCCCCGCGGACGGCTCTACGGTGGCGCGGTGCGGGCGTGCGGTCGCGAAGCCGCCCACGCGCAGGGCAGCTGCACGGCCTGGGCGCGGCCGGCGACGACCCGCGCCGCCGGGGCGCTGGATGCGCTGATGTGGTCCTACGACCCGTACGCCGCGTGGTGGCCGTCGAGCTGGTGGAACTCGGCGGTCGCCGTCACCGCGGTCGCCGACGCGGGCGGGTTCGACGCCGCGCTGGCGCGCACCTTCGACGTCAACCGTGTCGCTTTTCCCGCCGGGGCGCGGAGTTCCGATCCGATCGACGGGGATTTCCGCAGCCGCGCCATCGACGACAGTGCCTGGTGGGGGCTGGCCTGGATCGCCGTCTACGACCGCACCGGCGACCCGCGCTACCTCGCCGAAGCGACGACGATCGCGGACTACGTCCACGGCTTCTGGGACACTTCCACCTGTGGTGGCGGGGTCTGGTGGGACCGCGAGCGGACGTACAAGAACGCCGTCACCTCGGGGCTGTACCTGCGGTTGACCGCGTCCCTGCACCGGCGGATCGCCGGCGACACGGTCTGGGGCTCGCGAGCCCGCACGGCGGGCGACTGGTACCTCGGCAGCGGCCTGGTCAACGGCGCGGGCCTGGTGAACGACGGCTTGACGGCGGCGTGCGCCAACAACGGCCAGACCGTCTGGACGTACAACCAGGGGCTCGGGATCGGCGGCCTGCTCGAACTGTGGCGCGCCACCGGCGTCCAGTCCTATTTGGACGCGGCGAAGCGGCTGGCCGACGCCGCGATGGCCCGGCTCACCTCGGGTGGCGTGCTCGTCGAATCCTGCGACACCGGCACGGCGTCCTGCGACGACAACCAGAAGCAGTTCAAGGGCATCTTCATGCGCTACTTCGGTGACCTCGCCGCCGCGACGGGCTCAGCGACCTACCGCGCGTTCGCGCAGAAGCAGGCCGACGCGCTGTGGACCGGCGACCGCGACGCGCTCGACCGGATCGGGCAGCGCTGGACCGGCACCACGCCGAACGCGGCGGACTGGCGCACGCAGGCGTCCGGGCTCGAAGCGATCCTCGCGGCCGGCTAGCACGGATCGGCTTCGCGGCAGGCTTCCGTACCCGTCTTGCGGGTCGCCTGCTGGAGGAGTTCGTAGAGCGTTTCGCGCTGGTCGTCGCCGAGGGTGCTGAACACCTCGTCCTCGACCGCGGCGAGCGCGAACTCGGCCCGCGCGAGCAGCTTCGCGCCGACGTCGGTGAGCTCGACGACGTGGCGGCGGCGGTCGGCCGTCGACCGGCGCCGCTCGACGAGGTTCTCCGCCTCGAGGTCGTTCAGCAGGCCGACGACGTTCGTGCCGTCCATCTCGAGGATCTTCGCCAGGTCCTGCTGCGAGCTCTCGCCACGGTCGCGCAGCACCGTCAGGGCGATGAGGTGCCGTGGCCGGATCCCGAGCGGCGCCAGCACCGACTCGCTGCGCAGCCGCAGCCGGCGCGCCAGGTGGTCGATCAGCGCGCCGCAGCGGTGGGGCGGCTGGTTGACGACCGGCAGCGAGGACATGTGCCCAGTATATGGGCTCAGCAATGGTCGGTGTGCTATTAATGATTTGTCCTACACCAACAATCTATGGACGGCTAAGAACATGGCGCATCTCCTCCACATCGACTCGAGCATCCAGGGCGACCGCTCGGTGAGCCGCCGCCTGAGCGCGCGGGCCGCCGCCGCGTGGCGGGCCGCCCACCCGGACGGCACGGTCACCTACCGCGACCTGGGCGCGAACCCGCTCCCGCACGTCGACACGGCCGGCGGCCAGGCCGGCACGGTGCCGCCCGAGCAGCACACGCCGGAGCAGGCGGCGGCGTGGGCGCGGATCGTCGAGGTCGTCGGCGAGGTCAAGGCGGCCGACACGGTGCTGCTGGGCCTGCCGCTGTACAACTTCGGCGCCCCGAGCAGCGTCAAGACGTGGGTCGACCACCTCATCGCCCCGGGTCTTTCGGTCGACCCCGAGACGTCCGCCGGCCTGCTCGGCGGCCGCGAGTTCGTCGTACTGGCCAGCCGCGGGGGCGGCTACGGCGAAGGCACGCCCCGCGAAGGCTGGGACCACGCCCAGCAGTGGCTGCCCCACGGCGTCGCGCTGACCGGGCTGGAGCCGCGGTTCATCACGGCGGAGCTCACGCTGGCGCCGGTCCGCCCGGCGCTCGCCGAGCTCATCCCGCTGGCCGAGGAGAGCCTGGCGGCGGCGGAACGCGCCATCGACGAGCTGTGGGTCCCCGCCCGCGTCTGAAAGGTCAGGAGCCGGCGGCGGGCCCGAGGGTCAGCAGCTGCTCCAGGAACCCGCCGATGCCCAGCTCGCGGTCCACGAGGTGCACCTCGAGGATCCAGTGCGACGTCTGCCCGTTGCGGTCCGGCCGCCGCATCGGGTAATCGCTCCCGGGCGCGATGTAGGACTCGAGCCGGTCCCCGTCGATCGTCTCGTGCGGGAACTGGCCGACCAGGTGGCCGGCGATCTCGCCGCCGAACTCCCAGCCCGCCTCCCGCGCCAGCTCCACCATGTGCGCGTACAGCTCGGCACCCGTGATGTCCGGCCGCGCGGCGAAGTACGCGCGGCCGGCGTCGAACACCACCGGCAGGGTGTCGCGCAGCCGGTGCTTGACCGGGTCGTCGCCGAGCACGAACGTCCGGCCGAAGTCCGCTTCGAACTCCTCGAAGATCGGGCCGAAGTCGGCGAACACGATGTCGTCCTCGGCGAGGACCCGGTCGGGCGGGTTCTGCCGGTACGGCTGCAGCGTGTTGATCCCCGCCCGGACGATCCGCTTGTGCCAGTACCGGCGGATGCCCAGCAGCTCGCCGGCCAGGTCCCGGATCGCGTCGCTGGCCTCGGTCTCCCGGACGCCGGGGACGAGGATGCCGCGTTCGCCGACCGCCGCGAACAGCTCGACCGCCTTGGCCTGCGCGTCCAGCAGCCGTGCGGCGCGTACTGTCTCGTCTTCGACCAGCTCACCCATGGCCCCGACGGTAGCAACGCCCGGCACGGGCGGTACCGTGCCGCGGCGGGCGGACTGGCAGACTGCGGCACGGGCCGCACCTGGGCGAGGAAGGTCAGGTTTGAGCGCGCACACCTCCCAGATGGACGACATCCGGCTCGTCGCGCAGCCCAGCGCGCTGCCGGTCACCGAGCTGTTCGTCCGCCTGATTCTCACCGACTGGTCACTGATGCCGATGCTCGAGCAGGTGACCGCCACCGCGAAACGGCTGGTCGAGGCCGTGATCGACGCCAGTGACCCGAAGGCGCCCGCCTTCGTCACGCTGCGGCTGCGGCTGCGCGCCGAGGTGCTCTCGATCGAGGTCGACGACGACATCCCCGGCCGGCCGGAGCCGCAGGCCCGGCTCGGCGAGCGGCTGGGCGTCGCCCCGGCCGACGGCGGCGGCCGCACCACCTGGTGCGAACTGCCGCTGCCGGGCGGGATGACCGCGCGCCAGGTGCGCCTGCCGCGGCGCCAGGACCGCCGGACGCTCGTCGACGAGCCCGTCTCCGGCGACCCGGTGGCCGCCGACCCCGAGGTGCTGGAGCGTCTCCTCACCCGGCTGAGCGGCTGGTCCGGCCAGGGCTGAACCGCTTCCGCCCGCGCGTCCGTGCATCCAGGCAGGGGATGACGTGGAGGCGAGGAGGCAGCCGCCGTGCGGATCGTGATCGCGGAAGACGACGCCCTGCTGCGGGAAGGGCTGGTGCTGCTCCTGCGCAGCGAGGGTTTCGAGGTCGCCGCCGTCGACCACGCCGCCGACCTGGTGACGTCGGTCGAGGCCGCGGAGCCGGACCTGGCCGTCGTCGACGTCCGGATGCCGCCGACGTTCACCGACGAAGGGCTCCGCGCCGCTCTCGAAGCCCGGCGGCGTGTGCCCGGCCTGGCGATCCTCGCGCTTTCGGCGTTCATCGAAGACGGCTACGCGGGCGACCTCCTGGCCGCGGGCGGCGGGGGAGCCGGGTACCTGCTCAAGGAGCGCGTCGGCAAGCCCGGCGAGTTCCTCGACGCGCTGCGGCGCGTCGCCGCCGGCGGCACGGTCCTGGACCGGGACGTCGTGGCGGTCCAGCTGGCCCGACCCCGGCCGGGCGACCCCGTGGCGACGCTGACCGCGCGCGAGCGCGAGGTCGTGGCGTTGCTGGCCGAGGGCCACTCGGTGCCCACGATCGGCCGGCTGCTCGGCATCGGCACCGCCGCGGCCCGGCAGCACGCCGGGGACGTCAGCGCGAAGCTGCGCGTCCCCGACGGCGCCCAGGCGATGCTCAGCTACCTGCGGGCGTGAGCACCTCGGCCTGCCGCTCGCGGTACCGGGCCACGTTGGCCAGCTTGACGTCTTCGTAGCCGCGGACGAGGTCAGGCAGCTCGGCCAGGGCCCGCGCCCGGCCGGCGTCCCCGGCGCGCAACGCCTGCAGGACGACGCTGCGGTAGTCCTCGATCAGCTCGCGCTCGACCCGGCGCACCTCGGCGCGGCCGAACGGGTCGAACCGGGTGCCGCGCAGCCGCCGCAGCGCGTGCAGCAGCCGGAACGCCGGGCGGAACCACGGGCCGAGGCTGATCTTGCGCCGCATCCCGAGCGCCCGCAGCACCGGCGGGTGCAGCCGGTAGGCGTACCGCGTGCCGACGCCGAACTGCTCCTCCAGACCGTCGGTGAACGCGGGGTCCAGCGACAGCCGGGCCACCTCGTACTCGTCCTTGTACGCCATCAGCTTGTACAGGTGCTTTGCGACGGCCTCGGTGAGCTCCGTCGGCCCGTCCTCCAGCACCCGCACCTGCTCGACGAACTCCGCGTACGCGCGGGCGTAGGCCTTGTCCTGGTAGGCGATCAGGTCGGGGATCCGGATGTCGAGCAGCCGCGCCAGCTCGGAGCCGGGCTCGGCGTGCACCAGTTTCCGCACCCCCGTGGGCCTCGCCGCGGTCTTCACGGGCTCCGGGGCTTCCGCCGGAGGTTCGGCGACGAGCCGGCGGCCGTGCCGGAACGCCTGCAGGTTCGCGGCGACCTGGGTGCCGTTCAGCTCGATGGCGCGCTCGATCACCGACGCGGGCAGCGGGATGGCGCCGGTCTGGAAAGCCGCGCCGAGCTGCAGCACGTTGGCGAACTGGTCGTCGTCGAAGAGCTCCTCGGCCAGGCCGCGCGCGTCCAGCGACACCGTGCGCTTCGCCGCGGCCTCGAGGGGCGCGAGCACGCTGCCGGTGTCCGGGAAGGACACCGTCGTGTCGACGACCATCCGGCCGGTCGGCACCTCGGTCGTGGAGACGACGGCGGTCGTGCGGGCCGGGTCGGCGACGCCGAGGTTCGCCGCGTCCGCGCCGACGAGCGCGTCGCAGGCGAGGTAGAGGTCGCATTCGCCGGCGGCGAGCTTCGGCGCCTGCTCGACCGGCTCCGCCGTCACCTTGAGGTCGGAGACGACCGCGCCGCCCTTCTGGGCCAGCCCGGTCTGGTCGAGCGTGCGGACGTGCCGCCCGTCGAGCACCGCCGCCGTGGCGAGGATCTGCGTCACGGTGACGACCCCGGTGCCCCCGATCCCGGTGATCCGCACGGTGAAGTCCTTCGCCGGCGTCTCCGGCGCCGGGACCGCGTCGGCGGCCAGCTCGGCCGGCTTCCGGCGGCGCTTGCGCCCGGTGGGCACGACGGTGACGAACGACGGGCAGTCGCCGGCCAGGCAGGAGTAGTCGACGTTGCACGACGACTGGTGGATCGCGGTCTTGCGGCCGAACTCGGTCGCCACCGGCTGCACGGACAGGCAGTTCGACTTGGTCCCGCAGTCGCCGCAGCCTTCGCAGACACGTTCGTTGATCACCACGCGCGTCGCGGGGGCGGTCTGCTTGCCGCGACGGCGTTTCCGGCGCTTCTCGGCCGCGCACTCCTGCTCGTGGATCAGCACGGTGACACCCTTGACCGCTGCGAGCTCTTCCTGGGTGCGCACGAGCTCGGTGCGGTCGCGGACCTCGACGCCGGCGGGCAGCTTCCGGTGCTTCGCCGGCGCCTCACTGGTGATCACGACCCGCTTCGCGCCTTCGACGAGCAGCAGCTCCGCGACCTTTTCGACGGGCAGCCCGCCGACGGCGTCCTGGCCGCCGGTCATCGCCACGGCGGAGTTGTAGAGCAGCTTGTAGGTGATGTTGACCCCGGCGGCGACCGCCGCGCGCACGGCGAGGCTGCCGGAGTGGGTGAACGTGCCGTCGCCGATGTTCTGGACGAAGTGCTCCGCCTCGACGAACGGCGCCATGCCGATCCACTGCGTGCCTTCACCGCCCATCTGCGTCACGCCGAGGACGGTGCCGACCTGGTCTGGCTCCATGAACAGGGCCATCGTGTGGCAGCCGATGCCCGCGCCGACGAGCGTCCCTTCCGGCACCTTCGTCGAGGAGTTGTGCGGGCAGCCCGAGCAGAAGTACGGCGTCCGCGCGAGCAGCGGGACGGCGATGCGCTCGCGCTTGCGCCGCCCCCGGTAGGCGTCGACCGACGGGATGCCTTCCGGCAGGACCCTGGCCAGCCCGGCGGCGATGCCGTCCGGGTCCAGCTCGCCGAGCTCGGTGAACAGCGTCCGGCCGTCGAAGTCCTTCTTGCCGGCGATCCTCGGCGCGTCGGGGACGCCGTAGAGGAGCTCCTTCAGCGCGGTTTCGACGAACGCGCGCTTCTCTTCGACGACGATGATGGCGTCGAGGCCGTCGGCGAACTCGCGGACGACGGCGGGCTCGAGGGGATGGATCGCGCCCAGCTTGAGCACGCGGATGCCGTGGCCGTCCAGACCCAGCGTGCGCATCGCCTGCTGGAGGTCCAGATAGGACTTCCCGGCGGCGGCGATGCCGATCCGGTCGGCCGGCCCGCGCGCGGTGATCCGGTTGATCCGGCTCGCGCGCAGGTAGTCGAGGACCAGCGGGAGCCGGACGGTGAAGAGGCTGCGTTCCAGCGCGGCGAGGTCGGCGCCGAGCAGCCGTGTCGTCGGCGTGTGCCGGTAGCCGCCGGGCAGTTCCGGCGCGGTCCACTCAGGACTGACGGTGGCGGTGCCGGACGCGTCGGCGACGTTGGCGACGACCTTCAGCGACGTCCACAACCCGCTCGCCCGCGACAGCTCGACGGCGTGCATCCCCAGGTCCAGGACGTCCTGGGCGTCGGCGGGGAAGAGCACCGGGATGGCGAGATCGGCGAGCGCGAGCTCGGACGCGCAGGGAACGGTCGAGGACTTGGCGTTGGGATCGTCGCCGACGAGGGCGACGGCGCCGCCGCGCGGATCGGTGCCGGCCAGGTTGGCGTGGCGGAGGGCGTCGGAGGCGCGGTCGAGACCGGGCGCCTTGCCGTACCAGAAGCCGGTGACGCCTCGCCGTCCCCCGGCGGACGTGACCAGCTGACTGCCCATCACCGACGTCGCGGCGAGCTCTTCGTTGAGCCCTGGCCGGTGCACGACGTCGTGCTTCTCGAGCAGCGTGGCGCGGCGCCCGAGTTCGAGGTCGTAGCCGGCCAGCGGCGAGCCTTCGTAGCCGGAGACGAAGACGGCGGGGTCACCACCGCGGGCGCGGTCGTGGCGCACCCGGTCGAACAGCAGCCGGACGAGGGCCTGCACCCCGGTCAGGTGCACGGTCCCCGCCTCCCGCAGATAGCGGTCCTCCAGCGTGAACGTCTCCACGGCGCAGCTCCCTTCGCTTCGTGCTTCGTGCTTCGTGCTTCGGGGGAGAGTGCGACGTGGGCCACACGGACGCAACAGTTCCGGAGGTTCCGGCGGCTCTCGCGCAAGGTTTTGAGCGCCTTGGCCGCGTTTGACGCCGTTTTTTGCGTGTGACTAGTCTCCGGCGTATGCCCGAAGAGCTGCTCGACGCCACCGACCACGAGATCCTCGGCCTCCTGCGCGAGGACGCCCGCCGGACGCTGTCCGACATAGCGGACCGGGTGACGCTGTCCACGGCGGCGGTCAAGCGCCGCATCGACCGGCTGCGGGAGAGCGGGGTGATCACCGGGTTCACGGTCCAGGTCGACCACGCGAAACTGGGCTGGGGGATCGAGGCGTTCACCGAGCTGAGGTTCGTGGGCAACACAAAGGTGGCAGAGATCCTCCGCACGACAACGCGCATGCCGGAGGCCCAGGCGGTGTTCACGATCGCGGGCGATCCGGATGCGTTGGTGTGGCTGCGGGTACGCGACATGGCCCACCTGCAGAAGACGATCGACGAGATCCGCCGGCACCACCAGGTGACCGGGACGAAGACGTTGATCGCGCTCGAATCGTGGTCTCGTTAGCCGTGCGAGTTTCCTGGTGTGGCTGGGATGCCGCTTCGCTGGTTGCACCCGTTCGTGTGATGATCAGGTGTTCGATTGGCGGTATTGTTGAGGTATGGCCCCGAACGTGATGCAGGAAGCCGAGGCGGTGGCGCTGGCCGACCGTGTCGGTGAGCTGCTCACGGCCATCCGCTCTGCTGAGGCCGAGCTGGGTGCTGTGTTGGTGGAGATCGAGCAGCGCGGGGTGATGGAGCTGTTCGGCTACCGTTCCCTCGCGCGGCTTCTCGAGCACCTCGCGGATGTGCCGAAGGCGGCGGCGGAGCGGGTGGTGCAACGTGCCCGGGCCCTCAACCCCGGCCGCGCTCTCGATGGCACCCCCATTCCCGCCCTGGCCCCGGCCACCGGTGTTGCGGCTCGCTCGGGTCGGCTGAGCACCCCGATGATCGACGTGATCGTTGGTGCCCTCACCGATATCCCGCCCGAGCACCGCGACACCGCCGAGAATCATCTACTGTCCTTCGCTGCCGAGGCCGGGCACAAGCAGGTCGCTGCGCTCGGTGCGCGGATCCTGGCCCACCTGGACCCCGACGGCCCTGAACCCGAGGACACCGAACCGGCCACCCCGACCCGCGAACTGTCGCTGCGGCGGAAAAGATCCGGAATCTGGGAACTGCACGGCAGGTTCGACGACGAGACAGGTACCCGCGCCAGCGCCCTGCTGGATGCGTTGGCGCAGCGCCGCACCACCGACGAGGGTCCGGATCTGCGGTCCCCGCAGGAACGCTACGGCGACGCCTTCTCCGACACTCTCGACTTGGCGTTGAACTCCCCAGAGCTGCCGATGCAGGCGGGGGAACGTGCCCACGTCCTGGTCGCTGTCTCCCTGGCTGACTTGAAGTCGGGGGTGGGTGCGGCGACGTTGGGTGACACCGGCCGGATCTCCGCGGCCGAGGCGCGGATCCATGCCTGCGACAGCATGGTCATCCCCGCGGTGCTGGGCGAGAAAAGCGAACCGCTCAACCTCGGCCGTCTCCGCAGGTTGATCTCCGCTGGCCTGCGCCGCGCCCTGTACCTGCGCGACCGCGGGTGCGCCTTCCCGGGCTGTCACCGCCCGCCCCGGCATTGCCAGGGGCATCACATCCGGCACTGGGCCGAGGGCGGTCCCACCGATCTGGGGAATCTGGTGTTGATGTGCGCCCACCACCACCGGTTGCTGCACCGCTCCGGCTGGGAAGTCCGCATCGCTCCCGATGGCCTCCCGGAGTTCCTGCCACCGGTGTTCTTGGACAAACATCGAAAACCCAGGCGTAACAACCTGCACCAACCGCTGCCCTTCGCAGCCTGAAGATGGGAAAGGCCCGCAGCCCACGGCTACGGGCCTACACCCACACCCCGCCAGGCGTAGCGAAGGCTGCCAGTGGCGATCGCCGTCGCCCGGCGTCGCAACTCCGTCGGATACTCCTCGTCCGGCGCTGCTGGAGGCGGGTTTAGGACTCAGTTCAGAATGAGTTTGCGGAGGCAGATTACGGAGCAGGCCAGGCTGAGGATGGCTTGGTGGACGTTGGCTCGTCGTTCGGTGCGG
>NZ_JBFBBT010000036.1:0-63857 GCF_040682815.1 Amycolatopsis sp. NPDC051102
AAGCTGCTGCTCATCCACCAGCCGTTCGTTCGCCGCGAGTGATCACCGGGTTGGGCATCGATGGCCGGCACCCACGTTACGACGAGACCTACCAAACTGGTGGCCGTGTCCCTATCAGCGGTCCCTCGATGCCACCAGACCCGGTGACACCACCCCCCGGATCATGCCTTCGACTGGGGGCGCAAGTCATGCCGGGCCTGGTGACCACCACTCCCTGGTCGGGAGCCACGAAAAAGGTAACGGGGGGGGCACTGGGTGCCGCTGTGGTCGCCTTGGGCGTTGTGTCGTCGCCTTGGGTGGACCCTGTGGTCGCCTGGGGCTTGTGCCGTCGCCTTGGGCTGGCGGCCTGCTTGAGCTTGGGCGTGCGTGGGGGATTCACTCACTAGGGTGAGCTTCTTGCTGGCTACTCGTGCGTTAAACCTCTCGGTGATGCTGGTCACCATCGGTTCACAGAGAGGTGAAACGGATGGGCGCAATGGTGCGCGGGCTCGTCGTGGCCGCTGCTGCTTCGGTGGCTCTGCTGGGGGTGGGGGCCGGGACCGGTCTTGCCGCTGAACGGGAGCCCTCCGGGCCTGTTCAGCCCAATATTCTCGCCGCTGCCGTCTACTCGCTCGGGGATCCCACCCTTGCTCCTCCGGGGGCCAACGACTGGGGTTGCCGGCCCTCCGCTCTGCATCCCAATCCCGTTCTTCTCTCCAACGGGACCACCGCCAACGCCTATGAGAACTGGGCCAACCTGTCGCAGAAGCTTGCCTCGGCCGGTTACTGCGTCTTCGCCGGGAACTTCGGCGGGGCTCCTGGGGCCTTCCTGCAGACCGTGGGCCCTATTGCCGACACTGCGAAAGCGCTTGCCTCCTTCGGGGACCGGATCCTTGCCGCCACCGGGGCCGCCAAGCTCGATGTCGTCGGGCACTCGCAGGGTGGGATGAACGTGCGGTACTGGATCAAGTACCTCGGTGGCTCCGGGAAGATCAGCCGGGTTGTCGGGCTGTCGCCGTCCAACCACGGGACCGATCTCTTCGGGCTTCTCAGCACCCTTGAGATGGTTCCCGGGGTTCCGGCCGCGCTCGGGACCGTCTGTCAGGCCTGCAACGAGCAGGCTGTCGGGTCCGACTTCCTCGCCGATCTCAATGCCGGTGGGGAGACCGTGCCCGGCATTCAGTACACCGTCATCCAGACCCGGTACGACGATGTCGTCACTCCGTACACCAGTGCCTTCCTGGCGCCCGGGCCCAACGTCAAGAACATTCTGCTGCAGAACGTCTGCGGGCTCGACTTCACCGATCACCTCGGGATCACCTACGACCCCGTGGCCGCCGGGCTCGTGCTCAACGCCCTTGATCCCGCGCACGCCAAGACGCCGCCGTGCGTGCCCGTGGCGCCCGTCATCAGCTGAGTTCGCCACATGAGACATAACCCACCGGCGGGGCCCTTCCGGGCTCTGCCGGTGTCACTCTCGAACCCATGTACTGGCCGGTTCCGGCGTCCTGGACGCCCCACGACGAAGCCGAGCTCGTTGCCGGCTGGCGGCTGTGGCTCGAACTGTCCGATCGGGGGTGGCCCACCGCCGCCTGGGATGGGACGCCTGCCGGGGCTGTTCGGCGGCTTCGGGAACTGCTGGATGCCTGTGATGAGATCGAGACCGGGTACCGGGCTGCCGTCGGGGAACCGTCGGCCGGTTTCCTGCGGCTCGTGCAGGGGCTCGTCGTCACCGCCGGTACCGCCATCGAGCTCTGGTTCGACGACTTCGAACCACTCGATGACGATCGGGCCGCCCTGCTGCACGAGGATCTCGCGCGGTTCGCCGGGCAGGCCGAACGGGTGCTGACGGTGCTCGCCGTCAACGGTGGGTGGACCGGGCTCGACCGGGACGTCCGCCGCGACCGGCCGTAGCCGGGCCGTTGCCGAACCGGGTGGGTGTCCTCCCAACGTCGCAGTGACGTTGGGCCACTCGGCGGAACTGATCACGGGCCGGGCTGGGTACCTCAGAAAGCATGAACCGGACAGAGGCCACCGCCGAACGCGGCGAGAAGAGCAACACCGCACAGCTGCTCGGCCGGGCCGGGATGGCCTGCTACGGCGTTGTGCACATCGTGATCGCCTACCTCGCCCTGCAAGTCGCCTTCGGCGACAGTGAGCAGGCCGACCAGAAGGGCGCCCTGCAGCAGATCGGCTCGACCGCCTTCGGGCAGATCCTGCTGTGGATCGTCGCCGTCGGCCTGATCCTGTTCGGGCTCTGGCAGTTCCTGATGGCCGCCACCGGCTACGAGTGGGTCAGCGGCGGGAAGCGGACGCGCAAGCGGATCGGCGCCGCCGCGCGCGGGGTCGTCGTGATCGCGCTCGGCGTCTCCGCCATCCGCATCGCCACCGGTAGCGGCGGCGGGTCCAGCAACCAGAAGCAGCAGGAGTTCACGGCCAAGCTGCTCCAGCTGCCGGCCGGGCCGGCGCTGGTCGTCATCGCCGCGGCGTGCGTCCTCGGCGTGGCCATCGCCGCGGGCGTCAAGGGCGCGAAGAAGAAGTTCCTCGAAGACCTCAACACCTCCGAGCTGCCGGGGAAGACGAAGCGCTGGATCGGCTGGATCGGCACCGCGGGCTACCTCGCCAAGGGCGTCGTCCTGGCCATCGTCGCGTTCCTGCTGGCCATCGCCGGCTTCAAGGCCGACCCGAACAAGGCGGGCGGCCTCGACAGCGCGCTCAAGACGCTGGCCGCGCAGCCCTTCGGCACCGTGCTGCTGACCGTCGTGGCCCTGGGGCTCGCCGCCTTCGGCGTCTACTGCTTCGGCGCCGCGCGGGCGCACAAACGCTGATCGGCTCCTGTCGGTTTCCTGTCGATCACCCTCCGGAGCTTCGGATGTGGGTGCCCGGTGCCCTACTTTGGGTCGGGTCAGTTGAACTTTCACCTACTCGGGAGCTGAAACCGGATGTTCGGACGATTCAAGGACGTGGCCCTGTTGCTGGGGAGGATCGGCGTCGCGGTCGTCTTCCTCGCGCACGGGCTGCAGAAGTGGAACAACGGCATCGGCGGCACGGCGAAGTTCTTCGAGATGACGGGCATCCCGCTGCCCACCGCCGCCGCGGTCTTCGCGATGACCGTGGAGATCCTCGGTTCGATCGCGTTCATCGCCGGCTTCCTGCTGCCGCTCGTCGGCATCGGCTACGTCGTGATTTCGGTCGGCGCGCTGCTTTCGGTGCACATCGACAACGGCCTGACCGGCCAGGGCGGCTACGAGCTGGTCCTCGTGCTCGCGCTCGCCGGGCTCGCTCTCGGCTTCAACGGCGGGCGGCTTTCGCTCGACCACCTGCTGTGGGGCCGCAAGCGCGGCCGCCGCGACGTCGAGGCGGGCGAGCTGGCCAACGCCTGAGTTCCGCACGCTGCCGCGGCTGTCGTGAGTGGTAAGGCGAGTTAGAACTCGCCTTACCACTCACGACCGGCTGCGGCAGACTGCGTTACGCGGGGAGGTCCGCCGTGGTGCGCTCCGCATCGCGGCGGGCCCCCAGCTTCGCCTGGTCCGCGTTGCTCACGTGGACCAGGTGGGCACCCGCCGCCAGCGGGACGAGCAGGCCGTCGAGGATGCCTTCCGGGCCGCTCCAGTCCCGGGTGGACAGCACGCGGTCGTCCGCGGTGAGGCCGAGTTTCGCGGCCCGGGCCCTGGCTTCGGCCAGCACCTCGTCCACTGTGGACTCGAAGAGCGCCGTCGTTTCGCCGGGCACCGGGAAGAGCGGGCTGTACTGGTCGCCCGCGGTCCGCGACTCGGTCAGGTAGTCGAACGCGCCGCCACCGGGCGGCTCGGCGAGGCCGCGGCCCATCGGGTCCAGCGTCACGACGGCGGTGGCCGCCGCGCCGGTCGGTTCCGGGTCGTCCGGGCCGACGAACGCCACCCGTGCGCCGGCGCCCTCGGTCACCACCCGCGCCCCGCACCACCACGCCCCGAGCAGCACGCCGACGGTCTGCCAGTGCGCCGGGAGCTGCACCGCCACGGCGTCGCCCGGTTCGACGTCGAACTCCTCCGTCAGCCAGTTGGCGGTCTTCGCCGCCCAGTTGGCCGTGGTCGCCACGGACAGCTCGACGCGGCTGCCCAGCTGGTCGTCGTAATGGGTGATCAACGGTTTGGCGGGCGAGGCCAGCAGCGGCCGCAGCAGCTCGTCGGTCAGGCTCATGGGGACAAGGCTAAAGCGCGGACCACGCGGTGTGCCGGTTGACACCGGATCTCCGAGCTCAGTAGGTTTGCTTTGAAAGCAAACCTATCTCGGAGCTGGGGGACAGCATGACCATCCTGGTCACCGGAGCCACCGGACACGTCGGGCACGCGGTGGTCGACGCGCTCGTCGCCGCAGGTCAGGACGTCCGCGCGTCGAGCCGCGACACCTCGAAGCTCGACGTCCCGGACGGCGTCGCGAAGGTGAGCGCCGACCTGGAAGACCCTGCAACGCTGGAACCCGCGCTCGACGGCGTCTCCGCGGTCTTCCTCTACACGCGCCCGCAGGGCATCGAGGGGTTCGTGAAGGCGGCCGAAGAGGCCGGCGTGCGGCACGTCGTGCTGCTGTCGTCGGGGGCGACGCTCGAGCCGCGGTCGGCGCAGAGCCGCATCGCGCGCCTCCACCGGGCGGTGGAGGAGGCGCTGATCGCGGCACCGTTCGCGGAGACGCTGCTGAACCCGGGCTCCTTCGCGACGAACGCGCTGGGCTGGCGCGCGGACATCGCCGAGGGCGTGGTCCGCACGCCGTACGCGGACTCGCGGATCGGCGCGATCCACGAGCGCGACATCGCCGACGTGGCGGCGAAGATCCTGTCGGACGGCTCGCACGCGGGGGAGGCGCTGCAGCTGAGCGGGCCCGAGCCGATCAGCTTCCGGGAGCAGGCCGCGGTCCTGGCGGACGTCCTGGGGCGGCCGTTGCGGGTGGAGGAGCTGACACCGGAGCAGGCGGCCGCGCGGATGGTGGCGCTGGGCTGGCCGCCCGAGGTGCCCCCGGAGGTGCTGCGCGCGATGGAGCGGACGACGCGGGAGCCGTCGACGGTGACGGATGTGGTGCGCGAGGTGACGGGGAACGCGCCGCGGACCTTCCGGCAGTGGGCCGAGGAGCACCGCGCCGACTTCAGTTGACGCAGGGGACCCCGGGGGAGTCTCGGAGCAGCGGCGCCGCGCCGGGGGCGGCGCCGCTGCCCGAGCCGCCGCCCGAGCCGCCGCCCGCCGGGGCCGCCGGGGCTGCCCGGCCCGCCAGGCCGGCCACGAACTCGCGGACCGCCTTCACGTCGATCTGGACGATGCTCTGGCCGTCCGCACTCCGGCCGTTCGCCGTCACCACCGGGATCGTCGCGAACGTCAGGTCGCCCGATGCGATGCCCTTCGCCTGCTGGGCGAACTGCAGCAGGTCGAGGCCCGGATCCAGCGTCAGCGACCGGTGGACCGCGTCCATCAGGTCCGTCATCGTGCCCGGGCTGGTCAGCGTGCCGGCCGAGAGCAGCTGGTGCAGCGCCGAGGACAGGAACGCCTGCTGCCGGACGATCCGGTCCAGGTCGCCGCGCGGCAGGTTCTTGCGCTGGCGGACGAACGACAGCGCCTCGCCGCCGGACACCGTCTGCTCGCCGCGGCGGAAGTTCGCGCCCGAGTCCTTGTCCTCGGTCGCGTGGTTCAGGCACACCTTGACGCCGCCGAGGGCCTCGGTCAGCAGGTAGAAGCCCAGCAGGTTGATCTCGGCGTAGTGGTCGATCCGCACCTGCGTCAGGTCCTGCACCGCCTGCACCAGCACCCGCCGGCCCTCGGTGTCGGAGTCGCGTTCGATCTTCGCCTGGTCGCGCTCGCCCTGCCCGCGCAGCTCCTGCGCCGCGTGCGCCTTCGCGACGCCGTACGCCGAATTGATCTTGGCTTCGCCGCGGCCCGGGATGGCCGTCCACGTGTCGCGCGGGATCGAGACCGCCGACGGCTTGCCGCCGTTCTTCGGCACCCGCAGCACGATCACCGTGTCGGTGTTCACCGCGCCGTTGTTGGCTTCCGTGCGCAGCTGGCGCAGCACCCGCGCCGGCAGCGCGTTGCCCTGCGCGTCCGTGCGGGCGTCGCTGCCGACGAGCAGGATGTCCTCGGCGCCGTCGTCCGCGGGCGGCGGCGCGGGCTCGCCGGCGCGCGGGGTCAGCGCGTCCGTCGTCGGGATCGTGCTCTGCAGCTGGTCCTTCGTGACGTAGGCGTAGCCGCTGGCGCCGAGCGCGAGCAGGGACGCCAGAGCCAGCGCGATCCGGCGCGTCGCCCGCCCGGCGCGGCGCGCCCGCGACGGCGCCGCGGCACTCTCTTGACTAGGCTCTGGCGACGGCGCCAAGTCGTCGCTCTGCGTCACCGGATCGGCGTCCGCCTCCGGTTTTTCCTGCTCGTCCGCCACCCTGGCCTACCTCCCCCGAACACCCTGCGTACGCAGTCTAGTTGACGCAGGGGACGTCGCCCGCGGTGATGGGCGGCGCGGCGGGGGTGGATGCGGGCGTCGGGACCGACGGCGGCTTCGTGGCCGGCGACGTCGGCGCGCCACCCGGGCCGGCGGCCGAGTTCCGGAAGTCCCTGCCCAGCAGTACGCGCACGTGCCCGGCCGGGACGTCCCGGTCCGGTTCGGCCTGGACCGTCGTCCCCAGTGCCTGCTTGACCAGGCCCAGCGCGGTGTCGTCGGCCGGGTTGTAGCGGACCACGGTCGTGTTGCGGGTGCTCAGCCGCTGGTCGGCGGCGAGCGTGAAGCCCTTGCCTTGCAGCATCGTGTGCGTCTGGCCGGCCAGCGCCGGCGAGCCCGAGCCGTCGAACAGCTCGACCGTGACGGCCTTCGCGCCGGGCACCTCCGCCGGCGTCGAGGCCGCCGGGGAGCTGCCGTCCGACGTCAGCCGCGTCACCTCGGCCGCCACCGCGGCCGGGTCGACGCGCAGCACGTCGGCGCCGCCGATCACCGCGTTGCCCAGCGTCGGGATGGTGTGGAACTCGATGTTGCCGCCGGTCAGGCCGCGCATCTGCTCGGCGAACTCGGTCAGGTCCCAGCCCTGCGACACCACGACGGACTTCTTCACCGCGGCGACCAGATCGGCGATCTTCGCCGGGCTGGTGAGCACGTCGGTCGAGATCACCTTGCGGGCCAGCCCGGACAGGAACGCCTGCTGGCGCGCGATCCGGTCGAGGTCGTAGTTGGGCAGGCCGTAGCGCTGGCGGACGAACGCGAGCGCCTGCACGCCCTCGATCGTCTGGCGGCCGCCCGGCAGGTCCACGCCGGACTTGATCTCCTTGACCGGCCCCTTGAGGCAGACTTCGACGCCGCCGATCGACTGGGTGATCTCGTAGAAGCTCGCCAGGTTGACCTCGGCGTAGCGGTCGATCATGCCCGGCTTGCCGATGAACTTCTCGAGCGTGGCGATCAGGTTCTTCCGGCCGGCGACCTTCGCCTGCGCGTCGGCCTCCTTGAGGTCGGTCATGCCCTGGCGCTGCAACGTCTTGTAAGTGTCCGTGTACGCGTAGACGAACGCGCTGTTGAGCTTGTGCTTGCCGTAGCCGCCGGCCAGCTCGACCCACGAGTCGCGGGGGAACGAGACGGCGATCGCGCGCTTCCCGTTCTGGGGGATGTGCACGAGGATCATCGTGTCGGTGTTCAGCTCGCCGTCGGAGACGCCGGCGTGCAGCATGTCCAGCACCTCGCGGGGCAGCGGGTTGCCCTGCGCGTCGGTGCGGCTGTCCTGCCCGACCAGCAGGATGTCGATCGCGCCGTCGAGCGGTTTCGCGTGCGCCTCGGTGTCGGCGAAGACGTTCGTGGTCGTCAGGCCGGAGTTCGGGTCGCCGATGTAGTGCCAGCCGTACCAGGTCAGGGCCAGGACGGCCACCGACAACAGGGAGACCACGGCCTTCCCGCCGCGGCGGGCGAAAACCGTGGCGCCGTTGCCGCGGCGCGCCGGGATGGTCGGCGCAGCCTGTTCGGTCACGCGCTTCCTCCCCTGTGACCCCGTGCTTCCCCCAGGACACCCGTGTGCCTCCGCGCAGACTCTACTGAGGGTGTTGTGGGACCTCCGTAGGCTGGGGGCGGTATGCCCCGCCCGGGGCGCGAGGGAAAGGCGGGAAGATGCGGGTCCTGGTCACCGGTGGTGCCGGCTTCATCGGGTCGCACTACGTCCGGCAGGTGCTGACCGGCGCCTACCCGGCGCTGCGCGATGCCGAGGTGGTCGTGCTGGACAAACTCACCTACGCCGGCAACGAGGCGAACCTGGCGCCGGTCGCCGCCGACCCGCGATTGCGGTTCGTGCGCGGCGACATCTGCGACACCGCCCGGGTCACGGAGGTGATGACCGGGGTGGACCTGGTCGTGCACTTCGCCGCCGAGTCGCATGTGGACCGCTCGATCCTCGGCGCCGCCGACTTCGTGCTGACGAACGTGCTCGGCACGCAGAACCTGCTGCAGGCGGCCCTGGAAGCCGGCGTCGGCAAGTTCGTGCACGTGTCCACCGACGAGGTGTACGGCTCGATCGAGCACGGTTCGTGGACCGAAGACCACGTGCTGGAGCCGAACTCGCCGTACTCGGCGTCGAAGGCGTCCTCGGACCTGGTGGCGCGGTCGTTCTTCCGCACGCACGGGCTGCCGGTGTGCATCACCCGGTGCTCCAACAACTACGGTCCGTACCAGTTCCCGGAAAAGGTCATCCCGCTGTTCGTCACCCGCCTCCTCGACGGGGGGAAGGTGCCGCTCTACGGCGACGGGCTCAACGTCCGTGACTGGCTGCACGTGGACGACCACTGCGCCGGCATCCAGCTGGTCGCCGAGGCGGGCCGGCCGGGCGAGATCTACAACATCGGCGGCGGCACCGAACTCACCAACCGCGAGCTGACGCAGAAGCTGCTCGACGCGGTCGGCGCGAGCTGGGACAGCGTCGAGCCGGTCGAGGACCGCAAGGGCCACGACCGCCGGTACTCGGTGGACATCACGAAGATCGGCGAGGAGCTGGGGTACGCTCCGCGCGTGTCCTTCGAGGACGGTCTGGCCGCGACAGTGGCCTGGTACACGGACAATCGCGCGTGGTGGGAACCGCTGGCCGAGCGGACCGCGCTCCGGAAGTAGAGGAAGTGCCTGTGCGGCTGACGGTGCTCGTGCCCGGGGGTTCCGGGCAGCTCGGCCGGGATCTGGCCGCGCTGGCGTCCCCTTCGGTGGAGGTCGTGGCCCCGGGCTCGGCCGAGCTGGACGTGACGCTGACGGGCCAGGTGCTGGCGTCGGTCGGGGCGCTGGCCGAGCGGGCGCGGGAATCGGGCTCGGCGCCGGTGGTGATCAACGCGGCGGCGTACACGGCGGTCGACGCGGCGGAGACGGACGAAGAACGCGCGTTCGCGGTGAACGCCGACGGGCCGCGCGTGCTCGCGGCGGCCTGCGCGGCCCGCCGGGTGCCGCTGGTCCACGTGTCGACGGACTACGTCTTCCCGGGCGACGCGTCGTCGCCGTACGAGCCGTCCGACGAGCTGGGCCCGCGTTCGGCGTACGGCCGGACGAAGGCGGCGGGTGAGGACGCGGTCCTCGGCTCGGGCGCGTCGTCGTGGGTGGTGCGCACCGGGTGGCTGTACGGCCGGACCGGCACGAACTTCGTGAAGACGATGGCCCGCCTGGAGTCGTCGCAGGACGTGCTGTCCGTTGTGGACGATCAGGTGGGCGGTCCCACGTGGACGGCCGACCTGGCCGCGGGCCTGCTGGAGCTGGCGTCCCGCGTGGCGGCGGGCGACGGCCCGGAGCGGCGGATCCTGCACTGCACGAACGCGGGCGAGGTCAGCTGGTGCGGGTTCGCGAAGGCGATCTTCGGCCACCTGGGCGCGGACCCGGCCCGGGTGAAGCCGTGCACGACGGCGGAGTTCCCGCGTCCGGCGGCCCGCCCGGCGTACTCGGTGCTGTCCCCGGCTTCGTGGCGCGAAGCCTGGCTGACCCCGATGCGGCCGTGGGAAGAAGCGCTGGCCGCCTACTTCGCCACGGCGTAGGCCCGGATCGATCGTCCGGGCCGTTGGTCAGTGACGCCCTGAGGCCAGCCGGTACGCGCCCACCGTCAGCTCCGCGCACGTCCGCCACGTGAAGTTCGCCGCGTGCGCTCGCCGGGACGCCGACGTCGCCACCGCGTGCGGGTCCGTCACCGCCGTCCGGAGAGCCTCCGCCAGGCCGTCCACGTCGCCGTACGGGACCAGGCTGGCGCACTCGCCCGCCACCTCGCGCAGGGCCGGGATGTCCGTGCAGACCACCGGGACGTCCGAGGCCATCGCCTCCAGCACCGGCAGGCCGAAGCCCTCGTCGCGGGAGGGCAGCACCAGCGCCGACGCGCCCGCGACCACCGTGCGCAGGTCCACATCGGACAGATAGCCGGTCTGGAAGCGCCGGGCGCCGCGGGGGAACGGGCCCGGGCCCGCGAACACCAGGTCCGGCAGGTCCGGTGCCGCGTCGTGGGCGCGGGTCAGCCAGTCCAGGCCCTTCCGGGGCCCCGCCGCGCCGGCGAACAGCAGATAGCGCGAAGGCAGGCCGAGCCGCGCCCGGCGCTCGTCGTCCGGGGGGCGCGCGGTGAACCACGCCGGGTTCACGCCCAGCGGCGTCACCACGATCTTGTCGCGGGAGACGTCCAGGCGCTCCGCCACCGCGTCCGCCACCGCCGCCGTCGGGGTGCAGATGACGTTGGCCCGGCGGGCGCCGCGGCGGACCAGGGCCGGCAGGTCGCGGTCGCTCGGGGCGAGCTCCTCGGGGTTGTCCAGGAAGGCCAGGTCGTGGATCGTCACCACGCCCGCCGCGCGGAACCGGCCCGGCAGCACGAAGTTCGTGCCGTGCACGACGTCGGTCGGGCCGGCGAACAGCTCCACCGGCGGGAAGTCCGACCGCAGCCACGCCATCCGCAGCAGCCGCGCCGCCACCGGCATCCCGCGGGCCCGCGCGCCGTACGGGAGCACGTGCCGCAGCCGCCGCCAGCCGCGCAGCGTGAACGCCACCGCGCGCGTGTCGACCTCCGGGATCGACACCAGTTCTTCGCTCAGCGCGGCCGTGTACCGGCCGATCCCGGTGCGCGCACCGAGCAGGGGAGTGCCGTCGAGGAGGACGCTCAGTGACCTAGCCACGGCGGAGCCGTTGCTTCGCGACCTTCAGCGCGCGGCCGCCGACGCGCCGCGCCAGCTCGGCCGCGCCGCCGGCGGCGAGGTACTCGCGCACCAGGTCGGCGTCCCGCTTGAGCATCGCCCGCCCGCGCACCGCCGGCGTCGTCACCAGGTCCGCCGACCCGGGCAGCCGGTCGGCCGCCGGGCGCGGGTCGCGGCAGAACTCCACCAGCGGCTTCAGCGCTTCGGGCCACGCGAACCGCTGCGCGACGACGGCGAGCCGCTCGACGCAGCCCGCGGCGAACTCCTCGTCGTACAACGCCTTTTCGAGCGCGTCGGCCAGTGCGGCGGCGTCTTCGGCCGGGACGACGACGCCGAGCCGCTCGGCCCGGACCAGGTCGGCGAAGGCGTCGCCGTCGGTCGTCACGATCGGCAGGCCCGCCCACAGGTAGTCGAGGACGCGGGTGCGGAACGCGAACGTCGTCTCGACGTGCTCGTAGTGCGTCGTGACGCCGCAGTTGGCGTCGAGCAGCCAGTTCTGGCGCTCGTGGTAGGGCACCCACTGCTCGTTGAAGTAGACGTGCTTGCCGGTCAGCCCCAGCGAGTCCGCGAGCCGGATCGTCCGGGTGCCGATGTCCATCTCGGCGACCTCGGGGTTCGGGTGCTTCATACCGAGGAACACGAGCCGGACGTCCCCGCGGTTGCGGCGGAGCCGGTCGATCGCGCGGACCAGCGTCAACGGGTCGAACCAGCTGTACACCCCGCCCGCCCAGAGCACGACGTGGTCGGTGCCGCCGATGCCGAGCGAGGACCGCAGGCCCGGCCCGGTGCGCACCGGCGGCTCCGCCGGCAGGCCGAAGGGGACGACGGCGAGCAGCGACTGCGTCGTCGGGTCGGCGTCGTAGAGGCGCGGCGACAGCCGGCCCATCGCGGCGAGGTGGCCCAGCCAGAAGTGCCGCTGCCGCTCGGACGCGCAGAGGAAGAAGTCGCCGCGCTCCAGCTGGGCGTCCAGGACGCGGGTGACGCCGGCGAGGTCGGCCGCGCGCTTGTCGTCCGCGACGCCCTTGCCCTGCTCCAGCAGCTCGAGGTGCATCGGGTCATACAGGTCGGCGACGACGATCTTGCCGCTGTGCTGCTTCTTCAGCGTCGGCGCCAGTTCGAGCACGTGCCCCTGCAGGACGACGACGTCGGCCCAGGCGATCGGCGCGTCGAGCTCGCGGAACTTGCCCGCGCTGACCCGGAACGGCGCGGGCGGCGGCGTCGCGAGGGGGTTGGTGGTGATGAGGTGGACGTCGTGCTCGGCCGCCAGGGCCAGCGCGATGTTCCAGGCGCGGATCGCCGGGCCCGCCATCCGCTCGGTGAGCGCGTCGCCGGTCAGCACGAGGATCTTCCGGCGCTGCCCGAACGCCTTCTCGATGCCGAACGCCTCGACGAGGATGTCGTGCGCGGCCAGGTAGCGCGGCAGCGGGTACGCGGGCTCCAACGCCTTGCGCAGCAACGGAAGCAGGTCGGCGTCGGTGCGGACGCGGGCGGCCTGCTCGACCGCGCGGGACGCGGCCAGCGACGGCAGCTGCTCGACGAACTGGTCGATGGCCAGCAGCCCGGCGAGCGTGGTGCGCGGGATGGCGACGTCGCCGGACTCGATCGGGCCGACGCCGTGTTCGAGGTCCAGCTGGGTCGCGTCGAGCTCGCCGCGCGCGGTGGCGCGGCGCACGGCCAGCGCAAGCGCCGCGGGCAGCGCGCGGGCCAGGGTCTCGTCGGAGAGGTTCTTGTACAGCGCGGCCAGGGCGTTGCGCTCCAGGAGGAACGTCTCGCGTCCGGTCTCCGGGGCGTCGACCGACGCCATCGTGCCGTGATGGCGGTGATACGTCAGCGACTCCGGGACGTACCGGACGCGCCAGCCGCGCAGGTTGAGCCGCCAGCCGAGGTCGACGTCCTCGTAGAACATGAAGAACCGCTCGTCGAAGCCACCGACCTCGGCGAACACGCTCGCCCGGACGAACAGCGCCGAGCCGGTGCCGAACAGGACGTCCTTGGCGACCTCGTGCTCGGCGGCCGGGACGTCTGCGAGCGGCGACCCGGCGTGCCGCTTGTAGCCCATGCCGAACCAGGTCAGGCCGCCGTCGACGAAGTCGGTGCCGGTGCCGTCCCAGTCGAGGACCTTGCTGGCCACGGCGGCGACAGCCGGCTGGGCGCGCAGCTCGGCGACGGCGGCGGAAACCCAGCCGGGCGCCGGGCGGGCGTCGTTGTTGAGGAAGCCGAGGACGGTGCCCCTCGCGTGCTTCGCGCCGAGGTTGCAGCCGCCGGCGAACCCGGTGTTGCGGCCGGCTTCGATCACCTGGGCCCGGGGGACGGCTTCGCGGATGCGCACGGCCTCGCCGTCACCGGCGGAGTTGTCGACGCAGATCAGCTCGAGTTCGGGGTAGTCGTGCTCGGCGAGCGCGCGCAGGCAGGTGATCGTGTCGTCGGCGCCGTGGTAGTTGACCACGATCACCGAGACGAGCGGTTGCGGTTCCCCCTGCGCCAAAGCCAGCTCCTCGTCGTCGGGTAGAGGGCAAGCTTAAAGGCCCGCCCACGCCTCCCAGACCGCGCCTCGGCCGAGCGCCGCGCGGCGGGTGATCTTGCGGCGGGCGAGCAACGTCGCTGGTAGCCGCAGGGCCACCTCGGCCACCACCCGGCAGCGCAGGCTGAACCGGAAGTTCGCCGCGGCCGGCCGCCCCGGCCGCAGCGGCAGCACCGCCGTCAGCGCCGCGAACCTGATCAGCTGTTTCACGGCGACGTCGCGGGGCGCGCAGCGCAGCAGCATGAGCAGCCGGTTGCGCTCGTTCCAGCGGTGGAACAGGGGCGAGCCGAGGTCGCTGCTGACGCCGTGGGCGTGCCGGACGCGGGCGTCCGGCGCCGCGACGACGTCCCACCCGGCCAGCCGCAGCCGCCACGCCGTGTCGGTGTCCTCGTAATAACAGAAGAATCCGGCCGGGACGCCGTGCACGCTCTTCAGGGCGTCGGTGCGCAGCAGCGCCGCCCCGCCGCAGAAGCCGAACACCTCGCCGGCGGGCTCGGTGACGTCGGCGCCGTGGCCGTCGGCGGTCAGCCGGACGCCGGCGGACTGCGTGCCGCCGTCGGGCCGCACGAGCAGCGAGGTCGCCGCAGCGGCCAGCGGCGCCTTTTCGAGGACGTCCTCCAGGGTGGCGAGCCAGTCCGGCGCGGGTTCGGCGTCGTCGTTCAGCCACGCCATGAACGGCGTTGCGACCTTCCCGGTGGCAACGGCGAGCGCTCCCGCGTACCCCGTGTTGCGCGGGAGACGGAGTACTTCGGGGCGCGAGGGATGGGCCGCGAGCAGGGCGGCGGTGCCGTCGTCGGAGGCGTTGTCCACCACGAGCGTCCGATGTGGACGCGTCTGCGCGGCGAGCGCGTCGAGGCAGGCCGTGACGTGCCCGGCACCCCGCCAGGTCACGACTACCACCGTGGTGGCGGGATTGACGGTCACGTCCCGCACAATAGCCGCGTGCCCGAACTGGTCGTGCTCGCCGAGCAGCTCCTCGCGCCCGTGCCCGGTGGCACCGGGCGCTACACGGCCGAGCTGCTCCCCGCGCTCGCGAAGACCGCGCCGCCGGGCTGGACGGTGTCCAGCGTCGTCGCGCGGCACGCCGACGTGGACGCGGCCCGGCTGGACGGCGTCGACGGGCCGCGGGTGCTGCGGATCCCGCCGCGCGCGCTGGTCGCCGCGTGGCAGCTGGGCCTGCGCTGGTGGCCGGGCGGCGACGCCGTGCACGCGCCGACGCCGTTCGCGCCGCCGCGCGCCCCGGCCGGGAAGACGCTGAGCGTGACCGTGCACGACACCGTGCCGTGGACGCACCCCGAGACGCTCACCGCGCGCGGCGTCAGCTGGCACCGGTCGATGATCGCGCGGGCCGCGCGAAGGGCGTCCGGGCTGGTCGTGCCGACGCGGGCGGTCGCCGACGAGCTGGCGGTGCTCATCGACGTCGACGTGCCGGTGCGGGTCGTTCCGCACGGCGTGCGGGTGCTGCCGGGCTCGGCCGAGCTGGACCTCCCGGCGCAGTACGTGCTGGCGGTCGGCACGATCGAGCCGCGCAAGGGGATCGACGTGCTGGTCGACGCGGTCGCGGCGCTGGACGGCACGGCGCTCGTGCTGGCCGGCCAGCCGGGCTGGGGCGGCGTCGACCCGGTGGCGCTGGCGCGCGAACGCGGCCTGCCCGCGGAGCGGCTGCGGATGCTCGGGAAGGTGACCGACGCCCAGCTGGCGACCGCGCTGCGCCGGGCCGACGTGCTGGCCGTGCCGAGCCTCGCCGAAGGGTTCGGGCTGGGCCTGCTCGAGGCGATGGCGGCCGGGGTCCCGGTGGTGCACACCGACGTCCCGGCGCTGGCCGAAGTGGCCGGCGGCGCGGGCGTGATGGTGCCCCGCGGGGACGCGGCGGCGCTGGCGAAGGCGCTGCGCGAGGTGCTGGGATCGCGGTCGCTGGCGGCGGAGCTGGTCCGGTCGGGCCGGGAGCGGGCCCGCGCCTTCACCTGGCGGCGCGCCGCGGAGGCCGTCTGGGCGATCCACCGGCGGGCGCACGACTGAACGAGCCGCACCGAGGCTGCCACCTGCCCGGTTTGCCAGTTCCCCACCAAGGCGCGGGTGCGCCGCCGTACTCTGCTGGGGTGAGCGATGACCCCCGGGTGCTGATCGACGCGACCGCGGTTCCCGCGGACCGCGGCGGGGTCGGCCGGTACGTGGATTCGCTCGTCGCCGCCCTCGACACGGACGGGGCCCGGATCACCGTCGTCTGCCAGCCCCGCGACCTGCAGCTTTACGATCGGCTGGCCCCGCGCTCCCGCGTCGTGCCCGCCTCGCCGGCGACGACCACCCGCACGGCCCGGCTGACCTGGGAACAGGCGACGCTGCCGCGGCTGGCCCGCCGCCTCGGCGCGGACGTCGTCCACTCACCGCACTACACGATGCCGCTCGCGACGTCGGCGGCCTCGGTGGTCACGCTGCACGACGCGACGTTCTTCACCGACGCGGTGCTGCACTCGTCGGTGAAGGCCCGCTTCTTCCGCGCGTGGACGGCGACGGCGCTCCGGCGCGCGACGCTGTGCGTGGTGCCCTCGGCCGCGACGGCCACGGAGCTGGCCCGCGTCGGCCCGGTCCGGCACGCATCCTTGGAAGTGATTCACCACGGAGTGGACAGCGAGCGCTTCCACCCGCCGTCCCCCGCGGAGGTCGCCGCGGCGCGCGCGGCGGTCGGCTTGGGGCGGACCCCGTACGTGGCGTTCCTGGGCGCGCTGGAGCCCCGGAAGAACGTGCCGGCGTTGATCCGCGGCTTCGCCCGCGCGGTCGCCGGCCGCCGCGACGCCCCGGCGCTGGTCCTGGCGGGCCAGCCGGGCTGGGACACGCAGGTGGAGCGGGCCCTGGACGCGGTCCCGCACCGGCTGCGCGTCATCCGGGCGGGCTACCTGCCGTTCGGCACGCTGGCGGGGTTCCTGGGCGGCGCGGAGCTGGTGGCGTATCCGTCGTTGGGCGAGGGATTCGGCCTGCCGGTGCTGGAGGCGATGGCGTGCGGCGCGTGCGTGCTGACGACGCGAAGGCTGTCGTTGCCGGAGGTGGGCGGCGACGCGGTGGCGTACTGCGGCGTCGGCGCGGGCGACGTCGCGGCAGCGCTGGGCGAGCTGCTGGACGACCCGGGCCGCCGCGCGGAGCTGGCCACGGCGGCGCAGCAGCGCGCGAAGGAGTTCTCGTGGGCCACGACGGCGGAACGGCACCGCGAGGCGTACGCCAAAGCCTGGTCCCGCCACCTCCGCACCCGCTGAACCGTGATCGAAGCGTCGACACGCGTGATTGGCAGGTCGACACGCGTGATCGAAGGGTCGACACGGCGGCGACCGGCTCGCGGAGTGTGTCGACCTCTCAATCACGCGTGTCGGCTTTCTGATCACGCGTGTCGGCGCTTCCGTCACGGCCTCCGGGGTGGCGGGGTTGCCCTGCGTGACGAGTGGACAATGGCCGGGTGACTGAGCAATCCCGCTATGGCGACGGTGTCGGCGTCGTGACCGTGACCTACTTCTCCGAGGACACCATCGAGCGGTTCCTCGACACCCTCGAGAAGGCCACCGAGCGCGAGGTCAAGGTGGTCGTCGCGGACAACGCGTCCGTCGAGGGGGCCCTCGAGCGGGTCGCCGACGGCCGGAAGAACGTGCAGGTGCTCAGCATCGGGGAGAACGTCGGCTACGGGACCGCCGCCAACCGGGGCGTCGCCGAGCTCGACGACTCCTACGGCTGGGTCGTCGTCGTCAACCCGGACCTCGAATGGGAGCCCGGGTCGCTCGACGCCCTCCTGGAGGTCACCGAGCGGTGGCCGCGCGGGGGTGCCTTCGGGCCGCTCATCCACGGTCTCGACGGCACGGTCTACCCCTCGGCGCGGCTGCTGCCGTCCTTCGGGCGCGGGATCGGGCACGCCGTCTTCGGGAAGGTCTGGCCCGGCAACCCCTGGACGAAGCAGTACCGGCAGGAGACCGGGGCCCCCGTCGAGCGCGTCTCGGGCTGGCTGTCCGGCTCGTGCCAGCTGATCCGCCGCGAGGCGTTCGACTCCGTCGGCGGCTTCGACACGCGCTACTTCATGTACTTCGAGGACGTCGACCTCGGCGACCGGCTGGCCAAGGCCGGCTGGCTGAACGTCTACGCGCCGTCGTCGCGCGTCACGCACGAAGGCGGTCACTCGACGTCGCAGGCGTCGAAGAAGATGCTCGCCGCGCACCACGCCAGCGCCTACCGCTACCTCGCCGACCGCCACCAGGGGCTCGCCTGGAAGCCGGTGCTGGCCGCCGTGAAGCTCGGCCTCGCGCTGCGGCTGAAGCTCGAAACCCGCTAGATCCCGTCGAGCCGGCGCGAGAGGTCGGACTTGCCGATGTTCTGCGTCACCGTCGGCACCAGGCCGGTGTCCTCCGGATCGGGCTCCTTCAGCGGGCTCGTGATCTGCTCGGCCTGGGGCCGGCGCGACAGCGGCGTGGGCAGCGGTGTCGTCGGCGACGGCGTGCTCAGCGGCGTCGTCTGCTGCGGGCGGCGGCCGCCCTGGACCTCCATCCGCCGGGTCGGCGCCGAGCCGGCCAGCGGGTGGTCGTTCTCCTCGATCAGCGACGCCGGCAGCTGCGTGGTCGTGTCGGGGTCCCGGCTGCGGTCGAGCCCGTCGATCTGCGCGCGCGGGATCTGCTGGGTGTTCGACGAGTCCATCGGTGACGTCGCGCTGTCGGGTGTCACGACGAACACACCGCGCGCCTGGGCTCGTGCGAGCAGGGCGTCCGCCCGATCGCGGGGGTCCATCCCCTCGGCCTCCCGACTGACCCGGGGCCCTCTGGGGAAAGGCCCGCCTGTTTCCTGTCTAGGGTAGGCCCTCCGGGCGACCTCCGTCAGGGTTTCCCGCGGCTTGTCGCTCAGCGGTGCGTGATAAAAGAGGAGATTTCCGTGACGTCCGAGGTCCGAACCGACGCTGTCGACGCCGTCGTCCTTGTCGGGGGCAAGGGCACGCGCCTCCGGCCATTGACGCTGTCGGCACCCAAGCCGATGCTCCCGACAGCCGGGACGCCGTACCTGAGTCACCTGTTCTCCCGCATCCGCGAGGCCGGGATCCGGCACGTCGTGCTGGGCACGAGCTACCGTGCGGAGGTGTTCGAGGAGTACTTCGGCGACGGCAAGTCGATCGGCCTGGAGCTCGAGTACGTGGTCGAGGAGGAGCCGCTCGACACCGCCGGCGCCATCCGGAACGTCTACGACAAGCTGCGCGCCGAGCAGGTGATCGTCTTCAACGGCGACATCATCTCCGGCTCGGACCTCGGCGAGCAGCTGCGGGTGCACCGCGAGTCGGCCGCCGACGTCACGCTCCACCTGCAGCGCGTGCCGGACCCGAGCCGCTTCGGCTCGGTGCCGACCGACGAGACCGGCCGCGTCCAGGCGTTCCTCGAGAAGACGCCGAACCCGCCGACCGACCAGATCAACGCCGGCTGCTACGTCTTCCGCCGCCCGGTGATCGAGGCCATCCCGGCCGGGCGCCGCGTCTCGGTGGAGCGCGAGACGTTCCCGCAGCTGCTGGAGCAGGGCGCGCACATCCAGGGGTTCGTCGACACTTCCTACTGGCTGGACGTCGGCACGCCGGAAGCGTTCGTGCGCGGCTCGGCCGACCTCGTGCGCGGCCTGGCCCCGACGTCGGCGCTGCCCGGCCGCCCCGGCGAATTCCTGGTGCTCGACGGCGCGTCGGTGGCGGAAGACGCCCAGCTCAGCGGCGGTTCGACGATCGGCGTCGCGGCGGTCGTCGGTTCGGGCGCGAAGATCGACGGCTCGGTCCTGTTCGACGGCGCGGCCGTCTCCGAAGGCGCGGTGGTCGAGCGCTCGGTGCTGGGCCACGGCGCCCGCGTCGGCGCCGGTGCGGTGCTGCGCGGGGTGGTGCTGGGCGACGGCGTGTCCGTCGGGGCGGGCTGCGAACTGCTGGAAGGCGCCCGGATCTGGCCGGACGTCGTGCTGCCCGACGGCTCCATCCGCTTCTCGAGCGACGCCTAGCCGATGTACTGGCGTCCCGCGTTCGAAGTCGACCTGGACGGGGTCCTGCGTCCGCTGAAGCGCGGGCGCGGGTCCCTCAACATCCTGACCGACGAGCGCGGCATCACCTGGCTGGCGTCGAACACCCCCGACGGCCAGGGAACGCTGGCGCTGCGCCGCCACCCGGACGGCCACATCGAGGCGGCGGCCTGGGGCGACGGCAAGGACCGCCTGCTCAGCGGCGTCCCGGCGCTGCTCGGCGCGAACGACGACGACTCGGAGTTCGTCGCGCACCACGACGTCGTGGCGCGGGCCCGCCGGTCGGCCCCCGGCCTGCGGCTCGGCGCGACTGGGGTGGTGTGGGACTGGCTGGTGCTGGCGGTGCTGGAGCAGAAGGTGGCGGGCAAGGAGGCGATCCGCTCGTGGGCCGAGCTGTGCCGCCGGTTCGGCTCGCGCGCGCCGGGGCCGGCCCCCGAGCAGCTGCGGGTGCCCCCGACGCCGGCGCAGATCCGGGCCTTGCCGGACTGGCACTGGCATCGGGCGGGCGTGGACATCAAGCGCCGGACGGCGCTGTTCAACGCCGCCGGCGTGGCCCACCACCTGGAGCGCGCGGTGGAGCTGCGCGGACTCGAGGGGCGGCACTGGCTGCGCCAGGTGCCGGGCATCGGGGTGTGGACGGCGGCGGAGATCGCCCAGCGCGCGTGGGGCGACCCGGACGCGGTGAGCTTCGGCGACTACAACATCCCGTCGATGGTGGGGAACGCGTTGCTGGGCCGGAAGACCGACGACGCGGGGATGGCGGAGCTGCTGGCACCGTACGCACCGCAGCGGCAGCGGGCGGTGCGGTACCTGGAGGCGGCCGGCCATCGGCGGCCCCGGTTCGGACCGCGGATCGAGCTGCGCGACTACCGCGCGATGTGAAGGCGGGGCACGGATGGCCGCAGCCGATTTCCCTTACTGCTGTGGGGGATAGCCACCCGGCCGGCCCGGGTACGGCGGCTGCTGAGGCGGGTACCCCGGCGGCTGCTGGCCCGGGAACCCTTGCTGCGGCGGGTGCTGCTGGTACCCCGGGTACGGCGGTTGCTTCGGCTTGTTCGAGTTCACCACGACCAGCACCACCGCGACGATGGCGCCGATCACCAGCAGCAGGATCAGCAGCGCCAGGACGCTGAGCATCAGCCGGTCCCCTCGTCGAGTGCCGCGCGGACGATCGACAGCGCCTCGGCGTCGTCGAGGCCGAGCTTACGGGTGGTTTTCGCGTATTCCGCCGCCGCCTGCTGGGCTCGGCGGCGGCTCTGGTCGCCCGCCGCCGCGACGAAGCTGCCCGCCCGGCCGCGCGTCTCGATCAGGCCCGCTTCCTCCAGCTCGCGGTACGCCCTGGCCACCGTGTTCGGGGCGATGCCGAGGTCGGCCGCCAGCTGCCGGACGGTGGGCAGCTTCGTGCCCACCGCCAGGCTGCGGTCGTTGATCCGCGTTGCGAGCCCCGACCGGACCTGCTCGTACGGCGGGACCGGCGATCCGCTGTCGAAGGGGACGATCACCAGCTCTGCGGCCCCGCTCCCGGCCCCGGCAACTGCTGTTGCGGGAACGTCGGCCCCTGCGGCGAGTACTGCTGCGTCGTCGGCTGCTGCGGGAATCCCTGCTGCGGCGAGGGCGGGTAACCGGGCTGCTGCTGGGGGAACCCTTGCGACGGCGGCGCGAACCCCGGCTGGGTGAACCCCTGCTGCGGCGGACCCGGTGGCGCAAAACCTTGCTGCGTAAACCCTTGCTGTGACGGGAAACCCGGGTTCGGCGGGAACTGCCCGCCGTTCTTCATCGCTTCTTCGCGGCGCATCTTCGACACCCGCACCACCACGACGATCACGAACACGATGATCGCCAGGATCAGCAACCCGACGACGATGTAGCCGAACACCCCGCCGCCGCCACCGCCGCCGGAGTGGAAGTGCACCCGCTCGGGGAACTGCGTAGCCATGTGGTCCCTCCCTGTCCGCACTCCAGGTTAGTGCCCGGCACCGACAGGAACGGCCGCTTTCACCAGATCGGCGAGATCGTCCGACCCCGCCGGGAGCGCGTTCACCGGCCACCACCGCAGGTCGTCGGACTCGTCGCTCCGCACCGGCGAAGCCCCCGGCGGGGCGTGCACCGCGAACCGGACGTCGAAGTGCCGCGTGGGCACCCCGAGCGAGCACGTGATCGGGTGGACGTCCAGGTGCACCGGCTCGGGGGCGAGCCGCAGCCCGGGCATCCCGGACTCCTCGGTCGCCTCCCGCAGCGCCGCGCCGGCCAGCGACGCGTCCGACGGCTCGCAGTGGCCGCCCAGCTGCAGCCACCGGCCGACCCGCGGGTGCAGCGTCAGCAGCACCTGGGTGCCGGTGTGGTCCAGGACCACGGCCGACGCCGTCAGGTGCCCGGCCGCGCAGGAGCGCTGACAGGAATCTTCCCGGGCGGCCAGGAACCCGAGGAACGCCTGCCGCAGCGACTCCTGGGAAGCGAGACCGGGCCGCCACGACGACAGCGTCTCCACGGCGTCCGCGTGCAGGCTCACAGCTCCAGCAGCCCTTCCCCGGCCAGCGCCGGTCCACGCGGTTCCGGCTCGGTGAGCGGCACGCCGATGGCGACCGAGCCCAGCGGCTGCCAGCGCTCGTCCAGACCGAGCACCTCCCGGACGATGCCGGCGGCGAAGATCGTCGACCCGATCCAGCACGAACCCAGGCCCTCGGCCGCCAGCGCGACCAGCAGGCCCTGCACCGCGGCGCCCCCGGCCACGGTGAACATCGTCTTCTCGCAGTCGTTGCGGCGGTCGTCGCGGTAGGTGTGCGCGCCGTCCGGGACGAGGAACGGGATCACCACTTCCGGGGCCCGGTACAGGATGTCGCCGCGGCCGAGCCGCTTCGCGATCTGCTCCGGCGTGAAGCCGTCCCCGGTCAGGTCGGCCTGCCACGACTCGCGCATCGCGTCGAGCAGCTTCTTCCGGACGCCGGGGTCGCGCAGCCAGACGAACCGCACCGGGTGCGTGTGGTGCGGCGCGGGTGCGGTCAGCGCGGACCCCACCGCCCGGCGGATCGAGGTGGGGGACACCGGCTCGTCGGCGAACTGCCGCACCGAGCGCCGGGCCGGGACGGCCTCGCGCCGGCCCTGCGCGACCGCTTCGTTGGCGCCCAGCCGGAACAGGTCCTCCTCCAGCGGGCGGATGAGGTCGCGTGCGGTCGAACCGTCGTCCTCCAGGCGGAGCCCGCGGACCACCGCGACCGGCGTCCCGCCCAGCTTGCCCTTGACCAGGTCGGCGGCCGCGGCGAGCTCGTCGGCGACGGCCACCTCGGTGACGGCCAGCTCGTTGCCCTGCCCGTCGACCTCCCCGCGGTAGGCGTGCAGCACGCGCAGCCCGGACGAGCCGATGGCGGCGTCGGTCTGCCCGACCCGCCACGCGCGGCCCATCGTGTCGGTGACGACCACGGCGACCTCGACGCCGAGCCGGTCCCGCAGCCCGTTGCGCAGCGCCAGCGCCGACGCGTCCGGGTCGGCGGGCAGCAGCGCGACCTCGTCACCGGCCACATTGGACGCGTCGATGCCGGACGCGGCCTGCACGATCCCGAGGTGGTTCTGGGTGATCACCGTGCGCGCGATCCGCGCGACGATCCGCACGGCCTCCTGCTCGACGAGCTTCCGGCGTTCGGCGTCGCGGGCTTCGGGGTCCGACGGCACGCGCACCAGCCTGCCCTCGGCCTTCGAGACGATCTTGCTGGTCACGACCAGGACGTCACCGGAGCGCAGCCAGGGCGCGGCGGTCACGATCGCGCCGGTCAGGTCGTCGCCCGGGCGGAACTCCGGCAGCCCGGTGACGGGCAGGATCTCCAGCTTGGGGGAAGCGTGGTCACTCAACGGGGGCTCCAGCCAGTTCGAGGGCGGCGCGGGCCATCGCCGCGGTCGCGTCCACATCGGACATCAGCAGCGGGACGTCGCGGACGGTCACGCCCGGCACGTCGGCGGTCTCGCCCTCGGCGATCAGCCAGCCGTCCAGCACGCCGCCGTCCTTGCGCGAGCCGTAGTGCCGGCCGACGGCCTCCGCCGACGTCTCGACGCCGATCGCGGTCAGGCACGCGTCGGCCATCCCGCGCAGCGCCTTGCCGCCGATGATCGGCGACACGCCGACGACGCCGGCGGACGTCTTGCGCAGCGCGTCGCGCACCCCGGGAACGCCCAGCACGGTGCCCACCGACACGACCGGGTTCGACGGCGCGAACAGCACCGCATCGGCCCCCGAGATCGCCTCCAGGACACCCGGCGCGGGCTTGGCCTCCTCGGCCCCGACCGCGACGATCGAGTGCGCCTTCGGCTCGGCGCGGTAGCGCACCCACCACTCCTGGAAGTGGATGGCCTTCTGCTGGCCGTCCTGCTCCGGGTCGTCGATCACGACGTGCGTCTCGACGCGGTCGTCCGACATCGGCAGCAGCCGGACGCCGGGCTGCCAGCGGTCGCACAGCGCCTCGGTCACCGCCGACAGCGGGTAGCCCGCGCGCAGCATCCGCGACCGGATGAGGTGGGTGGCGATGTCCTTGTCGCCGAGGCCGAACCAGTCCGGGTCGGCGCCGTAGGCCGCCAGCTCCTCCTTGACGACCCAGGTCTCGCCCGAGTGCCCCCAGCCGCGTTCGGAGTCGATCCCGCCGCCCAGGGTGTACATGCAGGTGTCCAGGTCGGGGCAGATCCGCAGCCCGTGCATCCAGACGTCGTCGCCGGTGTTGACCAGCGCCGTCACCTCGTGCTCCGACTCGGAGGCACCCTCGGGTGCCATGCCCAGCGCTGCCTTGACACCCAGCAGGAAGCGGGCCCCGCCCACTCCGCCGACCACTACCACGATCTTCACGACGTCGAATCCTCGCACGAGCCGGGTGCGGGCACCCAGTACCGGTATCTGTGATGCAGGGCGTAGCCGAGCCCCGCGTAGAGCGCGAGCGCGCCCGAGTTCCCCTCCGCCACCTGCAACACCGCGTGGCCCGCCCCGTGTTCCGTGCCCCAGGTCTGCACGGCGCCCATCAGCGCGGACGCCAGCCCACGGCGGCGGAAGGCGGGAGCGACTTCGAGCCGTCCGACGTGCAGCCAGTCGTCGACCAGGGCACCGCGGACCACCGCCGCCGTGCCGGCACCCTCGGTCGCGACGCCGTAGCCGACCTTCCCGCCGGTCAGGACCTGCCGCGCGACGGGGGAGTCTTCACCCGGGTTCAGCGTGAGGTCCCACCAGCCGGGCGTGGGTTCGTCGTGGACGGCGCAACCCGGGATGGGAGGTGCCGGGGTCAGCGGGGCGGTGAGGACGGCGACCTCGTGTCCGGCGCCGTGGTGGGTCGCCGGCACCCAGCCCGCGGCCGCGATCGCGTGCTCGTTCGGGCTGTCCCGGACCACCTGGACCATAGGGGCGATCCCCCTGGCGTGGGCGAAGTCACACACCGCGCGCAGGGCGCCGCCGACCGGGCGGCCGGGGTCGCCGACCGCAAGTGCGCTGTTCGCGCGGCCGGTGAACCCGTCCGCCCAGCGCAGGGACCACTCACCTAGGGGTTCCTCGACCAGCGGTGGCCATGCTCTGCTGCAGGTGGTTTCGAGCCTTTCGGGGGCGTTCACCGCTAGATTGTGACGGAGGCGGTGAAAGTCGCGGGAGCGGATTTCTTCTGGAGGTGGCGGTGGGCATCCAGCGCAAGGACGAGCGGCACAGCGAGAAGCTCGTCGACGAGATCTCCGAGGGGTTCAACCGGGCTGTGGGGGAGAAGAAGACCGAGGACGAAGCCCCCAAGCCGCGCTTCGTCATCACCGGTGACGCCCGGGCGAACCCGCCCGCGCGCCGCCGGGAGAGGTGAGCGCCATACCCGGGGTATGGCTAAGGCTTGCCTCACCGACCGAACGGGTGCCGACGCCGCGTAATGTCGGCCCCGACTGGCTGTTTGCAGAGACTGTCTTTGCAGAGATATGCGGGAGTGCGCAGTGACCTACGTGATCGCCGAGCCCTGCGTCGACGTGCTCGACAAGGCGTGTATCGACGAGTGCCCCGTGGACTGCATCTACGAGGGCGAGCGGATGCTGTACATCCACCCCGACGAGTGCGTCGACTGCGGCGCCTGCGAGCCGGTCTGCCCGGTCGAGGCGATCTACTACGAGGACGACGTCCCGGACAACTGGTCGGACTACACCAAGGCCAACGTCGACTTCTTCGACGAGCTGGGCTCGCCCGGCGGCGCGTCCAAGGTGGGCAAGACCGCGCACGACCCGGCCTTCATCAAGGCGCTGCCCCCGCAGGGCGAATGAGCCCGGTCGCGCTGCCCGACTTCCCCTGGGATTCGCTCGCCGAGGTCAAGGCCACGGCGCAGGCGCATCCCGGTGGGGTCGTCGACCTCTCCATCGGCACGCCGGTCGACCCCGTCCCGGCCGGGATCCGCGAGGCGCTCGCGTCGGTTTCGGAGATCCCGGGCTACCCGACCACGCACGGCATCCCGGCCCTCCGGGAAGCCGCGCGCGGGGCGCTTTCGCGGCGCCACGGCGTCGAGGGCATCGAGCCGGACGCGGTGCTGCCGACGATCGGGTCCAAAGAGGCCGTGGCCTGGCTGCCGCGGCTGCTCGGCTTCGGGCCCGGTGACGTCGTCGTCATCCCGGAGCTGGCCTACCCGACGTACGAGGTCGGGGCGCTGCTGGCGGGCGCGTCGATCCTGCGGACCGACGGCCTGACCGCGCTCGGCCCGCAGAAACCGGCGATGATCTGGCTGAACTCGCCGTCCAACCCGACCGGCAAGGTGCTGCCCGTCGAGCACCTGCGCAAGGTCGTCGAATGGGCGCGCGAGCGGGACGTCGTCGTGGTCTCCGACGAGTGCTACCTGGCGCTCGGCTGGGAGACCGACCCGCTGTCGGTGCTGCACCCGGACGTCTGCGACGGCCGGACCGACGGGCTGATCGCGGTCCACTCGCTGTCGAAGTCGGCGAACCTGGCCAGCTACCGCGCCGGGTTCCTCACCGGTGACCCCCGGCTGATCAAGCGGCTGCTCGACGTCCGCAAGCACGCGGGCATGATCGTGCCGCGCCCGGTCCAGGAGGCCATGGTCGCCGCGCTGGCCGACGACGAGGCCCTGCACGTCCAGCGCGAGCGCTACGCCCGCCGCCGGCTCGTCCTGCGGAAGGCGCTGCAGGACAACGGCTTCCGCATCGACCACTCCGAAGCCGGGCTCTACCTCTGGGCCACCAGGGACGAGACCGCTTCCGCAACGGTCCAGTGGCTCGCCGAGCGCGGGATCCTGGTCGCGCCCGGCACGTTCTACGGCCCGAAGGGTGGCAAGCACGTCCGGGTCGCGCTGACCGCGACGGACGAGCGCGTCGACGCCGCCGTGGAGCGGCTGACTCAGTAGTCCCGGCCGGTCAGGCCCCGGTAGACGAACCGCGTGAGCAGTTCGACGGCTTCTTCGTCGGTCGGCGGGGTCCAGTCCGGCGGTGAGCCGTGCAGCCACGTCGCCGCGAAAGCGTCGACGAGGTTGTACATCAGCATCCCGCACCGGTCCGGCGTCGTGGGCAGCTTCAACCCGGCGCGGGTGATGTGCGCGAGGTGGTCGTCCAGGTCGGCGGCCTGGGACGCACCGAACTGCGCGAGCGTGCGCGCGAACGACTCGCTGACCATCGCCGCCTGGCGCAGGGCCAGCATGGTCGCGGCGTTGTCCCGGTAGAAGCCCCAGTACTGCTTGACGTGCCAGCGCACCGCGTCGGGGTTGCTGAAGTCGGCCAGATGGTCTTCGCTGTCGGCGCTCTCGTCGCCGGACGCCGCGATGTCGGCCAGGAGCGCTTCGAGCAGCTCTTCCTTGCCCGCGAAGTGGTTGTAGAACGACCCCGCGGCACGGCCCGCTTCGGCGGTGATGTCCGTGATCTTCGTGTTCAGGTAGCCCTTCCGGGCGAAGACGCGCTTGGCCGCGGCCTTGAGCGCGCTCTCGGTCTCCGCGGCTTTCTCCCTGCGGCTCGTCGCCGTCATCGGCACCTCCCTTGACAGAGGACGCTAGCAGCGCCATTCTGAATTTAGATTCACTGAATATTAATTCACTGGGAGGACGACATGGACACACGGGTGCTGATCGCGGGAGCGGGACCGACCGGGCTGACGCTGGCCATCGAGCTGGCGCGGCGCGACGTCGCCGTGCGGATCATCGACAAGGCCGAGACGTACTTCGCCGGCTCGCGCGGCGACGGGCTCCAGCCGCGCACGCTGGAGGTGTTCGAGGACCTGGGCGTGCTCGACGCGGTGCTGGCCGCGGGCATGGCCCCGGTGCCGCTGAAGATCCACCTCGGCGGCGAGGTGGTCGGCGAGCGGATGATGTTCGACCCGGTCGAGCCGACGTCGGCCAGGCCGTACCCGACCGGCTGGTTCCTGGGCCAGTCGCAGACCGAGGGCATCCTGCGCGACCGGCTGGCCGAGTTCGGCGTCCGCGTCGAGCTGAACACCGCGCTGGCCGGGTTCGAGCAGGACGCCGACGGCGTCACGGCGACCCTGAGCACGGGCGAGACGGTTCGCGCGGCGTACCTGGTCGGCGCGGACGGCGGCAAGAGCTTCGTGCGCAAGACGCTGGGGATCGCGTTCGAAGGCACGACCGACGAGTCGATCCGGATGCTGCTCGGCGACGTCGTGGCCGAAGGGCTCGACCGGAATTACGGCCACTGGTTCGCGACGCCGGACGAGCCGATGAGCGGCATGATGTTCAGCCCGCTGCCGGGGACGCCGCACTTCCAGTTCGGCGCGTCGCTCCGCGACGGCGAAACGGACGTCGAGACGGCCCTGCCCGCCGTGCAGGCCCGGCTCGACGCGTTGAGCGGGGGCCAGGTCAAGCTGTCCGACCTGGCGTGGTCGACGGTGTGGCGGCCGAACGTCCGGCTGGCGGCCCGCTTCCGCGACGGCCGGGTGTTCCTGGCCGGCGACGCGGCGCACGTCCACCCGCCGACGGGCGGCCAGGGCCTGAACACCGGCGTCCAGGACGGCTACAACCTGGGCTGGAAGCTCGCGGACGGCGCGCCGGAGCTGCTGGACAGCTACGAGATCGAGCGGCGCACGGTCGCGGCCCGGGTCCTGGGGGTCACGGCGGACCTGCTGCAGAAGTACGTCGACGGCGACGAGGACGCCCACCGCCGCGGGGAGGACACGCAGCAGCTGGACATCTCGTACCGGGGCGGCCCGCTGTCGCCGGCGGGGACCGGGGAGCTGCGGCCGGGCGACCGGGCGCCGGATGCGCCGCTGGCCGACGCGAACGGGAAGCGGGTCCGGCTGTTCGAGCTGTTCCGCGGCCCGCACGCGACGGAGCTGCTGTTCGGGACGGGCGAGACGCCGGGGTACCGGATCCTGCCGGCGGGCAGCGCGGCGATGGGGACCGACCTGGTCGACGAGGGCGGCCACGCGTACGCGGCCTACGAGGCCCAACCCGGCCGCCGGGTGGTGATCCGCCCCGACGGTTACGTCTGGTCGATCACCGGCTCGTGAGTGGTAAGGCGAGTTCTAACGCGCCTTACCACTCACGACGCTCAGGCGTGGAGGGCCTTGGCGGCCGCGTCCACCGCTTTCCAGGACTTCCGCCAGACCGCGCGGGCCTCGGTGCGGCGGCTCAGCTCGCGCTCGGCGATGCGGCCCGCGACGAACCCGACGGGGCCGTCCACCGACTCCAGGACCGTGCGCATCCGCTCCGCCGCGACCACGGCGTCCTGGTGATCACCCAGCACCGTCTGGAAGTCCTTCGTCGCCTTGAGCAGCTTCTTGATCCGGGCCGCCTGCTTCTTCTTCGCCGACGTCTGGGCCAGCTCGGCCGCGTAGCGGAGCTTCTTGCCGTGGATGCGCAGCGCGTGCAGGTCGTCGTCCGGTGGGTCGGCCGGCAGGGCGCCGACCGCCTTCGCCAGCCTGCGGTGCGGCTTCGCCAGGCCGGTGATCAGGTCGTGCCGGCCGGTGACCTCCGGCGCGGGCTCGGCCCGGGTCAGCAGGCTCACCTCGCGCAGCAGCGTCGAGTACCGGGCGCTGGACAGCGCCCGGGTCAGCCGCCGCTTCGCCGCGGCGCGCTCGCTGACGAACTTCGAGACCAGGCGGCGGCCCGCCGCCTGGTCCCGGACCTCGAAGCCGGCGATGACCTCGCGCAGGTGCCCGATCAGCACGTCGTAGTCCCGCACCTCGCCGAGCGACTGGCCGAGCCAGCCGAGCTCCGCGCGCACCGGCTCGGCGCCGTCGCCGACCAGCTTGCCGGACAGCTTCAGCACGCTGCGCATCCGCCGCAGCGCCACGCGCATCTGGTGCAGGTCCTCAGGATCCGCGCCCGAGCGCGTGCCGGGTTCGTGCGCGAGCAGGGCGCGGATCTCCCGGTCGAGCTTGGCGCGGACGTGGTGGACCGCCGGATCGGCCGGCCGAGCCGCGATCGGGAGCTCCGGCAGACCCAGCTCGGCCGGCGTGCGAGGCAACGATTCGGTGGTCACCACATGAATGGTAGGTGAACGAGGAGCCTCAGTCGTTCGCGTGCAATGCGGCGTTCAGCTCGACGCCGGCGCCGGTGCGCGGCACGACCTCGACCGCGCCCGTCCCCGAGTTGCGCCGGAAGACCGCGCCCGAGATGCCGTTGAGCTCGCGGGCCTTGACGACCTTGCCTTCGACGACGACCTTCGTGCCCGCCGTGACGTACAGCCCCGCCTCGACGACCGAGTCGTCGCCGAGCGAGATGCCCACGCCGCCGTTCGCGCCGATCAGGCAGCGCTCGCCGAGGGAGATGGTCTCCTTGCCGCCGCCCGAGAGCGTGCCCATGATCGACGCGCCGCCGCCGACGTCCGAGCCGTCGCCGACGACCACGCCGGCCGAGATCCGGCCCTCGACCATCGACGCGCCGAGCGTGCCGGCGTTGAAGTTGACGAAGCCTTCGTGCATGACGGTCGTGCCGGACGCCAGGTGCGCGCCGAGCCGGACGCGGTCGGCGTCGCCGATCCGGACGCCGGAGGGCATGACGTAGTCGACCATCCGCGGGAACTTGTCGACGCTGTAGACGGTCACCGGGCCGCGCGCCCGCAGCCGCAGCCGGGTCGTCTCGAAGCCTTCGACCGGGCACGGGCCGTGGTTGGTCCACACGACGTTGGCCAGCAGGCCGAACATGCCGTCGAGGTTCTGGCCGTGCGGGCGGACCAGCCGGTGCGAGAGCAGGTGCAGCCGCAGGTACATGTCGTGGGTGTCCGCGGGCGCATCGGCGAGCTTGCCGATCGTGGTGCGCACGGCGACGACCTCGACCCCGCGGTCGGTGTCCGGGCCGAGCAGGGCCGCGGCGGCTTCGCCGAGCAGCTCCTTCGCCTCGTCCGCGCTCAGCCGCTCCGTGCCGGCGGTGCCACCGTCGATCAGCTTCGGGTGCGGGTACCAGGTGTCGAGGACCGTCCCGTCGGTCGTGACGGTGGCCAGCCCGACGCCGCTGGCGCCGGTCGTTTCGGGGTTCGGGCTCTGCTCGCTCACGGCCCTCACCGTAGTGGAGTGACGCGGATCAACCACTCGTGGGCCGGGCGTCTACCTGCTTCTTCAGGCCCGCGAGGGCGCCGGCGATGTCGACGAGCGCCTGCGAGCAGTCGCCGCCCGCGGCCGGGACGGTGGTGCAGCCCGCGCCCCGGAACGACCCGACGGCCTGCTCCAGCTTGGCGGCCTCGGCGACCAGCTGCGGGTCGCGGTCGTCGGCGCGCTTGCGGGCCGCGCCCGGCACGTTCGCGACCTCCGTGACGTACTTCTCACAGCCCTTCGGCAGCTGGGTGCGCGGGCTCGCGTAGCACTGGTCGGCGGTCAGCGCGTCCAGCTTCGTCGGGAGCGCGTCCGGGCCGGGCTCGCCGGCCTGCGGCCTGGGTGCCGGGCCTGCCTCGTTCCCGCAGCCCGACAGGACCAGGACCAGCAACGCGCCACCCACGGCGACCGGGAACTTACGCACACCCCCACGGTAGCGTGCGGGGCATGAGCCTCGACCTGCACGCCGACCCGGTGGACCTGACCGCAGCGCTGGTGGACATCTTCAGCGTGTCCGGCGCCGAGGCCGAGATCGCGACGGCGGTGCAGGAGGCGCTGCAGGCGCAGGCACCGCACCTCGAGGTCGTCCGCAACGGGGACGCCGTCCTCGCGCGGACCGACCTCGGCCGCGGGTCGCGGGTCGTGCTCGCCGGGCACCTGGACACCGTGCCGGAGAACGGCAACCTGCCCTCGCGGCGCGAAGGTACCGGTGACGAGGAGATCCTGCACGGTCTGGGCACGGTCGACATGAAGGGCGGCGACGCGGTCTTCCTGCACCTGGCGGCGACACTGCCGTCGCCCAAGCACGACGTCACCTTCGTGTTCTACGACAACGAAGAGGTCGAAGCGGTCAAGAACGGCCTCGGCCGCATCGAGCGCGAGCTGCCGGAGTGGCTGGCGGGCGACCTGGCGATCGTCGGCGAGCCGTCGAACGGCGTGATCGAGGCCGGCTGCCAGGGCACCATGCGCGTCGAGCTGCGGCTTTCCGGTACGCGCGCGCACACCGCGCGGGCGTGGATGGGCGAGAACGCGATCCACGCGCTCGCCGAGCCGCTGCGGCGGCTGGCGGAGTACACGCCGCGGATCGTGGACATCGACGGCCTGACCTACCGCGAGGGCTTGCAGGCGACGTCGATCAGCGGCGGCGTGGCGGGCAACGTCGTCCCGGACGCGGCGGTGCTGACGGTGAACCACCGCTTCGCCCCGGACCGCGACCCGGCGGCGGCCGAACGTCACCTGCGCGAGGTGTTCACCGGCTTCGAACTGTCCGTTGTGGACATGTCGCCGGGCGCCCTGCCGGGCCTGTCCGCCCCGGCGGCGGCGGAACTGGTGACAGCGGCGGGCGGCCGCGCGGCGGCGAAGCTGGGCTGGACGGACGTGGCCCGCTTCGCGGCGCGGGGCATGCCGGCGGTGAACTTCGGCCCGGGAAACCCGACTTTGGCGCACACGAAGCAGGAGAACGTCCGGACGGCGGAGATCCGCCAGGTCACCGAGGTGCTCCGCAAGTTCCTGGCCTGACCCGCTGTGGTCGCCGTCACACCCAGGGGTCCTGAACTGCGGTGACGCTCCGCCACCGCAGGTCACGGCAACTTTTCCCGGCCGCGGTCCGTATGTCCTTCTGACACCGCGCACCCGGGAGGACCCATGCCGAAAACCGCGAGACGGGCCGCGGCCGCCGCCGTGCTCGCCCTGGCGGTGGGCGGGTGCGGTGCGGAAAGACAGCCCGTGGCCGCGCCCGCGGCCGGGCCGGTCCTCACCGCCATCGGGGACGCCACCGCGGTCCCGCCGCCGCCGGACGAGCGGGCGCCGGTGACGCAGCCCGCGCCCGCCGCGGCCGCCATCAGCTTCCCGCGGACCGGGTCCGGCCAGTGGATGTTCACCCCCGGCAGCGACGAGGTCGCCGGGAACTCCGGCCGGCTGATGCGCTACCGGATCGCCGTCGAAACCGACATCGACGGTGTCGGGGCCGCCGAGTTCGCCAAGAGCATCCGCACCATCCTCGGCGACCCGCGGGGCTGGACCGCCGGCGGGCAGTGGCGGCTGCAGCAGGTCGGGCCGGGCGACATGGCCGACTTCACCATCTACCTCGCGACGCCGGCCAGCCGCGACAAGCTGTGCGGCGGCACGCCGGACAGCTACACCTCCTGCCGCAACGGCAGCAACGTCGTGCTCAACGTGGCCCGCTGGGCCAACGCCGTCCCGGACTACGGCGCCCCGCTCGACGTCTACCGGCAGTACATGGTCACCCACGAGACCGGCCACCGGCTGGGCCAGGGCCACGAGCTGTGCCCCGGCCCGGGCAAGCCGGCGCCGGTGATGGAGCAGCAGACGCTCGGGCTGCACGGCTGCGTCCCGAACCCGTGGCCGTTCCCGGACGGCGCCCGCGAGTACGCCGGCCCGCCGGGCGAGTACGACGACCCGATCCCGGCGGGCGACTCGTGATCTGCCGTTAGGCTCGCCGGCATGCCGGACAGCACTCCGACGTCGCGCGTGGCCGGCGGTGACGTCGTCGAGGGGCGGCAACGCCTCGTCTTCGTGCACAAAGGTGACTATTACGCGCTCGCCACGCTCGGCGTCTTCGCGGACGGCGTCGTCCGCTGGCAGTACGAAACAACCGATTTCGACGGTCTCCGCGCCGCGTTCGACGACGGCACGCTGACCCTGACCCCGCCCGAGGGCGCACCGCTGTTCATCACCGGCACGGCGCGGGGAACCGTGCCGGCACTGGAGTCGTGGCTGACCCCGGAGCTGGTGATCGGCGAGCTCGCCGACGAGGTGGACGACCTCAACGACCGGCCGGATTCCTCCCGGCGCTGCTGGAACGCGCTGCTGGATTACGCCGCGGATCCGACCCCGGCGAACCTCGAGATCGTCCGCGAGGCGTACCACGCGGTGCCCGAGCACCGGCGGATTTACGTGCTCGGCGACATGGACCAGAACGACGTACCGGTGCGGATCCTGCTCGCCGAGGCGGGCGAGACGATCCCGGCCCGGAACCCGGGCCGGACGATCACGGTGAACCCGGAGGTCCGCGAGCAGGCACTCGGCTACTTCCGCCGGAGCGAGGCCGGTGCCGCCAGGACCCGGGCGCAGCGGGTGGCGGACGGACCGGAAACGACCCTCCCGCTGGTCGTGGGCGGGCACGTCCACCCGAGCGGCTGGCCCGATCCCGCGGGCCTGGAGGTTCTGCAGACCGACTACCCGGCGACGGTGATCCACGGCGGCCGGGAGTACGCGAGCGTCATGCACGCCTACTGGGCGCTGTCCACCGACGACGCCGCTTGGCACGATCGGATCGCCGCCGCAGCGCGTGGCCTCGATGCCCGGTCCCTCGGTGAGGAGGCGCCCCGGCGGGCGGGCTGGCCGGCGGCCCGGCTGGGCGTGATGGCCGCGCTGCTGCGGGACAAGTTCGAGCGTCACCCCGCGATGGCGGCGACGTTGCTCGGCACGGGCGACGCCCGCCTGCTCTACAGCGACTGGGCTTCGAGGTACTGGAGCTCGAGCGGCGCCAACTGGCTGGGCCGGCTCCTGGAGCTCGTCCGTTCCGAGCTGGCGACTCGTGAGTGGTAAGGCGAGTTAGAACTCGCCTTACCACTCACGACCGCGTCAGCGGCCCTGCAGGGACTTGACGTTGTCGCCGAACGTCCAGCCCTTCGAGCCGTCCCAGTTGATCGACCAGTCCATCAGGCCCTTCAGGCCCGGAACCGACCGCCACGCCTGGGAAACCAGGCTCGGGGACATGTACCCGCCGCCCGCGCCGGGCTGGGCGGGCAGGCCGGGGACCTGCTTGTCGTACGGGACGCGGATCGTCGTGCCCTGCACCACCAGGCCGTTGTTCAGGCACTGCGTCTGCACGGTGAAGCCCTGCACGGTCCCGGCCTGGTACGAATCGCCGGAGCAGCCGTACATGGACCCGTTGTAGTACTGCATGTTCAGCCACCACAGCCGGCCGTTGTCCGCGTACTTCTTGATGATCGGCAGGTACGCGCCCCAGATCGAGCCGTAGGCGACGCTGCCGCCGGTCACGTACGCCGTCTCCGGCGCCATCGTGAGCCCGAAGTTCGACGGCATCTGCGCGAGCACGCCGTCGATGATCCGTATCAGGTTGCTCTGCGACGCCGAGAGCGTCTTGATGTTCCCGCTGTTCGTCAGGCCGGTCTCGATGTCGATGTCGATCCCGTCGAAGTTGTACTGTTTGAGGATCGGTACGACGGTGGCGACGAACCGGTCGGCGACCGCTGACGACGACAGGTCGATCCCGGCGGCCGCGCCGCCGATGGACAGCAGGATCGTCGCGCCCGCGGCCTTCGCCGCGCACATCTCGGCCGGCGTGGACACCTTCACCCCGGCGTCCATCCCGTCCTCCCACAGCACGGTCCCGTCGGAGCGGATCACCGGGAAAGCGGCGTTGATGACGTTGTAGCCGTGCTGGGCCATGCGGCTGTCGGTGATCGGGATCCAGCCCATGCCGGGGTGAACGCCGTTCGCGGCGCCGTCCCAGTTCTCCCAGTACCCCTGCAGGACCTTGCCGGCGGGCCGTGACTTGACCGCGCACGTGTCGGCCTGCACCGCCCCCTGCGCGGAGGCCGGGACGAACAGCGGGACGGCGAGCAGGGCCGTCAGAACGGTTCCGAGCCAACGGGTTTTGCGTCCGGGCATACCGGCTCCCATCGTCGTTGAAGGGCGAACGCGGCGTGTCCGCCCAACATAAGCGCCGCGGGAATCCGTTGACTACCTACGAACGGGTGGTCTAGACAAATTTGCGCGGGGTGGGCACTTTCACGTGAAAGTGCCCACCCCGCCGGGGGTCAGACGGTCAGGGTCCAGGAGGACAGGTAGCCCGTGTCGGCCGGGCCGGTGTCGCGGATCCGGAGCTGCCACGCACCGTTCGCGGCCTCGGTGGAGGCGTTCACGGTGTAGGTGGTGTCCAGGTTCGGCGTCGAGTCGCTGCTGGAGTTCTTCAGCCGGTACGCCGTGCCGTCCGGGGCGACCAGGTCGATGACGAGGTCACCGCGGTAGGTGTGGGTGATGTGCACCTCCACCTTGGTGGTGCCGGACGCGTTGCGCGCGCAGCCGGCCACGTTCGCGGTGCTGTTGACCGCGGCACCCGGGTAGTCCGGGATGTCGAGGCGCGTCGAGTTGGTCACCGGCGCGCACGACGAGCTGCCGACGCCGAGGGAGAACGACGCCGTGTGGTCGGCGTTCGCGCCGTCCGCGGTCACCGTGATCGGGAAGGTGCCGGTCGGGGTGCTCGACGACGTCGTGATGGTCAGCGTCGAGGAACCGCCCGACTGCACGGTGGCCGGGCTGAACGACGCCGTCGCGCCCGCCGGGAGACCCGAGGCGGACAGCGAGATCGACTGCGCCGAGCCGGACGTCGTCGCGGTGCTGACGGCGACCTGCAGCGACTGTCCCGGTTGGACGGTGCCGGCCGCCGGGTTCAGCGAGACGGAGAAGTCGTTGCCCTGCGTCGGGGCGACGGCCAGCTTCCAGAGCGCGTAGCCGATGGCGTCGCTGTTCTTCTCCAGCGGCGGGTCGGGGATGTTCGCCGTCGTGTCGCAGGCGCGGTGGTAGCAGTTGTCGAACGGCGAACCCGCGGTGCCGCCCCATTTCTGCGCCTGCGCGGAGCTCTTGATGTCGCCGGCGCCGGTGGCCAGGCCGCCGACCGGGATGCCCGCGCTCTTGAAGGACGCGTGGTCGGAGCGGCCGTCACCCTCGCTGTCGCCCTCGGTCTGGATGCCGATGGAGGCGAAGTACTCGTCGAAGATCGCCTTGACCGAAGCGACGTCGTCGTAGACGAAGTAGCCCCAGTTCTTCGAGCCGATCATGTCGAAGTTGAGGTAGGTCTTGATCTTCGTGCGCTCGCTGCTCGGCAGGTTGTTGACGTAGTACTTCGAGCCGACCAGGCCGGACTCCTCGTCGGCCCACCAGGCGAACCGGACGCGCTTGGCCATCGCCGGGTTGGTGCGGGCCAGCGTCAGCGCGACCTCGAGGATCGACGCGCTGCCCGAGCCGTTGTCGTTGATGCCGGGCCCGGCGCTGACGGAGTCGAGGTGCGCGCCGAGCATGATGACCTGGCTCGCGTCGCCCTGCGGCCACTCGGCGATCAGGTTCTGCGACTGCCCGAGGCAGCTGGTGCAGGTCTGGCGGGTCGTGGTGTACCCGGCGTTCTTCAGGAGGTTTTCCACATAGGACACAGAGGCCGCGTACCCGCCGCCGCGCGCCGAGCGCGTGCCACCGTTGTTGTTGGCGATGGTCTGCAGCTGGTTGAGGTGGCCCTTGATGTTGGCCAGCGAGATGTCGGGCGCGGCGAGCGCCGCGGCGGGTGCGGCGGTGGCCGCCGGCGCGCTGACGACGCCCAGCACGGCGGCGAGGGCGGTGACCCCGGCGCCGAGTCGTGTCTTCCACTTCATGGCGGTGAATTCCTTCGGTGGGGGTTGGGGACAACGACCGTGAAGGCCGCACCTGGCTGGTGCGGCCTTCACGGGGTCGGGGTGCTACACGGTCAACGTCCAGGAGGACAGGTAACCGGTGTCGGCCGGGCCGACGTCCTTGATCTGCAGCTTCCACGCGCCGTTCGCGGCTTCCGAAGAAGCGTTGACGGTGTAGGTGGTGTTGATGTTCGGCGTCGAGCTGCTGCTGGAGTTCTTCAGCCGGTACGCCGTGCCGTCCGGGGCGATCAGGTCGAGGACCAGGTCACCGCTGTAGGTGTGGGTGATGTGCACCTCGACCTTGGTGGTGCCGGACGCGTTGCGCGCACAGCCCGCCACGGTGCTGGTGCTGCTGACCGCGGCACCCGGGTAGTCCGGGATGTCCAGCCGGGTCGAGTTGGTCACCGGGGCGCACGACGACGTGGTGCCCACGGTCAGGGTGTACGTCGCGGTGTGGTCGGTGCTGGCCCCGTCGGCGGTGACGGTGATCGGGAAGCTGCCGGTCGGGGTCGACGACGTCGTGGCGACGGTCAGCGTCGAGCTGCCACCCGAGGAGATCGTGGCCGGGCTGAACGTCGCGGTCGCGCCGGCGGGCAGGCCCGAGGCGGACAGCGTGATCGACTGGGCCGCGCCCGAGGTGATCGCGGTGCTGATCGTGGTGGTCGCCGAGGCGCCCGGCTGCACGGAACCCGAGGCCGGGTTCAGCGCGACCGAGAAGTCCGCTCCGCCGCCGCTGCACGACGTCGGCTCACCGGTCGCCGCCGTGACGGAGATGGCGTCCCATGCGGCCTTGGTGGCGTTGTACTCGGTGCAGCTGCCCGGGAAGAGCGCGATCGCCGCTTCGAGGGTCGCCTTGCGGGCGGCCTTGTGGTTCCACGACGAGGTCTTCTTCAGCAGGCCGTTGTAGAAGATCTTGCCGGCCTTCTGGATGCCGATGCCGGTGACCGACGAGTTGTTGCAGGTCGGGCTGGCCGGCTTGCCGCCACCCGGGTTCGAGCCCTCGGCCAGCAGGTAGAACCAGTGGTTCTGCGGGCCCGCGGCCGCGTGCACCTCGGTGCTCGGGATCGACGACGAGTAGCAGTTCGGGTCGCCGACCTTCGACGGCTGGTACATGTACCGGATCGGACCCTGGCCGACCAGGTTGACGCCCTCGCCGACCTCGTAGTCCGGGGTGTCCTTCGGGTTGTTGGCGTACGCCTCGGTCAGCGCGCCGAAGATGTCGCCGGTCGACTCGTTCATGCCGCCGTTCTCGTTGCCGGAACCGGCGCCGCCCGGGGTGAACTGGAAGATGCCGTGCCCGAACTCGTGCCCGACGACGTCCATCGAGGTGGCCTGGCGCTGGTTGTCCTGCGAGTGGCCGAAGTGCGTCGACGAGCCATTCCAGTAGGCATTGACGTCGGCCAGGCCGACGCTCGCCGGGTAACCGGTGCCGCTGCCGTTGATGCCGTTGCGGCCGAGCCAGTCGGCGAGCATCTTCCACTCGGTCTGGACGCTGTAGAGCACGTCGACGCAGCCGGTCTCGAGGTCCGTGCCGGTGCCGTTGCCCCAGTTGTTGTCCGGTCCACTGTAGACGGAGCCGCCTTCGCGGCCGCAGCTGATGCCGGTGCGGCCCGGGTCACGCATGGTGTACGTGCTGCCGGACTGCGTCGTGTCGATCGAGACGTTCCCGACGTAGTAGCTGTTGCCCGTGCCGGCGACGTTCACCGAGGCGGGCTTGGCCTGCGTGCGAGCGCCGGAGGCGAACGTCTTCACGTCGTCCCGCTTGTCGAGCACCGCGCCGGTCGCCGCGTCGACGAACACGTGCAGGTTGCTCGGCGCCGTGGCGGTCCGCCCGGCGACGACGACCTCGTAGGCCAGCTTCGGGCTCGCCCCGGCCAGCACCACCTTCTCCGGCGTGCTGACACTGTCCACAGTGGGCAGTTGAGCGCGCGCGGTGGCGGCCGCCTTCGCCGCGTCGACCAGCGCCTGGGTCCCGACGGTGATCGGGGCGGTGGACGCGGCTTCGGTGCCGCGGACGCGCCCGGCGCCGTCGGCGACGACGACCGCGTCCCCGCCCACCACCCGCAGGCTCTGGTAGGTCCGCTGGTAGGCGCCGTAGAAGAGGCCACCGCCACCGGCGGTCAGGCCGACGCGCTGGAACGCTTCGCCCGCGCCGCGGCGCAGGGCGTCGAGACCGCTGGCGGCCGCTGGGTCGGCGGCGCGGGCGGCGGCCGCTTCGGGAGCGGCGGGCTGGGCGGGGGACGCTGCGCTCGCCGGGGTCACCGGTAACGCGAGCGTCATGGCGAACCCGGCGGCGGCCGCCAAGCCCGTGCTGAACCCACGATGGGTCATCGAGGTCTTCCTTCCATGAAGGCAGAATCGAGGTCCGGTAAGGGAAAGGGGAGACGTGTCCGGCGGGTTGACAGCAGGTATGCGTCCGGACGCATCCGAGTAAAGGATCAGCGGATCCGGGCGTCAATGCGCCGAACGGACCAAGGGTGCGTTCCGGATTATCGAATCAATTCGTACAAACCCCGCCGCAGCTGGGGATTCTCACCGCGTTCCGTCCCGGAACGACTTTCGTAGGGATTGTCCGCGACACCATCCGAACGCCGGACGATCTCGATCACCGGGATTTCGTTGCCACCGCTGGTGAATCGCTTCAGTCGGCTTCCGCGCCCAGCGCGATGAGCCCGTTGCGCAGCACGTCCGCCGCCTCCGTCTGCTTCCCCGTCTCGCCGAGCAGCTCGCTCAACGGCCGCAGCGCGCGGACCAGCACCCCGCGCGCCCCCAGCCCGGTGGCCAGCTCGACGGCGGCCCGCAGGTCCTCGGCCGCGCGCCGGGCGTCGCCGCGGGCCCTGGCCAGCGACCCCAGCTGCAGCCGCAGCTCCGCGGCCAGCGCCGTGCCCGCCACGACGGCCGGGCGGACCTGGTCGAGCAACGCGGCCGCCGTCTCCAGCCGGCCCGCCGCGAGGTACTCCCCGGCGAGCTCGACGGTGATCGCCGGGACGTCGTCCGGCCACGCCGTCTCCCGCGCCGCGCCGAGGTCGGCCAGCGCGCCCTCGACGTCACCCGCGCGGCCGCGGACCCGGGCCCTGGCCAGCAGGCAGTACGCCATCGCCGGGTGCAGTGCCCGTTCCTGCATCAGGTCGTAGGCCGCGGCGACCGACGCAGCCGCGTCGGCGAACCGGTCCGCCGCCAGGTGGCTGCGGCACACCTCGACGTGGCTGCGGGTCAGTTCCGCCAGCACCGCCGGGCCGCCGCGGGTGAGCCGCAACGCCGAGCCGGCGTACTCGGCCGCGCGTTCCAGGTCGCCCTGGCGCAGGTGCCGCTCGGCCAGGCAGGCCCGCAGCGTCAGCAGGATCGACGGCTGCGGGTAGCCGTCGCGCAGCAGCTCGGCGTGGCAGGTTTCCAGCAGGTGCACCGAATACTGCACCTCGCCCCAGCCGGACAGCACCGCCGCGCGCAGCGGCACGACCATCGCCCGCACCGGCGGCGGCTCGTCCGACAAGGCCGTCTCGGCGTCGGCGACGTACTTCGTGCGGACGTCGCCGGTCGAGTACCCGGCCAGCCACAGCAGCGCGATCCCGGCCTGCCGCGGCCGGTCGAGGCGTTCGGCGCGGCGCCGGATCCGCTGCATCCGCGGGGTCGCGCGGCGGGCGTCGCCGGCCAGGAACCGCTCCGCCGTCTCGATCAGCTCGATGTCCAGCTCGATCAGCTCGCGCGGCGACCGGCCCCCGAGCAGCTCGCCCGGGTCGATGCCCAGCTGCTGGGCGAAAAACCGCAACGCGTCGCCCGACGGCGTCCGGGCGCCCGTCTCGACCGATGACACGTACGCCGCCGAATACTGCGGCCCGGCGAGTTCGCGCTGCGTGAGCCCGCGTTCGGTGCGCAGCTCACGCAGGCGTTCGCCGACGCTCTCGCTCACACAGGTGCCTTTCCGCCGGGGAGGAGTGTCCAGGGTAAGCCGCGCGGTGGTGGCGGACGCCACCACCGCGCGGTGCGGGTTCAGCAGGCGCCGCTGTCGCTCCAGACGGCCCAGGAGCCGGGCGCGCCGGGCTCGGCCCCGGTCGAGTACCACAGCGACGTCCACTTGTGACCGTTGTGGCCCACGACGTCATTGGGCACGTACGCCTTGGCGGAGTCCCACTCGGCGAGCCCGTCGCAGCCGGTCGGCGGCGGGCCGCCGGTGCCGACGGTGAGGGTGAACTGCGCGGTGTGGTCGGCGTCGGTGCCGTCGCCGCTGACCGTCACCTGGCTGGTGCCCTGCGGCGTGGTCGCCGAAGTGGTGATGGTCAGGGTCGCCGTGCCGCCGGACTGGATGCTCGCCGGGCTGATCGTCGCCTTCGCGCCCTCGGGCAGGCCCGAGGCCACCAGCTGCACGGTCTGGGCGTTGCCCGAGGTGACCCGGGTGGTCACCGTGGTGGTCGCCGTCTGTCCGGGTTGGACGGACGCCGACGTCGGCGACAGCGTCAGCGAGTAGTCGTTGCCGGCGGGCGGCTGGCCGCTGCAGGTCGGCTCACCGCTGACGGCCGTGACGCTCACCGCGTCCCACGCCGCCTTGGTCGCGTTGAACTCCGTGCAGCTGCCCGGGAAGAGCGCGATCGCGGCTTCCAGCGTGGCCTTGCGGGCGGCCTTGTGGTTCCACGACGAGGTCTTCTTCAGCAGGCCGTTGTAGAAGATCTTGCCGGCCTTCTGGATGCCGATGCCGGTGACCGACGAGCCGTTGCACGTCGGGCTGGCCGGCGAGGCGTTGCTGCCCTGCGAGAGCAGGTAGAACCAGTGGTTCTGCGGGCCCGCGGCGGCGTGCACCTCGGTGCTCGGGATCGACGACGAGTAGCAGTTCGGGTCGCCGACCTGGCTCGGGTTGTACATGTAGCGGATCGGGCCCTGGCCGACCAGGTTGACGCCCTCGCCGACGGTGAAGTCCGGCCGGTCGACCGGGTTGTTGGCGTAGAACTCGGTCAGCGCGCCGAAGATGTCGCCGGTGGACTCGTTGAGCCCGCCGTTCTCGTTGCCCGAGCCCGCGCCGCCCGGCGTCGTCTGGAAGATCGCGTGGCCGAACTCGTGGCCCACGACGTCCATCGGCGTCGCCTGACGCTGGTTGTCCTGCGAGTGGCCGAAGTGCGTCGACGAGCCGTCCCAGTAGGCGTTGACGTCGTTGAGGCCGACGCTCGCGCGGAAGCCGCCGCCCGCGCCGTCGATGCCGTTGCGGCCGAGCCAGTCGCCGAGCATCTTCCACTCGGTCTGGACGCTGTAGAGGGCGTCGACGCAGGCGGTTTCCAGGTCGGTGCCGGAGCCGTTGCCCCAGGTGTTGGAGCTCTTGGTGAAGATCGAGCCGCCCTCCCGGCCGCAGGCGAGGCCGCGGTGGACGGGGTCGGTCATCGAATAGGAGCTGCCGGAACCCGAGGTGTCGATCGAGACGGTGCCGGCGTAGTAGGAGTTGCCGGTGCCGGCCTCGCGGACGTCGTCGCGCGTGTCGAGGACGGCGCCGGTCGCGCTGTCGACGAAGACGTGCAGGTGGGTGGGCGTGCCGTGGGCGCGCCCGCTGACGACGACCTCGTAGGCGAGCTTCGGCGCGGTCCCGGCCAGGACGACCAGCTTCGGCGCCTCCGTCTTGTCCACTGTGGACACATTGGCGGCGGCGATCTTCGTGGCCTGCTCGGGCCGCAGCGCGGCCTGCGTGCCGACGGTGATCGGGGCGGTGGACGCGGCTTCGGTGCCGCGGACGCGCCCGGCGCCGTCGGCGACGACGACGGCGTCCCCGCCGACGACCGGCAGGCCGTGGTAGGTGCGCTGGTAGGAGGCGTAGTAGAGCCCGCCGCCACCCGGGGTGACTCCGGTGCGGACGAAGGCCTCCCCGGCACCTTTCGCGAGCCGGTCGGCGCCGTTGAGGGCGGCCTGGTCGGCGGCGCGGGCGGCGAGCGCCTCGGGCGGGGTGGCGGCGGGGGGTGCGGGAGCGGCGGCGGCCGGGATCGCCGGCACCGCGAAGGTCAGGGCCAGGCCGGCGATCGCCGCCAGCCCTCGTGGGGATCTCATGGGGGAACCTTTCCGGGGACCGTGAGCAATGTGCCCGGCGGAATAACTGCTGTTATTGCGCCGGACGCGTCCGAGTAAAGGTCCCGGCCGCGCAGGGGTCAATGGGCCGAACGGAGCAGCTCGGTGTCGCGACGATCGCCCGAATTCGGGCATATTCGCAGGTCAGACGGCTACCGTGTACTGGTCTGAACCAATTCACAGACTTTCGTAGGAAAGTGTCTTTGGTCCGGACCACCGAGCCCGCTGGTCCGCCGGGATCAGCTGTCGGAACCGGCTGCCGAGTCGAGGCCGCGGCGGTAGGCGTCGACGGCTTCGTCGAGATGACCACGTTGTCGGAGCGCGTCGCCGAGCCGCAGCGCCGTCGAAACCGCCGCCCCGTGCAGGGACGCCCTCGCCTGGATTTCGAACGCCTCGCGCAGCAGCCGGGTCGCCGTCTCGGGGTCGCCCTGGGCCCGGGCGATCTGGCCCCGCAGGCCGGTGGCTTCGCCGAGAGCCTCCACATCGCGGGCCAGCAGCGGCCAGACCTCCGAAACGAGCGACGCCGCTTCCTCCGGCGCGCCCTGCCGCAGGCGGACCTCGGCCAGCTCGAGGGTCGCCCCGGCGACGCCTTCGTCCGCGCCGATCGCCGCCAGCTGGTCGCGGGCCGTCGTCAGCTCCGCGCGAGCCTCGTCCAAGCGGCCCAGCCGGCGCAGGAAGTACCCGCGGGCCCAGCGGCAGCGGGCCGCGTCGCGGTCGAAGCCCACCGACGCGAACAGCCGGCACGCCTCGGTCAGATCCTCGTCCGCCCGGTCCGCGCGGCCGATCGCCTGCCACACCTGCGACGCCTGGCGGTGGAACCGCGCGACGAAGTCCGGCCGCGACGCCGCGCGGGCCAGCCGTCGCCCGTCGTCGGCCGCGCGGCGGGCCCGGTGCAGGCCGCCCATCTCCATCAGCGGGTGGATCAACGCCGTGAGCAGGCACAGCTCCGCGTCCGGGTCGGCAGGCCGGGCGGCCAGCTCCGCCTCGACGCGCGCGATCGCGGTGCCCGCGTCGCCGCTGAGGTAGCGGCAGCCGGACCAGCGGTGCACGATCATCGCCCGCAACCACGGCGGCGCCGCGCCGGCCAGCTCCTCGGCATGCTCCAGCGCCCGCTGGGCCTCCGAGACGTCGAACAGCTGCCACTTCACCTCGGCCTGGCAGAACCGCGCGTAGCACTCGACGTCGTCGAGGTGGTAGCCCGCGGCCTCCTTCGCCACGGCGGCGAACCGCGTCCCCGCGTCGGCGACCCGGCCCTGCTCCAGGTCGCGGTAGCCCTCGTCCAGCGAAGCGCGCAGCTCGGCGGCGACCCCGGGCGGACGGCCGAACCGCAGCTCGTCCACGGTGAGGCCGAGCCGTTGCGCCAGGTAGGCCAGCATCTCCTCCGACGGCGGGCGGCTGCCGGTCTCGACCTTCGCCAGGAAGCCCCGGTCGTAACCCGGCTCGGCCAGCTCGCGCTGGGTCCAGCCGCGGTCGGTGCGCAGCCGCCGGATCCGCGCGCCGAGCGGTTCGGCGGGTGCGCTGGTCATCTCCCCACGGTAGGTCATCGAGGCGGCGATCGCGGAAACGGACACAGAGCCGCGCAAGGCGGGGCACGGACGCCTCGATCTGTCCACTCTGGACTGCCGGTGGGCCCACGGCGCGGGGGCCCGGGAATGCACCCGTCCGTATGAATCCTTCGACGGCCGGGGAAGCCGCTGCGCCGACAGCCCGGGTTCATGGCCCGGTCACGAGCCCGCCATCGACGGCACCGCCACGGCGCTGCTCGCATTTTCACTGGCGGGGAAGCCGTAGCATGGCCGGGTGAGCGAACAGTCTGAATGGCCGGACGGCCAGTACCCCGAACGCCCGGTGGAGCGGCACAAGGGCCCGGTCGTGCTGCGTCGCGACCGCCGCGACCAGGGCAGCACCACCGACCAGCGGCTCCTGGACTCGCGCGGCCCGAGCGACTGGGTGCACACCGACCCGTGGCGCGTCCTGCGCATCCAGGCCGAGTTCGTGGAGGGCTTCGGCGCGCTCGCCGAGGTCCCGCGCGCGGTCACGGTGTTCGGTTCGGCACGCACCAAGCGCGACAACCCGGAGTACGAGCTCGGCCGCAAGATCGGCGGGGCGCTGGCCAACGCCGGCTTCGCGGTGATGACGGGCGGCGGACCAGGCGCGATGGAGGCGGTCAACCGCGGCGCGGCCGAGGCCGGCGGCTTCTCCGTCGGGCTCGGCATCGAGCTGCCGTTCGAGCAGGGCCTGAACCCGTGGGTCGACCTCGGCGTCAACTTCCGCTACTTCTTCGCCCGCAAGACGATGTTCATCAAGTATTCGCAGGCCTTCATCTGCCTGCCGGGCGGCTTCGGCACGCTCGACGAGCTGTTCGAGGCACTGACCCTGGTGCAGACGAAGAAGGTCACGAAGTTCCCGGTGGTGCTGTTCGGCAGCGACTACTGGGGCGGGCTCTACGAGTGGATCAAGAACTCGGTGCTGGCCGAGGGCAAGATCAGCCCGCACGACCTGGACCTGCTGCACGTCACCGACGACATCGACGACGCCGTCCGCGTGGTCCAGGAGTCCTACCAGGCGTGGGAGGACACCCACTGATGCGGCGGATCTGTGTCTTCTGCGGCTCGTCGATGGGCTTCTCGCCGCGGTACGCGGAGCAGGCGGCCGCGCTCGGCAAGCTGCTGGCCCAGCGCGGCATCGGCCTGGTCTACGGCGGCGCGAGCGTCGGCACGATGGGCGTGGTCGCCGACGCGGCCCTGGCCGCGGGCGGCGAGGTGATCGGCGTGATCCCGGAGGCGCTGTCGTCGGTCGAGATCGCCCACGCCGGCCTGACGGAGCTGCACGTGGTCGCGGACATGCACGAGCGCAAGGCCAAGATGGCGGCCCTGTCCGACGGCTTCCTGGCCCTGCCGGGCGGCGCGGGCACCCTGGAGGAGCTGTTCGAGGTCTGGACCTGGGCCCAGCTCGGCCTGCACGGCAAGCCGATCGGCCTGGTCGACGTCGACGGCTACTACGGTCCCTTGGTCGCCTTCGCCGACCACATGGTGACGGAGGGGTTCGTCAAACCGGACTACCGAGAGCTCCTGCTCACCGACGCCGACCCGGCGGCGCTGCTGGACCGCTTCGAGACGTACGAACCGCCTGCCCCGCCGAAGTGGACGAAGGAACCGCCGGGCATCTAGGCCACGCCCTCGCTCGGGCGCTTGTGGTAAGTGTCGACATACTCCTGGCCCGAGAGCTCCAGGATCGCGTACATGACCTCGTCGGTGACCGACCGGCGGATTGCCGGCGCGTAGTCCTGGCCCTCGTAGCGCGAGAAGTCGAGGGGCTTGCCGAAGGTGATCCCGATCTTGGCCGGGCGCGGGATCTTCGCGCCGCCGGGCTGGAGGTTTTCGGTGCCGGTCAGTGCGACCGGCACCACCTTCGCGCCGGTCGCCAGGGCCAGCGCCGCGACGCCGGTGTGGCCGCGGTGCAGGCGGCCGTCCAGGGAGCGGGTGCCCTCCGGGTAGATCGCGAACACGCCGCCGGCGTCGAGCACCTTGCGCGCCGCCTCCAGGGCGGCCAGCCCCGCCTGGGCGTTGCCGCGCTCGACCGGGACGTATCCGAGGCCGCCGAGGAACCCGGCCAGCGCCTTGCCCTTGAGGCCCTTGCCGGCGAAGTACTCCGCCTTGCCGAGGAACTTGACCTGCCGCGGCGTCGCGAAGGTGATGACGCCGGTGTCGAGCGCCGCCCGGTGGTTGGCCGCCAGGAGCACCGGGCCGGTGGCGGGCACGTTCTCCACGCCGTGCACCTCGGGCCGGTACACCGCCCTGGCCAGCGGTCCCAGTACGAACCGGACAAGCAGCGCGATCAAGTGGTCCTCCTCCTCGGTGGCGGTGCCACCAGCATGGCACGATCGTTACTCGTGAGTTGGTTCGAGCGGCGGACGTGGCAGGAGCCCGGGTGGACACCCGACGACATCCTGGCCGCGAAGGGTGACCGGACGGTTTCGGTCGTGCTACCGGCCCTGGACGAAGAGCGGACCGTCGGCGACGTCGTCGCCTCGGTCCGGCCGCTGCTCGGTTCGGTCGTCGACGAGCTGGTCGTCATGGATTCGGGTTCCACGGACGCCACGGCGCAAACGGCCGAAGCCGCGGGCGCGCGTGTCGTGCGCCGCGAAGACGTCCTGCCGGACCTGCCGCCGGTGCCCGGCAAGGGCGAGGTGCTGTGGCGCTCGCTGGCCGCGACCAGCGGCGACTTCGTCGTGTTCCTCGACTCCGACCTGGTCGACCCGGACCCGGCGTTCGTGCCGTCCCTGCTCGGCCCGCTGGTTTCGGAACCGGGGGTGCACCTGGTCAAGGGCTTCTACCGCCGTCCGCTGCGGCTGGAGAGCACCGGCGGCGGCCGCGTCACCGAGCTGCTCGCCCGCCCGGTCCTCTCGGCGCTGCGCCCCGCTCTCGGCGGCCTGGTCCAACCCCTCGGCGGCGAGTACGCGGGCACGCGGGAGTTCCTCGGATCGGTGCCGTTCGCGGCCGGCTACGGCGTCGAGATCGGGCTGCTGCTCGACGCGGAGGCGCGGTACGGCCTCGACGGCCTGGCGCAGGTCAACCTCGGCGTCCGCAAGCACCGCAACCGGTCGCTGCACCAGCTGGGCGTGATGTCCCGCCAGATCCTCGGCACGGCCCTGGACCGCTGCGGCGTCCCGGCGGCGGACGCCCCGTTCACCCAGTTCGTGCAGGTGGACGAGGAGTGGCTGCCGGACATCACGGACGTCCGGGTGGCCGACCGGCCGCCGATGCGGGAAGTGCTCGCCCGTCTTCGAGGGTGAGCACCTCGTCGAAGCCGTCGAGGTGCTCGGGACGGTGGGTGACGAGGACGACGCTGCCCGTCGCCGCGGCGAGGACCCGCTTCAGGACGGCGTCGCCGTGGGCGGGGTCGAGGCCTTCGACGGGCTCGTCGAGCACCAGGACCCGGGGCTGGGCGAGCACGGCGCGGGCGAGGACCAGCCGCTGCCGTTGACCACCGGAGAGCGCCTCGCCGTCCGGGCCGGTGTCGCGATCGAGGTCCAGGTCGAAGCCGGCGATTTCGCAGGCTGCTCGTAGTTCTTCGTCGGCGGCTTGCGGTTTCGCGAGCAGCAGGTTCTCGCGGACGGTCGTGTGGAAGACGTGGGCGTCGGCTTCGGCGCCCGAGATGACCACCGACAGGTCGGCGTACTCGGTGAGCGGATGCCCGTCGAGGGTCACCCGGCCGTCGGTGGCGGTTTCGCTGCCGAGCAGCAGCCGCAGGAGGGTCGTCTTCCCGGCACCGCTGGGCCCGAGGACGCCGACGCGCTTGCCGGGCGGCAGGTCGAGATCGACGTCCCGGAGCGCGGGCGCGCGGCCGGGGTACCGGACACCGGCGTTTTCCAGCCGGAAGTGCCCTTTTCCCGGCCCACGGGTTCCGGTGACCGCAACGGGTTCGTCCAGCACGGCCCGCACCCGGCGGGCGGAGGCGCGGATTTCCGGTACGCGCCGGGCGGACCCGATCAGGGGGAGGACGACCTCGAAGGCGGTCATGGCGGCCAGGGTGACGGCCGCGGTCCAGGGAACGGAGGCGTGACTGAGCAGCGCGACGGCGACGGCGGTACCGAGCTGGACGAGCACCCCGGCGGCCCCGGGCAGGGCGGACGTCCGTTCACTCTCGGCGATGTCGTCGACGACGGCGGCGGCCCGGCCGAGGTGTTCGTCAAGCGCCCCGGCGGCGACGAGCTCACGGTGCCCGGTGACGAGCTCGACGGCCCGTTCGGCGAGCTCGGCCCGTTGAGGAGCGGCTTCCCGCGCGGCCCGCATGGTGCTGCGAACAACCAGCCACGGCAAAAGCACCCCGGCAACGACCAGCCCACCGCACAGCGCAACGGCGGCTTGCATCGACGCGGTGGCGGCAAGGGCAACCGCAGCGACACCCACGATGCCAGCAACCCCAGCGGGCAACAGCCACCGCAGGATGGCGTCCTGCAGAGCGTCCACATCGGACACAAGCCGGGTGACGAGGTCCCCGCCGGAGTACTGGGAGCCGGGAACGAGGGCTTGGTAGACGCGGGCCCGAAGCTCCCCGAGCCACCGCAGGACGACTTCGTGCCCGGCGAGCCGTTCGGCGTACCGCAGGCCACCGCGCAGCAGGGCGAGGGTCCGGACCGCGACGATGGCGAGGGTGAGGGCACCGAGGGGAGGCCGTTCGGCGGCGCGGAGGAGCAGCCAGGCAGCGGTGGCCAGGAGAGCGAGGGCAGCGAGCTCGGCACCGGCACCGAGCAGAGCGGCGCGGAGAAGGCGGAGGAAGTCCTTTGTGGACACGCCCCAGACTCCCAGCGCAGCCCCCGCCCATCCCGGGGGGCGTCCCCGATCCCAGCCTACCGCCACCGGCCCGGAAAACCGGACCACTCGGCGATCTGTGGATAACTGCCCGCCTGTGGATGGCGAACTTGACATCACGCCGCCACCCCCGTACAAACGCGCCCGCCGCGCAGCTCCACCACCCGCTCCGCCAGCGAAACCATCGCCGGCCGGTGGGCCACCAGCACTGCCGTCCGCCCCGGCAGCAGCCGGCGGGTTGCGGACAGCACCGCCGACTCCGTCCGCGAGTCCAGCCGCGCCGTCGGCTCGTCCAGCAGCACCAGCCCCGCCGACGTCCGGGCCAGCGCCCGCGCCAGACCCACCCGCTGCCGCTGGCCCGCCGACAACACCTCGCCCAGCTCGCCCACCGGCGTCCGGTACCCGTCCGGCAATCCCGCCGCGACCGAGTCCAGCGCCGCCGCCCTCGCCGCCGAGCCGATGTCGGCCGAAGGAACGCCGAGCGCGATGTTCGAAGCCAGCGATCCCCGGAACAGCGTCGGCCGCTGCGGGACCCACGCCACGTCGGCCAGCCAGTCCGACGGCGACAGCGAACGCAGGTCCACCCCGTCCACCAGGACCCGTCCCGAAGAAGGCGTCACGAAACCCAGCAGCACGGCAAGCAACGTGCTCTTCCCCGACCCGCTCGGCCCGACCAGCGCCACCCGCGAATCAGCCGGAACCACCAAGTCCACATCGGACAGAGCCGGTACCCCGTCGTAAACGACGGACACCCGTTCGAAGATCACCGAAGGCGCACCCCGCCGCCGGCACCGCGCCCGGGACAAAACCGGAACTACCGGCGCCGCCAGCGCCTCCCGCAGTGCCGTCAGCCCCTCCGCCGCCGCGTGGAACTTCGCGCCCGCCGCCCGCAGCGGCAGGTACGCCTCGGGCGTCAGCAACAGGATCAGCAACGCCGGACGCGCCTCCATGCCGCCCGAAAGCAACCGGAAGCCGATCGGCACCGCCACCAGCGCCACCGACAGCGTCGCCACCAGCTCCAGCACCAACGCCGACAGGAACGCCACCCGCAACGTCTTCATCGTCGCGTCGGCATGGGCCTGCGCCATCGACCGCACCGTCGCGGCCTGCGCCGCCGCCCGCCCGAACACCTTCGACGTCCCGAGACCCCGGACGGCGTCCAGGAAGTGCCCGCCCAGCTTCGTCAGCAGCTGCCACTGGGTGGACGCCTTCGTGTGCTTCCCGACCAGGATCGCGAACACCGGGATCAGCGGCAGGGTGGCCATCACGACCAAGGCGGAGGTCAAGTCCGTGGTGAACAGCCGCACGACCACCGCGGCCGGTACCGCGACCGAAACCACCAGCGAAGGCAGGTACCCGGTCAGGTAGCTGTCCGTGGCGTCGACCCCGCGCGTGATCTGCGTCGCGACGACGCCCGCACGGTCCGAAGTGGACAGGAGCAGCCGGCGGCGCAGCGAACCCCGGACCGATGCCGCAAAGCGCGCACCGACGAACCCGTGGCCCCACGAAAGCACCACCCGTCCCGCGATGGCCACGACGAGGAACAGTGACACCCCGCCACCGGTCAGCAGGGTGGCGAGACCTTCGGCCTGGAGGAGCACCGCCGACGCGGTCGACACCCCGAGCACGCTCAAAACGCAGAGATACCGCCGCAGTCCGGGCAGAGCAGGCACGCCGTCCCCCTAGAAGTGCAGCAGCGAGTGCTGGTCGACGGGACGGCGGTGCGCGCGCCAGGTCAGCCACTGCACCACCAGCAGCACCAGCAGCGACGGCGGCGCGAACCAGGCCAGCACCGCGAACGTCTCCGGCGCCGTCGCCGCCTGCTCGACCTTCAACGTGCCCTGCGCCGACACCAGCACCGCCGGGAACCGCACGGTGCCGGCGAGCAGCGCCGGGCAAGCCGAAAGCACCATCGAGCCGACGAGCGCGGGCCGGTACCGCCGCGCCGCCAGCCCGATGCGGGTGACGGCGAACGCCGCGAAGGCCAGGACGGCCACTCCTGCGCCGAGCGCGGAAACGCCGTCGAGCGCGAGGTAGCCCCACCCCGAGGCGATCACCAGGAACGCGAACACCGGCGCCGAGAAGGCGCGGGCCAGCCGCACCGCACGGCCGGTCAGCTCGGCCGGCGCCCGCACCGCCAGGAACACCGCGCCCTGCAGGCAGAACAGCGCGACGAACCCGAGCCCCCACAGCGCCGCATACGGGTTGAAGAGGGCGAGCACGTCGGTGACCGGCGGCAGCCCGACGACGAGGTTGCCGAGGAACAGGCCCCACGACAGCGCCGTCACCAGCGCGCCGCCGACGATGCCCGCCGTCCAGGCGCCGCGCCGGGCGTCCGGGCGGCGACTGCGCAGCTGCATCGACGCCGTGAACGTCACCAGGCCCAGCAGCAGCGTCACGACCAGCACGTACGCCCCGGCGAACACCCGGCCCTCCAAGTGGGGGAACGCGCCGAACAGCAGGCCGACCGCCGCCACCAGCCACACCTCGTTGGCCAGGAAGAACGGCCCGAGCGCGCCGAGCGTCAGCCGTCGCCGCCGCTCGCCGGATTCGAACCCGGGCAGGAGCATGCCGACGCCGTAGTCGTACCCCGCCAGCGCGAAGTAGCCGCACGTCAGCAGGCCCAGCAGACACCACCAGAAGGTCACCACGGGTCAGACTCCGCTCAGGACGGGCAGTTCGGCGGGCTCGCCGGCCGGCTCCGGGCCGCGCTTGGCGACCCGCGCCATGAGCACCCAGTCGGCCACCGCGAGCCCGGCGAACAGCAGGGTGAAAGCGATGAAGGAGAACAGGATCTGGCCCGCCGGGACGCCCGCGACGGCGTCGGCGGTCCGCAGCTTCCCCCAGACCAGCCACGGCTGACGGCCGAGTTCGCGCACGAGCCAGCCCATGATCGCGGCGATGAACGGCAACGGGATCGCGGCGACCATCAGGTAGTGCAGGAACCGCGCCTTCGTGAGCCAGTTCCGGACCAGCAGCAGCGTGCCCAGGAGCGCGCAGAGGAACATCAGGAACCCGAGCCCGATCATGGCCCCCAGTGGCGCGCCGACGGCTTTCACGCCCAGCTTGTCCGGCTGGTACATCTTCAGTTCGCCGAACTGCGCGAAGCCCTGGTTGACCACGAAGATCGAGCCGACCAGCGCGGTGACCACGCCGATGCGCATCGACCGCCGGAAGAACTCGACCTCGGTGGTGCGCTTGAGGAAGTGCCACGCGCTGACGCCGACGACGAAGAACCCGCCGGTCACCAGCGCGGCGCCGAGCACGTGGGGCAGCGACGCCACCAGCGCCGGGTTCGAGAACAGCGCGCCGAAGTCGTCGAGGCGCAGCGTGCCGTGCTCGACGTGGCTGCCGACCGGGTTCTGCAGGAACGAGTTCGCCAGCATGATGAACAGCGCCGACGCGTACGCGGTCAGCGTGACCAGCCAGATCAGCGTCAGGTGCAGCCACTTGGGCAGCCGTCCGAAGCCGAAGATCCACAGGCCGAGGAAGGTCGACTCCAGGAAGAACGCGACCAGCGTCTCGATGGCCAACGGCGCGCCGAAGACGTCACCGGCGAAGGCCGACAGACCGGTCCACGTCAGCCCGAACTGGAACTCCATCACGATGCCGGTGACGATCCCGAGCGCGTAGTTGATCACGTACAGCCGGCCCCAGAAGCGCGTCATCCGCAGCAGCTCGGGCCGGCCGCCGAGCGTCCACCGCGTCTGCATCACGGCCACCAGCGTGACCAACCCCAGCGTGAGCAGCACGAACAGGAAGTGGAACGAAGTCGTCGTCGCGAACTGGAGTCTCGCGACCGGGAGGGCGTTCATGTAGACAGGCTACACATAGTCTGGCTACATGTAGCAAGGCGACGTGTAGACTGCGTACTCATGAAGGCGGACACCCTGCGCGGACACCTCGACGCGTTGCTGCTGGCCGTGCTCGACGGCCGGAAACTGCACGGCTACGCGATCATCGAGGCGCTCCAGCTGCGCAGCGACGGCGCGCTCGACCTGCCCACCGGCACCGTGTACCCGGCGCTGCGCCGGCTCGAGCGGGCCGGCTGGCTGGCCAGCGAATGGGACGTCGTGTCCGGCCGCAAGCGCCGCACGTACCGGCTCACCCGCTCCGGCGAGCAGGCCCTGGCCGCCGAGCGCACCGAGTGGCGGGAGTTCACCGCGGTCATCGGGGGAGTGCTGGGCGCATGATCGACGAGTACCTGGGGGAGCTGGACCGCCGGCTGCACGGCTGCGGCAAGTTCAAGGCCGACCTGCTCGAAGAGGCCCGTGACGGCCTGCACGACGCCGCCGACGCCTACCGCGCGGGCGGCTGGAGCGACGAGGACGCGCAGCGCCGGGCGGTCGCCGACTTCGGCCCCGCGGCCGTCGTCGCCCGCGACTACCAGGCCGAGCTCGGCATGCTCAGCGGCGTCCGGACGCTGTGGAAGCTCGTGCTCGGCGTCCCGGCGATGCAGATCGCGTGGGACTACGCGCGGATCCTCACCTTCGGCGAGTGGACGAGGCTGTCCACCCCGACGCCCGAGTGGTACCGCGTGATCGCGCACGCCACGCACGGGGCCGTGTTCGTCGTGCCGGTGATCGGCGTGATCGCCCTGCTCGGCATCCGGTGGCTGTCACGCCGGCTCGACGCCGTCCGGCTCGCCCGGTTCTGCGGCGCGCTGATCGCGCTGGCCGTCGGCATCAACCTGGCCTCGGTGGGGCTGGTGATCGGCTCGACCGGCCTCGTCGACGTCTCGCGGCTGTTCCTGAGCGTTCCGTGCGTCCTGCTGATGGTCGCCTGGGTGCTGCTTTCCGTCCGGCTCGTCGTGCTCGCGAGACGATCCTGGGGTGGGTATGCCACGATCGTCGCGTGACGACCGCGCTGATCTACCTCGTAGTCATGCTGCTGGTGGCCGCCGTGGTGTTCCTGCTCGCCGCGGTGGTCTTCGGCCGGGGTGAGGAGCTGGCCCCGCTGCCGCCCGGCAGCTCGCCGACGCGGCTGCCCGCCGAGGACATCACCGGCGAGGACATGGCCGAGGTCCGGTTCCAGATGGTGCTGCGCGGCTACAAGATGTCCGAGGTCGACTGGGTGATGCGGCGGCTCGGCGCCGAGCTCGACGAGCTGCGCGCCCGCGTCGCCGAACTGGAGCAGCGCGAGCAGGAGCGGGAGAGCTCGCCGGAAGGCGCCCAGTGACGGACCTGATCCTCTCGGTCGACGTCCGCGCCCCGGCCGGGACGACCTGGCTCGCGCTGACCGACTGGACGCGCCAGGGCGAGTGGATGCTCGGCACCGAGGTCGAGGTCGTCGAGGGCAACGGCCGCAGCGTCGGCTCGCGGTTGTCGGCGTTCACCGGCGTCGCCGGCATCGGCTTCACCGACACCATGGAGATCACCAGCTGGGAGCCGCCGGTGCGGTGCGGCGTCCGGCACCTCGGCAGTTTCGTGCAGGGCACCGGCGTGTTCCAGGTGGTGCCGAAGGGCGGCACGCACTCGACGTTCGTCTGGGCCGAGCACCTGCGGCTGCCGTTCGGGCCGCTGGGCCGGCTCGGCTGGCCGGTCGTGCGGCCGGCGTTCGCGCTGGGCGTGCGCCAGTCGCTGCGGCGGTTCGCGCGGTTCGCGGAGAGCTATTCGGTGGGTGGGAGCGCGGATGAGTGAGCTGGCCGGCGCCGACGGCGTCGCGCGGTGCAGCTGGGGCAATTCGGCCCCGGACTACGTCGAGTACCACGACACGGAGTGGGGCGTCCCGCTCCACGGGCAGGACGAGCTGTACGAGCGGCTCTGCCTCGAGTCGTTCCAATCGGGGCTGTCGTGGATCACGATCCTGCGCAAGCGGGAGGGCTTCCGGAAGGCGTTCAAGCAGTTCAAGCCGGCGAAAGTGGCGAAGTTCGGCGACGCCGACGTCGAGCGGCTGATGCAGGACGCATCGATCGTGCGGAACCGGGCGAAGATCCTGGCCGCGATCAAGAACGCGCAGGCGATCGCCACCCTGGACACGCCGCTGGACGAGCTGCTGTGGTCGTTCGCGCCCGCTTCGCACCGGCGCCCGAAGACGATGGCCGACGTCCCGGCCATCACCGACGAGTCCAAGGCGATGGCCAAGGAGCTGAAGAAGCGCGGCTTCGTCTTCCTCGGCCCGACGACCTGCTACGCGCTGATGCAGGCCACCGGCATGGTGGACGACCACGTCGCCGGCTGCTTCCGAGCGTCGTGAGTGGTTAGGCGAGTTCTAACTCGCCTAACCACTCACGACGTCATTTGCCCTGGAAGGCCGGCTTGCGCTTGCCGACGAAGGCCTCGACGGCCTCGGTGTGGTCGGCGGTCCCGCCGAGCGCCGTCTGGGCGGCGTCTTCGGCGTCGAGCGCTTCGTCGAAGGTCGACTGCGCGGCCAGGTTGAGCACGCCCTTGATCTTCGCGTAGGCCACGGTCGGGCCGGCCGCGAGCTTCGCCGCCACCTGCTGGGCACGCGCGGCGAGCTCCTCGTCCGGCACGACCTCGCCGACCAGGCCGAGCCGCAGCGCCTCGGCCGCGTCGACGGTCCGCGCCAGCAGCATCAGCTCGGCGGCGCGGCCGTAGCCGACCAGCCGCTGCAGCGTCCAGGACGCGCCCGAGTCCGGGCCGAGCCCGACGTTGGCGAACGCCATCAGGAACGACGACGACTCGGCGGCGATCCGCAGGTCACTGGCGTAGGCGAAGGCGGCCCCGGCACCCGCGGCGGTGCCGTTGACCGCCGCGATCACCGGTTTCGGCATTGCCACGATCGTCTTGACGATCGGGTTGTAGTGCTCCTTCACGGTCTGTAGCGGGGCGGGGTCACCCGCTTGCAGCAGTCCCACGTGCTCCTTCAGATCCTGCCCGGCGCAGAACGCCTTGCCGGAACCGGTCAGCACGACCGCGCGGACTCCCTTGTCGTCCGCCGCCTCGCGCAGTGCCGCGAGCAGTGCTTCCTTCAGCTCCACGGTCAGCGAGTTGTACGCCTGCGGCCGGTTGAGGGTGAGGGTGCGCACCCCGTCGGCGTCGGCGGTCAACAGGACGTCGGATGTGGTCACGTCTTCTCCTTGCGCGGAAAACTTCGGTCGGCCGAGAGTCTTTCACCTCGCGCGGGCCGCATACCAGCACCGATACCGCAGCAAAAGATCCCCTCCGCTGATGCGCCCGGCCGCTGATGAGGGACAATGGACAGCAGACCCGGCTGGCTTTCACGCGAGCGCGACCCGGGCGCGCCGGTTGAGACGGAGGGAGCACGCTATGGCGGCCATGAAGCCCCGGACCGGAGATGGTCCCCTCGAAGTGACTAAGGAGGGGCGGGGCCTCGTGATGCGCGTACCGCTCGAGGGCGGTGGGCGACTCGTCGTCGAACTCTCCGCGGAAGAAGCGAAGGACCTCGGCGCCGCTTTGGCGGAGGTCACCGGCTGAGCCGACTCCCTCGATCCGTCCTTCCGTCGCACCCCGGTCTCCCTTCGGAGGCCGGGGTCGCGGTTCCTCTGCGCCCGAAGGTTGCTCACTGTGCGTAATCCGCTACCGCCCGTTCCGGCTACTCTGCTCGACATCGAGGTCGCGGAGGAGCTCCGCCGCGGCGTCCCGACGGCCCGGTTGGTGGCCGCTCCCGACAACGATGACGTCGAGCCCTTGGAGATCGAGGGCGTCCGGATCAGCGGCAAGGCGGGTGACGTCCAGACGGTGCCCGGCGCCGGTCCGCGCTGGGTCGCGGGTCTGGGCGACGGCGAGCCGAAGCAGTACCGCAAGACGGGCGCGGCGCTGGTCCGTGCCCTGCACGCTTCGCTCGCCGAGGACGTCGAGAACGGCGGTAAGGCGTTCCGTGCGGTGCAGCTGGAGCTGCCCGAGGAGGCGTCCGGCGAGCACGTGACCGAGCTGGTGCTGGGCCTGCTGCTCGGCGGCTACCGGTTCAAGGTGACCGCCGAGGACCCGAAGCCGTCCGTGCGCACGATCCGGCTGGTCACCGCGGACCAGGCCGTGCCGGAGCTGGTCGAGCGGGCGGCGGCGCTGGCGGCGGCGACGGCACTGACCCGCGACCTGGCGAACACACCGTCCAACGTGAAGACACCGGCGTGGCTGGCCGACACGGCGGCCCGCGTGGCCGGCCCGCGCATCGAGGTGACGGTGCGGGACGAGAAGTGGCTGGCGGCGGAGGGCTTCGGCGGCGTCCTGGCGGTCGGCGGCGGTTCGGCCCGCCCGCCGCGGCTGATCGAGATGACGTACAAGCCGGCGGGCGCCACCCGCCACCTGCTCCTGGTGGGCAAGGGCATCACGTTCGACACGGGCGGCCTGTCGATCAAGCCGGCCGACGGCATGCACCTGATGCGCACGGACATGGCGGGCGGCGCGGCGGTCATCGCGGCAACCCGAGCGATCGCGGCCCTGGGCCTCCCGGTCCGGGTGACGGCGCTGGTCCCGTGCGCGGAGAACCACGTGTCGGGTTCGGCGTACCGCCCGGGAGACATCGTCCGCCACTACGGCGGCAAGACGACCGAGGTGGGCAACACGGACGCGGAGGGCCGCATGGTCCTGGCCGACGCGCTGGCGTACGGAATCCGCCGGTTTTCCCCGGACTACGTGGTGGACGCGGCCACGCTGACGGGCGCGATGAAGGTGTCACTGGGCCTGCGCACGGGCGGGCTGTTCGCATCGGACTCTTCCCTGGCGGCGGCGGTGATCTCGGCGGGCGCCCGCGTGGGCGAGGCATGGTGGCGGATGCCCCTGGTGGAGGACTACGCGGAGAACGTCCGCGGCGAATTCGGCGACGTCCGCCAGACCCCGGGCGGCCCGGGCGGCATAACGGCGGCGTTGTTCCTGCGCGAGTTCACGGCTGGGCTCCCGTGGGCGCACTTGGACATCGCGGGGCCGGCACGGTCGGAGAAGAACTACGACGAGGTGGTCCCGGGAGCGACGGGCTTCGCGGCGCGGACGTTGGTGGAGCTGGCGGCTTCGCTCGGCTGACCGCGTCGTCCGGGGCTGGGCGTCGGCGATCCTGGCGCCGGAGGGGCGCCCGTTGCCGGAGCGCCGCGGGAGTTGGTTTCGCTGTGCGGGCCGGCAGCTGAGGGGCCGCCTCTGCCCATGGGCCGCCAACCTCTCGCCGGAAACTCCCCCGCCCTCTCCGGGGGGCGTCCCCAAGTCCAGTCTATCGGCCCCCACCCACAAAACCGGCCCTGAGCAGCAGGTTGTCCACAGCCCAACCGACCTGTGGACAACGCCCGGCGGCCGTCGGAGGCGCGTACCCATTGAACGCCGGAAGCAGCCACATTCCCCAGCACCAGCGGCTCGAGCGGCGACCCGTCGGGAGAAGGCGGCAGGGTCACCCCTTCGCCGTCGCCAGGACGTGCTCGCGGAAGCCGTCGACTGCCGGCGTCATCGGCTCGTCCGCCCGCCACACCAGCCCGATCGTCCGGTAGGGCGGCGGCGACAGTGGCACCTCCGCCACTCCCGCCGGGCTGCCCGGCCCGAACCGCGGCAGCAGCGCCACCCCCAGCCCCGCCGCGACCAGCCCGCGCACGGTGTCCGACTCCTGGCCCTCGAACGCGATCCGCGGCGTGAAACCCGCCGCCGCGCAGAGCTCGTCCGTCAGCGTCCGGACCCCGTACCCCTGCTCCAGCAGCACGAACTCCTCCGAAGCCAGCTCCGCCACCTCCACCGACTGCCGCCCCGCGAGCCGGTGACCCGCCGGGACCGACAGCAGGATCTCCTCGTCGACGAGCCCCGCACACGCCAGCGCCGGGACGGCCGGCAGCGGCGCCACCAGGGCCAGGTCCAGCTCGCCGCCCGCCAGCCGGTCGACCATGTCCTGCCGTGAGCCCTGCACCAGCGTGAACCGCACCCCCGGGTACCGCGCCCGGTATCCGCGCAGCAGCGAAGGCACCAGCGACCGCCCGAGCAGGTGCAGGAACCCCAGCACGACGTGCCCGGATTCGGGCGACACCTCCTCGCGCGCCAGCCGGACACCGGTGTCGACCGCTGCCATCCCGCGTTCGGCCGCCTCGGCCAGCAGTTCCGCCGCACGCGTCAGCCGGATGCCGCGGCCGTCGGGGACCGTCAGCGGCGCACCGAGCGCGTCGGCCAGCGCGGCGAGCCGGCGGCTGACGGTGGGCTGCGGCACGCCCAGCAGCTCGGCCGCGCGTGTGACGTTCCTCGTCTCGCGCAGGGCGGCGAGCAACGGCAGGTGCGGCGCGACCTGCGCCGACAACGATTCATACGTCACCGCATCAATCCTGCCATGTCCGCGCATTAGACGTATTGATTAGCGGTGCTTACTTTCAGGTGGTGACCTCCACCCGCCGAGTCAAGACCGCCGTCGCCGCGGCCGGGATCTCTTCGTTCGCCCTGCTCTACGCGCCGCAGCCGGTCCTGCCGCAGCTCGCCGCGCAGTACCACCTGGACCCCGGCGGCGCGGCGCTGGCGGTCAGCGTCGCGACCGGCGCGCTCGCGATCGCCGTCCTGCCGATCGCGGCGCTGTCCGAGGTGGTCGGACGGCGGCCGGTGATCCTGACCTCGGTCATCGCGTCGGTCGTGATCGGCCTGCTCCTGCCGTTGATGCCGACGTACCCGGCGCTGCTGGTCCTGCGCGCGCTGCAGGGGGTGGCGATCGCGGGATTCCCCGGGGTGGCGGCGGCGTACCTGGCCGAACGCCTCGGCCGGGCGGGCGTCGCGGCGGCGGTCGGCGCGATGATCGCGGGCAACACGGTCGGCGGCATGCTCGGCAGGCTGGCGAGCGGATTCACGGCAGGACCGCTCGGCTGGCGCGGCGCGCTGTTCGTCGTCGCGGCGGTGGGTGCGGTGTGTTCGGCGGTCACGGTGGTGACGTTGCCGCCGGGAAGGCGGCCAGGTCACGCCGGCAGCGTCGGACGTGGGCTTCTGACGGCGTTGAGCAAGCCGGTCCTGCTGGCCCAGTACGCGGTGGCGCTGCTGGCGATGGGCTCGTTCGTGGCCCTCTACAACGCGGCCGGCTTCCGGCTGACGGGCCACCCGCTCGATTTGTCGCCGGCGATCGCGTCCCTGGTGTTCCTGGCGTATGCGACGGGCTCGGTCTCGTCGGCGGCGGCCGGCCGTCTGGTGGCCCGGGTGGGCCGCCGCGGGGCGCTGGTGGGCGCACTGGTGCTGACGGCGGCGGGCGCGGCGCTGACGCTGCCGGACTCGTTGCCGCTGGTGATCGCGGGATTCCTGCTGCTGACGTGCGCGTTCTTCGCGGCCCACGCGGTGGCGAACGGCTGGGCGGCAGCGGACGCCCCGGAGAACGCACGCGGCCAGGTCGGCGGCATGTACACGGCGACGTACTACCTGGGCAGCAGCGTCGGCGGAGCGGCCGGGGCGTGGGTGTACGGGCACGCGGGCTGGCCATGGCTGATCGCGGTGGTGACGGCGTGGCTCCTGCTGGCGGTGGCGGCGGTGGGCGCCGGGACGCGGGTCCGAGCCGAACGACTGGAGCTGGTGAACGCGGGCTGAGGCTCCGTCACCTGACCTGGCAAAGATCGTCACCTCACCCGGCAAAGATGGCCGCGGGCGGGCGCTTCATCTGCCGCCCCACCCCCACCAGACGTCCCCCGCCGCTCCCTGGGGGGCTGCCCCAAGTCCATCCTATCGGCCCCCACCGACGGAACCGCCCGCGAACAGTGAGTTGTCCACAGGCAAGGGACCCTGTGGAAAGGTCAGGTAGCCGCGCCGACCAGCAGCCCGCCGCCCACCGGGAGCAGGGCCGGGACCAGGCGTTCGTCCTCCCGGAACGCCCGCGCCACCTCCCGCAGCGCCAGCGTCTCCGGGTCGCGGTGCGACGGGTCGATCACCCGGCCGCCCGCCAGCACGTTGTGGAACGCGATGATCCCGCCGCGCCGCAGCAACGACACGCCCAGCTCGTAGCAGCCCGGGTACTCGATGTGCGCGGAGTCGACGAACACCAGGTCGTAGCCGCCCGGGGTGAGCCGCTGCAGCACGTCCAGCGCGCGGCCGATGATCAGGCGCGTGCGGCCCGGCGCGAAGCCGGCCTCGCGGAACGTCGTGCGCGCCGCGCGCTGGTACTCCGGCTCGACGTCGATCGATGTCAGCACGCCGTCGGGTGCCATTCCGCGCAGCAGGCTCAGCCCGCTCACGCCCGCGCCGGTGCCCACCTCGACGACCGCCTTCGCGCACAGCGTCGCGGCCAGGAAACGCAGCGTCGCGCCCGCACCCGCGCTGAGCGGGGTGCAGCCCAGGTCCTCGGCCCTGGCGCGGGCCGCGGACAGCACCTCGTCGTCGGGCAGGTACCCGTCGACGAACCCGGAATCGGCCGGTGCGGCCGCAGGGGTGGGCGTGTTCACGCACGGAGGTTAGCGTTGGTTGTCGATAAATCCGCGCAGGCTCCCTGGTAAGCACCCGGGAAGAAGTTCTCAGCCTGCTCTCAGTCCAGTCTCACTAGAACCATAAGGAACCCGGAGAGACTGAAATCCGATCACACGGGGAACACCGTGCCCAAGGCCCGCGTTGGGTGGAGCAGACAGGAGATACGCAGATGGAGGTGCCTGCTCCCGCTATGCAGAACGCCGTTGCCGACGCCGGGGCTCAGCCGGTGACCCTGGACGAAGCGGCCTGGACGCCGCCGTCCTGGGACGAGGTCGTGCGCGAACACGGTGACCGCGTCTACCGGCTCGCCTACCGTCTCACCGGCAACACGCACGACGCCGAAGACCTGACGCAGGAGACCTTCATCCGGGTGTTCCGCTCGCTGGCGTCCTACAAGCCCGGCACGTTCGAGGGCTGGCTGCACCGGATCACCACCAACCTGTTCCTGGATATGGCCCGCCGCCGCTCGCGCGTGCGGATGGAAGGCCTGCCCGAGGACACCGACCGCATCGTGGGCGACGACCCGAGCCCCGAGCAGGTCTACTCCGACACCCACCTGGACCCGGACCTGCAGGCGGCGCTCGACGAGCTGCCCCCGGAGTTCCGCGCCGCCGTCGTGCTGTGCGACGTCGAGGGGCTGTCGTACGAGGAGATCGGCGCCACCCTGGGCGTCAAGCTGGGCACTGTCCGCAGCCGCATCCACCGCGGACGTCAGGCGCTGCGCGCTTCGCTGGAGCGCCGCCGCGCTTACGCACCGCAGTCTGCGAAGGTGACGGTATGACCGCACCGCGAGGCTGGGCACTTCCCGAGTCGCACCTGCTGCCGGACGTCGTGGTGGCGTTCGTGGACGGCGAGCTGACCCACGGCGCCCGCGAGCGCGCGGCGTCGCACATCACCCGCTGTCCCGCGTGCGCCGCCGAGGTGCGCGCGCAGCGGCAGACCGGCGAGACGATCCGCCGCGCCGGCGCGCCGTCGATGTCGGCGGGGTTCCTGGCGAGCCTGCAGTCGATCCCGCAGCACACCGAGCTGCCGAGCAGCCCGGACAACCTGGCGATCACGGCGGACGGCCAGCTGGTCGCGGTCCAGCGCCCCGACCGGGTCGCGGGCCTGCGCAACGCGGGCGTCCTGGGCGGTGTGGCGCCGTTGGGATCATCGGCCCCGCTGGGCCAGTCCCCGAACGTCCTCGGCGGCGGCCGCTTCAAGCGCCGCGCGGCGCAGGGAGCGGGCGTGGTGGTCTCGGGCCTGGTGCTGAGCGCGCTGGCCCTGGTGGGCACATCGGCGGACGGCGACGGAGCACCTGAGACGGGCGGCGGGGCCCCGCAGCCGGCGAACTTGCTCCCGGCCCAGATGGCGGTACCCCAGCACCCGGTCCCGGTTTCGACGGCACCGAGCACGACCCCGGTGGCGGTACCGGCCGGCATCCGCTGAGCGAACTTGGAAGGCCGCTGCGAACCCCGTTCGCGGCGGCCTTCGGTGTGTCTGCGCTGCCTCCGGTGCCGGTAAGCCCGGCTGAGCTCGGCGCCTTGGCGTGTCCTGGCAGCTGCGGCTCGGCTTCGGCGTGGCGAGGCTCTCCGGCTCGGCGCCAGCGCAGCCCCCGCCAGCGCAGCCCCCGCCAGCGCAGCCCCCGCCAGCGCAGCCCCCGCCAGCGCAGCCCCCGCCAGCGCAGCCCCCGCCAGCGCAGCCCCCGCCA
>NZ_JBFBBT010000037.1:0-61961 GCF_040682815.1 Amycolatopsis sp. NPDC051102
GCCGCCCCCCGCACCCCCCCCCCCCCCGCCTCCCCCCCGGGGGGGGGGGGGTGGTGTGTGGCCCTGTCACCCCCCCCCCCCCCCCCCACGACCCGGTCAGCGGTAGCCCTGCGAGAGCGGGGTGGCGAAGCCGTCGGCGACCGTGGCGGCCAGTTCCAGCAGGGCCAGGCGGGTGTCGCCGGACAGGCGGTCCAGCTCGATCTCGGCGCCTTCCTCCAGGTGCGGGTCGAACGGCACCTTGCAGACCGCCCGGACCTTCGCGCCGAAGTGCGCCGACAGCTTGTCGAGGTCGACCGAGCCGCCCTTGGGCCGGACCGAGTTGATCACCGCCACCGAGCGCTTGACCAGCTCGCCGTAGCCGTGGGCTTCGAGCCAGTCCAGCGTCGCCGAGGCGCTGCGGGCGCCGTCGACCGAGCCGGACGAGACCACGACCAGCGCGTCCGCGACGTCCAGGACGCCCTTCATCGCCGAGTGCATCAGGCCGGTCCCGCAGTCGGTGAGCACGATGTTGTAGAAGTGCTCCAGCAGGTTGACCGTGCGCCGGTAGTCGTCCTCGGAGAACGCCTCCGACACGGCCGGGTCCTGCTCGCTGGCCAGAATCTCCAGCCGGCTCGAGCCCTGGGACGTGTAGGACCGGACGTCGCTGTAGCGCGTGATGCGGGCGGCATCGCGCAGCAGGTGGCGGACCGTCGCGGTCGTCTCCAGCGGGATCTTCTGCGACAGCGTGCCGCGGTCCGGGTTGGCGTCGACGGCGACGACGCGGTCACCGCGCAGGGACGCGAACGTCGAGCCCAGCGTGGTCGTCACCGTGGTCTTGCCGACGCCGCCCTTCAGCGACAGCATCGCGATCTTGTAGCACCCGCGCAGCGGCTGGTTGACGCGCGCGATGAGCTCGCGGCGCCGGGTGTCCGCCGGGCTCTCCCCCGGGTTGACCAGCTTCCCGGTGCCGACGTAGAGCGCCTTGCGCCAGCCGGACTGCGGGGGCCGCTTGGTCTGCTTGACCAGGTGCGCGGTCGACAGGTCGTGCCCGTGCCCCGGCTGCTGCGGCGCCGCGTGGCGGCCGCCCTGGGGCTGCGGCAGGCCGGACGCCTGCTGCTGTTGCTGCGGGTACTGGGCCTGGGCGTACTGCCGGGCCGGGTCGTACTGCGGCTGCAGCGGCGGCAGGTTCTGGTCGTAGCCGTAGGGCACCTGGTGCGGCCCCGACACGGCGGGGTTGGGCACCTGGTGCGGGCCCGAAACCGCCGGGTTGGGCGGCGCCACCGCCTGCGTCGGCTGCACGTCGAACGCCCCCGACGTCTCGGGGTGCGGGTGTGAATCCGTCCGGTCGTCGGCGAACAGGCTCGGCTGCGGCGGCGCAGCGGCCTGTTCGGGGTGGCCAGGAGCCGATTCTTCGCTGGGTCCGGTCACCGGTGAAAACCTCCGCGCGCTCCGCCTGACACTTCAGTCCCCCGTGTCGACGGTAGTCGGCGGACGCGCGGGATGCTCAGCCCACCCCGGCGTAGGAGTGCAGGCCGACGGAGACGAGGTTCACGAAGAACAGGTTGAAGATCATCGCGGCGAACCCGACGATGTTGATGACCGCCGCCCGGGCGCCGCGCCAGCCCGCGGTCGCGCGCGAGTGCAGGTAGGCCGCGTAGACGACCCAGGCGATGAACGCGCAGGTCTCCTTGGGGTCCCAGCCCCAGAACCGGCCCCACGCCGACTCGGCCCAGACCGCGCCGCAGAGCACGCCGAAGGTGAACACCGGGAAGGCGAAGATGGTGGTCCGGTAGGCGATCCGGTCGAGGACCTCGGCCGCCGGCAGCTTCGAGGCGAACCGGGCGAACTTCGTGGCGTCCTTCTCGTGGGCCGCGCGGAACAGGTAGAGCACGCTGGCGACGCCCGGCACGAGGAAGACGCCGGAGCCGATGATGGCCGCCGAGACGTGGATGACCAGCCAGTACGACTGCAGCGCGGGCTGCACCGGCGCCGCGGTCGTGTACAGCAGCGTCCCGTTGATGAACATCAGGATCACGACGGGCAGCAGCAGGAAGCCGGTGAGGTGGCGGACCGGGAACTTCCACATCACGACGATCCAGGTGACCACCGCGATGAAGGTGACCGCCATGCCGTACTCGTACATGTTGCCCCACGGCGCGCGGTGCACGGCGAGCCCGCGCAGCACGATCGCCGTCAGCTGCAGCAGCGCGCCGAGCACGAGCAGCGACGCGCCCATCCGGCCGATCCGCTCCGGGCGGCCGACCTCGCGCCGCGCGGCCGGGACGTCCTCGACCGGCGGCCCGCCGGCCCCGACGAGCTCCCGCGCCCGCAGCTTGGCGCGCTCGGTGGCGAGCCGCCCCTTGGCGCCGAAGCCCTGCTCGACCAGGGTGAACATCAGCGCGACGACGTAGATCGCCGCGGCGGTGGTGTAGAGCCAGTCGCTGTAGGTGGACAGCGTCTCGTCGATCGGCATGCCTCAGCCCTTCTGCCCACTGATCAGGCGTTCACTGACCCGGTGGAACTCTTCGCCGTACCCGGCCTGGTCGGTGCGCGCCAGCCCGGCGACCTCGATCACGGTACCCGGCTGGTCTTCGGTCCCCGGTTTCACCCGCACCCACAGCCGGCGCCGCTTGACCAGCAGGGACGCGCCCAGCCCGACGAACATCGCGATGGCGAAGCCGAGCACGAAGCCCTGCGTCGGGTCGTGGGAGACCTGCAGCGAGACCCACTGGCCGACGCCGTCGAAGCGGACCCTCGTGCCGTCGTCGAGCTTGAGCTCCTGGCCGACCTTCAGGTTCTGGCGGGCGACCTTCTTCAGCCTGCCGTCGTCGACGAGCGACTGGTCGACCGAGAAGACGGACTGGCCGCGCCCGGCGTCGAGACCGAGGTCGCCGCGCAGGACGTCGACGGCGACGGCGGGGTCGTTCGCCTCGGGCGCCGACGACGTCAGGACGTTGCCGTGCAGGAACGCCGTCGGGGCGAACAGGCCGGTGATGGCCAGCTGCCGGGTCCGCCGCTGGACCTCGTCGGTGATGCCGGGCTGGTCGAACTTCGTGGCGCCCTCGGCGAGCATCGTGCTCGGGTCGACCGTGCGCCACTGGGTGTTCTGGGTGCGCTGCGTGCCGTCCGGGAAGGTGACGGTGAACTTCGGCGAGTAGCCGTGCCCGAGCAAGTAGACGCGGTCGCCGGCGGTCCGCAGCGGCGAGTTGACCTCGAGGCCGTACGGCCGCCAGGTGCCCGTCTCCAGGTCCTGGCCGGACTGGTACTCGATGTTCGAGTGGTAGTAGTCGGGCTGGCCCGACGCGGTGTAGCGCGCGGTGAAGTCGTTGACCTTCACGCAGAACGGGTTCAGGTCGGTGCCGTCGACGCGCAGGCCCGCGTTGAACGAGTCGTAGTTGTAGATGCCGGCGTTGCAGAAGCTGTCGCCGTCGGCCTGGACGATGACCTGGCCCTCGTAGCCGTAGAGCTTGCCGAGGGCGAAGAAGACGATCAGGCCGAGCATGCTGAAGTGGAAGAGCAGGTTGCCGGTCTCGCGCAGGAAGCCGCGCTCGGCGGAGATCGTGCGGACGCCGCCGTCCTCTTCGCGCTCGACCCGCCGCCAGCCGGAGAGCTGCTTGTGGACGGCGGCGATCTCGGCGGCAGCGTCTGACACGTCAGCCTTGCCGCGGCCGAGCCGGTAGTGCGGCATCCGGGCCAGGTTGCGCGGGGTCAGCACGGGCTTGGCGCGCATCGCCTTGACGTACTCGAAGCTGCGCGGGGTGAGGCACCCGACGAGCGAGACCATCAGCAGCAGGTAGATCGCCGAGAACCAGATGCTGGAGTAGACGTCGTAGAACTCGAGCTTGTCGAGCAGCGTCCCCCACCAGCCGTGGGCGGCGATGTAGTCGTCGACCTTGGGCGCGTTGAGCTTCCGCTGCGGCAGCAGCGCACCCGGCAGGGCGGCCAGGGCGAGGAGGAAGAGCAGGACGAGCGCGGTCCGCATCGACGTCAGGCCGCGCCAGGTGTTGCGCAGGAAGGCGAAGGTGCGCCTCGCGGACGTCGGGGGTTGCGGGGTCTTGGGGGGTGCTTCCGTGGTCGTCACAGCGGCAGCCTCAGGTCGAGGGCGAATTCGTTGCGGAGCCAGCCCATCAGGTCCCCCCAGACGCCGGTGACCAGCAGGATCCCGACGATCAGCAGCAGCACGCCGCCGAAGATCTGCACCTGACGGCCGTGCCGGCGCACCCAGTCGGTGGCGCGCACGGCCCACCGCGCGCCGAGCGCGATGAGCAGGAACGGCAGCCCGAGCCCGAGGCAGTAGACGGCGATCAGCAGGTACCCGCGTGCCGCGGCCCCGCCGGTGGCGCTGGCCAGCGTCATGACGGCGGACAGCGTCGGGCCGATGCACGGCGTCCAGCCGAGCCCGAAGATGGCCCCGAGCAGCGGAGCGCTCCAGATCCCGCCGCGCGGCACGTGGTGCGAGCGGACGTCGCGCTGCAGGCCGGGGATCCAGCCGAGGAAGACGAACGCCATGGCGATGGTCAGGACCCCGCCGAAGCGCTGCAGGAGGTCCTGGTTGAGGGTGAGCGTGGCGGCCAGCCAGACGAGGGTGCCCAGGGTGGCGACGAAGACGACGGTGAACCCGAGCACGAAGAGAAGCGCGGCCCCGACAACGGCCCACCGCCCGTTCTTGCGCTCTTCATCGGCGCTGACGGCGGGCGCATCGGCCCCGACGAGCGCGGCAAGGTAGGCGAGGTACCCCGGCACGAGCGGCACGACGCAGGGCGAGGCGAAGGAGATGGCCCCGGCGAGCAGAGCGACCCCGGCAGCGAGCAGCAGCGGTCCGGAGATCGCCAGCTCGGTCACGGAGTTCACTCCGTTGAGGGTAGGCAGTGAGGTCCTGGTGAGAACGCCGGGGCCGCTTCACAGGACGTCGGTCACAGCAGGTCGGGACCTAGGTCCCGGCCGGTCACCGGGATGTCGTGAGTGGTACGGCGGGTTCTGACCAGCCGTACCACTCACGACCCAGCCGCGGCAGAAACCTCGGCGTCAGGCTTCCGCAGTCAGCCGCTGGGCCACCGGCAGCAGGTCCTGGGCCAGCACCGGCCGCAGGAACACCGCCGCCACCCGATGCTGCTTGTCCAGGATGATCGTCGACGGGATGATGTTCCGCGGGTAGCCGCTCAGCTTCAGGAGGACCCGGCCGTCCGGGTCGTAGATCGACGGGTACGTCAGCTGCCGGTCGCGGACGAAGTCCTGGGCCACCTCGCGGGCCGGGTCGCGGACGTCGATGCCCACCACCTGGACGCCCTGCTTGGCCACCGTCTCCATCTCCGGGGCCTCCGTGCGGCACGGGCCGCACCACTGGCCCCACAGGTTGAGCACCACGACCTTGCCCGGGAAGTCCGCCAGCGAGAGCTGCTTGCCCTCGTTCATCAGGTCCTCGCCGGCCAGGACCGGGGCCGTCTGCCGGTCGGCCGCGTCGTACGTGATGTCGATCTTGCCGCCCGGGGAGACGAAACTGAAGCTGCTGCCCTGGACCACCGCGTCCTTGCCCGCGCTGCACCCCGCCAGGGCGAGCGCCGCGACCAGGCCCACGACCAGCCGTTTCATGCCCCGGTGACCTTCGGGTCGGTCGCGCCCGCGGGCTCGCTGTAGACGATCTCGCGCAGCTCGTCGCCGTCGAAGACCAGCGACGTCAGGGACGCCAGCGAGCACTGGCGGCGGCGCGGGTCGTGCCATAGGCGCTTGCCCTCGAGGAACCGCCGCAACGTCCAGATCGGCAGCTGGTGGGACACGCACAGAGCTTCATGACCGACAGCCGCCTCGCGCGCCCGGTGGACCGCGCCCAGCATCCGGTGGGCGATCTCGATGTACGGCTCGCCCCACGACGGCTTGAACGGGTTCACCAGCTTCGGCCAGTGCTTCGGCTCCCGCAGCGCGCCGTCGCCGACCGCCACGTGCAGGCCCTCGAACTGGTTGCCCGCCTCGATCAGCCCGGAATCGGTCGCGATGTCGAGCCGGTGGGCGGCGGCGATCGGGGCCGCCGTCTCCTGCGCCCGCTGCAGCGGCGACGCGACGACGTGCACGAGGTCGTGCCCCGCGACGGCTTCGGCGACCGTCAGCGCCTGCCGCTGCCCGCGCTCCGAGAGCCGGTAACCCGGCAGACGGCCGTACAGGATCTTCGCCGGGTTGTGCACTTCGCCGTGACGCAGCATGTGGACGACGGTGGTCACTGGACGGCCCCAGCCGCCGCGCGCGCCGCCGCGGGCAGAGCCGCTTCGATCACCGCGAACGCTTCGTCGTCCATCGCCGCGTTGACGAACCACGCCTCGTACGCGCTCGGGGGCGCGTACACGCCTCCGTCGAGCAACGCGTGGAAGAACGGCGGGAAGCGCCACGTCTCCGACGCCTGCGCGCCCGCGTAGTCGCGGACCGGCGTCTCACCGAAGAACACGCTCACCAGGTTGCCCGCGTACTGGACGTTGTGCGCGACCCCCGCTTCGCTCAGAGCGATGCGGAAGAGGTTGCCGAGGCGCTTCGCGTTGGCGTCCAGCGCCGCGTACACGGCGTGGTCGGCCGCGCGCAGCGTCGCGAGGCCCGCGGCCACCGCCACCGGGTTCCCGGACAGCGTCCCGGCCTGGTAGACCGGGCCGCCCGGGGCCAGCTTGGCCATCACGTCGGCGCGACCGCCGAAGGCCGCCGCCGGCAGGCCGCCGGACATCACCTTGCCGAACGTGTAGAGGTCGCCGGCCACGCCTTCGAGGCCGAACCAGCCCGCGTGCGAGACGCGGAACCCGGTCATCACCTCGTCCATGATCAGCAGCGCGCCGTGCTCGTGGGCGAGCTCACGCAGCCCCGCGTTGAAGCCGTCATCCGGCGCGACCGCGCCCATGTTCCCGGCCGCGGCCTCGGTGATCACCGCGGCGATCTCGCCCGGGTTGTCCACAAAGGACTTGCGGACCGCGTCGAGGTCGTTGTAGGGCAGCACCAGCGTGTCCGCGGCCTGGGCGCCGGTGACGCCCGGCGACGTCGGCAGCCCCAGCGTCGCGACGCCGGAGCCGGCCTGCGCGAGCAGCGCGTCGACGTGACCGTGGTAACACCCGGCGAACTTCACGATCTTCGTCCGGCCGGTGAACCCCCTGGCCAGCCGGATCGCGCTCATCGTGGCCTCGGTGCCCGAGTTGACCAGCCGGACCTGCTCGACCGGCCCGACGCGGTTGATGATCTCCTCGGCCAGCTCGACCTCGCCGATCGTCGGCGTGCCGAACGAGAGCCCGGACGTCGCCGCCGCGCGGGCCGCCTCGACGACCGCCGGGTGCGCGTGGCCCAGGATCATCGGGCCCCAGGACGAGACCAGGTCGACGTAGCGGTTGCCGTCGGCGTCCCACAGGTGCGGGCCCTCGCCGCGGACCATGAACCGCGGGGTGCCGCCGACCGAGTTGAACGCCCGGACCGGCGAGTTCACCCCGCCCGGGATGGCCGTCTTCGCGCGGTCGAACCATGCCTTGGACTGCTCGGTTCCAGTGCTCACCTGCCCAGTGTGGCAAACCCACCTAGGATGATGGGCAGCCGCCCGGGAGGGGAACAGCCGGTGACCGAACGCGTGCCGCACCGCAACCCGTGGCTCGTGCTGGCCGGGTTCCTGGGTGTCGTCGCCGTGGTGGCCGTGGTCGGTGGCCTGGCCGCGACGCGGGCGAAGGAGGTCTACGCGCAGCTCGAGCAGCCGCCGTGGGCGCCGCCCGCGGCCCTGTTCGGTCCGGTGTGGACCGTGTTGTACGTCATGATCGCGGTGGCCGGCTGGCTGTACTGGCGCACCGACGGCGAGACCCGCGGGTTCGCCGCGTACGGCGTCGGCCTGCTGTTCAACCTGCTCTGGACGCCGCTGTTCTTCGAGGGCGGCGCCGCCGGGCTCGCGCTGGCCGACATCCTGCTGCTGGACGTCACCGTGGTCGTGACGATCGTCCTCTTCGGCCGCCGGTCGAAGGCCGCCGCCGCGCTCCTGGTGCCCTACCTGGGCTGGCTCCTCTACGCGACGGCCCTCAACACCGCGGTCCTGGTGCTGAACTAGCGCGCGGCCTGCTGGGTGATGGCCTGCGCGGCCACGGTGCCGTCGTCGCCCGCCTGGCCCTGGACGACCACCGTCGCCCCCGGCTTGAGGTCCGCCAGCTTGCCGGCCTGCGTCACCCCGACCGTGGTCGAGTCCGATGTGGACACCTTGACGTCGGTGCCCTGCGCGGTCTTCACGTACACCGTGGTGCCGTCGATGTGGTCGATCGTGCCCGTGGTGCCGCGGCCCCCGCGGAACCCGCCACCCTGCTGCCCGGTGCCCGCTTGCGGTCCCCCCTGGTTGCCGGCGGCCTGGCGAGCGGGCGTCGTCGGGGTCGAGGAGCCGAACGCCGCGTGGGTCCAGGCACCACCGCCGAACGCGATCGCGAGCACGACGAGCCCGGCGAGCACCACCGTGGTGCGCGAAAACGGCTTCGCGGCCCGGCGCATCTCCGCATTCAGGTCGCCATCGACGGCCGGGCTGGCCACGATCTCCTCCGCGGCGGCACTTTCACGTGAAAGTGCCGGTTCGGTGGACGAAGACATCAGGACTCCTTATTCGTGACGCAGGGCGTCGATGGGCCTCAGCTTGGCGGCCCGGTTCGCCGGGAAGCTGCCGAAGAACAGCCCGATCAGGGCGGACACCGCGAAGGCGAGCAGGATCGAGGACGGCACCACGACGGGCTTGATCCCGGAGATGGTGAACCGGCTGCCGACCAGCCCGATCGCGACGCCGAGCAGCCCGCCGAACAGGCTGAGCATGGTCGCCTCGGCGAGGAACTGGCCGAGGATGGCCGAACGCGGGGCGCCGATCGCCTTGCGGATGCCGATTTCGCGGATCCGCTCGGTCACCGTCACCAGCATGATGTTCGTGACGCCGATGCCACCGACCAGCAGCGAGATCGCCGCGACCGCCGCCAGCAGCACGGTGAACGTCTGGGTCGCCGACGTCCGGGTCGCGAGCAGCTGCTCCGAGTTCTGGACCTGGTAGTCCGGGGTGCCGCCGAGCCGGATGCCGTGGCGGGCGTTGAGGATCGCGGTGATCTCCGACTGGGCCAGCGAGACGGAGTCGGCGCTGGTGGCCTGGACGGCGATCTGGTTGAGGCTGCCGTACCCGGCCAGCGAGTTCTGCACGGCCGAGATCGGCGCGATGGCGACGTCGTCGGCGTTCTGCAGCCCGGTGCTGCCCTTGGCCTGCAGGACCCCGATCACGGTGAACTGGATGCTGTTCAGCAGCACGTTCTTGCCGACCGGGTCGGTGGCGGTGCCGAAGATCGACTCCGCCGTCGTCGGGCCGAGCACGACGACCTTCCGCGCGGCCGTGACGTCTTCGCTGGTGAACAGCTGCCCCTGGGCGAGTTCGCGGTTGGTCGTGGTGAAGTACGCCGGCTCGGTGCCGGCGACGCTGGAGATGTCGTACGACGTCTGCCCGTAGGTCGCGGTCGCCGTCGTGTTCACCACCGGCGACGCGGCCTTGACGTCCGGGGCGCCGACCGGGTCGACCAGGGCGTGCGCGTCCTGGACGGTCAGCGGCCGGGCCGTCGCGCCCTGCCCGCCGCCGCGCGCCGGGGAGACGTTGACGACGTTGGTGCCGAGGCCCTGGATGCTGGCCGCGATGGCCGCCGACGCGCCGTTGCCCACCGCGACCAGCAGGATCACCGCGGCGACGCCGATGGTGATGCCGAGGGTCGTGAGCGCCGAGCGCAGCTTGTTCGCGGTCAGGCCGCGGACGGCGAACCGCAGGATTTCGAGCAGGTTCACGAGACCGCCCCCACCGCGCGCGTGACCTCGTCCGACACGATCAGGCCGTCGTCGACGCGGACCACGCGATGCGCGTGTGCGGCGACCTCGTCCTCGTGCGTGATGACGACGATGGTGCGGCCGAGGGAGTTGAGCCGGTCGAACACGCCGAGGACGTCCTCGGTGCTGCGCCGGTCGAGGTTGCCGGTCGGTTCGTCGGCCAGCAGCATCGCCGGGCCGGTGACCAGCGCCCGCGCCACCGCGACGCGCTGGATCTGGCCGCCGGAGAGCTCGCTGGGCAGGTGCTTGGCCCGGTCGGACAGCCCCACCATCTCCAGAGCGGCGAGCGCGCGACGGCGCCGCTCGGCCCGCCGCAGTCCACTGTAGACCAGCGGAAGCTCCACATTGGACAACGCGGACGTCCGGGGCACCAGGTTGAAGGACTGGAAAATGAACCCGATCTTCCGGTTGCGCAGCAACGCCAGCTGCCGTTCGTTCAGCTTCCCGACACCGAACCCGTCCAGCAGGTACCGGCCGGACGTCGGCACGTCCAGGCAGCCGAGCATGTTCAGCAGCGTCGACTTCCCCGAGCCGGACGCGCCCATGATCGCGACGTACTCGCCGGGCCACACGGTGAGGTCGACGCCGCGCAGCGCGTGCACCGCCGTCTCGCCGGACCCGTAGGTCTTGCGCAGCCCGGAGACCGCGATCACCGGGTTCATCCGCGCCCGCCGAAGCCGCCGCCGGCGCCGGTGCCCGTGCCGCGCTGGCCGCCGCCCGGGAACCCGCCGGTGCCCCCGCCAGGGAACCCGCCGGTGCCGCCCGTGCGGCCGTTCCCGCCGGTGGAGCCGGTCGCCGCCGTCGCGGTGAGCACGACGTTCTCACCCTCGGTGAGCCCGGAGGTGATCTGGACCGTCGACTCGCCGCGAAGGCCGACCTGCACCTGGCGCGTCACGTTCTGGCCGTTCTCCTTCACGGTGACGAGGTTGGTGCCGCCCGCGGTCTGCACCGCCGCGGCCGGCACGCTCAGCGCGTTGTCCGCCTCGGCGACGGTGATCACGACGCTCGCCGACTGGCCGGGCCGCAGCCCGTCCGGCGGGCTGGTCAGGGCCAGCTGGGCGCCGTAGGAGACGACGCTGCCGCTCGTGGTCGGGGTGAGGTTGACGCTCGACACGGTGGCCTGGACCGGCTTGTCCGGCAGCGCGTTGAGCGTCACCGTGGCCTTCTGGCCCGCCTTGACCTTGCTGACGTCGATCTCCGCGACGGAGGTGTTGACGACCAGGCCGGTCATGTTCGTGATGGTGATGAACCCGCTGCCGGAGCTGCTGCTGCTCGACGCGGCGGCACTGGAGTTGGCCGAACCCTGGCCGCCCTGGCCGCTGCCGGTGGACGCCTGCGAACTGGCGGACGAGCCGCTCGAGGACTGCTGCCCGACCGCGCCGTTGATCGCGGTGACCGTACCGGCGCCCGGCGCGTACAGGACCGTGTTGTCGAGCGCCTGCTGCGCGGTCTGGACGTCGAGCTGCGCCTGGTCGAGCTTCGCCTGCGCCGAAGTGACGGTGTTGGCCGCGCTCGTCTGGGCGTTCTGGCCGTTCTGCCCGGTGGCCGGGCTGGCCTCGGCCGTCTCGGCGGTGTCCAGGTTGTCCTGCGCGACCGCGAGGTTCGCCTTCGCGACCTGAAGCTGCTTCGCTGCCTGCGTGCCGTCGACGGTGGCGAGCTTCTGCCCGGCGCTGACGACGTCACCGACCTTCACGTCGATCGAGGTGACCTTGCCGGCCGTCGCGAAGTTCGCCGCGCCGGTGTAGCTGCTGGCGAGGGTGCCGGCGGCGGAGACCGTCTCGGTGACCGTCGCCCGGCGGACCGGGGTGCTGCGGCTCTGGGCCTGCGCCGAGCTCGGGGCCGGGCTGAATGCCTGGTATATCCCGAATCCCGCGCCGGCCAGCAGCACGACCAGAGCACCGTTGATCACCCATGCCTTCGAGGCACGCACGCGCGTCATGCGGCAACCATGGTGCCGGTGCTTAGTAATTGACTGTTGGTTCCCTGTGCGTCAGCTGTGTATCAGCCCCGCGGCTTGGCGCTGCGCGCACGGATCGCGAGCAACAGCTGACGCACCGCGTCGACCAGCAGCAACGCGGCCACGGTGCCGAGCCCGATGGCCGCGGCGAGCAGCCCGCCGAAGTACCGGTGCGACTCGAGCACGGCGCCGTCTTCGGTCCGCGTGACGACGGTGGCGACGCTGCTGTGCCAGCACGCGTAGGCGGCCCAGCCGGCGAGCCCGGCGAGCAGCACCTCCACGACGGCGACGAGCGTCCGCCACGGTTTGTGCAGCCGCGCACGCGGGCCGGGTTCTTCCGGCGGCCAGAGCTCGGCCCCGGTGGGCTGCGGAAGGTCGATCACACCGGCGATTTTCTCATGCTTGGCCACCGGTCGCCCGGACGAGCCGGTCCAGCGCGTCCCGCAGGGCCTCGACGTCCTTCGCCCAGGCGAGCACGACCGTGCCGTCGGCGAGCTTCACCGGCAGCGAGTCGTACTTCCGCGGCACCGACCAGCCGCCCCCGAGCACGCGCGCGCCGACCGGCGTCCCGACGTCCGTCACGTCGGCGATCTGCGCGGCCGGCACCTTCTCCCGGCCCTGGCGCAGCTGCTCGGTCGTCACCTCCAGCGACAGGAACCGGCGGCGCGCGTACACCCACGGCATCGTGATCACGCACAGCCCGAGCCCGACCAGCAGCCAGCCCACGACGTGCACCGGCCCGCCGGTGACGAGCTCGGCGAGCGCGCCCACCACCGCGAACACCGGGCCCCAGCCGATCGCCGCCCAGCTCACGCCGGACTCGGCGTAGAGCCTCACGGCTTCTTGCCGACCTTGGGGAAGTAGCCCGCCACCGACGGCAGGTACAGCAGCACCAGCGCGATGACGAACAGCAGCACCGCGACGAGCGTCAGGTACGGCAGGGCCGGCGCGAAGGTGAACAGCAGCAGCACCATCACGATCGGCAGGACGGTGAGCACCGTCCGGGCCGAGCGGGTGCCTTCGCGGGCCTTGTAGGCGAAGAGCAGGAACAGCAGGGCGAACACCACCGACCCGACGAGGAGGAACCACAGCATCGCCGTGACGCCGTCCGCGATCATCTGCGGCGTGATCTTCGGGTCGGTCGTCCCCTTGACGTACCGGTCGATGACCACGGACTTGCCGGCCAGCAGCTGGACGCTCCCGAGGATCAGCACCACACCGCCGGCGAGCCACAGCCAGAACGACACGGCCACCGGACGCGGCGGCTTGGCCTTCGGGGCTTGCGCGCCGGGCAGCACCGGATCGGGTGACCGGCCGAGCTTGCGCCGTTCGTCGTCGGTCAGACCGGTGAGGTCCTCTTTGTCTTCCACGCGCAGACTCTAACCTCAGTCCAGCCAGGCAGCGGCCTCCGCGGCCCAGTAGGTGAGGATCATGTCGGCGCCCGCGCGGCGGATCGACGTCAGCACTTCGAGGACGGTCCGCTCGCGCTCGAGCCAGCCGTTCGCCGCAGCGGCTTCGACCATCGCGTACTCGCCCGAGATGTTGTACGCCGCCACCGGCACCGGGGAGATGTCCGCGGCCGCCTTGATGACGTCCAGGTAGGCCAGCGCGGGCTTGACCATGATCATGTCCGCGCCCTCGGCGAGGTCCAGCTCGATCTCGCGCAGCGCCTCGCGGCCGTTGCCCGGGTCCTGCTGGTAGGTCTTGCGGTCGCCCTTGAGCTGCGAGTCGACGGCCTCCCGGAAGGGGCCGTAGAACGCGCTGGCGTACTTCGCGGAGTAGGCGAGGATCGCCGCCTCCTTGTGCCCGACCTCGTCGAGCGCCCGGCGGATGACGCCGATCTGGCCGTCCATCATCCCGGACGGCCCGAGCACGTGCGCCCCGGCTTCGACCTGCGCGATGGCCATCTGCGCGTAGATGCGCAGGGTGGCGTCGTTGTCGACGCCGCCGTCGGCGTCGAGGACGCCGCAGTGGCCGTGGTCGGTGAACTCGTCGAGGCAGGTGTCGGCCATCAGCACGGTGGCGTCGCCGAGCTCCTGGCGCAGATCGCGCAGGGCGACGTTGAGGATGCCCTTTTCGTCGACGGCCCCGGAGCCCTCGGCGTCCCGCGTGGCGGGGATGCCGAACAGCATGAGCCCGCCGACACCGGCGTTGACCGCGTCGACGGCGGCCTTCCGCAGCGTGTCACGGGTGTGCTGGACGACGCCGGGCATGCTCGCGATCGGCCGCGGCTGATCGAGCCCTTCGGCGACGAACATCGGGAGGATCAGCTGGCGTGGCCGCAGCGTCGTTTCGCCCACCAGCCTGCGCATGGCCGGGGTGGTGCGAAGCCTGCGGGGACGATGCTCGGGGAACACCCTTACCAAGTTACTCCCGCGGCTTTTGCCGGAGTTCCGCAAGGGTGCTGAGCGGCCGCTTCCGGTCGGTGGGCGGCTTCGCCGTCAGGTCAGGTCGTCGAACTCCCCCGCGCGGCAGCCCTTCACCCAGGCGGCCATTTCCTCGCGGGTGAAGAACACCGTGCCCGCCTCCGGCGCCTTGCTGTTGCGCACGGCCACCGAACCATCCCGCAGCGACGCGACCTCGACACAGTTGCCGCCGTTGGTGCCACTGAAGCTCGACTTGCGCCACACCGCGCCGACAAGGCCCTCGAAGCTCATCGATACTCCTCCGCTAACCGCTCGATGAAGGCGACCGACTCGTCCGGGGTCAAAGCCAGCGCGCTGAGGTGCGCGAACGCCACCTTGTGCGCTTCGAGCTCGTGAGACTGCTCGAGGTAGAACCCTCCGGCCCGGTGCTCCACATACGCGACGCCAGGATCGCCTGGCCAGGGAAAAGATATCACCGTGAACGGGCCCATCACGCCAGGATGAGCACCTCGCTCGAACGGCAGGACTTGAATGGTGACCTTCGGTTTGCCGGCCATCGTCACCAGGTGCTCCAGCTGCCCGCGCATGACCTCACGGCCGCCGACCAGCCGACGAAGGACAGCCTCGTCCAGCACCGCCCACAACCGCAACGGATCTGGCTCGCGTTGCAGGACAGCTCGCCGAGCAAGCCGTACTGAAGCCATCCGGTCGATTTCCTGATCGGTACGTTCAGCCGTGTCGCGACGAAGCAATGCCTGCACGTACTCACTGGTCTGCAGCAGTCCCGGCACGGCCTGCGCCTCGTAGGTCTGCACCTGGTTCGCACCCTGCTCCAGGCCGAGGTAGAGCGAGAACCAGCTCGGCACCGTCTCGGAGCTGTAGCTCTCCCACCAGCCCTTGGTCCGGGAGTGCCGCGCCGCGTCGAGGTAGTCCGGCCACTGGCTCTTCGGCACCTTGAACAACGGCAGCAGGACCTCGTCGAGATCGCGCAGGACCACCGGCCGTTCCGCGGTCTCGTAGTACGACACCTTGGCGACCGTGCAGCGCAGCGCCTTCGCCACGTCCTTCTGCTCCAGCCCGGCCTCCTTGCGGAGCCGGACCAGCTCGAACGCCAGCCAGCGCCGCCACACGGTCGGGCTTGCCGTCTCGACCACGCTGCTCCCCCTCCTCGGTCAATGAGCAGGCACAGTGTGCCGGGCACCCCCGACAAAATCCGCCGCCGAATCCGCCATCGCGGCCGTGAACACCGCGGTTCACTCGATCGAATGACCGTGTGTTAATTCAAAATTTTCACTCAACACTCTAGCCTCGGTGCATGACACCGCTCACTCCGCCCGCCACCATCGACGATCCGTCAGCGCTTCCGCCGTTGTGCGGCGAACCGGAGTTTTCCGCGCTGGTCACCGAGATGGCCCGCGCCGAAGCGCCCCGCTTGTTCGCCGTCGTCCAGGAATACGGCGAGCGAGTGGACGCGAGGATCGCGGGCTGGGGGCTGGCGTTCGAGGACCGGGCCGACGTCATCGGCGTCGAAGGCCGGCTCCGCATGAGCCTGTCCAGCCCCGAACACGCCCTGCGCGGATTCCGCACCAGCCCGCACGTCCGTCCGCGCCTTGTCTGGATCACCGCCGAAACGCCGTGAAGGCCGCCCCGGCGAACCGGGGCGGCCTTCGACGTGGAAAACCTCAGGAGCGGCGGGCCCGCTTCGCCTTCCGCGGCGGCGGCAGCGCACCTTCCGCCCGCAGCCGGGCCGCGTGCTCGGCCAGCGCGTCCACCAGGTGCGGGACGTCGGCCTTCTCCGGCTGGACGTCGACCCGGAGCCCGAACTCCACCGCGGTCTCGGCGGTCTTCGGGCCGATGCACGCGACCAGCGTGCGGGTGTGCGGCTTGCCGGCGATGCCGACCAGGTTGCGCACGGTCGAGGACGAGGTGAAGCAGACCGCGTCGAAGCCGCCGGTCTTGATCATCTCGCGGGTCTCGGCGGGCGGCGGGGCCGCCCGGACGGTCCGGTAGGCCGTCACGTCGTCGATCTCCCAGCCGCGCTCGCGCAGGCCCGCCGACAGCGTCTCGGTGGCGATGTCGGCCCGCGGGAGCAGCACGCGGTCGACCGGGTCCAGCACGTCGTCGTACGGCGGGAACTCGGCCAGCAGGCCCTCCGAGGACTGCTCGCCCGAGGGGATCAGCTCCGGGATGATGCCGAACGAGCGCACCTTCGCCGCGGTCGATTCACCCACACAGGCGATCTTCACGCCGGAGAACGCGCGAGCGTCGAGGCCGAACTCCTCGAACTTCTCCCACACCGCGCGGACCGCGTTGGTGGAGGTGAAGACGATCCACTGGTAGCGGCCGTCGACCAGGCCCTTGACCGAACGCTCCATCTGCGCCGGGCTGCGGGGCGGCTCGACCGAGATGGTCGGCACCTCGTGCGACGTCGCGCCGTGGCCGCGCAGGCGCTCGGCCATCTCGCCGGCCTGCTCCTTGGTGCGCGGCACCAGGACCTTCCAGCCGTAGAGCGCGCGCGACTCCCACCACGACAGCTTCGAGCGGTGCCCCGCGGCCTGGCCGATCGTGACGATCAGCGGCCCGACGAGCTCGCCGGCGTCGTTGGCCAGCTTCTCGAGCGTGGTGTCGAGGGTGCGCTGGGTGTTGATGGTGCCGTTCGCGGTGACCGCGACCGGGGTCGAGGCCGGGACGCCGTTGCCGGTCAGCGCCGACGCGGCTTCGGCCAGGTGCGCCGACGTCGCGTGCAGCACCAGCGGGCCGGGCGCGGCGGCCAGGGCCGCCCAGTCGACGTCGCCGCGGACGTCGACCTCGGTGTGCGTGCCGCCCAGCGCGACGCCCGCGTACGCCGGGACGGCCGCGGCCGGGGAGACACCCGGGATGACGTCGAACACGGCGCTCGTGCGGGCAACCGCCTGGACCTCGGCCACCACGGCCGGGGTGGTCAGCGGGTCGCCCGCGACCAGGCGCAGCACCAGCCGGCCGGCCTTCGCCTCGGTGGTCAGGTCCTTGGCGACCTCGGCGGCCTCGCCGACGGCGGGCCGGACTTCGGCGCCCTCGGCGGCCATGGCCAGCACGGCCTGCGGCACGTCGGGGTCGGTCACCACGACCTCGGCCTTGGTCAGCAGCTCCTGGGCACGGACCGTGAGCAGGCCGGCGTCGCCGGGGCCGGAGCCCACGAACGCTACGCGCCCGGTGGTCTTTCGCGCGGGGGTCATCTGTGCGTTTCTCCTCTTGCGGCGGCCGTGCCCGATCGCGTGGCCGCAGGTCTCCTACGTCTTGAAAGCGCTCGCGAGAGCGCTACTGAGCGGGTCCGGAGAAGGCTCCGGCTCCCAGGTCCAGCAGCTCGGCGGCCAGGTCCTTGCCCAGCTGGGCGGCCTGGTCCTTGTCGGCCAGCGCGGAGGCCCGGACCATGTCCACCGCGCCGTTCTCGCCCTCGGCCGCGGCGGTGCCGCGCAGCGAGATCCGTTCCACGACCTTGCCCTCGGCGTCGAGATCTTCGACGATCTCGGCGAGCGCGCCCACCGGCGCACTGCACCCCGCCTCGAGCGCGGCCAGCAGGGCCCGCTCGGCCGTCACCGCGGCCCGCGTGCCCTCGTCGTCCAAAGTGGACCGCAGCAGCTGCTCCAGTTCCACGTCGGCGGTCCGGCACTCCACCGCCAGCGCGCCCTGGGCGGGCGCGGGCAGCATCTGGATCGGGTCGAGGGTCTCGGTGATCGCCTCGACCAGTCCGACCCTGGCCAGTCCGGCACGCGCCAGCACCACGGCATCGAGCTCGCCGTCGGTCACCTTGCGCATGCGGGTGTCGATATTGCCGCGAATCGGCACGATTTCCAAACCGAGACCCAGCGCGCGCAGCTGCGCGGTGCGCCGGGCGGCCCCCGTGCCCACCGTCGAACCCGGCGGCAGTTCACCCAGCGTGAGCCCGTCACGCGCGATCAACGCGTCCCGCGGGTCCTCGCGCGGCGGCACCGCGGCCAGTGTGATGCCGGGTTCCGGGGCCGTCGGCAGGTCCTTGTAGGAGTGGACGATGACGTCGACTTCGTTGCGCAGCAAGGCTTCGCGCAGCGCGGAGGTGAACACGCCGACGCCGATGGTCGCGATCGGCGCCAGCGACTTGTCGCCGGGCGTGGTCACCTTGACGATCTCGACCTCGACGCCGGTGGCGCGCAGGGCGTCGGCGACGGTCCCGGTCTGGGTGAGCGCGAGCTTCGAACCGCGCGTGCCCATGCGAATGACTCTGGTCACCACTACTTCTTCTCTGAGGGGGGCTTCGGGCTCGCCACCGCGGCGGGCGCCTGCGGGTCGAGGCAGAACAGTTCGCGCAACGCGTTCGCGTAGTCGGTCTCGGCCGTCTCGGCGGCCAGCTGCTTGACCCGCACCGTCGGCGCGTGCAGCAGCTTGTCGACCACCCGGCGGACCGTGCGGCCGACCTCCTCGCGGACCCCGGCGTCGAGCTCGGGCAGGCGGTTGTCCAGCCGCAGCAGCTCGGCGTCGACGACCTCGGCCGCGCGGCGGCGCAATGCGGTCACCGTCGGCGTCACTTCGGCGCTGCGCTGCCCGGCGAGGTAGTCGCGCACCTCGTCGAGGACGATCCCGGTCGCCTTGGCGGTCTGGCGCTCGGTGGTCGGGGTCCCGGCTTCGCGCATCCGGCGCTGGATGGTGGCCAGGTCGACGACCCGGACGTCCGCCAGCTCGCCGACCTCGGGGTCGACGTCGCGGGGCAGGCCCAGGTCGCAGACGACCAGGGCGCGGCCGCCGCGGGGCAGCACGTGCCCGGGCGCGAAGACGGCGTCCTGCGCGCCGGTGCAGCAGATCACGATGTCGGCGTCCCGCACCGCATCGGCGACGCCCGCCAGCGGGATCGCGCGGGCCGGCACGCCCTGCTCGGTGACGTTCGCGGCGAGCCGGCGGGCGCGGGCGTCGGTGCGGTTGGCCACGGTGATCTCGCCGATCCCGGCCTTGCGCAGCTGCGACGCGCTCAGCGCGCCCATCGAGCCGGCGCCGACGATGACGGCGTGCTTGCCGGTGACGTCGCCGGCCGCGGCGAGGGCTTCGGAGACGACGGACGCGCCGAGGGTGTCGAGCCCGGTCTCGGTGTGCACGCGCTTGCCGACGCGCAGCGTGGTCTGGATCAGCTCGTGCAACGTGCGGCCGACCGTGCCGGCTTCGCGGGCGGTGGCGTAGGCGGACCGGATCTGGCCGAGGATCTGCGTCTCGCCGACGACCATCGAGTCCAGGCCCGAGGTGACCGAGAAGAGGTGCTCGACGGCGGCGCCGGCGTAGTGCACGTACAGGCTGTCGTAGAGCTCGGCGGGTTCCATCCCGGCCTGGCGGGCGAGCACCTCGGAGACGTCGTTGAGGCCGCCGTGGAAGGTCTCGACGACCGCGTAGACCTCGATCCGGTTGCAGGTCGAGACGAGCATGACCTCACTGACGTGCTCGGCCTGCTGCAGTTCGTCCAGGACCTTGCCGACCTCGGGCGCGGGCACCGCCACGCGCTCGAGCGTGCTCAGCTCCGCACTCCGATGCGAAAGACCGACCGCCAAGACGCTCATGAGCGCACCACCATTCCCCGTCCGCCGTCCGGGCCCGTGCCGTTCCGCCTGCCGTTCCCGTTCTCGGAGGGCGTCACCGCACCCGGTATTCCGGAATTGCCCTGATTCCCGGCGGCGTCGTCCGCTCGGCGGGCCACATGGAACGAGAGTATCTGCAGCTCCACGGCCAAATCCACTTTCCGGACCTCAATGTGAGCCGGAACCTGCAACACGACGGGTGCGAAGTTGAGGATGCACTGGACACCGCCCGCGACCAGGCGGTCGCACACCGATTGCGCGGCAGTCGGCGGGGTGGCGATCACGCCGATCGAAATCCCCCGTTCGGCGCAGATCCGGGGGATGTCGTCCATGTGCGACACCGGCAGCCCGCCGACCGGCACGCCGATCAGGTCCGGGTCCAGGTCGAACAGCGCCTCGACCGGGAAACCGCGTCCCGGGAAGCCGCCGTAGTTGGCCAGCGCGTGGCCCAGGTTGCCGATCCCGACCACGGCGACCTTGTGCTGCCGGGTCAGGCCGAGGATGCGCTCGATCTGACTGACCAGGACACCGACCTCGTAGCCGACTCCGCGGGTGCCGTAGGAGCCCAGGTAGGAGAGGTCTTTGCGCAGTTTGGCGGAATTCACTCCAGCGGCTTGCGACAGCTCTTCGCTCGAAACAGTCGTCGCGCCCTGTTCGGACATTCCAGACAACACGCGCAGATAGACGGCGAGCCGGGCGACCGCGGCTTCGGGAATGGACTTCGCCCGGACGGCCTCGGGGGCGTCCCCGTTGCGGCCGGGCTCGCCGGCGGGCACCGCGGGCATTTCGGCGGTCGGGGCGTTGTCGGCGTCCGGCGTGGCCGGACGGCGGGGCCGTCGCGGCGCCCGGCCCGGGGAGTCCGCCGCGTCGCGCCTCCCCCGCTGTGTCACCACGCCGTCGTCTCCTGCCCGCTGTGCACCCGGCGGCCATCGCCACGGCCGTACCGAACTGTGTCTTGACCCAGGTCTCGGTGTCCGGTTCGATGCCGGACGCCCGGGGGCGATGGCCCTACGGTAGACCACTTGTGAACGCACGCACAAAGTCACAGGTCGGAGGCGGTTCCGGCGGCCGCACGATCATGACACCGCGTCAGAATCCTTGTCCGCCAGGCACTTCCGGCCCCGGCGCCGACAGCCAGGCGCGCGAGCGCCGGTCGGCGGCTCCGCTCGCGACGCGGCGAACGGGCGGCCGGACGCTGTGAGCGGCACCGGCGGGCCGATCGCCGCGGCGGGCCGTCAGTGGGCGTCGAGGGTCACCGAATGCCAGCCGGTGGCGCCGTCCGGGACCGGGTCGGCGCGGTTTTCCGTCTGCGTGTAGCCGTCCTGGTCGGTCGCCCGCACGGACGCCTGGTGCGTGCCCTTCGGCACGTCGAGCTCGATCCACCACATCCGCCAGGTGTCCTTGCTCACCTCGGTCGACAGCGTGGCTTCCCGCCATTCGCCCTGGTCCAGCCGGACCTCGACCTTGGCGATGCCGGTGTGCTGCGCCCACGCCGTGCCGGCCAGCCGGACCTTGCCCGCCGTGACGCTCGAGAACCCGCGTGGCGTGTCGATCCGCGATTCGGTCTTGATCGGCGCCTGCTCCGCCCACCCCCGGCTGAGCCAGTACGCCTGCCGGTCGTCCCACCGGGTGAATTCCAGGGACTGGACCCACTTCGTCGCGGACACGTAGCCGTACAGGCCGGGGATGACGATCCGCGCCGGGAAGCCGTGCTCGACCGGCAGCGGCTGGCCGTTCATCCCGATCGCCAGCATCGCGCCGCGGGTCCGGTCCAGCGCGACCTCCACCGGGGTGCCGCACGTCCAGCCGTCGACGCTGGTGGCGAACATCTGCTGCGCGCCCGCCTGCACGCCGGCTTCGTCGAGCAGGTCGACCAGGTCGACGCCGAGCCAGGTCGCGTTCGAGATCAGCGGGCCGCCGACCTCGTTGGACACACACGTCAGCGTCACCCGGCGCTCGACCAGCGGCCGGTTGCGGATGTCGGCGTAGGAGAACGTCACCTCGCGGTCCACCATCCCGTGGATCTTCAGGCTCCAGTCCTCGGTGCGCAGCTGCGGCACGACCAAGGCGGTGTCGATGCGGTAGAAGTCCGCGCTCGGCGTGATGAACGGCGGCGAGCCGAGCTTGGCGAAGTCGGCGTCCGCGGGCAACGGCGGCGCGGTGCGGGCGGGGACGAGCGGCCCGACGGCGGCCCGCGAGTCCTCGGCGTCCGCGCTGGTCCCGGCGACCTGCCCGACGACGGCCGCGACGCCCGAGCCCGCGACCACACCGACCCCGGCGCGCAGGAACTTCCGCCGGTCGAAGCCCCGGTCGTGCACCGCGTCCGGCGGCAGCGCGAGCCGGTGCAGCCAGCTGAACACCGCGAGCCCGGCGACCAGGGCGGCGACCGGCGCGAGCAGCGAAATCTGCCCGAGGTCGCTGCGCGCGTACACCGCCGCGATCCCGGCCGCGCCGAGCAGGAAGACCAGCACCTGCCCGGCCCGGGGCGTCCGGCGCGAAAGCTGCCCGGCCAGCAGCGCGAACAGGACCAGCACCACGGCCAGCCCGAGCTTCAGCACCGGCTTGTCCCAGGTGCCCAGCGTCCGTTCGGCCCACTTCACGATCGCGGTCGGGCTGTGGTCGATGACGTAGTTGGCCACCGCGATGAACGGCGACGCCGTGTACCCGACGAAGCCGGCGACGAGGTGCCCGACGCCGAGGGCCGCGGCCAGCGCGAGCAGTCCGATGAGGGTCGCGACGGGCAGCGAAAGCCGCCGGGGTGCTTCGGGCGGGGCTTCCTGCAGAGTGCTCACGCCTCCATCTTCGGAGCGAGCGCGTGAAGTGGCTGCCCGATGTGGCTTACGGACGTGTTACGGCTGCAGAGCCCGCCGGAGCCGGTCCTCTTCGACGCGCCAGTAGCCGTGCTCGGCGCCGTCGACCAGGATCACCGGGACGCGGTCGCCGTACTCCGCGCGCCACTCCGGGTCGGTGTCGACGTCCTCGGCCTTCCACGGAACGCCCAGCTCGCCGCAGATCCGGGCGACCTCGGTCTCCGCGACCTCGCAGAGGTGGCAGCCGTCCCGGCCCATGACCGTCACTTCGTGCGCCATGGCGTCCTTCCTACCGCAGCCGCACGCGGCGCAGCTTGCCGGTGGCCGAGTGCGGCAGCGACTCGGCGAACTCGACCAGGTGCGGCACCTTGTACCCGGCCAAGTGGGCCGCGCAGTGGCCGACGACCTGTTGCTCGGACAGCGCCGCGCCGGCCGCCGGGACGACGAACGCCTTCACCGCTTCGCCGCTGCGCTCGTCCACGACCCCCACGACGGCGGCCTCGGCCACCTCCGGCAGCTGCCCGATGACCTCCTCGACCTCGCGCGGGAAGACGTTGAAGCCGTTGACGATGATCAGGTCGTTGGCCCGGTCGACCAGGTGCAGGTCGCCGTCGGTGTCGAGGTAGCCGACGTCGCCGGTGCGGAACCAGCCCTCGGCGTCGGGCCCGTGGTCGCCGTCGGGCCAGTAGCCGGAGAAGAGGTTGGCGCCGCGGATCGACACCAGCCCGGTCTCGCCGACGGCCTCGAAGACGTCGCCGACGTCGTCCGGGTCGAGCGGCACGGCCTGGTCGGTGCCGTCGCTGTCGACCAGCCGCAGCTCGATCCCGGGCAGCGGGCGGCCGACCGAGCCGGGCTTCGGGTAGCCGGTGACCAGCGTCGACGTCACGACCGGCGCGCATTCGGTGAGGCCGTAGCCCTCATAGACGTCGAGGCCGGTGGCCTCGCGGATGGCGGTCAGCACCTTCGGGTGCAGCGGCGCGGCGCCCGACGTCATCCGCCGCACGGTGGCCAGCCCGCGGCGGAGCTCGTCGGCGCCGAGCGCGGCGAACTCGCCGTACATCGTCGGGACGCCGGTGATCGACGTGACGCCGTGTTCGGCGCAGTCGTCCAGCGTGCGCTGGGCTTCGAACCGCTCGGAGAGGATCGCGGTCGCGCCGGTGGCGACGGCCTGCAGCAGGCCGGGCCCGAGGCCGTAGACGTGGAAGAGCGGGATGGTGATCAGCACGCGGTCGTCGTGTTCGAGGACGCCTTCGACCGCGCTGATCTGCTCGAGGTTCGCCAGCAGCGCGCGGTGCGACAGCATCACCCCGCGCGGCGGGCCGGTGGTGCCGGAGGTGTACGAAATGACCGCGATGTCCTCCCCGGCGCGGCCGGATTCGACGGATTCGACTACTCCGTCCGGGGTATCCGGCGGCGTGACACCGCTCACGCCGTCCGGCAGCTCGTCGTCCGCGTCGCGCTGGACGACGACCTTCGTCCCGCTGTGCGCCAGCAGCTTCCCCAGTTCCGGCCCGGGCACCTGCGGCGACAGCGGCACGACGACGGCCCCCGCCCGCAGCGCGCCGAAGAAGGCCACCGCGAAGTCCACTGACGTCGGCAGCCGCAGCCCGACCCGGTCCCCCGGCTCGACGCCGGCCGCCGCCAGCCGCCCCGCCTGGACCTGGGCGGCCGCAGCCAGCTCCCGGTAGCTCAGGCCGCGCCCGGTGCCGGTCTCGCGCACGGCCGGGTGGTCCGGCCACGTGGCCGCGGCCCGCGTGAGCAGCCCGCCGACCCCTGCTTGCGTCTCCGTTCCGGCGCTCACCCGCGACCCGCCTCTCCTCGCCCGAATCGAACCGTTGCAAGTCTGTCATCTGAAGCGACGTCATGGGTGACGACCGCGAGCGTCGCGTCTGCGCAACCCCGGAACCACTACCTACTTAGCGGTAACAACACGTATGCTGCACTGCGTCGCACCGGTTTTGTTGATCACCGGGGCGACCGGAGAGAGGGAGTCGCCGTGACGAACTTGCCTGCCCACGAGGTCGTGGGGCACGCGAGCCGGCAGGCCCCTGCTCGCCGGTGTTCCGGGGGTACCGTGGCCCGCAGGGCCAGCTTCGCCGCCGGAGGTGCCGCCCGATGACCTTCCCGACCGCCGTGAGCCGCGGGCCCGTCTTCATGTTCGCCGAGCGCGTCTTCGGACGCTCCTCGGCGGTACCGCTGAGCCGGCAGGCGTCCGACGACGAGCGCGCCGAGGCGGCGAAGGCCGAGGCGTGGGAGCTGGTGCGGGCCGCGCAGGACGGCGACTCGTCCGCCTTCGGCCGGCTCTACGACCGGTACGTCGACGTGGTCTACCGCTACGTGCTGTTCCGGCTCGGCGACCGCGACCTCGCCGAAGACGTCACCAGCGAGACGTTCCTGCGTGCGCTGCGCCGGATCACGTCGGTGAGCTACCAGGGACGTGACGTCGGCGCCTGGTTCGTCACCATCGCCCGCAACCTCGTGCTCGACCACGTGAAGTCGAGCCGGTTCAAGCTCGAGGTGGTCACCGACGAGGTGACCGAGCCGGGCTCGGCGCCGTTCAGCGTCGGCGCGACCGCGCAGGCGGGCCCCGAGCAGGAGGCGATCAGCCGCGCCACCCGCACCGAGCTGCTGCGCTGCGTCGCGGAACTGGGCGACGACCAGCGGGAATGCATCGTCCTGCGGTTCCTGCAGGGCCTGTCGGTGGCCGAGACGGCCGAGATCATGAACCGCAACGAAGGCGCCATCAAGGCGCTGCAGCACCGCGCGGTACGCCGTTTGGCACAACTTCTGCCCACCGGATTGCGCTGAACCCGCGAACTTTTCCGTTCGTCGGCCGAAACCGGTAACCCTCGCGGCTTCTGGATCGTTACCCCACGCAGACCGGTGTCAGGCCGGCCGTGGCCCCGAGAGGAAGAACAGCGCCGTGAGGTTTGCGCGTGAGCGAGCCGAGAGCGAGCGGTTCGCGCGTGCCCTGGAACCGTCGCCGGTGCGCCGGGACGACGAGTTCGCCGGCGAATTGGCGCTCGTCGGCGCGCTGCGCGAGCTCGGTGCGGCCGGGGCACCGGACCTGGAGACGCGGCAGCGGATCCGCGCGGAGATCGCGGGCCGCCTCGAGACGGCGGCGGCCATCACCCCACGTCGGAGGTGGCGGCCGCGGACCGCCGACCTGGTGGCCGCCGCGCTCTTCCTGTTCCTCGTCCTCGCCGGGCTGACGATGGTGCTCTCGCGCACCGCGCTGCCCGGTGACCCGCTGTACGGCGTCAAGCGCGCGGGCGAGTCGACCGCGCTGGGCCTGACGTTCGGCGACCAGGAGAAGGCGCGCAAGCACCTCGAGTTCGCCACCAACCGCATCACCGAGCTCAGCGAACTGGCCGCCGAAGGCGGGAGCGAGGCCGCCTACCGGACCGCCTACGACGACTTCGCCGCCGACCTGCGGGCCGGCGTCGCCGAGATGTCCGCCGTGGCGACCAGTGACGGCAGCGGGGCCCAGGCGCTCTCCGACGTCCGGCTGTGGGCACGCAACCAGGCGGCGCGGCTGGCTACGCAGCCGCTCCCGGCGGACGCGGCGCCGGTGTTCGGCAACGTCCGCGACCTGCTGGGCAAGGTCCAGGAGCGCACGAGCGGCCTGGTGGCGCGGATGAACTGCTACCAGATCACCACCGGCACGTCCGACGAGCTGGGCCCGCTGCCGGCGACCGGCCAGTGCACGCAGCGGCCCGCCCCGGCCGCCGGCAGCCAGCCGACGTCGGTCCCGGTTTCGCCTTCGTCGGCCGACAGCACGTCGCCGACGCCAACGGGCACGCAGCTGCCGCCGTCGGACGCCGCGGCGACCCCGGGCATCCCCGCGCCGACCGGCGGGGTGACGCCGCCCCCGGTCTACGGCCAGGTGCCGACGACGTCCCCGCGGCCGCCGGCGACGACGACCACGACGACCCCGCCGCCGCTGGTTTCGATCCCGCCGTTGCTGCCCGGTCTGCCGCCGATCGTCATCGGCTGAGGTCCGGGCCACACCTGCGACGGCGCGGTGGGCGGCTCGCTACCCTGTGCGAAGGACCCGGACGTGCGCGAACGTGGAGGCGGTGTGCGTGTCAGCTTGGCGTGGCAGGGATAAGAGTCAGGAGCTGGAACGGCTCGCCGCGCTCGCGGGCGAGGCGTCGGCCGCGGCTGCCCACGCCCGCGTGGCCACCGAACCCGCCGTACCCCCCGCCCCGCCGGACCTCACGGCCGCCGCGTTCTTCGACGTCGACAACACGATGATGATGGGCGCGTCGATCTTCTACTTCGCCCGCGGCCTCGCGGCGCGCAAGTTCTTCACGTCGGCGGACCTGGCCGGGTTCGTGTGGGGCCAGATCAAGTTCCGCCTCGGCGGCCGGGAGAACAAAGAGGACATCAAGACCCACCGCGAGCGCGCACTGTCCTTTGTGGCCGGCCGCACGGTGGCGGAGCTGACGTCGATCAGCGAAGAGATCTACGACGAGCTGATGGCGGACAAGATCTGGTCCGGCACGCGCGCGCTGGCCCAGATGCACCTCGACGCGGGCCAGCGGGTCTGGCTGGTGACGGCCACCCCGATCGAGCTGGCGGCGATCATCTCCCGCCGCCTCGGCCTCACGGGCGCACTGGGCACGGTCGCGGAAACCCGCGACGGCGTGTACACGGGCCGCCTGGTCGGCGACCTCCTGCACGGCCGGGCGAAGGCGCACGCGGTGCGGGCGCTGGCGTCCCGCGAGGGCCTGAACCTCAAGCGCTGCACGGCGTATTCGGACTCGGCCAACGACATCCCGATGCTGTCGGCGGTGGGCACGGCGGTAGCGGTCAACCCGGACGGCGGCCTGCGGGACGTGGCCCGCGCCCGCGGCTGGGAGATCCGCGACTTCCGGACCGGTCGCAAGGCGGCGAAGATCGGCGTGCCTTCGGTGCTGGGCGCCGGGGCGCTGGCGGGCGCCGTGGCGGCCGGGATGGCTTACCGCCGCCGCTGAGCCCGGCTTCCGGAAGCTTTTTCCCGGAGCGTGTCGATCCTCGCCACGGTCGTTCGACGCTTGGGCGCAGGCACCCACGGGGGGCGCCCCCTGGACACCGAGGACGACGTGATGACCGAGTTGAACGCGGAACGCACCCGGCGAGCGATCGTCGACCACACCCGGCGCTTGGCGGAGGCCGCCGCGGCCGCCGGCCCCGATGCCGGCGTGCCGACGGCTCCGGAGTGGACGGTCACCGACCTGGTCCGGCACGTGGGCCAGACCCAGCACTGGGTCGCGGAGATCATCGAGCGGCGCATCACCAACCCTGCCGAGCTGCCCACTGAACTGGCGGTGCTCCCCGCCGACCCGCGTGCGTGGCAGGCGTGGTTGTCGGAGTCGGCGAGCCGGGTCGCGGCCGCGTGTTCCGGCGACGCGCTCGACGCGGCGGTGTTCAACGCCGCCGGAGACGAGCGGTCCGGGACGCGGTTCTGGCTGGCCTCCATGCTCAACGAGGCGGTCGTCCACGGTTTCGACGCGGCCGCCGCGGCGGACCGGCCCGCCGACATCGACCCCGACGTCGCAGCCGCGCTGATCACCAACCATCTCACGATGCTCACGTCGCCGACGTGGGGGATGCAGCGGCCCGAATCGGCGCTCGCCCTTCGCGGCACCGGCCAAACCCTGCAGTGGCTGGCCACCGACACAGCGGGTGCGTGGTTCGTCGAGCGACGGCCCGAGGGAGCAACGTGGCAGCCCGCAACCCGCCGAGCCGACGTGACGATCACCGGCCCGGCCGCGATTCTGCTGCTGACGTTGACCCGCCGGATTCCCGTGGAGGAGATCACCGTCGAGGGTGACTCCGGCCTGGCCCGGCACTGGCTGGACAACACCGCCCACGCGAGCAACTGACATCGGCGGCTCAGCCGCGGAAGACCGACTTCCGCTGCGAAAGCCGCTGGTACAGCGTCTGCTGGATCGACTCCCGCACCTGGTCGGTCAGCTGGAACACCAGCATCGGGTCGTCCACGGCGTCCGGACCGTACGAGTCCGTCGGGATCGGCGCACCGAACTCGATGCTCCACTTCGTCGGCAGCGGGACCGCCCCCAGCAGGCCCAGCATCGGGAAGAACGGCGTCACCGGGAAGTACGGGAGGCCCAGCATGCGGGCCAGCACCTTGATGTCGCCCAGCTTCGGGTAGATCTCCTCCGCGCCGATGACCGACACCGGGATGATCGGCACGCCCGCTTTCAGCGCGGCCGACACGAAGCCGCCGCGGCCGAAGCGCTGCAGCTTGTAGCGCGAAGCGAACGGCTTGCCGACGCCCTTGAAGCCCTCCGGCCACACCCCGACCAGCTCGCCCTTGCGCAGCAGGCGTTCGGCGTCCGCGTGGCAGGCCAGCGTCTGGCCCGACTTGCGGGCGAACGACCCCACCAGCGGCACCTGGAACACCAGGTCGGCGCCGAGGCCGCGCAGGTGACGACCGCCGGTCTCGTCGTGGACCGCCACCGCCGTCATCAGGGAATCGAGCGGGATCGTGCCCGAGTGGTTGGACACCAGCAGCGCACCGCCGGCCGCCGGGAGGTTCTCGACGCCGTAGGTGTCGACGCGGAACCACTTCTTGTACAGCGCGCGCAGCGGCGGCAGGAAGACCGCCTCGGTCAGCTCGGCGTCGAAGCCGAACTCGTCGACCGTGTAGTCACCGGTCAGCCGGTCGCGGATGAAGCCGAGCGCCGACCGCGCGGCGTCCGAAAGCGGCTCTTCGGGCGCCTGCCGGTCGACGCCGCCGGGGAAGGCGACGACCGGCGCCTCCTCCCGCTCGCGGAGGTCCCGCTGGGCCTCCGGCGCTTCCGGCTTCTCCCGGCCCGGTCCGTGCAGGGGGATGACCTGCGCCTCGGCACCGCCCACCGTTCCCGCCTCGCTTCCGAAGTAGTCGTGTGGCCTGCTCACCGGCTCTGCCCAGTCGCCGCGGCAACAAACACCTTGCCGGCCAGGCCGGCCAGCTTGCCGCCGTCGAGCACCGGGCGGAGCCCGCGTCCGGCGATGTAGTCGTCGAACGCCTCACGTGTGGTCCACCGCGGGGTGTACCCGAACTCGTTCTTCAGTTTGGCGATGTCGACGACCCGGCCGAAGTTCAGCAACCGGACCTGGTCGGCGGAGAAATCCACGACGCGGGCGCCGCGCAGGACCTTTCCGACCGACGGCACCACGCTCCGCGGCATCGGCAGCTCGACCCGGCCGGCTCGCCGGATCGCCTGCGAAAGGGTGAGTACCCCCTCCGCCCCGACGTTGAACACGCCGGGCTTGTCGGTCAGGCTCGCCCGCTCCAGCACGGACAGCGCGTCCGCGGAGTGCAGCAGCTGGATGCGCGCGTCGTAGCCGAAGACCGTCGGCACCACCGGCAGCGCGAAGTAGCGGGCGAGGACGGTGTCGGTCTCGGGGCCGATGATGTTGGCGAAGCGGAACAGCGTCGTGGTGATGTCCGGGCGGCGGCGCATCAGCCCGCGGACGTACCCCTCCATCTCGACGGCGTCCTTCGCGTACCCGCTGGTCGACGTGGGGATGAGCTCGGAGTCCTCGGTGAACACCGCCTGCGAGCGGGCGCCGGCGCCGTAGACCGCCGCCGTCGATTTGACCACCAGCTTCCGGACCAGCGGCGAGCGCTGGCACGCGGCGAGCAGCCGCATGGTGCCGATGACGTTGACTTCCTTGATCGCCGTGCGGCGGCCCGGCCCGGCCGGGTGCGCGGTGCAGGACGCGTGCACCACCGTGTCGACCCGGGCGGTGCTGATCACCTTGGCGATCAACGGGTTCCTGATGTCCGCGCGGACGAACTCCGCGTGGCCCATGCGCTGCAGGACCGCCTTGTCCGGCGGGACCGTGTCGACACCGATGACCCGTTCGAAGTCGGGGTTGTTGCCCAGCCGGGCGAGCAGTTTCCCGCCCAGTTCCCCGGCGACCCCGGTGACGAGCACGATGTTCGACGGCATGCGACTCCCTGCGGCGTAGGGCATGTGGGGGGTGGACGGTCACCCGAGGCGCGCGAACCTGCACTCACTGGCAGCATCGCGCGGACGCCGTTGAGATGTTACCGCTCTTCAGTGGTAGCTCCGGCCCATCTCACGTGCTATTAACACCGGTTTCGCCGGAAAGCGACGAACGCCTCACTCGAACGGGCGGACCTGCCCACCACATGGACGTGGCCCGTCCAGAGACTGGACGGGCCACGGTCACACTCGGCAGGCTTACTTGCCGGCCTTACGACGCTGGACGCGCGTACGGCGAAGCAGCTTGCGGTGCTTCTTCTTCGACATGCGCTTGCGGCGCTTCTTGATCACAGAGCCCATGGGCGCTCCTTAGGTCGTCGTCGGTCACGCTGCCCGGCGCAGCGTCCAACGGGTGGAGCGCACAGGCACGAGCGGTTTTCCAGGTTACCCGTCACCCGTGACGGGCCGGTCGGCGGGCACGTCGTAGCGCTGCGCGCCGCTGGCCACGGCGTGCCCGGCGGTCGGCTCAACCCACGTCGTAATAGGCACCCTGCAGGTACTCGTGCACTGCTTTTTCCGGCACCCGGAAGGACTTCCCGACCCTGACGGCGGGCAGCTCACCCGAGTGCACGAGACGGTAGACGGTCATCTTGGAGACCCGCATCAGCGTGGCCACTTCGGCGACCGTCAGGAACTGGACCTGCCCGACGGCGGGCAAATCCTCCTTTTTGTTCGGAGACATGTTTACCGCGTCCTTCGACACGTGTCGCGCCACGAGGCTTCCCCACCTGTGGTATCGACACGCACGTGCTCTATCGAGAGTAGCGGGACTGGTGGGACTAATGCGACGCCTGTCACCGAGATGGGCTCCTACCAGCGCTAACGCACAAGCGGCCGCGCGTGCAAGACCCCGGGAATCGCCCGTTACGGCGAATCCGGGCGCGCGGTGCCCGGTTCGAGGGGCAGCCGCAAGGCGCGGACGGTGAACGAAATGGCGTGGTACCACCCGCAGACGAGCAGCAGGTCGAGCACGCCGTCCTGGCCGACGGCGTCTTCCAGGGCCGCCCAGGTGCCGTCGGAGAGGTCGTGGGTGGCGTGGAGTTCGTCGACGGCTTGCAGCACGGCGCGGTCGCCGGCGTCCCAGCACGAGTCGACCGGGCTGCCGACGCCGAGCGAGCGGACCTGCGCGGCGTCGAAACCGGCCTTCCGGGCGAAGGTCGCGATGTGCAGGCCCCACTCGTAGTCGGCGCCGCACAGCGCGGTCGTGCGGTCGATGACCAGCTCGCGCTGCCGCACGGTCAGCGCCGACTGCCGCGAGAAGTAGTACCGCCCCCAGTCCGCGACCCCCCTGGCCAGCTCCGGGCGCCGAGCCCAGACGCGGAAGAGCGCGATCGGCGGCCCGAGCCGGTCGAGCGCTTCGGCCGTCTCGGCGTCGAACGGCGGCTCCAGGGGAGCGATCCGCGGCTGCTTCGATTTCAGAGGCATGCCCGGCACGCTAACATCGGCGCTTCGGAAAGGAAAGCAATGACGACGCCACTGCCCGGCCACCCGGTCGGCGGTTCGACGACGGGCCGCCCGATCATGGCGCTGCTCGACCTGCTCGGCAGACGCTGGACGCTGCGGATCCTGTGGGAGCTGCGCGACGACGTGACGCTGACGTTCCGCGCGCTCCAGCAGCGCTGCGACGGGGTGTCGTCCAGTGTGCTGGCCACCCGGCTGCGCGAACTGGGCGAGGCCGACCTGGTCGGCCACGCCGAGGGCTACTCGCTCACCGGCCAGGGCCGTTCGCTGTTCGGGACGCTGGTCCAGCTCGACGCGTGGGCGGCGGACTGGCGGCCGCGTCAGCCTTCGTGAGCCTTGCCGAGCTCCACCGAACGGTCCTTCGCGGCCTCGATGGCGGCCAGCAGCGCCGCGCGGACGCCGTGCTTCTCCAGCTCGCGGATGGCGTTGATGGTGGTCCCAGCCGGTGAGGTCACGGCCTCGCGCAGCAGCACGGGGTGCTCGTCGGATTCGGCGAGCATCTTCGCGGCGCCGACGGCCGACTGGATGATCAGCTGCCCGGCCAGCGCCCGCGGCAGGCCGAGCAGGATCCCGGCGTCGATCATGGCCTCGACCAGGTAGAAGAAGTAGGCGGGCCCGGACCCGGACAGCGCGGTGACGGCGTCCTGCTGCGTCTCGGGCACCTCGACGACCTGCCCGACGTGCGAGAGCAGGTCCCGCACCACGGCCAGGTGCTCGGCCGTGGCGTACCGGCCGGCGGAGATGGCGCTCATGGCCTCGTTGACCAGCATCGGCGTGTTCGGCATCACCCGCACGACGGGCACGCCCTCGGCGAGCCGCCGTTCGTAGAGCGCGGTGGGCAGCCCGGCGCAGAGGGAAACGACGAGCGACGACGGCCCGAGCAGCGGCGCGAGCTCGTCGAGCACGGGCTCGATGTCCTGCGGCTTGACGGCGACGACCAGCACGTCGGCGCGCTTCGCGGCTTCCTCGACCTCGACGCCGCGGATGCCGTAACGGGTGGTCAGCTCTTCGACGCGGGCGGGGTACCGCTCGGTGAAGAGGAGGTCGCCGGGTTCGTGGCCGCCGTGCAGCAGCCCCGAGAGCAACGCCTCACCGATCTTGCCCGCACCCAGCACCGCGATGACCGTCATGCCGTAAAGCGTGCCAAACGGCGCTCAGCGGCCCGGTGCCGGGGCGCGCGCGTACCCCGACGGCCGGTTCGCGTACCGGGACGGTCGGTTCGGGTGTGTCCCCGTCAGCCGCCCGGGGCCGGGGCCAGGCCCAGCTGGCGGGCCTGGCACACCAGCCTCCCCTGGGCGTCGATCACTGTCGCGTCCGAGTCGAACCACGACTCGTGGACCGACCGCGACTCCACCACCACCCGCAGCCAGCCCGGTGCCGGCCTCGTCCGCAGCAGCGCCGTCAGCTGGACCGTCGGGGCCCAGCCGATGCGGCCGAGGTTCATCACGACCGGCGGGTTCACGTCCGACGCCAGCAGCGTGAAGTACGGGTCCACCAGGCTGTGCCGCGGCCGGACCCACAGCCGCATCCGGGGCGGCTCGCCGGTGCGGCCGGCCAGGTACCCGGCGGTCGCCGGATCCAGCCGGACCTCGCAGCCCTTGGCCAAGTTGAACGGGCCCTCCGTGCTCTCGGCCATCGCCAGCGCACCCGGCGGCGGCTCGGCCGGCATCGACGGCACGTCCGTCCACTCCGGGCGCCGCATCGGGAGCCGTCCCGTCGTCACGCGGGCCTCGACGCAGCTGCGGCCGCGCTGTTCCAGGCGGACCTCGACGACCGTCGCGCGGCGGCCGACCTTGCGGACGTCCGTGCGCAGCAGGACCGGGCCGAGCGCGGGCGCGTGCAGGAACTCCGCGCTGACCACGAGCGGCTCCGCGTGCGGCTCGCCGCGCTCGTGGAGGGCCGAAACCGCCGCCCTGGCCAGCAGGGCCAGCAGGAAACCCCCGTGCGGGTGCGAGCCGATGGCCCATTCCGCACGCAGCACCGCGGTGAAGGTGCCGTCCCCCAGCGACCGCGCCGCACTCGCCGTGTCGAAGGACACGGCGGTGCCGTCGATTCCGCTCACGAAGGGTCCGCGCCGTTTCGGGAATTCCGGTAGGTGACGAGCAACGAGAGCGACGGTTTCACGGTCCGAACTTTACGGGTTGGACCGGCGGAAATGCACTCGGGAGTAGCGGTGTCCTGTCGGAACGTGCTCAGTTATTGCCCGAGGTGGAACCGCGCGAACAACAACGCCTCCGCCAGATCGCGCACGCGCGTGGCGGGCGTGACGGCGTGGCGGGTGTTGATCTCCAGCACGATCTGGCCGGCAAAACCGTTGCTGACCAGCTTCTCGAGCAGCTCGGCGCAGGGCTGGCCACCGCGCCCGGGCACCAGGTGTTCGTCCTTCGGGACGCCGGTGCCGTCGGCCAGATGGACGTGCGAGAGGCCGTCCCCCATCCGCTGCGCGAGGGCCAGCGCGTCCATCTCGGCTGCCGCTGTGTGGGACAGGTCGAGCGTGTAGTGCCGGAACCCGACGTCGGTCGGGTCGATCGACGGCCGGAACGCGGAGACGCGGGAATTCTTCGAACCACCGGGCGGCCGCACCTTGAACATGTTTTCGACCGCGATTTCGACGCCGCTCGAGTCCTCCAGTTCCCGGACCAGATCGCCGAATGCGTCGCCGTAGCGGCGCTGCCAGCGGAACGGCGGGTGCACCACCACCGTGCGCGCCCCGAGCTCGTGGGCGGCGTCGACGGACATCCGCAGCCGCACGACCGGGTCCGGCGACCAGATCCGCTGGGTGATCAGCAGCGACGGCGAATGGATCGACAGCACGGGCACGCCGATGCGCCGTGACAGCCGCCGCAGCGCCGTGACGTCCTGGCTGACCGGGTCGGCCCAGACCATCACCTCGACGCCGTCGTAGCCGAGCTCGGCGGCCAGCTCGAAGGCCGTGCCCGCCTTGAGGGGCCACACCGACGCCGTGCTGAGGCCCACCGGGACCGGCTGCTCGTCTGTCACGCGCGCCATCCTGCCTCGTCACCGACGGTGCCCGGCGCCGCCGGGCCGCCAACGCGACGCGGATCACGGGGTTTGTCCGCCCCGGACGCGGCCGTAGCCTTCGCCGCGCTGCGCGCTTACGAAGGCCGCAGGGTCCTGCGGTGCTCGCGTCAGCGCCCGACGAGCAGCAGCGCGGCCGGCGAGACCGTCACCACCAGGCCCACCAGCACCGCGAGCACGGTGGTCTGCAGGTCTTCGGCGCGGCGGATCTTCCGCACGATCCAGACCAGCGCGACGACCACGAGCAACGCGGCGACCAGCGCGGCGGCCGGGATGTTCACCCACAGCCAGTTGAAGCCCAGCCAGACGGCGGCGCCGCCGACCACGCCCATCGCCAGCTGGCCGGCCAGCGCCAGCCACTGCTTGCCGGGCGAGGCCGCGGGCTCCGGCTCGGCGACCGGCTCGGGGACGTCGTCGTACTCGTCGTCCTCGTAGCCTTCGCCCTGCTCGTAGGCGTAGTCGTCCTGCTCGAAATCCGGGCCGTCGGCGGGGTAGTCGTCGGCGAACTCGCGCTCGTACGGCTCGAGGTCGTCCGGGATCGGCGCCCGCGAGGCGCGGTCGCCGGGCGCGAACGGCATCGGTGGCGGGTACGCGCCGGTCGGCGGCCCCGCGTCGTAAGCGGCCTGGTAGCCGCTGCCTTCCGGGGCGAAACCGTCGGGCTCGAAGTCGTCCTCGGGGTAGCCGTCGTCCGGGGTGTCGGTGGGCACCGCCGGCATCACGCCGATCTCGGTGTCCTCCATCTGCTCCTTCTGGCGCCGCTTGCGCCAGTTCGCCAGCCCGGCGGGCGAGGACGGCTCCGGCGGCTCGGGCTTCTTGCCCTTCGGCGGCACCGGCGGGGCCGGCGGCTCGTCGTCGGGGATCGCCGAGAACTGCTCGGTGTGGTCCTCGCGCTTCGGCTCGGGGCGGCGCGACGGGGCGCGGCGCGGCCGGCCGGGGGCGGCGGGCGGGGTCGCGAACGTGCCGCTGGGCATCGGCGGCGGGGGCGGCGGGACGTCGATGTCGGCGTCCGGGGTGCCGTTGAGGCCGTCGAGCCGGGCCGAGAGCGGCCCGCCGGGCGCCGGTGGCACCGGGAGCTGCTGGGACGGCTGCGGCGGCGTCGGCAGCTGCTGCGAGGGCTGCGGCGGGCCGGGACGGCGCCGGACCGGCGGGACGGCCGCGCGGGTCTCCTCGGCCGCCGGCGGGACCGGCAGCTGCTGGGACGGCTGCGGGGGCGGCGGCTGGCGCCGGGGCGCGCCGCGCGGCGGCACGGGCAGCTGCTGAGAAGGCTGCGGCGGCGCGGGCGGCTGCGCCGGCTCCGGCGGGCGCGCGAACTTCCCGGACTCCTGCGGCGGCCGGGTGAACTGCCCGGACTCCTGCGGGACCGGGCGCGCGTACTGGCCGGACTCGGCACCGCCGGGGGCGGGCCGCGCCGGGGGCGGCGGCACCGGCCGCGGCAGCGGCTGGGAGTCCTGGGGCACCGCGCGGGGCGCGGGCGGCGGCGGGGGCGGCGGCTCGGCGCGCCGACGGCCGGCCGGGCGAGCGGGCGCCGCCGGGGGCGGCGGCGGGGGCGTGCCCTCCGCGGCCACCCGGTCGATGATCGCCTGCGGGCCGGTGTCGCTCACGCCGGGACGCCGGTGCGAGCCGGTCGCGCCGGGCGGGGCTTCCGGGGTGCCGGGCTCGTCGTCGTCATCGGCGGCACGCCGACGGCGACGGCGTCCGCCGTCGACCTGGGCACCGTGCTGGGCGAGCAGCTCAGCCACGGTCTTCTGCGGCTGGTCGCCTCCGGTCTGGTCCGTCATACCTGGTAATCCCCTGCGCGCTCCGGGTCCTCGGCACCTCGCGGAGAGGTACCCGACGGCAGCTCGGTGGCGCAGCGCGCGCTGTACGCCGTCCTCTGCATGTCCGTCACCTCTCCACCGTGCCCATCCTCTGCGTGCGAAGTCCAGCCGTGTGCTTTCACCGGTCCTCCTGTGCGCCGAAGCGCCCCACGAGGGCGGCTCCAGTCTCATCCGCGCCGTTGGAATGGTCCAGCCGCCGCAGGATGACACCCTCTCGCAGCGCCCACGGGCAGATCTCGAGTTCGTGGACACCGAGCGCCCGCATCGTGGCCTGCGCGACGAGCGCGCCCGCCACCAGCTGGTGCGCCCGGCTCGAACTGACGCCCTCGAGCTGGGCGAGGTCGGCCGAGGGCATCCGCGAGATGAAGGCCAGGAGCTGGCGCAATGCGGTGTCCGTGAGGGTACGTCGCACACGCGGGCCTGCCGCCGAGGGGGCGGCGCCGGTCAGCCGGGCGAGCGAGCGGAACGTCTTCGACGTGGCGACGACCCGATCGGGTTCACCCCATTTGGTGACCTTGCGCGTGAGGTCGGTGAGCTGGTCGTCCAGCCACGCGGACGTCGCGACGAGCTCCGAGCGCGTCGGCGGGTCGTGCCGGAAGCGGGTCCGCGTGGTCCGGCCGGCCCCCAGCGGCAGCGATTCGGCGAGCACGGGTTCCTCGTCGCGGCCCATCGCGATTTCGAGGGAGCCACCGCCGATGTCGAGCACCAGCAGCTGCCCGGCCGACCAGCCGTACCACCGGCGGACGGCGAGGAAGGTCAGGCGGGCTTCGTCCGTGCCGGAGAGGACCTGCAGGTCGACGCCGGTTTCCTCGGCCACCCGGGCGAGCACCCTGGCGGAGTTCTTCGCCTCGCGGACGGCGGAGGTGGCGAAGGCCATGACTTCTTCGCAGCCGAGCCGCGCGGCGGCTTCCTTCGCGGACTGGACGGCGGTGCAGAGCTCGTCGGCACCGGCCCGGCTCAGCTCGCCGGCCCTGGTGATCCGCTCGGCGAGGCGCAGCACGGCCTTTTCGGAATGCATCGGCGTCGGGTGGGCGCCCCGGTGGGCGTCGACCACGAGCAGGTGGACGGTGTTGGAACCGACGTCGAGTACCCCTAGGCGCACGGGTGTCCACGGTACCGGGCCGAGCGCCAGGTCTCGAACATGTAACCAACAACACTCGGTGCGGTACCGCCCCGGCGCGCCTCCACGAGGGGCGATACCCGGGCGATACCCCACCAAACAGGACTTACGTCTCGAACTTGTAGCCCAGCCCGCGCACCGTCACCAGGTGCCGCGGCGAGCCCGGGTCCGGTTCGATCTTGGACCGCAGCCGCTTCACGTGGACGTCGAGCGTCTTCGTGTCGCCCACGTAGTCCGCGCCCCACACCCGGTCGATCAGCTGGCCGCGGGTCAGCACCCGGCCGACGTTGCGGAGCAGGTACTCCAGCAGGTCGAACTCCTTCAGCGGGAGCGACACCTCGGCGCCGTCCACGGTCACGACGTGCCGCTCGACGTCCATCCGGACCGGGCCGGCCGACAGCACCAGCGGGGCCAGTTCGCCCTCCGAGCCCGGCTCGCCGCCGCGGCGCAGCACCGCGCGGACCCGGGCGATGAGCTCACGGGCCGAGTACGGCTTGGTGACGTAGTCGTCCGCGCCCAGCTCCAGGCCGACGACCTTGTCGATCTCGCTGTCGCGCGCGGTCACCATGATGACCGGCACGGCCGAGCGCTGGCGCAGCTGCTTGCAGACGTCGGTGCCGCTCATCCCGGGCAGCATGAGGTCGAGCAGCACGATGTCGGCGCCGTTGCGGTCGAACTCCTCCAGCGCCGCCTGGCCGGTGCCGGCCACGGCCGCGGTGAACCCTTCCTTGCGCAGCAGGAAGGCGAGGGGGTCGGCGAACGACTCCTCGTCCTCGACGATGAGAACCCTGGTCACAGGTTTCCTCCATGATCTGGGCTGTCCTGCCCGGTAACCACGAGCCTCGGGGTGCGCTCGGGGGTCTTCTCCTGCCGCGGTGCCGGCGAGGTCTTGGCCGCCCGGGCCGGCTCGGGGGCCGGTTCGGGGCTGACGTGCGCGGGGATGCGCAGGGTGAACGTCGAACCGGTGCCCGGACGGCTCCACAGCCCGACGGAGCCGCCGTGGTTGGCTGCGACGTGCTTGACGATCGCCAGCCCGAGGCCGGTGCCGCCGGTGGCCCGCGAGCGGGCCTTGTCGGCGCGGTAGAAGCGCTCGAACACGCGCGTCTGCTCGTCCTCGGGGATGCCGATGCCGCGGTCGGTGACGGCGATTTCGACCATCCCGTCGGCCAGCCGCCTGCTGATGGAGACCGGGCTGCCGGCCGGCGAGTACGCGACGGCGTTCTCCAGCAGGTTCGACAGCGCGGTGACCAGCAGCGTCCGGTCGCCCTCGATGAGCAGGCCGCTGGGGGTGTCGGTGGTGATCCGGATGTCGGCCGACTCGGCCGAGAGCGTCGTGCGGCCGAGCGCCTCGCGGACGACCGCGTCGACCTCGACGACGTTGAGGTCGGGCAGCCGTTCGGCGCCCTGCAGGCGCGACAGCGCGATCAGCTCGGTGACGAGCTGGCCCAGGCGCGTGGACTCGCGCAGGATCTTGCCGCCGAAGCGGCGGACCTCCTCGACGTCCTCGGCGGCGTCGAGCACGGCTTCGGTGAGCAGCGCGATCGCGCCGACCGGCGTCTTGAGCTCGTGGCTGACGTTGGCGACGAAGTCGCGGCGCACGGCCTCCAGCCGGATGGCTTCGGAGTGGTCGACGGCCTCGACGACGGTGAAGCCGTCGCCGAGCGGCCGGACCTGGCCGAGCACCGCCTCCGGCTGGCGGCCGCGCGCTTCGATCGGGGACAGGTCGATTTCCAGCGGCTCGTCGGTCTCGACGACCTGCTCGGCGGCCTTGCGGGCGCGCGGGTCGGCTTGGTTGACGCGCACCAGTCCCAGCTCGTAGGCACGCGGGTTGTGCAGCACCATGTCGCCGAAGCGGTTGAGCACGACGATGCCGTTGGCCGAGGAGCGGACCAGCCGTTCGAGGAGCTCCGCGACGGTCGGGCCCGGCGGCCGGGCCACCTCGCGGCGGGACCGCGCCCGCGCGAGGAAGTAGCCGACCACCGCACCGGCCACCAGTGCGCCGATGGCCAGTGCGAGTGAAACAGGCGTGGTCACGGGCCGATCGTAAGCTGAGAAGTGGCCCTTCGGCCTAGCGTTGTCCGCCTTGTCGTGAGCACCGCGACACCTGCGGAGGACATGTTCGCCGGGGCTTCAGGCGGCGTTCACCCGATCGATTCCGCGGCGAGACATTCCGGGTGAAATCACCCCAGGGCTGCCAGGTCTTCGCCGGTGAGCTCGAGCGCGGCCGCGGCGACGTTCTGTTCGAGGTGCCCGACATCGCCGGTGCCCGGGATGGCGAGCACGTGCGGTCCTTGGTGGAGGGTCCACGCGAGCCGCACCTGCGCCGGGGTGGCGTCGTGGCGGCGGGCGACTTCAGCCACCCGTTCGTCCTCGCCGGTGCCGCTCGCGACGGCGAAGAACGGCACGAACGCGATCCCGCGCTCGGCGCACATCCGGACGAGTTCGTCGTCCTCGCGGCGGGCGGTCAGGCCGTACTGGTTCTGGACGCAGACGACCGGCGCGATGGCCAGCGCCTCGGTGAGGTGCTCCGGGCCGACGTTGGAGATGCCCAGCTCGCGGATCAACCCGGCTTCGCGCAGTTCGGCGAGCGCGCCGAACCCGTCGGCGAGCGAGCCGGTGCCGCGGTCGAGGGCCTGGCCGATCCGGTAGTTGACGACGTCGAGGTGGTCGAGGCCCAGCTCGCGCAGGTTCTGCTCGACCTGGGCGCGCAGCTGCTCGGGCCGGGCGGTGTAGAACTCGCCCGTGAAGTCGCGGCCGGGACCGACCTTGGTGGTGATGACGAGGTCGTCGTAGGGCGCCAGCGCGCTGTTGAGCAGTTCGTTGGCCGAGCGCGGCCCGGCGAAGTAGAAGGCGGCGGTGTCGAAGTGGTTGACACCCAGCTCGACGGCGCGCCGGAGCACGGCGAGCGACGTCTCGCGGGCGCGGATGCCACCGTCCGAAGTGGACATCAGGCGCATGGTGCCGAACCCGAGGCGGTTGACTTCGAAGGAGCCGAGCTTCCAGGTGCCCGCCGCGGCGGCGGGGGTGGCGGTGTTCGTGGTCATGCCTCCAGCCTTCCGGCGGAGCGCTGGTGACCTCCGGGTTTGGCAGTTTGCTGCCACACTGGAATGCGTGGAGAAGGTGACTGACGTCGTCATGGTGCGCGGTGAAGCCGAGCTGTTCGAGCGGACGGCGCACCTGTTCGACAGCGCCACGGAAATTTCCTGCGCCGCCCGGGACCTGCACACGTGGTCGGTGGCGCACCCGAGCGCGACCGAGCGCGAGCAGTCCGTGCGCGGGATGACCGTGCGCAAGATCTACCAGCCCGGCGTGCTGCTCGACCCCGCGCTGGCCGAACACCTGCGGTTCATGGCCGAACACGGCGCCCGGATCCGGATCACCGAACGCGAGATCAACGAGACGATCCTGCTCGACCGCCGGATCGCGATCGTGGCCGGCGACCACGTCGGCGGGGTCCGCGGCTACACCGTGATCAGCAGCCCGGCCCTGGTCCAGGGCATCCAATCGCTGTTCGAAGCGGCCTGGCACGGCGCGACGGAGCTGGAGTCCTACCAGGCACGCTTCACCGAGCTGGGCGCGCGGGAGATCCTGGAGCAGCTGGCGTCCGGCTGCAAGGACGAGACGGCGGCCCGCGCCCTCGGCGTCGGCCTGCGCACCTACCGGCGGCGGGTGGCGGAGCTGATGGAGCTCCTCGGGGCGTCGTCGCGGTTCCAGGCCGGGGCCCGCGCCCGCGAAGCCGGGCTCCTGTGAGGCGAGCGCTGCCGGCGCTGGTCCTGCTGACGTCCGCGTGCGCGGTGACCGGCACGGCGGTGCCGGTCGGCGGCAACCTCGCGCTGGTCGACGCCCAGCGGACGGGTGCGGCCCTCGACGCGGTGAAGGCGGCCGCCGAGGCGGTGTTCAGCTACGACTCCGGCAACCCGGGCGCCTTCGACCAGGCCGTCGCGGCGAACGTCACCGGCGCGGCGAAGGACCAGCTGGCGCGGTTGTTCGACCAGATCCGGAAGGGCCCGCAGCCGGTGCACCTGGTCACGCGGGTGCGCGAGGCGGCGGCCCTGGAGTTCACCGGCGACCGTATCCGGGACCTGGCCGTGCTCGACCAGGACAGCGGCACGTCGAAGGGCGTGGCCACGGTCGCGTTCACCGCGATCCGGGACGGCGGGCACTGGCGGCTGTCGGACATCGCGGTGAACCCGGCTCAGCCCGCGCCGGCGCCGCAGCCGGACGACGGCAGCGCGGGCGGGACGCGCGACGCGGCGCTGGCGGGCGCCCGCGCGGCGGCGGCCGGGCTGTTCACCGCCGACAGCGCCGACCCGGAAGGCAGCTACGCGCGCGCCGAAGCGGTGGTGGCCGACCCGCTGCTGACCGCCTACCTCGCGAAGAAGACCTACTTCGTCGACACGGTCCGCCGCAGCGGCACGAAGACCGTGCTCGGCCCGCAACCGATGGCCGGGGTTCTCGCGCTCACCGGGGAGCGCGGGATCGTGCTGTTCTTCACGACGCTGCAGGTCACCGACGCGACGGGCAAGACCTCCAGCCGCCCCTTGACGGCCGAGCTCGACGTCGTCCGCACCGGGGGCACCTGGAAGGCGACCGCCGTCCACCCGGTCACCGCACCCTGAACGCCGTGAAGGCCACCTCCGAGGATTCCGAGGTGGCCTTCACGGACTTCGGTCAGCGGCCCTGGTTGGCCACCGCGGCGGCGGCTTCCTTGGCGGCTTCCGGGTCGAGGTACTCGCCGCCCGGCTTCAGCGGCTGCAGGTCCTCGGTGAGGTCGTAGCGCAGCGGGATGCCGGTCGGGATGTTCAGGCCCGCGATGTCGGCGTCGGAGATGCCGTCGAGGTGCTTGACCAGCGCGCGCAGCGAGTTGCCGTGCGCGGCGACCAGGACGGTCTTGCCCGCGCGCAGGTCCGGCACGATCTCGGACTCCCAGTACGGCAGGAGCCGCTCGACGACGTCCTTGAGGCACTCGGTCAGCGGCGCGTTGTCGCCGAGGTTCGCGTACCGGGCGTCGCCGGCCTGGCTCCACTCGTCCTTCGGGTCGATCGCCGGCGGCGGGGTGTCGTACGAGCGGCGCCAGAGCATGAACTGCTCCTCGCCGAACTCCTCGAGGGTCTGCTTCTTGTTCTTGCCCTGCAGCGCGCCGTAGTGGCGCTCGTTGAGGCGCCAGTCGCGCTTCACCGGGATCCAGTGCCGGTCGGCGGCGTCCAGCGCGATGTTCGCGGTGGAGATCGCGCGGCGCAGCAGCGAGGTGTGCACCACGTCCGGCAGCAGACCGGCGCCGGCCAGGAGCTGACCGCCCTGGCGGGCTTCGCCCTCGCCCTGCTCCGAAAGCGGTACGTCCACCCAGCCGGTGAACAGGTTTTCCGCGTTCCACGTGCTCTGCCCGTGCCGCAGCAGCACCAACGTCCCAATCTCGCCCATGGCCCTAGCCTGCCAGAACGGACCGCGGAGCCGACTGGTGACCTCTGTCCTACCCAGAGTGTGTTACCCCGGAGTAACACTTCACTCTTCGACAAGTCCGTTCGCCAACAACGCGCAAAATTCCGGTCGCAGACTGCACACTGTTATCGCTCACCGGTAAATTCACTCGAACGGGCTAGCCAGTAGTCTTGTGATTACCGGGCGGGATCTGACAGGTTGACTACGTCCCGAGCGGCCGGATTCCACGCACTCCCCGGCCGGATTCGGGCATCGACCGCGGCTCGTCTCCCCCCTGCCGAGCCGCGGCCCGCCCGGCCCCGTTGGCACCCCCCTCGTCACCGGGTCCTGATCGGCGGGAACTTCAGCGGGGCGGCTCGAGATCGCGACTCCCCCCTCCCTCGAGCCGTCCCGCCTGTTCCGCTCAGCTCTCGCCCGGCTCCGGCGCCGCGATCCGGCGACGGCGGTGCAGCCACCAGCCGAGCCAGCCCAGCGGCACGAGGAACAGCAGGAACGGCGCGATCGCGCCCAGCACGGTCAGCAGGGCGCCGCCGAAGATCAGGAACGCGTGCCAGCCGCCGGCCAGCCCGCCGAAGAACCCGCTGTGGTCTTCGCCGGGCGGGGGCGGCGCGGCGACGCTGCGGACGGTCATCGCGACGGTCGCCATCGCGACGCTGCCCGCGAGCGAGTTCCGCTGCTGCTCCAGGGATTCGAGCGTCGCCTCGCGGCTGGTCAGCTCGCTCTCGACCGACGCGATCTCCGACACCGAAGCCGCCCGCCCGAGCAGCGCGCGGATCCGCTCCACCGACGCCCGCTGCGTCGCCAGCCGCGCTTCGACGTCGACGACCTGCTCGGTCACGTCCTGGGTGTTCAGCTCGCGCTTCACCAGGCGCGTGCCCAGGTGCGAGAGCTGGTCGAGCACGCCGTCGAGCTTGTCCGCGGGTACCGCGAGACTGAGCGTCGCCGACTCGTCGCCGGTGCTCTCCTGCCCGGTGTAGCCGCCGGCGCCCTGCGCGATCCCGCGGGCCTGCGCGACGACGTCGGTGACCTTGGTGGCGGTCAGTTCGAGCCGGGCGCTGCGCGAAAGCTTGCGATCGGTGGCCCCGGCCTGCGGCGGGGCCACCTTTTCCGAGCCGGCTTTGCCGTTGCCCTGCTGTGGCGCGGCCGGGACCGGGCCCGTCCCGGCACTGTCCGCCGTGGACGATGCGCCGTTTCCCGCCGCCGAGCACCCGGCCAGCGCGAACGCCACCGCCGCGACCGCCAGCCCGGCTCTCCATCGAATCCGCATCCTGCGTCTCCCTCCAGTTTCGCCTGGCGAGGAGACGGATGCGCGGTTCAGCGCCGTTGCACGGCGCTGGTCACGACTCGGTCAAGCCCGGTTCGTGCGGCTGCCCGGGCGCGGCGAGGTGCTTGAACGCCTGGAGGTTGGCCAGCGACTCGCCGCGGGAGACGCGCCAGTCCCACTCGCGCCTGATCGACGTCGCGAAGCCCAGCTCCAGCAGCGTGTTGAAGTCGCCGTCGGCCGCTTCGAGCACCTGGCCGAGGACCTTGTCGAGCTCGTCGGCGGTCAGCGTGTCCCGGCCGAACCGGCCGACCAGGTAGATGTCCCCTAGACTGTCCACTGTGTAGTGCACGCCGTAGAGCTTGGCGTTGCGCTGCAACAGGAACCGGTAAACGTCCTCATGGGACTCGTCGGGACGGCGGCAGACGAAGGCTTCCACGGAGAACGCGTGGTCGCCGTCGACCAGCCACGCGTTCGTCTGCAGCTTCTTCGTGCCCGGCAGCGTGACGAAGTACTTGCCAGGACCCCGCTTGTCGTACTTCAGCTCCGCGGAGTCCAAAGTAGACTGGATCAGCTCGTCCAGGCTCACACCGCCACCTCCGTGCGCAGGTCCAGCGCGCGGGTGAACGCGCTGGTGGCCTGAGCATAGATGTCCAGCAGCGCGTCCGTGGTGCGGCGCCAGGAGAACCGGCGCGCGTGCACGACGGCGTTGGCGGCGAGTTCGGCCCGCCGGTCGGGGCGCAGCGCGACCGCGGCCAGCGCGTCCGCCCACTCGTCGGCGCCGTGCCCGGGCACCAGCAGCCCGGAGACGCCGTGCGGCACCGCCACCGGCAGCCCGCCGACCTCGGCCGCGACCACCGGCGTCCCGCAGGCCTGCGCCTCCAGCGCGACCAGGCCGAACGACTCGTTGTAGCTCGGCACCGCGACGACGTCGGCCGCGCGGAACACCCGGGCGAGCGCCTCGCCCGGCTGCGGCGGCAGGAACCGGACCTGCGGCTCGATGCCCAGCGAAACGGCCAGCTCACGCAGGGCCTGCGGCTGCTCCAGCCCGGTCCCGGACGGCCCGCCGACGACGAGCACGACCAGGCGGGCGGCCAGCTCGGGCCGCCGGCGCAGCATCGCGGCCGCGGCGTGCAGCAGCACGTCCGGCGCCTTCAGCGGCTGGATCCGCCCGGCGAAAGCGAGCACGACGTCGTCGTCGGCCAGGCCGAGGGCGACGCGGGCCTCGTGCTGCGAGCCCGGCGTGAAGCGTTCGAGGTCGACGCCCGGCGGTACGGCGTGCACCGCCTCCGGCTCGGCGCCGTAGAGCTCGATGAGCTGCCGCGCCTCGACCGCGGTGTTGGCGACCAGCCGGTCGGCCTCGGCGACCACCTGCTCCTCGCCGATCACGCGGGTGCGCGGCTCGGGCTTGTCACCCTCGGCGAGCGCGGCGTTCTTGACCTTCGCCAGTGTGTGCGCGGTGTGCACGAGCGGGACCGACCACCGGTCGCGGGCGAGCCAGCCGACCTGGCCCGAGAGCCAGTAGTGCGAGTGGATGAGGTCGTAGTGGCCGGGTTCGTGGAACGCCTCGGTCCGCAGCACGCCGGAGGTGAACGCGCACAGCTGGGCGGGCAGCTCGTCGCGGCCCAGCGGCTCGAACGGGCCGGCCTGCACGTGCCGCACGGTCACCCCGGGCGCCAGCTCGGCCACCGGCGGCTGGCCGGAGGCGGTCGCGCGGGTGAACACCTCGACCTCCACGCCGCGGCGGGCCATCTCGGTCGCGGTCTGGCTGACGTAGACGTTCAATCCGCCGGCGTCGCCTGTCCCGGGTTGTTCGAGCGGGGAAGTGTGCACGGACAGCACCGCGATCCGGCGCGGCACAGCCCGGAACCTCCGGATGTTGCTGGTCACCTGGTCACGTCTCCTGCGTACTTCAGCGTTCCTCGGCGAACTGCCGGAGCACCGCGTCGAACTCGGCCGCGGACTCGGCGAAGGGCGCGTGCCCCCCGTCAACGAACCAACGCCCGACGGCACCCGGAATCTTCCCGAGGGCGTGTTCGGCCGCCGAGGGCTCGATCACGCGGTCGGCCGTGCCGTGCACGACCAGGGTGGGTTTGTCGATGCTGACCAGCACTTCTTCGCTGTCGACGTCCCGGCGGACCAGCGCCGAGCGGACCGACGGGGGCACGCTGAGAGAGGCGCCGAGCAGGGCTTGGACCTGCGCGCCGGGCACCGGGCCGGCCATCATCCCGCGGCTGAACGCGGTGAGCGCCGGCACCGCGATGTCCGGATCGTCGGAAAGCATCGCCCGCATGTGCTCGCGCATCAGCGTGCCGACGCGCCCACCCGGCCGGTCGCGGCCGAGTTCGGTGATCGCGCCGACGAGCACGAGCCCGCGCAGCCGTGCGGTGCCGTGCACGCGGATGTGGTCGGTCAGCACCAGGCCGCCGTAGGACCAGGCGACGACGATCGCGTCCGGGCCGGCGAAGTCGAGCACCGCGGCGAGGTCGTCGGCCCAGACCTGCGGGTCGTCGTACCCCGAAGCCGGGACGTCGGAGGCGCCGTGTCCCCGCAGGTCCATCGCGACCAGGCGGAACCGCTCGGTCAGCGCCGGATCGGCGAGCTGCGCGGCCCAGCAGCCGCCCGACTGCGCCCAGCCGTGCACGAACACGATCGGCCTGCTGTTTTCGGCTCCTGCGACCCGCAGGCCGAGGCGGACTCCGCCGTGCCCGACGACTTCGGTGCGCACGGGTTACTTCGCACCCAGCCCTTGCCAGGCCGCCCAGCTGTAGTTCCAGTCCTTGACGTCCGAGGCCATCGGCGGCCCGAGCTTCGAGCCGGTGATCTCGACCGGGTCGCCGACCAGCGCGGAGTCGAAGTAGTCCTTGGCGTCGGCTTCCAGCAGGTTGACGCAGCCGTGGGAGTTGTTGTTCTTGCCGATGTTGGCCGCGTTGTCCTGGTTCTCGTGGATGTACTCGCCGTGGTTGGAGAACCGGCAGGCCCACTTCTTGTTGACGTTCGTGTAGCCGTAGCGGGCGTTGTCGAAGACGGCCGTCGGCTCCTTGCTCATGATGATGTAGGTGCCGTTCGGGGTGTTGCGGTCGACCTCGGCGTCCAGGCCGTTCGCGCACGGGTAGCTCTTGACCTGCGAGCCGCCGCGGTAGACGTGCATCTGGTGTTCGGGGGTGTTGACCTTGACCACCTGGTTGCGGCCGATCTTGAACTTCGTCGTGACGTCGGCCTTGCCGTACGCGCCACCGCCGAGCTCGACGCCGTAGAGCTTCGCCTCGACGTGCACGGTGATGTTCTGCGGCCAGTACTCCTTCGGCCGGTAGTCGACCTGGCTGTCGGACAGCCAGCCCCAGGCGCCTTCGACCTCCTTGTCCGTCTTCACGGACAGGGCCTTCTCGACCGCCTTGCGGTCCTTGACGGGCGACGCGAACTTGACGCTGATCGGCATGGCCACGCCGACCGTCTGGTTGTCGGCCGGGTTGAGCGTGGCGCGGACCTGCTTGGCCGGGTTGACCGTGGTGAAGCTGCCCTTGAACTCGACCGGCTTGCCGTCGGAGCCGGTGGCCTTGGCCGCGTAGGTGTAGGTCTTGCCGTAGCCGAGCGGCTCGGAGCTGGTCCAGGTGAGGCCGTCCGGCGAGAGGTCGCCCTTGACATCCTTGCCGCCCTCGGCGCCGAGCTTGCACTCGGTCAGCTTGCCGTCGGCGACCTTCAGCACGACGGGCTTGAGGACCGGGGCGTCCTTGGCGTCGGCGGCGGGCTCGGCCGTGATCTTCGCCACGGGCTGTGTGCCGCCCTCGCCGTCGGCGCCTGCCGCCCCGGTGGGCAGCGCGTTGCCGCCGTTCTCACTCGAGCACGCCGCGGCGACCAGTGCGGCCCCAGCCGCCAGAGCAGCCTTGAAGACCGTACGCCGTTCGATCACCGCAACCTCCCGAAATCCCCCGCCGACCAGCGGGCACACGCCCTTTAGCGCTGGTAGCCCGGTTGACGTTACCCGCCGGCCGGGAAAGCCCGACCGCTCAGGTGACGCCGCCTTTGTCGACAAAGACGTCCCAGACACGGACGGGTTGCCCGATTCGGCTCAAATCACGCAGTTGATCAGCAAAGGTTCAGGGTGCAGCCGGACACCGAAGCGCTCCTGGACGCCGTCGCGGACCTCACGGGCGAGGGCGAGCAGGTCCGCCGTCGTCGCGTCGCCGCGGTTGGTGAGCGCCAGGGTGTGCTTGGTCGACAGCGAGACGCGGTGGCCCGGCCCGGGGTGCCCCTTGGCGAAGCCGGCGCGTTCGATCAGCCAGGCCGCGGACAGCTTGACGCCGCCGTCGGCCGGGTACTGCGGCACCTCCGCGCCGACGACCTCCGTGATCCGCGCGAGGACGGCTTCGGCGTCGGCCGAAGGGACGATCGGGTTGGTGAAGAACGAGCCGGCGCTCCACGTGTCGTGGTCGTCCGGGTCGAGCACCATGCCCTTGCCGCGACGCAGCTTGAGGACGGCTTCGCGCGCTTCGGCGGCCGGGACGCGGGCGCCGATCTCAACGCCGAGCGTGCGCGCCAGCTCGGCGTAGCGGATGGGCGCGGACAGGCCGTCTTCGCGGACCTCGAAGCGGACCGAGAGGACGACACCGGTGTCGGTCCCCTTGAGGATGCTGGTGCGGTAGGCGAAGCCGAGTTCGTCGGCCTTGAGCGTGCGCACTTCGCGCGTCACGCGGTCGTAGAGCTCGACCGAGACGATCGACTCGGCGACCTCGCAGCCGTACGCGCCGACGTTCTGGATCGGCGTCGCGCCGACGCTGCCGGGGATGCCGGACAGGCACTCGAGGCCACCGAGGCCCGCTTCGACGAGGCCGGCGACGAAGGCGTCCCAGTTCTGGCCGGCTTGGACCTCGACGTGGTCGCCGTCACGGCGCCAGCCGGTGTTCGCCACCGCGACGAGCGTGCCGTCGAACCCCGCGTCGGCCACCACCAGGTTGGAGCCGCCGCCGAGCAGCAGCACCGGCTCGCCCGCGGCGTCGGCCTCGCGGACCGCCGCGACGAGGTCTTCGCCGGTCACGGCGCTGACGAACCGGCGGGCCGGGCCGCCGAGGCGCAGCGTGGTGTACGCGGCGAGCTTCGGGAGTTCGGAAGTACGGGTGTCCACCCGCCTGACGGTACTGTTCGGTCCATGGGATCCCGGATCGAGCACCGTGCTGAGTTCGCCGCCGACGTCGCGTCCACGTACGCGGCCGTCGCCGGCGAGGACGCGCTGCGGGCCCGCCTGGAACAGCTCGGCGGGGACAACGCGGCCCTGCTGTCGTACGAGGTGTCCGGCACGGACCTGCGCTACCAGCTGCGGCAGGGCATCAGCGCGGACAAGCTGCCGCAGGCGGTGCGGACGCTGCACAAGGGCGACCTGCTGGTGACGCGCACGCAGACCTGGCGCGTGAGCAACGACGGCACCGGCCACCAGGGCAACGCGACCGTCGAGGTCGGCGGCGTCCCCGGCGAGATCAGCGCGCGGACGGCGCTGCTGGCCAACGGCGGCACGACCGTGCACCGGACCAGCGGCGAGGTGACCGTCCGGATCCCGCTGTTCGGCGGGAAGCTGGAGAGCGTGATCGCCGAGCAGGTCACGAAGCTGCTGGAGCGCGAAGCCGAATTCACGGCGAAGTGGCTCACCGAAGCAAACTGACCCCGGTCGGCGCGCCGACCCGTGGCACCACCAACCCCAACCGCCTGCGCCGGGTCGACCGCTGGATCGCGTCCGCGCCGGCCACGTCCCGGCTGCTGCGGGCGGCTTCCTCGCCGCTGGTCGTCGACCTCGGCTACGGCGCTTCCCCGGTGACGACGGTCGAGCTGGCGCGCTGGCTGCGCCGGGTCCGCCCCGACGTCCGCGTGCTGGGCCTGGAGCTGGATCCGGTGCGGGTGGCCGCCGCGTTGCCCGCCGCGTCGCCGCCCCTGCTGGACTTCCGCCGGGGTGGCTTCGAGCTGGCCGGGACGCGGCCGGTGCTGGTGCGGGCGTTCAACGTGCTGCGGCAGTACGCGGAGGACGAGGTGCCCGGCGCGTGGGGCCTGATGCTGGGTTCGATGCCCGCCGAGGGCCTCCTGGTGGAGGGCACGTGCGACGAGATCGGCCGGCTGTCGACGTGGGTGCTCGTCTCCCGGGCCGGGCCGGTGTCGCTGACCCTCTCGATGCGGCTGGCGGGCCTGGAGAAGCCGTCGACGATCGCCGAGCGGCTGCCGAAGGCGCTGATCCACCGGAACGTCCCCGGTGAGCGCGTCCACTCGCTGCTGTCCGAGCTGGACGCCTGCTGGGCGACGGCCGCGCCGCACCAGGCGTTCGGCGTGCGGTCCCGCTGGCTGGAGACGGTCCGGCTGCTGGCCGCGCGGAGCTGGCCGGTGCTGGGCCCGCCGTCCCGGATCCGCCTCGGCGAGCTGACCGTGCCGTGGGATGCGGTCGCCCCCGCCTGAACGTTCACCGGGTCACCCCCGCTGCGTCACCCACAGGTGACCTTCGGTGATCACCATTGAGCCGTGGAACTCCTGGGGCACGTCACCGAGCTGCTGCGCGATGCGCTCGGCTCGCCGTGGCTGTGGGTGCTCGTCTTCGCGGTGTCCGGATTGGACGCGCTGCTGCCCTTCATGCCCAGCGAGACCACCGTCGTCACCGTCGCCGTCCTGTTCGGGCCCGATCCGGCGCGGCTCGTGCTGCTCGCCGCCGTCGCGGCCGGGGGCGCGTGGGCGGGCGACTGCCTCGGGTACGCCGTCGGGCGGGCCGCCGGGCCGCAGGCCCTCGCGCGGCTGCAGCGCGGGCCCGAGGGACGCCGTCGCTACGAATGGGCCCTCGACCAGGTGCGCCGCAACGGCGGGCTGCTGATCGTCGCGGCCCGCTACCTGCCCGGCGGCCGTGTCGCCAGCGCGCTGGCCAACGGCAGCCTCGGCTACCCGCTGCGCCGGTTCGTGCCGCTCGACGCCGCCGGCGCGGCGATTTGGGCGGTCTACAGCGTGCTGATCGGCCTCGCGGGCGGAGCGGCCTTCGCCGACGAGCCGGCCAAGGGCCTGCTGCTGTCCTTCAGCCTGGGCCTGGGTTTGGTGTTCGCCATCGAGGCCGGGCGGCGGCTACGGTCGGCCCATGCTCGAAGCGATCGACGTCCACGCCGACGGGCTCAAGCGGGCGGCGCTGGCGGCCGGCCCGGCGGCACCGGTGCCGAACTGTCCGAACTGGACTGTCCATGACCTGGTGACGCACATCGCTTCCGTGCACTGCGCGGCGATCGGCCTGGTGCTGGAGCGGCCCGTGCCGCCGGTGCCGCCGGCGGATTGGGAAGACGTCCTGGGGTGGTGGGACGGCCAGCGCCTCGCCCTGCGCGAAGCCCTGGCACGCAACCCGGAATCGTCGTGGACCCCGCGGCTGGCCCACGCCACGGCGATCCACCGCCTCGACGCCGAATCCGCCCTCGAAGAAGCTCCGAAGACCCGTCTCCCCCCGGAGTTCACCCAGGGTGCCGGCGAAATCGTCTGCGCCGTCGTGCTGCCGGGTCCGGCCGGGTGCGGCCGCGGGTACCCCGCCCGGCTCCCGGCCCTCTGACCAGCGCAAGGGAGAATGTCCGGGTGACCGCTCCCGAACGCCGCTACGTCATCACCTTCGGCTGCCCCGACCGCACCGGCATCATCGCCCGGATCTCCGGGTTCCTCGCCGAGCACGGCGGCTGGATCGTCGAGGCGGCCTACCACACCGACCCGGACACGGGCTGGTTCTTCACCCGCCAGGTGGTCCGGGCCGACTCGCTGCCCTTCGACGCCGCCGGGCTGCGCACCCGGTTCGCGGAGGTGGCCGCGGACCTGTCCGCCGAGTCGAGCTGGCAGGTCAGCGACACCGGCGAGCGGCGCCGCGCGGTGATCCTCGTTTCGAAGGCCGGGCACTGCCTGTACGACCTGCTCGGCCGCGTCGCCTCCGGGGAGCTCGACGTCGACATCGCGGCGGTGATCGGCAACCACGAGAGCCTCGGCGACATCACGCGGGCGCACGGCATCCCGTTCCACCACGTGCCGTTCCCGCCCGGCGACAAGGCGGCGGCGTTCGAGCAGGTCCGGAAGCTGGTCGACGAGCACGACCCGCACGCGGTGGTGCTGGCCCGGTTCATGCAGATCCTGCCCGCGGACCTGTGCCGCGAGTGGGCCGGCCGGGCGATCAACATCCACCACAGCTTCCTGCCGTCGTTCATCGGCGCGAAGCCGTACCACCAGGCCCACACCCGCGGTGTGAAGCTGGTCGGCGCGACCTGCCACTACGTGACGGCGGACCTCGACGCCGGCCCGATCATCGAGCAGGACGTCATCCGCGTCGGCCACGGCGATTCGGTCGAGGACATGGTCCGGAAGGGCCGTGACATCGAAAAAGTCACCCTCGCTCGCGGCCTGCGCTGGCACCTGGAGAACCGGGTGCTGGTGCACGGCAACCGGACAGTGGTGTTCTGACCGGTTGCCGTGCTGTTCCTCAGGCGCCGATGGTCTTGGCGTCGATGACGAAGCGGTAGCGCACGTCGGAGTTCTCGACGCGCTCGTAGGCCTCGTTGACCTTGTCCGCGGAGATGGTCTCGATCTCCGCGCCGATGCCGTGCTCCGCGCAGAAGTCCAGCATCTCCTGGGTCTCGGCGATGCCGCCGATCATGGAGCCGGCCAGCACCTTGTTGCCGCCGAGCAGCGAGAAGGCGTTGTAGGCCAGCGGCTCGCCGGGCGCGCCGACGTTCACCATCGCGCCGCCGACGCGCAGCAGGCCGAGGTAGGCGTCCACCGGCAGCTTGGCCGACACGGTGTTGAGGATGATGTCGAACTTGCCGCGCAGGACGTCGAACGTCGACTCGTCGCTGGTGGCGTAGTAGTCCTTCGCGCCGAGCTTCAGGCCGTCCTCCTGCTTCTTGAGGCTCTGGCTCAGCACGGTCACCTCGGCGCCCATCGCGGCGGCGATCTTGACGGCCATGTGGCCGAGCCCGCCGAGGCCGATCACGGCGACCTTCTTGCCGGGGCCGGCGCCCCAGTGGTGCAGCGGCGAGTAGGTGGTGATGCCCGCGCACAGCAGCGGCGCGGCGACGTCGAGCTCGATGCCCTCCGGGATGCGGCAGACGAAGGCGTCCTTCACGACGATCTGGTTGCTGTAGCCGCCGTAGGTGTTCTCGCCGTCGAAGCCGACGCCGTTGTAGGTCTGGATGTTGCCCTTGACGCAGAACTGCTCGGTGCCGGCCAGGCAGTACTCGCACTCGCCGCAGGAGTCGACCATGCAGCCGACGCCGACGCGGTCGCCCACCTGGTACTTCGTGACGTCGGAGCCGACCGCGGCGACGACGCCGGCGATCTCGTGGCCCGGGACCATCGGGAAGATCGCCTGGCCCCAGTCCTCCTTGGCCTGGTGGATGTCGCTGTGGCAGATGCCGGCGTAGGCGATGTCGATCAGCACGTCGTCGGGACGCAGGTCACGGCGCTCGATCGTGGTCGGCGCCAGCGGCGCGCCCGGCGCCGGGACGGCGATGGCGTGCGTGGTCGTGCTCATGGAACCCTCCAAGTTCAAGTACCGTCGGTAAGAGGTCTCATACATGCCTACGTAAGAGGTCTCTTACATATTCCGAGCGAAAGATATGAGCCAGGTCATGGGCGGCAAGTACCACCACGGCGACCTCCGCGGCGAGCTCGTGCGCGTCTCCCTGGACCTGATCGCCGAGCACGGCCTCGAAGGCTTCTCGGTGGCGGAAGTCGCGCGGCGGGCGAAGGTCAGTCCCGGCGCGCCCTACCGGCACTTCGCCTCCCGGGAGAGCCTGCTGGCCGAGGTGGCGGGCAACGTCGCCTGCCAGCTGGCCGACCGCGTCACCGCCGCGGCCGGTGCCCACGAAGACCCGGTGGACGCCCTGGCCGCGGCGGCGGGCGCGTACACGCGCTACCTCATCGAGCGCCGGGCCGGGATGAACGTGATCTACGCCGAGGGCCTCCACGGCCCGCAGCACACCGGCCTGCACGACCAGACCCGGCGGCTGACCGACGAGTTCCTGCTGCGCTGCCTGGCGGTCGCGCCGGACCCGGCGACCGCGCTGGAGCTGATGGAGCAGCTGTTCACCCAGGCCCACGGCTACGGCACGTTCCAGCTCGACGGCGTCTTCGTGAAGCACGGCTATTCGACGGACCTGGTGGTGCGGAAGTCCTCGGAGGCCGCGCGCGCCGCCATCGTGGGCCGGATCGCCGGTGGTGCGCGCTAGGTTGGGCGCATGGGGATCATCGAGGGGACAGTCGTCGACTCGCACGAGGCACTGCGGGCGGTGATCGGCGAGGCCGCCGAGCTGACGCAGCAGAAGGTCATCGACCGGATCGACGAGCACGCGCGGAACCTGATCGCGCACTCGCCGTTCGTGCTGCTGGCGACCTCGGCACCGGACGGCAGCTGCGACGTCTCCCCGCGGGGCGACCCGGCGGGCTCGGTGCTGGTGCTCGACGAGAAGACGCTGGTCCTCGCCGACCGGCCGGGCAACAAGCTGATCGACAGCTTCCGCAACATCGTCGACAACCCGCACGCGGGGCTGCTGTTCCTGGTGCCGGGCATGAACGAGACGCTGCGGGTGAACGGCCGCGCGAAGCTGGTGTCGGACGCGCCGTTCTTCGACTCGCTGGTGGTGCAGGGGAAGCGGCCCCGGCTGGCCGTGGTCGTCGAAGTGGAAGAGCTGTACATGCACTGCGCGAAGGCGTTCCTGCGGTCATCGCTGTGGCAGCCGGAAACGTGGCCGGACCGCTCGACCCTGCCGTCGCTGGGCACGATCATGCGTGACCAGATGTCGCTGCCGATCGCGGCCGAAGAGCTCGACGCGCGCCTCGACCACCGGGCGTTGACCGAGCAATACTGATCGGGTGCTGTGCGTGTTCGACGTCAACGAGACCCTGCTCGACCTCAGCCCGATGGACGCCGTCGTCGGGGGCGCCGAGCTGCGGCGCGAGTGGTTCGGGCTGGCCATCCACACCGTCCTGACCGTGACGGCGACCGGCGGCTACCGCGACTTCGCGGGCATCGCCGGCGACGCCGCGATCGAGGTCGCCGCCCGGCACGGGCGGGAGATCGACCTGGCCGAGGTCGGCGAGGGACTGCGAAGCCTCCCCGCCCACCCGGACGTCGAAGCCGGCCTGGCGAAGCTGCGCGAAGCCGGCCACACCGTCGTCGCGCTGACGAACTCGCCGCTCGCCACGGCCGAGGCGCAGCTGCAGAACGCCGGGCTGGCCGCCCTGCTGGACCGGATCTTCTCGGCCGAGCAGGTCGGCAGGCTCAAGCCCGCGCCGGAGCCCTACCACCAGGTCGTGGCCGCCTACCCCGGCGAAGAGGCCGTGATGGTCGCCGCGCACGACTGGGACATCGCGGGCGCGCAGGCGGCCGGGCTGCGGACGGCGTTGCTCGCCCGGCCCGGCGTCCGCCCGCTGCCCGGCTCACCCGAGCCGACGTACACGATCTCGGCCCTGACGGAGCTGGCCGAGCTCCTCTAGTCCGCGATCCGGACCAGCATCTTGCCGGTGTTGGCGCCCGACAGCAGGCCCAGGAACGCGTCGGGCGCGTTGCGGATGCCGTCGACGAAGGTCTCCGAGTACTTGATCTCGCCGGAGTTGACCAGCGGCGCGACCTCGCTGACGAACTGCTGCTGCAGGCCCCAGTGGTCGAGCACCAGCAGGCCGCGGATGGTGAGCCGCTTGGCGATGACCTGCGCGAGGTTGCGCGGCGCCGGCGTCGGCTCGGTGTCGTTGTAGGTGGAGATCATCCCGCAGATCGCGATCCGGCCGTGCAGGGTGATCGCGTCGATCGCGGCTTCGAGGTGCTCGCCGCCGACGTTGTCGAAGTAGACGTCGATGCCCTCCGGCGCCGCCTTGTGCAGCTGCTCGGCGACCGGGCCGTCCTTGTAGTTGAAGGCCGCGTCGAAACCGAGGTCGTCGATCAGGTGGCGGACCTTCTCCGCCGAACCCGCCGAGCCGATGACGCGCTTCGCGCCCTTCAGCTTCGCGAGCTGGCCGACCAGCGAGCCGACCGCACCGGCCGCGCCCGAGACGAACACCGTGTCGCCCGCCTTGAACTCGGCCGACTCCAGCAGACCCGCGTACGCGGTCAGGCCCGGCATGCCGAGCACGCCGAGGTAGGTCGACAGCGGCGCGGCGTCGGCGTCCACCTTGACGTAGCGCCCGGCGTCGAGCACGGCGTGGGTGCGCCAGCCGGCCTGGTGCAGGACGTGTTCGCCCGGCTTCACGTCGTCGACGTTCGACTCGACGACCTCACCGACCGCCCCGCCGGACATGACCTCGCCGACCTGGAACGGCGGCGCGTAGGACTTGACGTCCTTCATGCGGCCGCGCATCGCCGGGTCGACGCTCATGACCAGGTTGCGGACCAGGATCTGGCCCTCCCCCGGCGTCGGCACCTCGACGTCCACGACTTCGAAGTTGTCGTGCGTCGGAACGCCTTCCGGACGCGAAGCCAGCCGGATCTCGGTCGCCGTGCTCATCGTCGGATCTCCTCCAAGTCTCGAAGCGGGGCAGTCGCCCCGGATTCACCTGATGCAACCAGCTAACCGGGGCGATGATTCCGATTGTGACGAGCTACACCCGACCTTCTTCCCCACCGCCACCCTCAACGAAGGCGCTTCGCGCCACGGTCACACGATGTCGGCGAGCTTCTCGAGGACGCCGTCGTAGATCTTCTTGAGCCCACCCGGCGCGAAGGTCTTCTCGAAGAAGCCGCCGATACCCCCGGCACCGTCCCACGTCGTCTCGATCTTCACCACACTGCGGTCACCCGCTTCGGTGACCGTCCAGGTGGTGACCATGCTGGAGTTCGCGTCGGTCTCGACGAGCGTCCCGGGCCGGGGCTCGGTGACCGTGGCCTTGACGTCGCGGACCCGCTTGGACGTCGCCTGCAGCTTCCACGCCGCCTTGGTCCCGGCGCCGACGCCGCCCTCGGTCACCTGGTAGTCCCGGTAGTGCTCGGTGAGCAGCTTGGGGCGCGTTTCGGCGTAGTCGGCGACGAGCGCGCGGACCTTGTCGGCCGGAGCGTCGATCGTGCGCTCCGCGGTGGCCGTGACCTTTCCCATTTCACTCCTCTTCCCGGCGTACAGATCAGGGTCCACGATTCCACCGGGCGCCGCACCACCGGCGGGCGCCCTCCACGCGTGCCCGAGGACCGCCTCCCGGCGGTTAAGCTGCCGGGCATGGGTCCAGGAGCGCACCGCCGGTCGACGGTCGCGGTGAAGGAGTCGCTGCGGGAGCTGCGCAACCAGCTGTCGCTGCTGAACCACCAGGTCAGCGCGCATCTGGCGCTCAAGGACGTCGACCTGGACTGCCTCGAGCTGATCGGACGGCACGGCCCGCTGAGCCCGAGCGCGCTGGCCCGCCGCGCGGGCCTGCACCCGGCGACGATGACGGGCATCCTCGACCGGCTGCAGAAGGGCGGCTGGATCGTCCGCGAGCGCGACCCGGAGGCGGCCGACCGGCGTTCGGTGGCGGTGCGCGCGGTCCGCGGCCGCAACGCGGAGCTGTTCCGGCTCTACTCGGGGATGAACACGGCGATGGACGAGCTGTGCGCGGGCTACAGCGAGGACGAGCTCGAGCTGATCGCCGGCTTCCTGCGCCGCGCGACGTCGGCGGGTCACACGGCGACCGGCGACCTGGCCAACGGCTGACCAGCGGTTTTTGTGCTGTACTGCGTGCCATGTGGCAGTCGGGTGACGCGTACGAGGCATTCATGGGGCGGTGGAGCCGCCGGCTCGCGGAGACGTTCGTGCGGCAGCTGGACGTCCCGGCGGGCCGCCGCTGGCTCGACGTCGGCTGCGGCACGGGCGCGCTGACGGCGGCCGTGCTGGCCGCGGCCGACCCGATGGAGGTCGCGGGCGTCGACCCGTCCGAGGGATTCCTGGCGGCCGCCCGCGAGCGCGTGCCCGATCCGCGGGTGACGTTCACCGTCGCCGACGCCCGCGAACTGCCCTTCCCGGACGACCGTTTCGACGTGGTCGTCTCCGGCCTGGTCCTCAACTTCGTCCCGGACCCGGCGGCGGCCGCGGCGGAGATCAAGCGGGTGACGGCGCCGGGCGGCCGGGCGCTGGCCTACCTGTGGGACCTGGCGCAGGGCATGGAGCTGCTCAGGTACTTCTGGGACGCGGCGGCCGAACTCGACCCGGAGGCCGCGGAGCTGCACGAAGGCCGCCGGTACCCGCTGTGCCGCCCGGAGCCGTTCGGCCGCCTGTGGACGGACGCCGGCCTGACGGAGGTGTCGGTCAGCGAGCTCACGATCCCGACGGTGTTCACCGACTTCGACGACTACTGGCAGCCGTTCCTCGGCCGCCAGGGCCCGGGGCCGACGTACCTCGCGACGTTGCCCGAGGCCCGGCAGGAACAGCTGCGCGAACTGCTGCGCAGCCGGCTGCCGACGAAGCCGGACGGCACGATCCCGCTGACGGCCCGCGCGTGGGTGGCGCGCGGAACGGCCTGACGACCGGGCCGGCGATCACTACCGAGGTCACCGCTCGAAGACCGCCGGCCACCCCGTCTCGGGCCGCCGGCGAGGCTGGGCCGAACTCGTCCGGCCTGCCCGCCGCCGGCCACCTAATCCGAGGTGGCCGGCGAACCGGGTCAGAGACCGGCCTGGGCCAGCCAGTCCTTCGCGACGTCCTCGGCGCGCTCGCCGTCGGAGTCGACGCGCTTGTTCAGGTCGCGCATCACGTCGGTCGTCAGCTTGGCGCTGACCGCGTTCACCGCGTTGGCGAAGTCGGCGCCGCGCTCGTCCAGCACCTTCTTGTTCACCGCCGGCACGACGTTCTCGGTCGGCACGATGTTGAGGTCGTCCTTGAGCACGGTGTACTTCGAGTCACCGGTCAGCGGGCTGACCGAGTCGACCGGAATGACCGTGACGGCCCCGGACTTGAGCTGCTCGACGCGCGGCCCGGCCTCCTGGATCGTCTGGAAGGAGATGTTCGTCAGCTTGTAGACGTCCTTGAAGCCGAGGTAGCACGGCAGGCGCTTCTCGCACTCCGGCGGCCCGGCCATGACGACCTTGTCGAGCTTCTTCAGGTCGCTGATCGACGCGATGCCCTTGTCCTTGGCCAGGTCGGACTTGACGATGTAGGTGTTCTTGTCCTCCGCGGGCGCGAAGTTCAGCAGGCCGATGCCGCTGGGCTCGAACAGCTTGGCCAGCTGCTCGTGCTCCTCCTGCGCCGTCTTCCCGGCTTCCTTGCCGAAGCCGGTGGTGATCGCCGCGCCCTGGTACTCCGGGATGAACTGCAGTTCGCCGGACTTCAGCGACGGGTAGATCAGCTCCCGCGAGCCGAGGTTCGGCTTGCGGGTGATCGGGTAGCCCTTCGCTTCCAGCGCCTGCGCGTAGATCTCGGCGAGAATCTGGCTGTCGGTGAAGTTGAAGGACGCGACGACGATCGGCGCCCCGCCCTTGCCCTGCGCGGCGGGCTTGTCACCGCTGTCGCTGCCACCACAGGCGGCCAAACCGAGCGTCGCCGCGACGGCCACCGCCACCACGGACGCGTTCCGGAACCAGCGCACGAATCCCCACTCCCTCGTCACTCGAACAGACGAAAGGACCCTAGCCCCGACCACCGACACAAATCCACATGTTGGGACGAACCGGCCCGAATTCCCAGCCTGCGGAATTTTGCCGCCCGATCGGGGTAGGGTCGGCCGGTGCACGTGACCGCGGTGACGCCCTGGGCAGCCGACAGCGGCCCCCCGATCTTCCAGTGGCGGTGGGTGGACCGCAACGCCGACGCCATCGTCGACCGGCTCGTCGAGCACATCTCCCTGACCGCCGCCGCGCTGGGCATCGGCCTGGTCGTTTCGATCGGGCTGGCGGTGGTGTCGCTGCGTTACCGCTGGTCGTACGGGTTCATCCTGAGCACCGCGGGCGCGCTGTACGTGATCCCGAGCCTGGGCGCGTTCGCCGTGCTGGTGCCGTTCTTCGGGCTGACGTTCACCAGCGCGATGATCCCGCTCGCGACGTACACGCTGCTCATCCTGGTCCGCAACATCGTCACCGGCGTCGACCAGGTGCCGGCGGAGGTCCGCGAAGCCGCGGTCGGCATGGGTTACACGCGCACGCGGATGCTGTGGCAGATCGAGCTGCCGCTGGCGCTGCCGGTGGTGATCGCCGGTCTGCGCGTGGCCGCGGTGACGACGATCGGCCTGGTCACGGTGACGTCCATGCTCGGCCTGGGCGGCCTCGGGTACTTCATCCGCGCCGGCATCCAGAACACCACGCCCAACCCGACGGAGATCATCGTCGGCATGGGTCTGTCGGTGGTGCTGGCGGTGGCGGTCGACCTGCTGCTGTGGCTCGGCGAGCGGCTGCTGACGCCCTGGACCCGGAAGGCGCGATGAGCTTCATCGACCAGCTGAACGCGTGGCTCTCGGACCCCAACCGCTGGAGCTGGACCGATCGCGCGGGCGTGCCGTACCGGACGGTGGAGCACCTCAGGTTTTCCCTGCTGGCGCTGGTGATCGCAGCGGTGCTGACGATCCCGGCAGCGCTGTGGCTGGCCCACTACCGCCGCGGCGCGTTCCTGGCGACCAGCGCGGTGAACATCGGCCGCGCGATCCCGAGTTTCGGGTTGATCATCCTGTTCTGGTTCCTGGCCAGCCGCTGGGAGTGGGACACGACGTTCTGGCCGTTGCTGCTGGCCTTGGTCGCACTGGCGATGCCCCCGTTGTTCACGAACACGTACGCGGGCGTGGTGTCCCTGGAGCAGGAGACGGTCGACGCGGCCCGCGGAACGGGCTACCGCGAGTGGCAGATCATGCTGCGCCTCGAGCTCCCACTGGCCTCCCCGGTGATCCTGGCGGGCGCACGGGTGTCGTTCCTCCAGCTGATAGCGACGGTGGCAATCGGCGCAATCGTCAACGACGGCGGCGGCCTGGGCCGCTACATCGTCGACGGCTTCGCGGTGGGTGCCCAGGGCTACGGCGAGATCTTCGCCGGCGGCCTGGCCGCGGTGGTGCTGGCCCTGGTTTGCGACGGCGCGTTCGCCCTGCTGAGTCGGCTGGCGACGCCGCGCGGGCTGGCCCTGCAGAACGCGCGCCGCAGCTAGGCCGGGGTCCGCGCGCGCTTCGGGCCGCCAACGACCAGGATCGCCGCACCCCATCCGGCGGCGCCCGCTGGTGGCCGGTCAGGGGTGTCCCAAGAGGGCCCCTCCCCCACCCTCCCCGCCGCCGGGCACTATCGGCGGTTGGGACCGCGCAGTCCTAGATGTGATGTCCGGGGAGGTTGGTCAGCCGGGTGACCGGTGGCTTGCCGCCGGTTGAGCTGTGGGGTCGATGGTGATTGTAGAAGTGCAGCCACCCC
>NZ_JBFBBT010000038.1:0-16935 GCF_040682815.1 Amycolatopsis sp. NPDC051102
GTGTTCAGGCGAGTTCTAACTCGCCTGAACACTCACGACAACTCGCGCCGAGACCAAGCCGTGGAACACCGGATGAGTCTTCCAACGCACGTCCCGCACTTCGCACCCGCTGCCGAGGTGCGCGGCCAGCGCGCCGAGCGCGATCTCGCCCTCGGCCAGCGCGACGCCGGATCCCGGGCACGCGTGCCGGCCCAGGCCGAACGGCAGGCCGTCGGCCAGGGAGATCGCCACCGGGCCGTCCGGGCCGAAGCGCAGGACGTACCGGGCCGGGCAGATCGCCGTCACCAGCTCGCGCACGCTGCGCGGGCCTGAACCCGCGAGTTCGAGGCCCGCGCAGGCCAGGAAGTTCAGCGAGTTCTCGTACGCCGCGTGCGCCAGCACGACCGGGGTGAACGTCAGCTCGTCTTCGTCGAGCCGCCCGGCCGCGTGCGCCTCCCGCAACGCCGTCAGCCCACCTGGCCCGGCCGGAGTCCGGCTGAGCTGGACCGCCAGCCGGAACGCCGACGCCTGCCCGGCCCGGTCCACCCCGCCGAAGACGTCGAGGTTCGCCGTCGTCGCCTCGAGGTGGTCCAGGAAGACGTCGTCGAGGGGGAGGCCCAGCACCGCCGACGTCACCAGCCCCGCCACCGGCCGCGCGAAGTCGCGCACGAGGTCGAACGACGTCCCCAGGCCGGCCACCAGGGCCTCGATCGACGTGCGCAGGGTGTCGGGGAACGGCTCCAGCCCGGCGATGATCTCTCGCAGCACCGAGCGCACGCGGGTGTGCTCTTCGCCGTCCCGCAGCAGCAGGCTGGGCGAGCCGCCACCGGGATCCGACGTCAGCTCGAGCGACCGCAGGGCCCGTGCGCACGCGTCGCGGCCGGAGACCACCCCGATGCCGTGCCGTTCGAACTCGTCCATCGCTTCGACACGGTAGGGCAGGATGGAGCCGTGCCGCCCGCAGCCGTCCCGGATGACGTCCTGACCACGCCGTTCACGGACTACCTGCTCCGCAACGCGGGCGCGGACCGCCCCGCGTTCACCTGCCGCACCTTCCCGGGCCCGGCCGACCGCACGCTGACCTGGCCGCAGCTGCTCGCCCGCGTCCGCGGCGTCGCCCGCGAGCTGCGGCGCGTCACCCGGCCGGGCGACCGGGTGGCGATCGTCGCCCGGCAGGACCTCGGCTACGTCACCGCCTTCCTCGGGACGCTCTACGCCGGGCGCATCGCGGTGCCGCTGTCGGTGCCGACCGGCCGCACGAACCGCGCCCGGATCGAGGCGGCCTTCGCGGACGCCACCCCGGCGGCCTGCCTCACGTCGAAGGACCTGGTGGACAAGGTCCCGCCGGTCGCCGTGCTCGCCGTCGATGACATCGAAGACATCGAGGACGGCGACGCCGAGCCGCCCGCCGCCGTGGCGATGACCGATCCGGCGTACCTGCAGTACACGTCCGGCTCGACGCGCCGCCCGGCCGGCGCGGTGATCTCGCACCGCGCGCTGGTGGCCGCCTGCTGGCAGACGACGCAGTGCTACCGCGCCGACGCCTCGACTCCCCTGGTCGGCTGGGTGCCGTTCTTCCACGACATGGGCCTGGTCCTGCTCGTCGGCACGCCTGTCTTCCTCGGCTCGCGCTCGGTCTTCTTCACGCCGATGGAGTTCGTGCGCGACCCGCTGCGCTGGATCCGGCTGCTGGCCGAGCACCCGGGGGCCGTCACCGCCGCGCCGAACTTCGCCTTCGACCTGGCCGCGGAGGCGGCCGGAGAGCTCGAAGCCGTCGACCTCTCCCACGTCAACTCCCTGCTCAACGGCAGCGAGCCGGTGCGCGCGGCCACCGTCGAGAACTTCGCGCGGGCCTTCGCGCCCTTCGGGCTGCCGCCCGCCGCCCACAAGCCGGCCTACGGGCTCGCCGAGGCGACGGTGTTCGTCACGAGCGCCGGCGACGAAGGAGCGACGATCACCGTGTTCGACGGCGAGCCGCACGTGTCGGTGGGGCGCCCGTACGGCCAGCGGATCCGCGTTGCCGACAAGGAGATCCAGGTGTCGGGCCCGAACCTCGCCGACGGCTACTGGGGCCGCGACGACGTGCTCGCCCCCGGCGGCTGGCTGGCCACCGGCGACCTCGGCTTCGTCCACAACGGACAGTTGTACGTCACCGGCCGCCGCAAGGACCTGATCATCGTCGACGGCCGCAACCACCACCCGCAGGACATCGAGGCCACCGTCGAGGCCGCGCACCCGAGCGTCCGGCGTGCCGCCGCGTTCGGCGTGCGGGACGGCCACGGCGAAGGCGTCGCCGTCGTGGCCGGGTGCACCGCGCCGGGCGAAGAGGTCGAGACGGCCGTGCGGCGGGCCGTCTCGGCCGGGCACGACCTGCCGGTGCGCGCGGTGTGGCTGGTGCGGCCGGGCGAGGTGCCGCGGACCTCCAGCGGCAAGGTGTCCCGCGCCGCGGCCCGGGACCGCTGGTGGGGCGAGAATGGGCGCCATGACTGACCCGGGGGCCTACGTCGACGAGATCCGGCGGATCATCGCGTTCGCGCTGGAGATCCCGCCGGAGCGGCTCACCGACACCACGCCGTTCGACGACATCGGTATGACGTCCCGGCAGCGCATCCAGCTGCTGGCCCGGGCCGAGGTGACCTACGGCGTCTCGGTCGACCTGGACGAGCTCGACCGGCTGGTGGACATCCGCGGCGTCGCCGAGGTGATCGCCGAGGCGGTCGCGGCGCAGGGCCGCCGGGAGTAGGGCTCGGGCGGGTGCACTTCGCGGAACCGCAGGTCCGCCGCCCGGCCGGACGCTAGACTCTCTGTGCATCTGCGACGGCACCGAACGGTGTCCGGGCGCGTCACAGTCCCGGAACGTCAGCGAGACTGTGACATCGCAGGAGTGCGGGATCGAAGGGGGCAGCGACCATGCCGGACGGGTATGCAGCGAGTTCGGAGGCGATGACGCGGGCGCAGGTGCGCCTGGCGGACGTCGCCGACGACCCGGCGGCCGAAGCCAAGAAGGTCGCGCCGACCGAGATCGTCGCCGCCGACTTCGGCCGCGTGCACCAGGAGAGCTTCGGCAAGTACAAGGCCGGGATGGACGAGATCGGCGCGGGCCTGACCGGGCTGTCGAACGCCCTCGCGAACCTCGGCGGCGGGATCGGGACCGCGGGCGGCAAGTACACGACCCAGGAAGCGAACGCCGGGGCGACCGCGAACCAGGCCGGGGGTAACCGCTGATGGCTGACTGGGCCGAAATCAAGAAGGTCCTCGACGACCCGAACGTCTCCATGGACACCAAGACGAAGCTCATGGAGGAGTACGACCGCAACACCTTCAACTTCAACGACGAAGAAGAAGAGTACGCGAAGAAGTACATCGAAAACTATTCCGACGGTGGCGGCGGCTGGGACGCGTTCGACTCGGACGACACCGACGAGATCGTCTCCGAGGCGAAGCAGGAGTCGGCGGCCAAGAACCAGGAACACCAGCGGCAGACCGCCGAACGGGACCAGGCGAAGAAGAACCTCGACGGGATCGCCGCGCCGGCGCTGGGGGCCGGCGCGAAGAGTTCCGACGAACAGCTCGACCAGGGCAACGTGGCGGTCGACCTGCTCGCCAAGTGGACCGACGAGGTCTGGAACCAGATCAAGGGCGGCGAAGGCGAAAAGAAGAACTCCCAGACGGACCTCAAGGACAAGTTCCACGAGAACCGCGGGATCCAGTACCAGAAGTTCCTCAGCGACGCCGACGACCTGAGCAAGGCGCACAAGGTCGTCGAGGAAACCCTCACCAAGAGCGACACCGAGCTGCAGACGCTCTTCGGCGAGTGGAAGGGCAAGGGCGCCAACGCGGCGGAGATCAAGTACGACGAGACGATCAAGCCGCACGCGAAGGAGCTGTCGCAGCAGATCGACGGCGCGGCCAAGCTGATCCCGGAGACCGTCTCGCAGGTCTTCACCGCGGTGAAGAAGAAGGTCGACGAGGTCCTGCAGCTGCACCGCCCGGTGATCGCCGAGGCCGACATCCCGATGGCCAAGGACGTCCTCAAGATCGCCAACGGCGACACCGACAAGTTCGACGACTTCATGAAGGTCGCCGGCTGGATCGACGCCGTCAACGCGAAGAACGGCAACCCGTCGAACCTGGCCGAGCGGCTGCAGAACGACGACTGCGGCTTCAACGACGAGAACAAGGAATACGGCCGGAACGTCTGCCGCTACTGGCGTGACGGCGCGTTCTCGACCGAGTACAAGAGCCTGATCAACGCGTTCGACGGGTCCTGCACGGCCGCCAAGCAGACCATCGACCAGCAGTTCGGCGCGCTGGCGCGGTACATGGACGGCTACCGCAACCAGCTGACCGAGGCCAAGAACGACGGCGGCGGCGGCGACAAGACCGGGAACTCCGGCAACACCGGGAGCACCGGGACGGGTGGCACCGGCACCGGGGGCGGTGGGACCGGAGGCGGCGGCACCGGGGGCGGTGGCACCGGCGGTGGCACCGGGGGTGGTGGCACGACGCCGTCGGCGGTCGAGCCGCCGAAGGCCGAAGAGCCGCCGAAGCACGAAGACGGCAAGAACCCGATCACCGGCAAGCCCCTGGAGGTCGACCCGTCGACCGGCCAGCCGTACCCGATCGACCCGAAGACCGGCGAGGCCATCAAGGACCTCGACGACACCGACACGGTGTCGGTCAAGAAGGGCGACAACACGATCTCGATGTCCGAGCCCGACAAGGAGGGCAAGCAGGACATCTCCGTGGACGACGGCCACGGCCACAAGAAGGACTACCACCTCGACTGGGGTGACGACGACAAGGACGGCGCCAAGGGCGCGGACGGCAAGGACGGCGACAAGGCGTCCTTCGGCCCGCAGGGCAGCCAGCAGGCGGTCAAGGAAGGCCAGCCCGGCGCGGACGGCAGCTACAAGCCGGGGCCAGACGGCAAGATCCACATCCAGGACGGCAACCTCAAGATCACCGCCGAGCGGCCGGAGGGCCCGGACGGGCCGACGATCGTGACCGTCGACGACGGCAAGGGCGAGCCGACCACCTACACCCTGGACGAGAAGGACGACCCGAAGGCCGGCGACGGCAAGGCGGACGTCAAGGCGGACGGCAAGCCGGGCGCCGACGGCACCACGGGCACGTCCGGCGCGTCCGGTTCGGACATCCGGCACGACCCGAACGCCGAATCCCCGCTGACCAAGGACCCGGCGCCGGCCAACCCCGACCCCGGCTTCACGCGCAGCGAAGCGACTTCGGGGTTCACCGCGCCCGGCGGCTTCGACGGCGACCTCGGCGGCAGCGTCGGAGCCGAGCCCGCGGTGGCGACGGCCGACGCGGGCGCGAGCGGCGGCACCGGTGACGCGACGACGACGGCCGGCGCGAGCAACTTCGGCTCCGCCGTCACCGGCGGCGGGTCGCCGGACTTCGCCGGCGCCGTGTCGCTGGACCCGGGCGCCCAGACGGGCAGCGACGCCTCGTTGCCGATGTCCGACGGCGGGGGCGGGCTCGGTGCCACGCCGGTCGACCCCGGCCTGCACCAGGCGGCCGCGAGCTCGTCGAGCTCGAGCGCGATGTCGGGGATGGGCGGCATGGGCATGATGGGCGGCATGGGCGGCGCACCGGGTGGCGGTGGCGGCGACCAGCAGCGCGGGCCCAGCCAGTACCGCGTCGAGGGCGGCGTGTTCGAGACGTCCGGCGCGAAGGGCCGGATCAGCGGTTCGCTGGACGACGAGGGTGACCGTTCGATCCGGTACGACCGGTGACGAGGGCCGAGGAGGGCCGATGAGCAGCGCCGAAGACCGGTATCGCGCGGCGATCTCGACGATGGAAGCCGCGGCGCGGGAGCAGGACGAGCAGCGGGGGCTGCGCGAACGCCGGCTCGCCGAGGCCCAGCAGCAGGCCCGCGAAGGCATGCAGCGGGAGCTCGCGGCCGCGCAGAAGTACGCCGAGCACATGGACGAGCTCAACAAGCGCAAGCAGAGCGCGGGCGGCTGGGCGACGGAGAAGACGCTGGCCGACAAGTCCCGCGAGTCGCTGATGGAGTTCGGCGTCCACGAAGAGGAAGCGGACACCGGCTACACGAACTACCCGACGCCGAGCTACGGCACCCCGGCCGTGGCGGCCCCGCCACGCCCGGAGCCGGCCCCGGAACCGCCGCCGGCCGCCCCCGAGCCGCCGCGGCGTGGACGGCACGCGCGTCAGCCCGACGACGAGGACGACTTCTCCAGCACGAGCTGGCTGGTCTGAGCCCGGGAAGAGCCCGTCCGCGTCAGTGGGCGGGCTCTTCTTCGCGCTCGATGGGGGCGCGCTTGACGTCCGCCTCGAGCAGCGGCCGGTACTTGTCGGTGCCGGTCAGGTGGGTCAGGAAGAACGCCGTGAACAGCGCGCGCGTCAGCTGCTGCGTCTTGCGGTGCGGCTTGCCGTGCATGATCAGCTGCGACCAGTGCCGGCCCTCGGTGACGCCCAGGTGGGACGCCTTGCCGAGGAAGCGCAGCTGGACGTCGTCGCCGCCCCACGCCCCGGCGATGGCCTCGGCGTGCGCGGCGGACGGGGCGACCAGGTCCGTCTCCGCGGCCAGGTGCAGGCCGGGAACGGTGATCGCCTTGGCCGCCTCGGTGGCCGGCGGGAGCGTCTGGGCCGCCGTGATCGTGGCGACGGCCTTGATCCGGGGCTTCTCGCTCTGCGCGTCCTGCGCCGCGGCGAGGACGGCGGAGCCGCCGCCGGTCGAGTGGCCGGCGAGCCCGAGCTTGGCGGGGTCGACGCTGATGCCGTCCGGGCCGAGCCGCACGGTCGTCACGACGTCGAGGGTGGTCAGCAGGTCGGCGGCGAGCAGCCGGTGCGAGGGCAGCGGCCCGCGCTGGGTGGCCGGCGCGGCGGCGACGATGCCCCAGCTGGCGAGGTGGCGCAGCAGCTCCCGGTACCGGTCGGGCGGCTGCAGCCAGCCGTGCCCGAAGGCGACGGCCGGCAGTCCGAGGCCGGCCCGGGGCGTGAACACGACGCCGGGCAGCCCGACCAGGGCGAGATTGCCCCGCAGGACCTCGTGCGGACCCGGGTGCGTCAACTCCGCGAGCAGCTGCTTGGGCTTGCTGGCCATGGCCGGAACCCTACTGTGCGCGCCGTCCCCCGGCTCGCCCGCCGCCCCGGCGCGCCGAACGCGACATCCGGCCGCTCGCGGGGGCGCCCCCCGTTTTCCACTCTACCGGCAGGCACCGACAGTTCCGGCCGCTCAGACCGGCCGGCCCTCCAGGTACGCGAGCCGACCCGCCGGGTACGCCAGCCGACTTCCCAGGTCCGCGAGCCGACCCGCCGGGTACGCCCGGCCGACCCTCGGGGTGCGCGAGCCAGCCTTCCGGTTGCGCGAGCCGACCCTCCGGATACGCCGTATTGGTTTGAACCACCCGGCTGGGTGTCTTTGCAGGTCGGGGGCGGTTCGCGGACCCCGTCAACCCGCTGAATGTCCCTCGTTAGGCTGGTGTGCGTGTGTGGAATCGTGGGATATGTCGGGCACCGCCCGGCTCTGGACGTCGTCCTCGGTGGGCTCCGGCGCATGGAGTACCGCGGTTACGACTCGGCCGGTGTCGCGGTCCTCGACGGCGCCGGTGCGCTGACCGTCGAGCGCAAGGCGGGCCGGCTGGCCAACCTGGAAGGCCGGCTCGACGAGGTCGGCCGCGAGCACTTCGGCGGCACCGCCGGCATGGGGCACACCCGCTGGGCCACCCACGGCGCGCCGATCGACCGCAACTCGCACCCGCACCGCGACGCCTCGCAGCGCGTCGCCGTCGTGCACAACGGCATCATCGAAAACTTCGCCGCCCTCCGCGCCGAGCTGGAAGCCGACGGCGTGGAGATGGCCAGCGACACCGACAGCGAGACCGCCGCTCACCTGATCGCGCGGGCGTACACCGAGGGTGACACCAAGGGTGACTTCACCGCCAGCGTCGCCGCCGTGTGCCGCCGCCTCGAAGGCGCGTTCACCCTGGTCGTGACGCACGCCGACCACCCGGACACGATCGTGGCCGCGCGCCGGTCGTCGCCGCTGGTCGTCGGCGTCGGCGAGGGCGAGCACTTCGTCGCCTCCGACGTCGCCGCGTTCATCGAGCACACCCGCGAGGCCGTCGAGCTCGGCCAGGACCAGCTCGTCGTCATCACCCGCGAGGGCTACGAGGTCCTGGACTTCCACGGCGACGCCGCCCAGGCCAAGCCGTTCACCGTGGACTGGGACCTCTCCGCCGCCGAAAAGGGCGGCCACGAGTACTTCATGCTCAAGGAGATCGAGGAGCAGCCCGAAGCGCTGGCGAACACGCTGCGCGGGCACTTCGAGTCCGGCCGGATCATCCTCGACGAGCAGCGCATCTCCGACCAGGACCTCCGCGACGTCGACAAGGTCTTCGTCGTCGCCTGCGGCTCGGCCTACCACTCCGGCCTGGTCGCCAAGTACGCCATCGAGCACTGGACGCGGCTGCCGGTCGAGGTCGAGCTGGCGAGCGAGTTCCGCTACCGCGACCCGGTCCTCGACCGCGACACGCTCGTCGTCGCGGTGAGCCAGTCCGGCGAGACGGCGGACACGCTAGAAGCCGTCCGGCACGCGCGTGAGCAGAAGGCGCGCGTCCTCGCCGTCTGCAACACCAACGGCGCGCAGATCCCGCGCGAGTCCGACGCCGTGCTCTACACCCACGCCGGGCCCGAGATCGGCGTCGCGTCGACGAAGGCGTTCCTCGCCCAGATCGCGGCCAACTACCTGGTCGGCCTGGCGCTGGCCCAGGCGCGCGGCACGAAGTACCCGGACGAGGTCGCGCGCGAGTTCGCCGAGCTCGAGGCCATGCCCGCGGCCGTCCAGAAGGTACTGTCCACTGTGGAACAGGTGCGCGACCTCGGCCGCCGGATCGCCGACTCCAAGGCGATCCTGTTCCTCGGCCGCCACGTCGGCTTCCCGGTCGCCCTCGAAGGCGCGCTGAAGCTCAAGGAACTGGCGTACATGCACGCCGAGGGCTTCGCCGCCGGCGAGCTCAAGCACGGCCCGATCGCGCTGATCGAAGAGGGCCTGCCGGTCGTCGTCGTGATGCCGTCGCCCAAGGGCCGCGCGGTGCTGCACTCGAAGCTCGTGTCCAACATCAGCGAGATCCAGGCGCGTGGCGCCCGCACGATCGTGATCGCCGAAGAGGGCGACGAGACCGTCCGGCCGTTCGCCGACGAGCTCATCGAGGTCCCCGCGGTGCCGACGCTGCTGCAGCCGCTGGTGTCCACGGTGCCGCTGCAGGTGCTGGCCGCGGAGATCGCCCGCGCCCGCGGGTACGACGTCGACAAGCCGCGTAACCTGGCGAAGTCCGTCACCGTCGAGTAAGCGGGGGTCGCCGCCGTGCAGGGAATCTGGACCACGGAACGGATTCGCGAGGCGGAGGGGCGGGCGTTCGCCGTCACGCCCGACTGCGAGCTGATGCGGCGAGCCTCGTTCGGGCTCGCGGTGCAGATCGCGGATCTCCTGGAGGACCACACCGGCGGCGTTTCCGGCCGCCGGGTCGTGCTCCTGGTCGGCTCGGGCGACAACGGCGGCGACGCCCTGTGGGCCGGCGCGTTCCTGCGCCGCCGCGGGGTGGCCGTCACGGCGATCCTGCTCACGCCCGAGAAGGCGCACTCCGCGGGTCTTCGCGCGGTGCGACGGGCGGGCGGCCGGATCGTGTCCGTCGCGGACGGTCCACAGTGGATCGTCCGCGCCGACGTCGTGGTCGACGGGATCGTCGGCATCTCCGGGCGCGGGTCCCTGCGGCCGGACGCGGCACGGCTGGTCGAGCTGGTCGAGGCCCCGATCGTCGCCGTCGACCTGCCCAGCGGCGTCGACGCGGACACCGGCGCGGTCGACGGCCCGGCGGTGCGGGCCACCCGCACGGTCACCTTCGGCGCGCTCAAACCGGTCCACGCCCTGGCGCCGTCGTGGTGCGGCGAGGTCGTGCTGGTCGACATCGGTCTGGACCTGACCGAACCGTCGCTGGAGCGCCTGGACATCGTGGACGTCGCCGCGGCCTGGCCGGTGCCCGGCCCGGAGGACGACAAGTACAGCCAGGGCGTGGTGGGCGTCGCGGCGGGCTCGGCGACGTACCCGGGCGCGGCGGTGCTCGCCGCGGGCTCGGCCGTCCGCGCGACCTCGGGTCTCGTGCGCTACGCGGGCCACGCGGCGGACGTCGTCCGCGCCCAGTGGCCGGAGGTCATCGCGACCGGCACGGTGGCCGACGCGGGCCGGGTCCAGGCGTGGGTGGTCGGGCCCGGCATCGGCACGGGTTCCGACGGCCGGGACGTCCTGCACCACGTCCTCGGCCAGGGCGTCCCGGTCTGCGCGGACGCCGATGCGACGACGATCATCGCGAAGTCCCCGGAGGTCCTGGACGCGCGCGACCCGGACACGCCCCTGGTCCTGACCCCGCACGCGGGCGAGTACGAGCGCCTGATGGGCCGCAAGCCGGGAGCGGACCGCGTGACGGCGGCGCGCGAAGCGGCGAAGAAGTACGACGCGGTGGTGCTGCTGAAGGGCCACTGCACGGTGATCGCGGCCCCGGACGGCCGGACGGCGGTCAACACCCCGCGCGGCGCCTGGCTCGCAACCGCGGGCTCGGGTGACGTCCTCTCGGGCCTGGTCGGGGCCCTGCTGGCGGCCGGCTTGGACCCCTGGCTGGCCGCAGCGGCCGCCGCCCACGTGCACTCCCTGGCGGGCGCGATCGCGGCCCAGAACGCCCCGACGTCGGCCTCCGGCCTGGTCCACGCGATCCCGGAGGCCATCCGCTCGATCCGGTCGCTGACGACCTGACATTCGTGAGAAGACTTATCGAGTTCTCTGTTAACTTCACGGGGTAAATCTGGTAAGAATGCCGTGTGAGCGGCGGCACAGTATCCGGAGACCGGAAGACCCGGCCGTCCGATGCCGTCGTCGAGCAGCGGCGGCAGGACATCCTCGATCACGTCATCGAGCACGGCGAAGCCCGGATCGACGACCTGACGTCGAGGTTCAAGGTCAGCCTGATGACCATGCACCGCGACCTCGACGACCTCGCCGAGCGCCGGCTCCTGCGCAAGCTGCGCGGCAAGGTGGAGGCGTACCCCGCGCTCACCATCGAGACCGCCGCCCGCTTCCGCGACACGCTCCACCACGGCGAGAAGGAAGCCCTCGGCGACTCGGCCGCGAACCACGTCCAGCCCGGCCAGACCGTCTTCGTCGACGACTCGACCACGCTCCTCCCGCTGGTCCGTCGGCTGGCCGAGATCGACGCCCTCACCGTCGTCACCAACTCGCTGCACGCCGCCCGGCTGCTCGGGCCGAAGGTCGACGTCGTGCTCGCCGGCGGCCGGTACAGCCACGAATACGACTCCTGCGCCGGTCCCGAGGTCATCAACCTGCTCGACAGCATCCGCGCCGACGTCGCGTTCGTCTCGGTCACCGCCGTCGCCGTCGGCCGCCTGTTCCACCCGGACCGCGACTACGCCGAGCTCAAGAAGGCCGCGCTCAAGATCGCCAACCAGAACGTCCTGGTCGTCGACCACTCGAAGTTCGGCCGCACCGCCACCTACGCGCACGGTGACGTCGGCGACTACGACCTGCTGATCACCGGCCAGGCCACACCCACCGAGGAGATCGAGGCCGCGCTCAACGCCGGCACCGCGATCGAGATCGTCGAACACGTCGCAGAGGGGCAGCCCTATGACAGCTGAGCTGGTCGCCGGCATCGACTCGTCCACGCAGTCGACCAAGGTCGTCGTGTGCGACGCGGAAACCGGCGAGATCGTCCGCACCGGCCGCGCGCCGCACCCCGAGGGCACCGAGGTCGGCCCCGCCGCCTGGTGGGATGCCTTCCAGGAGGCGTCGAAAGGCCTGCTCGACGGCGTCCGGGCGATCGGCGTCGGCGGGCAGCAGCACGGCATGGTCACCCTCGACGAAGACGGCGAGGTGGTCCGGCCGGCGCTGCTCTGGAACGACACCCGGTCCGCGCAGGCGGCGCTCGACCTCATCGAGGAACTCGGCGGGCCGTCGGCTTGGGCGAAGTCCGTCGGCTCGGTGCCGGTCGCCAGCTTCACCGTCACGAAGCTGCGCTGGATGGCGGAGAACGAGCCCGAGCTCGCCGACCGCGTCACGCGGGTCCTGCTCCCGCACGACTGGCTGACCTGGAAGCTCACCGGCGGCGACCCGGTCACCGACCGCGGTGACGCCTCGGGCACCGGCTACTTCTCGCCGTCCGACAACGCCTACCGCCTCGACGTCCTGAGCCACGCCTTCGGCGGCCGGACGCCGGAGCTGCCGACGGTGCTCGGCCCGGCCGACGCCGCCGGCCACACCCCGGACGGCGTGCTCGTCTCCGCCGGCACCGGCGACAACATGGCCGCCGCGCTCGGGCTGGAACTCCAGCCGGGCGACGCCGTCGTCTCGCTCGGCACCAGCGGCACCGTGTTCGGCGTCGCCGAGACCGGTGCGGCCGACGTCAGCGGCGAGGTCGCCGGGTTCGCCGACGCCACCGGCCGCTTCCTGCCGCTCGCCTGCACCCTCAACGCTGCCCGCGTCCTGACCGCGACGGCCGCGATGCTCGGCGCGACGCTGAGCGAGTTCGACCGGCTCGCGCTGGCCGCCGCGCCCGGCGCCGGCGGGCTCACCTTCCTGCCGTACCTGGACGGCGAGCGCACCCCGAACCTGCCCGGCGCCACCGGTTCGCTGGCCGGGCTGACCAGGGACAACATGACCCCGGAGAACCTCGCGCGCAGCGCCGTCGAAGGCATGCTCTGCGGCCTGGCCGCGGGTCTCGACGCGGTGCGCGCGCACGGCCTCGACGTCCAGCGCGTGCTGCTGATCGGCGGTGGTGCCCAGTCGCGGGCCGTCCGCGCGGTCGCGCCGCTGGTCTTCGGCGTGCCCGTGCAGCTGCCCGAAGTCGCCGAGTACGTCGCGCTCGGCGCGGCGCGGCAGGCGGCGTGGGCCCTGGCTTCCAGCGCGGAACCCCCGTCCTGGCAGGAACACCAGAAGCTCCGGCTCGAGCTGGACGAGCCGACCGAGGCGCAGCGCGCCGAGGGCCACCGGATCCAGCAGCGCCACCTCGAAGCCCGCGAAGCGGCTTACGGGGTCCGGCGGAATCTCGGAGAGGACTGACCGATGGCTTCCATCACCTACGACAAGGCGACCCGGCGTTACGCCGGCTCGGAGCGCCCCGCGGTCGACGCGCTGGACCTGCAGATCGAGGACGGCGAGTTCCTCGTGCTGGTCGGTCCGTCGGGCTGCGGCAAGTCGACCAGCCTGCGCATGCTCGCCGGTCTCGAGGACATCGACGACGGCGCCGTCTGGATCGGCGACCGCGACGTCACCCAGCTGCCGCCGCGCTCGCGCGACATCGCGATGGTGTTCCAGAACTACGCGCTGTACCCGCACATGACGGTCGCGCAGAACATGGGCTTCGCGCTGAAGATCGCCGGGCGGCCCGCGTCCGAGATCAAGCAGAAGGTCCTCGAGGCGGCGAAGCTGCTCGACATCGAGCAGTACCTCGACCGCAAGCCGAAAGCGCTCTCCGGTGGCCAGCGCCAGCGCGTCGCGATGGGCCGCGCGATCGTCCGCGAGCCGCAGGTCTTCCTCATGGACGAGCCGCTGTCGAACCTCGACGCGAAGCTGCGTGTCTCGACGCGTACGCAGATCGCCGCGTTGCAGCGCCGCCTCGGCGTCACGACGGTGTACGTCACGCACGACCAGGTCGAGGCCATGACGATGGGTGACCGCGTCGCGGTGCTGTCGGACGGCCTGCTGCAGCAGTGCGACACCCCGCGCGCCCTGTACGACCGGCCCGCAAACGCTTTCGTCGCCGGCTTCATCGGCTCGCCCGCGATGAACCTCGTCACGGCGAAGCTGACGGCCGACGGCGCCGAGGTGGGCGGCGCGCGCGTGCCGCTGACCCGCGAGACGCTGGCCGCGGCCGACGGCGACACCGTGACGCTCGGCTTCCGGCCGGAGGCCCTCGAGGTCGCCACCGGCGAAGACGGCACGCTGCCGATCAAGGTGGACCTGGTCGAGGAGCTCGGCTCGGACGCGTTCGTCTACGGCAAGCTCGCCCAGACCGACGCGGACGACACCCGCCCCAACGTGGTGGTCCGGGTCGACCCGCGCACGCCGCCGGCCATGGGTGACACCCTGCACCTGCGGATCCGCCCGGACGAGCTGCACGTGTTCTCCGCCACGTCCGGGGCGCGCCTGCCCTGACCTCGGGTCATGGGAAACTGGGGGTTGCCATGACCCCCAGTTTCCCGCGGGCGCAGGTCGACATCGACCTCGACGCCATCCGCCACAACCTCACCCTGCTGGGCGCCCGCGCGCCCGGTGCCCAGGTGATGGCCGTGGTGAAGGCCGATGCCTACGGCCACGGCGCGCTGCCGGTGGCGCGCGCCGCGGTCGAGGCCGGTGCGTCCTGGCTCGGCACCTGCTCGCTCGGCGAGGCCCTCGCCCTGCGCGAGGCCGGGATCACCAGCCGGCTGTTCAGCTGGCTGGACACCCCCGACGTCGACTTCGCGGCGGGCGTCGAAAACGACATCGACCTCGCGGCCAGCTCGCTGGGTGAGCTTCGCCGCATCGCGGCCGCGGCGAAACCGGGTACCCGGGCGCGTGTGCACCTCAAAATCGACACCGGGTTGTCGCGCAACGGCTGCCCGCCCGCCGCGTGGGCCGGGCTGGTCGAAGCGGCGGCCGCCGAACCGCGGGTCGAGGTCGTCGCCATCTGGTCCCACCTCGCGTGCGCGGACGAGCCGGATCACCCGGCGACCGACCTGCAGGCCAAGCGGTTCGCCGAGGCCTACGACACCGCCCGCGCCGCCGGGCTCGACCCGATGCGGCACCTCGCGAACTCCGCGGCCCTGCTGACCCGGCCCGACCTGCACTTCGACCTCGTGCGCCCGGGCATCGCGATGTACGGGCTCAACCCGGTGCCGCAGGCCGAAGACCTGCGCCCGGCCATGACGTTCCGGTCGGCGGTCGCGCTGGTCAAGCGGATCGAGGCCGGCGAATCCGTGTCGTACGGGCACACCTGGACCGCGGAGCGTGACACGAACCTGGCGCTGGTGCCGGCCGGCTACGCCGACGGCGTCCCGCGGTCGCTGTCCGGACGGATGGACGTACTCCTCGGCGGGCAGCGGCGGCCGGTCGCCGGGCGGGTCTGCATGGACCAGCTCGTCGTCGACTGCGGCGACTACGAGCCGTCCGCCGGCGAGGAGGTCGTCCTGTTCGGCGCGGGGACGCACGGCGAGCCGACGGCCCGGGAATGGGCCGACAAGCTGGGAACCATCGACTACGAGATCGTCACCTCGATGTACCGCCCGCGCGTGCGGCGCCGGTATCTGGGGGAGCGCTCGTGACACCTTCACGTCGACTGCTGGCCATCGCCGGCGGGGTCGGGGCCTTGGCCACCGGGACCGCTGCCGCCGCTATCGTCGCCGCGCAGCAGCGGCGGCACAGTGAGGATCCGTACGTGGACGAGCCGCTGGGGGAGCTGAAGCCCGACCGCACGTCGACGGTCGCGGCCGAGGACGGCACGCCGCTTTCGGTCGAGGAGATCGACCCGGAGGACGGCGGCGAACCGGAACTGACCGTGGTGGGGGTGCACGGCTTCGCGCTTTCCCGGCGCTGCTGGCACTTCCAGCGCCGCGACCTGGCGTCGCTGCGGCTGCCGCGGGTGCGTCAGGTGTACTACGACCACCGCAGCCACGGCCTGTCCGGCGCGGCTTCGGCCGAGACGTCGACCATCGAACAGCTGGCCCGGGACCTGGACTGCGTGCTGCGGTCCGTGGTGCCGGACGGGCCCATCGTGCTGATGGGGCACTCGATGGGCGGCATGGTGATCATGGAACTGGCCGCCGAGTTCCCTTCGCTGTTCGAAGAGCGGGTGGAAGGCGTCGCCTTCATCGCGACGGCCGCGGGCGAGGTGGGCGCACGCGGGCTGCCGCGTTCGCTGCTCTCGAAGTACAACCCGCTCACGCGCGCCGCCGGTGGGCTCGCCGGCTGGCAGCCGGGGCTGGTCGAGTTCGTCCGCGCGGCCGGTGGCCAGCTGACGCGGCAGGCGGTACGCCGGCTGGCGTTCGGCAGCCGCGACGTCGCGCCCCGGCTCGTCGACTTCATGCTCGAGATGCTCGAAGTGACGCCGGTGCGCGGGCTCGTGAACTTCGTCGACACCCTCGGCAGCCACAACCGGTACGCGGCGCTGGCCGGCCTGAAGCACGCCGAAGTCCTGGTCATCGGCGGCGATTCGGACCGGTTCACGCCGTTCGCGCACGCCGAGCGGATCGCGGCCGAGCTGCCCGACGCGGAGCTGGTGCGCGTCCGCGGCGCCGGCCACATGGTCCAGCTCGAGCAGCCCGAGCTGGTGAACAGCCATCTGATCGATCTCCTGCAACGCTGTTCCGGTGCGGACGGCGAATCCTCGTCCCGGCGAACCTGGTGGTGGCAGCGTTGAGTTTCGTGTTCCCGACCCCCGACGAAACGATGGACTTCGGACGGGCCCTCGGCCGCGTCCTGCGCGCGGGTGACCTGGTCCTCCTGGCCGGGCCGCTCGGCGCGGGCAAGACGACGCTGACCCGCGGCATCGCCGACGGCCTCGGCGTCGGCGGCCGGGTGAGCAGCCCGACGTTCGTCCTGGCCCGCGTCCACCCGGCGGGCGCATCGGGCGTGCCGTTGGTGCACGTGGACGCGTACCGCCTCGGCGGCGACCTGTCCCAGCTGGACGACCTGGACCTGGACACGGACCTGGAGCGCTCGGCGATCGTGGTCGAGTGGGGCGAGGGTTCGGCGGAGCGCCTGTCGGACGACTACCTGGTGGTGCGGCTGGACCGCCGTGAGGACGACGTCCGCGAGATCACCCTCGAACCCCACGGTTCGTGGACCGACCGGGTTCCGGAGCTCGCCCAGTCGTGGGGGGTGGGGGCGGGGGTGGGTGATTAGGCAACAACACCAGCCCACCGCCCGCAGCA
>NZ_JBFBBT010000038.1:16945-23240 GCF_040682815.1 Amycolatopsis sp. NPDC051102
GTTGCCCCCCTTCCGCCTCACCCCCCCCCACCCCCAGGTTGGGTCCCCCCCCGGGGTCCCGCCCCCCCCCCCGTGGTGTTTTGTGTAACGCCGAGTTAGAACTCTCCTTACCACTCACGACAGCCGCGGCAGACTGCTCAGCCGCCGTTGTACTGCTGGTAGGCCGGTGCCCGGAACGTCCGGGTGCCGGCGCCCCCGATCTTGTCGACCGCGCACAGGAACTTCGGCCCCATCTTCGCGGCGGCCTGCCGGACCGGGTGCGTGGCCCCGAAGTCCTCCGGATTCGCCTGTCCGTGCGCGAACATCGAGTAAATCAGCACCGGCTTGCCCGCGGCGTCGAACATGATTCCCGCCTCGTTGCGGCCGTCGTTCAGCCAGCCCGCCTTCGTGGCGATCCTCGCCCGGTCCACAGACGACATCTCACGGCGGATTCCGTCGGTGAACGCCACCTGCGACCGCAGGAGGGACAGCAGGTAGTCCGTCGACGCCGGGCTCAGCAAGGTGCCCGCGACCAGCGCCTGCAGCAGGTCGTGTGTCTCGCGCGGAGTGGTCTGGCCGAGGAAGTAGCGGTTCGGGTTGGCCACCGGCGTGACCTGGGTCTTGGGGAAGCCCTTGCTCACCAGGATCTGGTTGATCTCGGCCGCCGGAACCACGAGCCCTGCCAGCCGGACGCACGTGTCGTCCGAAACCGTGAGGAACAGCGACAGGACGTGGCCCAGCGTGAACGCGCTCGGGTACGCCTTGTCCAGGATGATGATGCCGTCACCACCCGGCACGACGATGCTCGCCGGCACCTGGACCTGCTGGTCCAGGGTGAGCAGGCCACGGTCGATCTTGTCCATCAAGGTGACCGCGACGGCCACCTTGTTGACGCTGTACGCCTCGACGACCTCGTCGGACGCCACGTCGACGGCCACCTGGCCGGCCACGCTGATGTAGGAGTTCCAGATGCCGCCTGCCTCAGCGGCTGCGTCGTCGTAGACGCGCTTCACCTTCTGCCTGGCCCGGTCCGGTGTGGCCGGGCTGGCCTCGATGTCTGCTTCCTGCGCGTACGCGGGAGAACCGGCCAGAATGCTTCCAGCGGCGACAGCGGTCCCCAAACCGAACGCGGCTCGTCTGTTGAGTTGATACCCCATCGCAAGATCCAACCACGGATGGCTGAACCCTCGTGAGTGGTAAGGCGGGTTCTAACCCGCTTTTACACTCACGACCGCCCGCGCCACCCCCAGATCCACCAGGTCCTGGGGCCGCAGGTACAGCTGGTTGGCGATGTCGGGCACTTCCGCGGAGGGTCGTTTGAGGATGGCGGCCGCGGCTTCCGGGGACGTCACCGAGAAGTACGCGTCCGGTGCCACCCACGTCGAGCCCGCCGCCGCGAACGCCAGCGCGCCGCCCGAGCCGCCTTCGCCGATCACCAGCGTCGTCACCGGGACCGATGCCGTCGCCACCGCCTCGAACAGCTCGGCGATCGCGCCGCCCGCGCCCGCCTGCTCCGCCGCCGCGTCGTTCGCCGCGCCCGGGGTGTCGACCAGTGTCAGCACCGGGATGCCCAGCCGGGACGCCAGCCGCACCAGGCGGGCCGCCGTCCGGAAGCCCGACGGCAACGTCGGCGTGCCGCACTGGGCCGCGTACGCGATCGTCCGGCCGTCGCGCCAGCCGAAGCCACACGCCACCCCGGGATCCGCGCCGCCGACGCGGTCGCCGCTGATGTCCTGCCGCCAGTCGAAGTACGCGTCGAGGTACTCCGCCGCCCGCGCCCGCGAGGGTGACCGCGCCGCCTGGACCGCTTCCCAGCCCGTCGAAGGCAGCGAGACGGCCCGCAACGCCGACGGCGGGGGAGCCGCCGCCGACGAACGCGCGGTCAGCAGCCGCAGCCACCGGTTCACCGCCGCTCCGAGCTCCTCCGGCTCGACCAGCGCGTCGACCTGGCCCCAGGCGAAGTGCGCCTCCGCGGTGTACGCCTCCGGCGAGCCCGGCGGACGCACCCGCGAGCCCGCGAAGCCGACCTGCACCTCCGGCAGCGCGAGGACGACGTCGGCGCCCGCACCGAGCGTCGCCCAGCCGCCGCCGGTCGTCGGGTCGCGCAGCACCGCGATCTGCGGGATGCCCACCGACCGCGTCCGCGCCGACGCCCGCGCCACCCGCTGCAGCTGCATCAATGCGCGCATGCCCTGCTGCATGCGGCTGCCGCCGGTCGCGACCAGCGACACCACCGGCAGCCGCGCGTCGCGGGCGTGCGCGAACGCCGCCTCGATCCGGTCGCCGGTGCGCTGCCCGAGCGACCCGCCCAGGAACCCGAACTCGAACGCGATCAGCACGGCTTCGACGTCACCGATCTTCGCCGTGCCGCAAACGACCGATTCCTTCTCGCCGGTGCGTTCTTCTGCGGCGGAACGCGCTTCCCGGTAACCCGGCCAGCCGATCGGGCCGTCCGCGGGCTCCTCGCGCAGCGGGGTGGCGAACTCCGTGAAGCCGTTGGCGATCGCGCCGACGATCTCGCGCGCCGGCAGCCTAGGCACCGAGCGCCCGCTTCATGACCTTGCCCATGTCGTTGCGCGGCAACGCGTCCAGGAACCGGACGACCCGCGGGCGCTTGTGCGGCGCCAGCAGCTTGGCGACGTGGTCGGCGAGCTCGTCGGCGGCCGGTGGTTCGCCGGACGGCACGATCCACGCCACGATCCGCTCGCCGAGGTCGTCGTCCGGCTCGCCGGTGACGGCCGCCTCGGCGACGCGGGGGTGCTCCAGCAGCGCGTTCTCGATCTCGCCCGCGCCGATCTTGTAGCCGCCGCTCTTGATCAGGTCGGTCGCCTTGCGCCCGACGATCCTGACGTACCCGTCGGCGTCGCGCGTGGCCATGTCGCCGGTGCGGAACCAGCCGTCGTCGAACGCGGCCGCGGTCGCGTCCGGCCGGTTCAGGTACTCGGTGAACAGGTTGGGGCCGCGCACCTGGATCTCGCCGACCGTCTCGACGTCGTCGATCACCTCGCCGGCGTCGCCGACCAGCCGGAGGTCCACCCCCCGCAACGGCACGCCGACCGTGCCGGGTTTGCGTTCGCCGTCCGCGCGGACGCTGGTGTTCATCAGCGTCTCGGTCATGCCGTAGCGCTCGACGACCTGCTGGCCGGTCGCCGCGGTGATCAGCTGGTGGTCGTGCACCGGCAGCGCCGCCGACCCGGAGACGAGCAGCCGGGCCCGCTTGAGCGCGTCGGCCAGCACCGGGTCGGCGCCGACCTCGCCGGCGATGCGGTGGTACATCGTCGGCACGCCGAACAGCATGGTCGCGCCGGCCGTCAGCTCCCGCGCGACGCCCTCGGTCGAAAACCGGCCGAGGTGCCGCACCGAGCCGCCGCGGCGCAGCGGGCCGAGGACGCCGAGGATGAGGCCGTGCACGTGGAACAGGGGCAGCGCGTGCACCAGGACGTCGGCGGCGGTCCAGGCCCAGGCGTCCTCGAGGGCGTCCAGTGTGGTCGCGAGCGCGCGGCGGGGCAGCACGACGCCCTTCGGCGGACCGGTGGTGCCCGAGGTGTAGACGATCAGCGCCGGGCTTTCCGGGTCGGGCTCCGCGGGGATCGGCGCGCCTTCGCCGGTCAGCGGGATGTCCCGCCGCGGGAGGGCCGAAAGCCCGGCGGGTAGCTCGGCCCCCGGCTCGGCGAGGACGAGCGCCGGTTCGCTGTCGGCGAGGATGTGCGCGAGCTCGCGTTCGCCGATCTTCGGGTTGAGGGGCACCGCCGCCACCCCGGCGAGCAGCGCGGCGACGACCGCGACGCTCGTGTGCACGGTCGGCGTCGCCCACACCGCGACCCGGCCGGGCGGCAGCTCGTGGGCGAGGTCGCCGGCGACGGCGGCGAGGGCGTCGTAGGACAGGGCGTGGTCGCCGAAGCGCAAGGCTTCCTTCGCGGCACCGGCGACGATCGTGGGGAACAACGGGTCGGGCACCGCGGGGACCTCCCAGTGTCGGACTCCTTCCGCACGTTACCGTGCTGATCCGTCCCCTGCAGCAAGCAGCCGAAGACGCTGGTCGTAGGCTGGGACACCGTGTTGGTACTGGCGATCGATACCTCGACCCCGGCGGTGACCGCGGGCGTCGTCGCGGTGGACGGCGATTCGGTCGAGACGCGCGGTGACCGCGTCACGGTCGACCCCCGCGCCCACGGCGAGCTGATCACCCCGCACGCGCTCGCCGCCGCCGAAGCCGCCGGGGTGACCCTCAAGGACCTCGACGCGATCGTCGCCGGCGTCGGCCCCGGGCCGTTCACCGGCCTGCGTGCCGGGATGGCCACCGCCGCCGCGTTCGGCCACGCCCTCGGCATCCCGGTGTACCCGGTCTGCAGCCTCGACGCGCTGGCCGCCGACGTCGCCGCGGACGGCCACGCCTTCCTCGTCATGACCGACGCCCGCCGCCGCGAGGTCTACTGGGCCGCCTACGACGCCGACGGGCAGCGCACCGACGGCCCGCACGTCCAGCGCCCCGCCGACGTCGAATCCGACGTCAAGGTGGCGGCCGGCGACGGCGCGCGCCTCTACGCCGACGCGCTCGGCGTCCAGCCGATCGAGCCGCGGTTCCCGTCGCCCGCCGGGCTGGTGAAGGCCGCCCGGAGCGCCTTGCTCGCTTCGGCGCCGCCGGCCCCGCTGACGCCGTTGTACCTGCGGCGTCCCGACGCCGCCGAGCCCGCCGCGCCGAAACGGGTGACCGCCCCGTGAGACTCGGGCCCCTGCGCCGCATGGACATCGCCCGGTGCGTGGAAATCGAGCAGATCCTCTTCCCGGGCGACGACCCGTGGAGCGCCCGCGCCTTCCACTCGGAACTGGACGCGGGCCACTTCTACCTCGCGGCGCGCCCGGACGAGGGCGACGAACTGCTCGGGTACGCCGGGCTGGCCGTCGTCGGGCGCCGCCGCGGCGAGTACGAGGCGACCGTGCACACGATCGGCGTCGCGCCCGAGTACCAGGGCCAGGGCATCGGCCGGGCGCTGCTGCAGGCGCTGCTGGTGCGGGCCGACGAGTTCGAGGCACCGGTCTTCCTCGAGGTCCGCACGGACAACACCACCGCGCTCGCCCTGTACGAGCGCCACGGCTTCGAACGGCTCGGCATCCGGAAGCGCTACTACCAGCCTTCCGGCGCCGACGCGTACACGATGGTCCGCCCGGCGCGGACGCGAGACGGGGTGGCGGGCTGATGGCACGCATCATCATGGGTATCGAGAGTTCGTGCGACGAGACCGGCGTCGGCCTGGTCCGCCTGCACGACGACGGCACGGTCGAGCTGCTGGCCGACGAGGTCGCTTCCAGCGTCGAGCAGCACGCCCGCTTCGGCGGCGTGGTGCCCGAGGTCGCCAGCCGCGCGCACCTGGAGGCGATGGTTCCGACGACCCAGCGCGCCTTCGCCACGGCGGGGCTGTCGATGTCCGATGTGGACGCGATCGCGGTGACGGCGGGACCGGGGCTGGCGGGTGCGCTGCTGGTCGGGGTCTCGGCGGCGAAGGCTTACGCGACGGCGCTGGACGTGCCGCTGTACGGGGTCAACCACCTCGCGGGGCACATCGCGGTCGACACGCTGCAGCACGGGCCGTTGCCTACGCCGTGCCTGGCGCTGCTCGTCTCGGGTGGGCACACGCAGCTGCTGCGCGTCGACGACATCGCGTCGTCGATCACCGAGCTCGGGTCCACTGTGGATGATGCGGCTGGTGAGGCGTACGACAAGGTGGCGCGGGTGCTCGGGTTGCCTTATCCGGGCGGGCCGCCGATCGACAACGCGGCCAAGAAGGGGAATCCGGCGGCGATCGCGTTTCCTCGGGGGATGACCGGGCCGCGGGATGCTGCTTTCGACTTTTCCTTCTCGGGGTTGAAGACTGCGGTGGCGCGGTGGGTCGAGGGTGCTGTGCGTCGCGGGGAGGAGATTCCCGTGGACGACGTTGCGGCGTCGTTCCAGGAGGCCGTCGCTGATGTGCTGACTGCCAAGGCGATTCGTGCTGCCAAGGAGCAGGGGATCGATACGCTTGTGGTGTCGGGTGGTGTGGCGGCGAACTCGCGGCTGAAGGAGCTGGCTGCGGAACGCTGTGCTGCGGCGGGCATCGAGCTGCGCGTCCCGAAACCCCGCCTGTGCACGGACAACGGCGCGATGATCGCGGCGCTGGGGGCACACGTGGTGGCGGCGAAGCGCCCCACTGCGCCGTTGGACTTCAGCGCGAACCCGGCCCTGCCGGTCGAGGTGGTCTCGCTCTAGCTGCCGGTCGTGAGTGGTAAGGCGCGTTGTTAGACGCCGGGCCAAACACCACCAGTTTTTGGGTGCCCAAAA
>NZ_JBFBBT010000038.1:23250-54920 GCF_040682815.1 Amycolatopsis sp. NPDC051102
TCTCTCCCCCCCCCCCACCCTCTCCCGTTCTGTGCTTGTTGGTCTGGCAATCCCTGCGGGTCGTGTTTGTTCGGCCCGGAACTAACCCCCATAACCACTCACGACGAGTTTGGGCCTACGAAGCTGCGGCTGGGGTCGCGGCTCGGACGCCCAGCAGCTCCTCGATCGCCGCGACCGCCAGGACCGCTGCATTCCCCTCGCCGTAAGGGTTTCCCACCTGTGCTGGGCGTAGCTCGCCGCGCAGCAACCTTGCTGCCGTGTCCGCTATTCGCTCCGTGTCCGTGCCCGCCAGCCAGGCGCAGCCCGCCTCCACTACCTCCATCCGCTCGGTCACGTCGCGCAATACCACCACCGGTGTGCCGAACGTCGGGGCCTCCTCCTGGATACCGCCCGAGTCCGTCAGGACCAGGGAGGCCAGGCGCAGCGCGCGGACCAGGTCCGGGTACTCCAAGGGGTCCGTCACCGTCACCCGGGGCAAGCCGTCCAGTGCTGCCTCCACCTGGGTGCGGACCTGGGGGTTCGGGTGGGCCGGGAACAGCACCTGGACGTCCGGGTGCTCGGCCACCAGCAGCTGCACCGCCGCCAGGGTTCGCTCCAGTGGCTCGCCCCAGGACTCGCGGCGGTGGGACGTCACGAGCACCAGGCGCTCGCCCGCCTCGGCGATCTCCATCTCCAGCAACGCCAGCGCCGTGTCGCGGGCCGGCAGGTCGCGGGCCGTTATCTCCAGCACCGCGTCCACCACCGTGTTGCCCGTGACCGCGATCTGCTGCCGCGCAACGCCTTCCGAGCGCAACGCCGCCGCCGCGCCCAAGGTCGGTGCCAGGTGCAGCGCCGCGATCCGCGACACCATCTGGCGTGCGCCCTCCTCCGGGAACGGTGCCGCGAGGTCGTGGGTGCGCAGGCCCGCCTCCAGGTGGACCACCGGGATGCCCAGCCAGAACGCGGCCAGCGCGCCCGCGAGCGTCGTCGTCGTGTCGCCCTGGACCACCAGCGCCGCCGGGGTGTGCCGGCGCAGCGTCTCGTCGAGTGCGGGCAGCAGGCCCGCCACCAGTTCCGCCTGGCCGCCGGTGACCCGCGGTGGCACGTCCAGCCACACGTCCGCGGTCAGGCCGAACGGCTCCAGGGCCTGCTCGACCATGCCCGGGTGCTGGCCGCTGTGGACCAGGACCGGGCGCAGCACGGGGTGCGCCGCCAGTGCCAGTGCCAGCGGTGCGAGCTTGACGGCTTCGGGCCGCGTTCCGGCCAGCAACATCACGTCCACCCGGGGGTGCCCCTTCTCCACATCATCCAGTGTCCGGCAAATATCCACCCACCGGGCCGCCGGCGTGCGAGGGGCACACGCCGGCGGCCCGGTTTCTCAGTTGCGCGCCCGGGCGAGACGGCGGTGGCGGCGGTGGACGGCGATCAGCGCGACGGTCCCGAGCAGGACCAGGAGCACGCCGACGGCCAGCCACCACCCGATGTCCGCGCCGGTGGCGGCGAGAGTGCCGACCCCGCCACCGGCCACGCCGACCCCGGCGCCCGGCATCCGGTACATCCCGGCCTCGCTCAGGCTTGCGCGGAACGGCGGCGGAGGATGCGCGTGCCGACCGGCACCGCGACGGCGCCGAGCAGCCCGAGCCCGATCCACAGGCCCGCGCCCGACGCCAGCGGCATCGGCGGCGCCGCCGGCCCGCAGGTCGCCGACGACACGACGACGTCACCCGAGCCGAGCGCCTTGAGCCCGGCGCCGAGCAGCTTCACGTGGACGGCGTTGACCGTGAGGCTGCCGTCTTTGTTCTCGACCTGCTCGTTCAGGATGATCGTGGCGACGTTGAGCGCGCCGAGACCCACCTTGATCTGCGTGTTCGCGGCCGGCGTGGCGTCGACCGCGCCGACGCTGCCGAGGTTCGCGCCGACGAGTTTCGTGCTGCCCTCGACGCCCTTCTGCGTCGCGGTGCAGACGGCCTCGACGACCTTGATACCGACGTCGCCGAGGGCGGCCTTCAGCAGCGGCAGCGTGACGTCGGCGGTGCTCGCCTTCGCTGTCACCGCCCCGGAATTCTCGTCTCGCTTGGCTTCGGTGTTGACGGCGCCGGCGGTCAGGACGCCGGGGAGGTCGACCTTCGCCAGGCTGCTGCTCGTCGGGCCCGCGGTGTCGGCGGCCGCGAACGGGCCCGCCTTCACCGCGTCCTGGCCGAGCAGCTTGACGTCGACCTTGACGCCGTAGGCGGATCCGTCGCCGGGGGCCGCCGAAGCGGGGGCCGCGCCGGCGAGCACGACGCTCGCCACGACCGCGGCGAGCAGCCCGCCACGGCGCACGAGGGAGCTCTTCATCAAGTGGTCCTCCGAATTTGCTGGATTTATCGGGGGTGCGTGACGGCGGCGCGGAACGAACCGGCTTGCCTCGACTCGGCACGCGGATCGACTATCGCGAAGACCGGCTCGAATAGCACACAAAATTTCCCGAATCACCGGATCGGGTAAGGCTCGGCGGCGTTTCCGCAGGTCGCCTGAACGTCACTCGATTGGCGTAACAAGTTCCGCGAAGGTCCAACCGATTGGGGCGGCTTTTCCACCCCTCCGAGTGGAAAGGCGGTGCACACATGTCCTACTCTCGCCCGAAGGTCCGCAGCTTGATCGAAAACCCGCACCGAGAGGAACGTCGTGGCCGTAGCGAGCGCTCCGAACTCAGGAATGGCAAGGTTTCCGCTGGTCATGGCGTTGAGTGCGCTGGCCGCCGCGGGGGTCGCGGTGGTGCTGGCCGAGCGGCTCTACCGCGAGCTGGAGGTGCGGTTGGCGGGAGCGATCCTCGGTCTGTTCACTACATCGGGTGTTTATGTGGCACCCGATCGGGAGTCCGTTTACTTTGGGTTGACCAGCACTACTCCGTTCGGGTTGAGAATGACGCCGGAATGTTCTTCGGCGTTCCTTTTGCTCCCGCTGCTCGTTGTGACGATGGCCATGGTGTACTTCCGGCCGTCGAATGCGCGCCGGCTCTTCTTTTCGCTCGGCCTTTCGGCATTCGTCGTCGTGCTGGTGAATCAGCTGCGCATTCTCACGATCGTCGGGCTGGTGCACGGGCTCGGCACCGACGAGGGCTACTACTGGGGCCACACGCTGCTCGGCTCGATGGTCAGCGTGTTCGGCGGCGCCGTCTCGATCGTCCTGTTCGTCTGGCTGGCCACCCGGAAGAAGAACGCATGAGCGGCAAGGTCCTGCTGGCGATCACCCAGGCGTTCGCGCTCACCATGAGCGTGGCGTTCCTCGTGTACGTCGTCGTGATCGTGGTGCCGTACCTGCGCCGCAAGCCCGGCCCGGCTGGCGACCCGGCGGACTTCACGTGGCACTTCTTCGTGCCGTGCCGCGACGAGCAGACGGTCATCCGCGAGACGATCCGCTACCTGCGCACCACGTTCCGCCACGCGCACGTCTGGGTCGTCGACGACGACTCGGAGGACCGCACCGCGCGGGTCGTCCGGATGCTGTGGCGCCGCCACGGCGGCTACGACCCGTACCTGCACCTGGTGCCGCGGGTGCGGCCCGAAGCCCGCACCGGCAAGGGTGACGCGCTGAACGCGGCGTACCGCGCCCTGAACGACTGGATGGGCCCGGACGCGAGCCGTGACGACGTCGTCGTGGTGGTCGTCGACGCCGACGGCCGGCCGGCGCCGAACTGCCTGGCGGTCTGCGCGGCGGACCACCTCTTCGGCGACCCGGGGATCGGCGCGGTCCAGCTCGACGTGTGGATGGGCAACGCCGGCACCCCGCCGCCGACGCGCCACCCGGTCGGCCGCTGGTTCGGCCGCAAGCTCGCGCAGCTGCAGGACCTGGAGTTCCGGACGGCGATCGCGGCGATCCAGACGTCCCGCGGCTTCACCGGCACGATCTCGATGGGCGGCAACGGCCAGTTCACCCGCCTCACGGCGCTGGACTCGATCGCCGGCGATGGCGGAGAGCCGTGGCGCGGCTCGCTGCTGGAGGACTTCGAACTCGGCGTCCACCTGCTCACGGCGGGCTGGCGCACCGGGTTCACCGCGGATTCCCACGTGTCCCAGGAGGGCCTGTACAGCCTGCGGCGGTTCCTGGTGCAGCGCACGCGGTGGGGCCAGGGCACCATGCAGTGCGCCCGGTACCTGCGGCGGATCTGGGATTCACCGCACGTCAGCACGCTCGGCGCGGCGGAGATGATGTACTACCTGGCCCAGCCGTGGCTGCAGCTGCTGGGTTCGCTGCTGTACCCGATCCCGTTCGTGCTGCTGGTGATCGGCACCGCGGGCGACCCGGCGCAGATGTGGACGTGGTTCACCGGCGGCGCCTGGATCCTGTTCGCCATCTACGGGTCGTTCGGGCTGCTGCCGTTCCTCGTCTGGGGCCCGATCTACCAGCTCAAGTGCTTGCGCAGCAGGAACATCCTGCGCGGGCTGGGCATGGGACTGGCGTACGCGGCCTACATCTACACGTTCTACGTGACGTCGTGGCGCGCGTTGTTCCGGCTGGTCCGCGGGCGCAACGGCTGGGCCAAGACCCGCCGCAACACCGAACAGGCGACCGGGGCGAAGGTCGCGCTCGACGCCTGAGCGCGACCTCCGCCCGGCCGGTCAGAACGCCGGGAGGAACCGGACGTCGTCCGCCTTGACGAAGGCGATCCGGTGCCCGAACTGGATCTGGACGTACTTCAGCTTGCCCTTGACGACCACGTGGTCGGCCACGTCGAAGGTGGTCGCCCAGTAGTACTCCGACCCGACCACGCCGCCCGACGAGTACTTCTGGCCGGCGGCCAGCGTGTAGGGCAGCGGGGTGATGGCCTGCACGGTGACGTTCGCCGGGTAGGCCTCCGGCTCGGGGTAGGCGCGGCCGTACACCGGCACCGACGCGAGGCCGGGCTTGGGCGTGACGACCAGGCCGATCGCGGGCTTCGCGACCCGGGCGCCGCGCGGGTTGTGGAACCAGCCCTTCTGCCCGAGGTACCAGATCGCCGTCCAGTCGCCCTTGACCTCGGCGACGGCGTACTGCTGCCCGGTCGCGACGCGGCTTCCGACGTCCGCGACGTCCATTGTGGACGCCGTGCCCTTCGGGTGCAGGCCGATGTCGACCAGCAGCGGCGACGTCTCGCTGGGCTCCGAGTGCAGCACGACGGCCTCCGAGCCGCGGGCCACGCAGGGCGTGCCGGGGGAGTCGCAGCCGGTGAACGCGGGCTGGTTCTTCGCGAAGTCCGGGTCGATGGTGACCAGCGACGAGCCGGGCAGGCCGAACCCGCCGAGCGGCGCGCCGAGCAGGTCGAAGTAGTGGGACCAGTCCCAGTAGGGGCCCGGGTCCCAGTGCATGCCCGCGATCGTCGCCGGGGTCGTGCCCGGCACGTTGTCGTGCCCGATGATGTGCGCGCGGTCGAGCGGGATGCCGTACTTGCGCGCGAGGTAGCCGACGAGCTTCGCGCTCGCGCGGTACATGGCCTCGGTGTACCAGGTGCCCTTCGCGGCGAAGCCCTCGTGCTCGATGCCGATCGACTTCGCGTTGACGTACCAGTTGCCGGCGTGCCAGGCGACGTCCTTGGTCGGCACGTGCTGCGCGATCAGGCCGTCGGCCGAGCGGATGGTGTAGTGCCAGCTCACGTACGTCGGGTCCTGGGCGAGGTCCAGGACGTTCGCCCAGTAGCCCTCGGTGTCGTGGATGACGATGTGGTCGATCTTCTGGCTGTTCGGGCGGTCGGCGAGGTCGTGGTTGCCGTAGTCGTCGCCCGGCAGCTCCTGGTAGGGCGCCGGGACGGACTCGCAGGCGACCCGGCGCGGGCATTCGACGTTCGCCGGCGTCGGCTCGGCGTGCTGCGGCACGGCCAGGTCCGGCGTCGGGCTGAGCGTGACCTGCTGGCCGTCGTCGGTGGTCCGGGCGGTGCCGGTCTTGATCGTGTCGAAGACCTCGTCGGCGAAGGTCTGCGCCGCCGTCTGGTCGGCTGAGCCGCTGTAGCGGGCGACGGCGTCATACCAGTTGCCGCCGGTGTGGTATTTCGCGAGGAGGGCCGCGCCGCCCCGGATGTTCTGCGTGGCGTCGGTGCGCAGCGTCTTTGCGTCGGTGTGGAGGAGTTGCGCGGCCTCGTCGACGGTCTGCAGCGTGGGCGGTGGGGCCGCGGGGCGCGCCTGGGGGTGGCGGGCCGGGCGGGCTTCGTCGCCTCGGGCGTCCTCGGTGCCTTCGTCGTGGTGGCTGGTCGCCGCACCGGCTTCGCGGAGGTCGGTGAGGTGCATGGGGCCGTAGCCGGCCGAGGTGCTGGGGGTGCCGGCGTTCGCGTCCCAGCGGGATTCCAGGTAGGAGACGCCCAGGAGGACGTTCTCCGGGACGCCGAACTCTTTTGCCGCTGCCGTGAAGTCGCGTTGGCGTTGGCCGGCCGGGTCGGCTTGGGCGGGAGCGGCGGCGAGGCCGCTCGCGAGCGTGACGGCCGCGACGAGCGCCGCGGCTCTCGGGAGGGAACGGGACGACATGGGCATAAACCCCCAGGGTTCCGGTGCCGGACGTCAAAACCTAACCAGAAACTCATGCCAGAGGTAAGGGGGTTGCCCTGGTTCCCGCTCGTCGTCCTCGAGGAGGCTACGACGGTCCCGTTGCGTTGATGATCGCCGAGTGGAGTTTGGGCCCCACCTCGCTGGTGAGCTGGATGGTGATGCCGGTGAAGCCCGCTTCCTGCAGGAGTTCCCGGTAGCTGCCGGGGGTCAGGGCGTCGCCCAGGCACTCGATCGTGGGTGCGCCGGCCGCTCGTTCGGCGTCCGTGAGCGTGTCGGCGGCCACGATGTCCGTGATGCCCAGGCGGCCTGCTGGGCGCAGGACCCGGGCTATCTCGCCGAACACCGCTCTCTTGTCCGGGGAGAGCGTGATGACGCAGTTGGAGATGACCACGTCCACCGAGCCGTCCGGGAGCGGGATCCGCTCGATCGTGCCCTTGATGAACTCCGCGTTCGCCACTCCGGCCTGGTCGGCGTGACGGCGGGCCAGCGTCAGCATCTCGTCCGTCATGTCCAGGCCTATCGCGCGGCCCGTCGGGCCTACCCGGCGGGCGGAGAGAAGCACGTCCAAGCCGCCGCCCGAGCCCAGGTCGAGGACCGTTTCGCCGGGGTGCAGGTCGGCCACCGCCAGGGGATTGCCGCAGCCCAGGCTGGTTGCCGCCACCTCCGGCGGGACCTCCTCGTCCGCGTAGTGGACCGCGCCGACTCGCTCGGTCTCGCCTTCGCCGGTGAGCAGGCCCGTTTCCTCGCCCGCCAGGGCTCGGCGGGCTGCCGCCGCGTAGCGGTCGCGGATCGCGTCGTGGTTCATCGGGCTGTCTCGCACGTGACCGCCGCGAACGGGAGGACTCCGCGGCCCATGACCACGTCGGCCGCCGTGGGGAAGCAGGACACGCAGCGCTGGTTGACCTCGTAGAGCCGGGCTGTGCCGCGGGGTTCGGCGAGCACGAACCGGGCTTCGGTGAGGATCTTCAGGTGGGCCGAGACCGTCGACTGGCCGACGTCGACCCGCTCGACTATCTGCCCGACCGTCATCGGGGTGCCGGCGGTCGCCAGGAGGTTCAGGATCTGGACCCGCGTCGGGTCCGCCAGCGCCCGGAACCAGCCGGCGTACGTCTCGGCCGTCGCGCGGTCCAGCATGTGACCCCCATTCATCGTTCATCGACGATAGACGATGAACGGGGAGTGCCTCAAGAGGTGGCCGGGACCAGTTCGGCGAGGAGGGTGCGGACCCGCTCGTCGATCTCGTCGCGGATGGGGCGGATCCGCTCGGCCGGGAGGCCCGCGGGGTCGGCCAGCTGCCAGTCGAGGTACCGCTTGCCGGGGAAGACCGGGCAGGCGTCGCCGCAGCCCATGGTGATCACCACGTCGGCGGCCTCGACCGCGTCCGTCGTCAGGCGCTTCGGGAACTCGCGGGAGACGTCGATGCCCACCTCCGCCATCACCGCGACCACCGCCGGGTTGACCTCGCTCGCCGGTGCCGAGCCGGCCGATCGGACGGTCACCCGGCCGGCGGCGTGGTGGTGCAGCAGCGCGGCGGCCATCTGGGAGCGGCCCGCGTTGTGGACGCAGACGAACAGGACTTCGGGCGTGTTCACGGGGTGACCTGCACGGGCGCAGGGGTGAAGCGGCGGCGCAGCGCCAGGGACACGTACACGAGCGCGACCAGCACCGGGACTTCGATCAGCGGGCCGACCACGCCTGCCAGCGCCTGTCCGCTCGTCGCGCCGAACGTGGCGATGGCCACGGCGATGGCGAGTTCGAAGTTGTTGCCCGCCGCCGTGAACGCCAGGGTCGTGGTGCGCTCGTACGACAGGCCCACCGCCTTGCCGAACGCGTACGAGCCCGCCCACATCAGTCCGAAGTAGACCAGCAGCGGCACCGCGATGCGGACGACGTCCAGCGGCCGCGCGGTGATCTGGTCGCCTTGCAGGGCGAAGAGGACCACGATGGTGAACAGCAGCCCGTAGAGCGCCGCCGGGCCGATCTTCGGCAGGAAGCGCGTCTCGTACCAGGTGCGGCCCTTGGCGCGTTCGCCGAGCCGGCGCGTCAGGTAGCCGGCCAGGAGCGGGATGCCGAGGAAGGTCAGCACGCTCTTCGCGATCTGCCAGCCGGAAACCGCGAGGCCGGCCTGGGCGAGACCGAGCCGGCCGGGCAGGACCGAGAGGTAGAACCAGCCGAGCAGGCCGAACGCGAGCACCTGGAACACCGAGTTCAGCGCGACGAGCACAGCGGCGGCTTCCCGGTCGCCGCAGGCGAGGTCGTTCCAGATGACGACCATCGCGATGCAGCGGGCGAGGCCGACGATGATCAGGCCGGTCCGGTACTCGGGCAGGTCGGGCAGCAGCAGCCAGGCCAGCGCGAACATCAGCGCCGGGCCGATCAGCCAGTTCAGCACCAGCGACGGCCACAGCAGCCGGCGGTCGCGGGTGACGCCGCCGAGCCGGTCGTAGCGGACCTTCGCCAGCACCGGGTACATCATCACCAGCAGCCCGAGCGCGATCGGCAGCGAGATCCCGTCCACCTGCACGGCGGACAGCGCCGTGTTCAGCCCGGGCACCCAGCGCCCGGCGAGCAGCCCGCCGGCCATCGCGGCGGCGATCCACACGGGCAGGAACCGGTCCAAAGTGGACAGCCGACCGACGACGCCGTCCCTCACGCCGGGACGATCGCGTCGCCGGGGACCAGCACGGCCGAAAGCCGGGCCAGCACCTCGGGGTGGACGCGGTAGTAGACCCAGGTCCCGCGCCGTTCGCCGGTGATCAGGCCGGACTCGCGCAGCACCTTCAGGTGGTGGGAGATGGTCGGACCGGTCAGGTCGAAGGCGTCGGTCAGATCGCAGACGCACGCCTCGCCCCCGGCGTGGGAGGCGATCAGCGACAGCAGCCGCAGGCGGACCGGGTCGGCCATCGCCTTGAACAGCTTCGCCAGTTCGACGGCCTGGACCTCGGACAGGGGATCGCGGGCCAGCGGGGAGCAGCACTGGACGACCGGCAGCTGTTTCGACACATCTCTATCTTGACATCCATCTATCTAGTGGGCAAGTCTGTTTAGACAAACATCTATTCAAGGAGGACGGGATGTCACGGGTACAGCTCGCACTGCGGGTCGGCGACCTCGAGGGCTCGATCGACTTCTACTCGAAGCTGTTCGGCGCGGAGCCGGCCAAGCGCCGTCCCGGCTACGCGAACTTCGCCATCACCGAACCGGCGCTCAAGCTGGTGCTCCTGGAGGGCGAGCCGGGCCAGGCAACGGTCATGGACCACCTCGGCGTCGAGGTCGAGTCGACGGACCAGGTCAGCGAGGCGAGCAAGAGGCTCACCGGAGAGGGCCTGGAGACGCTGACCGAGGACGACACGACCTGCTGCTACGCGGTCCAGGACAAGGTGTGGGTCCACGGACCGGGCCAGGAGCCGTGGGAGGTCTACACGGTCAAGGCGGACTCGCCGACGTACGGAACGGACAGCGCGGCGCTGGCGGCCACCTGCTGCACGCCCGGCGCGGAGCCGGCCAAGCCCGAGGGCTGCTGCTCCTGACCCCGGCGCATAACAGCCGGTCAGGTGAGGTTGCGCGGCTTTTCGCCACGTCGGGTGGACCCTCCTTGCACGACTGGCACTCACGTGGCTAGAGTGCTAATCGCACGGCCCGACAGCCCCGGCACCCGCGACGGCGGGGGTGGTAGAGCCGTAACCACATCCTGCCAACGCTTTCGACGACCGTGGAGGTCAACCCGGTGAGCGTGAACATCAAGCCGCTCGAGGACAAGATCGTTGTCCAGACGAGCGAGGCCGAGGAGACGACCGCTTCCGGCCTCGTCATCCCCGACACCGCCAAGGAGAAGCCCCAGGAGGGCAAGGTTCTGGCCGTGGGCCCGGGCCGGATCGACGACAAGGGCAACCGCGTCCCGCTGGACGTGAACGTCGGCGACGTCGTCATCTACTCCAAGTACGGCGGCACCGAGGTCAAGTACAACGGCGAGGACTACCTCATCCTGTCCGCCCGCGACGTGCTGGCCGTCATCAACTGACGTCCGCTCGCAGCGCATGACGCCCCGGGCCCCGCTCAACGCCGGGGAGCGGGGCGTTCTTGCGTTCCAGACCCACCGAAAGGTAAGCGGAAACCGCTATGCCCAAGCAGATCAGTTTCGACGAGGACGCTCGTCGCGCGCTGGAGCGCGGGGTGAACAAGCTCGCCGACGCGGTCAAGGTCACCCTCGGCCCGCGCGGTCGCCACGTCGTGCTCGACAAGAAGTTCGGCGGGCCGACCATCACCCTCGACGGCGTCACCGTCGCCCGTGAGATCGAGCTCGACGACCCGTTCGAGAACCTCGGCGCGCAGCTCGCCAAGAGCGTCGCCACCAAGACCAACGACGTCGCCGGCGACGGCACCACGACCGCGACCGTGCTCGCGCAGTCGCTGGTGAAGGTCGGCCTGCGCAACGTCGCGGCCGGCGCGAACCCGACCTCGATCGGCCGCGGCATCGAGGCCGCCGCGGAGAAGGTCATCGAGGTCCTCAAGGCCAAGGCCACCCCGGTCAAGGGCCGCGAGAACATCGCCCAGGTCGGCACCGTGACCTCCCGCGACGCCAACATCGGCGCCCTGCTCGGCGAAGCCGTCGAGAAGGTCGGCGAGGACGGCGTCATCACCATCGAGGAGTCGTCGACCCTGGCGACCGAGCTGGTGATCACCGAGGGCGTCCAGTTCGACAAGGGCTTCCTCTCGGCGCACTTCGCGACCAACCCGGAGGAGCAGAAGGCGATCCTCGAGGACGCCTACGTCCTGCTGCACCGCGAGAAGATCTCGGCGCTGGCCGACCTGCTGCCAGTGCTGGAGAAGGTCGTCGAGGCCAAGAAGCCGCTGCTGATCATCGCCGAGGACGTCGACGGCGAGGCGCTGTCCACCCTCGTGGTGAACTCGCTGCGCAAGACGATCACCGCCGTCGCGGTCAAGGCGCCGTTCTTCGGCGACCGCCGCAAGGCGTTCCTGGACGACCTCGCGGTCGTCACCGGCGGCGAGGTGATCTCCGCGGAGATCGGCCGCAAGCTGTCCGACGTCGACCTCGGCGCGCTGGGCAAGGCCCGCCGGATCGTCGTCACCAAGGACGACACCACGATCGTCGACGGCGCCGGCTCCAAGGACGCCATCTCCGGGCGGGTCGCGCAGATCCGCAAGGAGATCGAGACGACCGACTCCGACTGGGACCGCGAGAAGCTGCAGGAGCGGCTCGCGAAGCTCGGCGGCGGCGTCGCGGTGATCAAGGTCGGCGCGGCCACCGAGACCGAGCTGAACGAGCGCAAGCACCGCATCGAGGACGCCGTGGCTTCGACCAAGGCGGCCGTCGAGGAGGGCATCCTGCCCGGCGGCGGTTCGGCGCTGGTCCACGCGGTCAAGGAGCTCGAGGGCGGCTTGGGCCTGGAAGGCGACGAGGCCACCGGCGTGCGCATCGTCAAGGACGCGCTGACGGCGCCGCTGTTCTGGATCGCGACCAACGCGGGCCACGAGGGCGCGGTCATCGTCAACAAGGTGCAGGAGCAGGGCTGGGGCCAGGGCTTCAACGCCGCCACCGGCGAGCTGACCGACCTGCTGGCCGCCGGCATCGTCGACCCGGTCAAGGTGACCCGGTCCGCGGTGGCGAACGCCGCCTCGATCGCGCGTCTCGTGCTGACGACGGAGTCGTCGATCGTCGAGAAGCCGGCCGACGAAGAGCCCGCCGCGGCGGGCCACGGCCACTCGCACTGACGCAGTACGCGAAGCGGGGCGGTACCTCTCCGGAGGTGCCGCCCCGTTTTCGTGCGCCCGGCCGTCTGCCACGCTGGCCGGCGTGACGACATCCGCGTGGGACGAGGTATCCGCCGCGATCGCCGCCGCGCCGTACCCGGTGGCCGTGCTCGACGCGGACGGCGACCGCGCGACCCACTGCCTGCGCGAACTGCGGATCACCACGACGTCGTGGCTGGGTGCGGTCGTCGGCCACACCGGCGGCCTGCTGATCGACCACGGGTGGCTGCGGGTGCTCGGCAGCGGCGCGGAGGCCCTGCCCGGCATCCTCGACCGCGCCGAACCCGCCTCCGGCATCTTGCCGGTCGCCTACGACGTGCTGGGCGGCAAGTACGTCTGGGCGGTCAACGCCACCGGCCGGCCGACCATCCACTACTTCGGGCCGGACGTTCTCGAGTGGCAGGACCTCGAGCAGGGGTACGCCGGCTGGCTGCACGCGGTGCTGGCCGGTTCGCTCGGCCGGTTCTACGAGACCCTGCGCTGGCCCGGTTGGGAGAGCGAGGCCGGCGCGGTCGCGGCCGACCAGGGCATTCACACCTTCCCGCCGCCCTGGAGCAAGGAAGGCAAAGATCTCTCGGCGGTGGCGCGGACGATCGTCGCGTTGCCGGAGCTGGTCTCGGTGCACCAGAACACCGCCCGGCAGCTCTGACCGCCGCGAACCCCTGAACGGCACGGAGGGCGGCACCCCACCCGGTGCCGCCCTCCGATGTCTGTGTGGCGCGCTCAGCCGCTCGACATGCTGAGCGCGCGTTTGTCCGATTTGATGATGTGTTCCCGCTCGGACTCCGAGAGCCCGCCCCAGATGCCGTACGGCTCGTGCACGGCCAGCGCGTGGCTGCGGCACATCTCCAAGACCGGGCAGCTCAGGCAGACGGCTTTCGCTCTGGCCTCCCGTCGTGCCCGCGCCGGGCCGCGCTCGCCGTCCGGGTGAAAGAAGGACGCGCTGTCCATCCCCCGGCACGACCCTTCGAGCTGCCAGTCCCACATGTCGGCGTTGGGTCCTGGGAGCCTGCGCGTGTCTGCCATCCTGACCGCCTCCGTCATTCGGTCGATGCCGCTAGCTGCTCTGCTGTGGTGCCGATACTCCATTCGGTGCAACGGCGGTAACGTTAGAAGCGCGCCAATAGTTGTTCAAGCGATTCGGTTCGATTCAGCCGTTAGGCATCCCCCGGATGTGTGAGCAGGGCTTTCGCCTCCGGTTGCCGACCGCGCTGGGTGCCTGGATATTGAGCCTCGTGGGAGCTGGGTCGGGCACCGAAGAACCCACCCTGCCGGTGGCCTCGGTCGCCCGCCGGCTCGGGGTCGCGCCGTCCACCCTCCGAACCTGGGACCGCCGCTACGGGCTGGGCCCCAGCCGGCACACCGACGGCCGCCACCGCCGCTACGGCAGCTCCGACATCGGCAGGCTCGAACTGATGCAGCGAGCGCTGCTGAGCGGCGCGTCGACGGCCGAGGCGGCGCGCTACGCCCTCGAGCAGATGCCACGCTCGGGGCCACCGCAGCCGGACGAGCCCGGCGAGCCACCCGCGGCTTCGGTCGCCGACGACGGCCTCGAGGTCCGTTCCCGCCTGGCCCGCCGCCTGAGCACGGCGGCGCTGGCCATGGACGTCGGCGCGGTCCAGCGGATGCTCGCGGACACCATCGCCGAACTGGGCGTGCTCCCGGCGTGGACGGGCGTGATCGAGCCGGTGCTGTCGGCGCTCGGGGCCCGCTGGCGCGGCGCCAGCGCGGGCGCGGAGGTCGAGTACCTGCTCGCCGAGTGCGTGTTCGCGGCGCTGGTCCGGGCGACGCCGGTGCTCGACGAGCCGCGCAACACCCGACCGGTGATCCTCGGCTGCGTCCCCGACGAGCGCGATTCGATGCCGATGTACGCGCTCGCGGCGTCGCTGGCCGGCCGGCGGATCGGCGCCCAGCTGTTCGGCGTGCCACTGCCTGCGGAGGTCTTGGCGGTGGCTGTGCGCCGGAGTGCGCCGGCGGCGGTGGTGCTGTGGGCGCAGGGCCGCGGGGTCGCTGACGCGCGGCTGTTCGCGAGGGTGTCCCGCGGCCGCCAGCGCAGCCGCCTGTTCGCGTGCGGCCCCGGCTGGGATCCGGCGGGGCTGCCGGACAAGGTGGAGCTGCTGACGGACCTGCCGAGTGCCGCGCACCGCATCGAGCACGTCCTGGTCGGCGGGCGGCCGTAGCGGTGGCCGAGCGGTTGTCCCCGGCCCGGCCGAGCGGTCGTCCACACCCCGGCTGAGCGGGTGTCCACGGCCCGGCCGAGCGGTCCACGCCGCGGCCGTGCGCTTGCCCATACCCCGGTAGTGAGGTCGTCCGCACTCCCGCCGAGCGGTTGCCCACGCCGCGGCCGTGCGCTTGCCCACACCCCGGCAGTGCGGTCGTCCACACGCCGGCCGAGCGGTTGTCCACCCCGGCCGTCCGGTCCCGTCCACACCCCCGCCGTGCGGTGGTCCGCAGCCCAGCCGAACGGTTGCCCACACCCCGGCCAAGCGGTTGTCCACACCCCCGCGGTGATGTGGACAGCTCCGGCCGCCGAGCCGCGATTCGCCGGTTCTGTCGCATCCGGCCGATAGACTGGACCGGGGTCAGCCCCCAGGGATGGGTGGGGCACGACTGTCCCGGGCTTGGCGGCACTTCGATCATGTTTTTGTCGGTGTGACCCGCTAGAAAGGACGGGTGCACGAACCCGCCCTCAGGGCCGCCGCGTTCGGGAGCGACCCCCGCCCCGAGCCCGCCGTCATGCGCGGGCGCGGCACCCCGCGGGAACGGCTGCTCGCCGCCGTCGTGCTCGGTGCTCAGGGCCGGTACGCCGCCGCGGCAAGCCTTCTAGACCGGCTCCGGCGTGAGACCGACCCCCTGGCCGCCTCGCTCGCCGCCAGCACCCTCGCGTCGCACCGGCGGCAGCTCGGTGGGCACCGGCAGGCTCGGGCGCTCGACGGCGAAGCCTTCGCCGAAGCCGCCCACTTGGACACCCAGCCCGATCCCGACGGTCTCGACGCCGCCGGGGCGAGGGCCGATGCCCTGCTCGGCCTGGCCGCCGACAACCTCGCCCTCGGCCGGCTCGCCGCCGCCCGGCGGCTCGCCGAGCGGGCGCGCGCCGAGGATGCCGGGTGGCGGGCCACCGTGCGGGGTGGCTGGGTCGGGGCCGAAATCGCCCTCGCCGCAGGTCAGGGGGCCGATGCCGTACCCCATGCCGAACGCGCTCTGGAAACCGCGGTCGCGCGGGGTGCTCGGAGGCACGTCGTGAAATCCGGGATTGTGCTGGCCGTGGCGCTGCGGGCCGCCGGGGGTCCCGATCACCGGGAGATTTCGGACGACCTTGTCGGAAATGCAATGGCGGCCGCGGAGGAATGCGAACTCCTTTCACTTTCGTGGCCGGCGGCCCTCGTCGCGGCCGACCTGCGCCCAGGACACGCCGAGGAGTATCGATTCAGAGTGGCGCAGGTGTTGCACGCAGTGTTACGAAGCGCAGATCCTTGCGGGAGGAGGGTTGCGGGGGAATCACCATGGGTCCCCGTCCCGGGTGGTTGAGCCGTCGGAATGGGGTGTTCCGGCATCCGGGCTAAGAAAGTTCAAAAAAAGCCACCGGATCGTGTCAAGGTTCGGGCTAAAGCGTCCGATAGGGGAAGAGGAATGTCACCCGGCTGCAGGAAGGAAACCCCGTGACGACGGTCTTGATCTGCGACGACCGACGCAGTGTCCGTGAAGGGCTCACCCGAGTGATGTCCGCGGTCCCTGGGGTCAGTCGCATCGACTGCGTAGCGCACGGTGACGAGCTGCTGGCCCGGTACTCCCGTCAGCCCGTCGACGTCGTGCTGGTCGGGACGCAACGCGCGGTCCCGACGGGTGTCGAAGCCACCCGGCGGCTCGTCTCGGCCAACCCCCAGGCGAACGTCATCGTCTTCGGTGCTCCGGACGACGCGGGCAGCATCGCCGCCGCGATCGCCGGCGGTGCCCGCGGCTACCTCCGCTGGGACGCGTCCCGGCCGGAGCTGGTCGCCGCGCTGGCCCACACCCTCGCGAGCACCTCGGTGCCCGCGCCCCGTCAGCCGTCCGACCCGGGCGTCCAGCTGACCGAGCGCGAGCTTCAGGTACTCCGCGGGATGAGCCAGGGCAAGAGCAACGGCCAGATCGGCCGCGAGCTCTACCTGTCCGAGGACACGGTCAAGACCCACGCCCGGCGGCTGTTCCGCAAGCTCGGCGTGCGCGACCGCGCGCAGGCCGTGGCGCACGGCTTCCGCCGCGGCCTGGTCAGCTGACCTGCTGCTCTCCCCGTTCCTGACACGGCCGGTTCACAGGTGACGACGGGCCAGGGCGCACCGCCCTGGCCCGTACCTGTGTGGTCCCCATCACCCACCGGCGCCCGCCAGGGCAGCCCCGCGGCCGTTCGCCGCCCGGCGCCGTCCCTCCGACGGTTCTCGTATCCGTGCCGCCGTTCACTCGTTGAATCGACGATGCCGACCACGGGTCTGCACGACAATCCGTATTTCCGCGGCTACGGAGGCCGCGGCACGCCGGGGAGCACCGCGCGCGCCGCACCGGACCGGGCCGCAGGTACGGTAGCGGTCACCGGTGCGCGGTGGAGGCGACCACGGGCCGGGTTCTTTGCCCACCTACACGTAACACTGGGACTGTTGTCTGCGATGGCCAATGTGGGGGATGGACTGGATGAGCCGGTCGCCGCTGCTGTCGAGGGAGATCCCCAGGCAGTGGAGCGGCTGCTGGCTGCTATCCGTCCACTGGTAGTGCGGTATTGCCGCGCCCGGGTTGGCAGGCAGGAGCGATCGTTCGCTTCCGCAGACGACGTTGCGCAGGAGGTGTGTCTCGCGGTGCTAACGGCATTGCCTTCGTACCGTGACCAAGGCCGCCCTTTTCTGGCGTTCGTCTACGGGATCGCGCAGCACAAGGTGGCCGACGCGCACCGCGCGGCCGCGCGCAACCGGGCCGAGCCGGTGGCCGAGATCCCCGACGAGGTCGAGGTCGGGGTCGGCCCCGAGCAGCGGGCGCTGCAAGGTGAACTGAACGAGCGGATGTCCCAGTTGTTGCAGGTGCTGCCGGACAAGCAGCGGGAGATCGTGGTGTTGCGCGTGGTCGTGGGCCTGTCGGCGGAGGAGACCGCGGACGCGGTCGGCTCCACGCCCGGCGCCGTCCGCGTCGCCCAGCACCGCGCCCTCGCGCGGCTGAGAAAGGTCCTGGCCGCGGAGGAGGTGATCTGAGTGACCGGTCACGAGAAGAGATTCGAGCCGGATGACGTCTTCGGCAGTGGCCTGACGGCGTCGGAGGCGGAGTTCGCCGCCGACCTGTCGGCCGTGCAAGCCGACGACGCGCTGCTCGATGCGCTCGGCGGGTCCGACCCGGCGCTGGCCGACGGTCTCGGCGACCAGGAGCTCAACGCGTTGCTGGTGGCGTGGCGAAGAGACATCGACAGCGAGCCCTTGGCCGAGCTCGTCGACGTCGACACCGCCGTGCGCACCGTCAGCACCGCCGCTCTCGCGAAGCGGCACGCCTCGGGCGGACGCCGCCGCAGGCTGCTCGTCCCGGTCGCCGTCGCCGCCGCCGTGCTGGCGATCGCGTTCACCGGCACCGGGCTGGCCGCGCGCTCCGCGCAACCCGGCGACACGCTATGGGGCCTCGCCAAGGTCCTGTACTCCGACCACACCCGCTCGGTCGAGGCGGCCGCGACCGCCAAGCTCGACCTCGAGAAGGCCAACCTCGCCATCGCCGGGGGCAACCTCGACCTCGCCCGCCAGGCCCTCCAGGACGCCCAGGCCGCCCTGTCGCAGGTCACCGACGAGGAGAACCGCGACCAGCTGATGGAGCAGCACCGGCAGCTCGCCGCCCAGCTCCAGAACCCCGACGCGCCGGTGCAGGGTCCGATCCAGACCTCGGTGCCGCCAGTCTCGCCGGGTGCGCCGACGAGCCAGGTGCCGCCGGCCGGGTCGGCGTCGTCCCTCCCCGGCAGCGGCAGCGGGACAACGAGCCTGCCGGGCAGCGTGACACCGACACCGACACCCCCGCCGCCGACCACGACCCCGGCGCCGCCGACGACGACCGCGCCACCGCCGACCACCACCGGTGCGACCGGCAACGAGCCGGGTACGCCGCGCAGTGAGTCCGCGGGCGGTACGCCGCAGGGCGTCAGCGAGACGCCGTAGCAGCAGCCACGAGGAAAGCCCTGGTGAGCAAACTCACCAGGGCTTTTTCGTGGCTGGAGGGGCGCTCAGTAGGCGCTTTCGTTGGCCGTCACGCCGTCGGCGAAGCCGCGGCAGTAGTCCCAGCTGACGTAGTCGCCGGGGTTCGGGTCGTAGGCCGGCTCGTGCGGGCGCATCCGCCCGTCGGCCAGCAGCTGCTCGAGGCTCGCTCGCAGCAGGTGCCAGTCGTGGTAGTGCGGTTCGTCGCACTCGCCGCAGTCGACGACGATCCCGCGAACCCCGCGGGGTTCGAGCAGGGCCTGGTAGACGGCCAGATCGGAGAGGTCGGCCAGTAGCTCGGTGCGTTCGGAGTCGCTGATCGGCTCGTCCAGCCGGTCCTCGGGGTCTCCGAAAGCGCGGGCCGGGTCGTCCGGGTCGTCCGCGAACGGGTCTGGAGGCAGGACATCATGCGCCACGGCCTGCACGGTACCGGGCGGCCCCGCCGGCTCGCCCACCGCCCGGGGCGGGCGGCACGCGGTGGATATCATGAGGGGAAGGCTCCGAGTCGCCACAGCGACACGCTCATCCCGCGCCAGGAAGGCCCTTCACCCGCTATGACCAGCGACGGCACCACCGCCCCCGTTCCGGCCAAGTTCGCCATGCTCGGCCTGACTTTCGACGACGTGCTGCTGCTGCCGGCCGAATCGGACGTCGTCCCCAGCGCCGTCGACACGAGCTCCCGGCTGACCCGGAACATCACCCTCGGCGTCCCGCTGGTGTCCGCGGCGATGGACACCGTCACCGAGGCCCGGATGGCGATCGCGATGGCCCGCCAGGGCGGCATCGGCGTCCTGCAGCGCAACCTGCCGATCGACGAACAGGCCGCCGCGGTCGAGGTCGTCAAGCGGTCCGAAGCCGGCATGGTCACCGACCCCGTCACCTGCGCGCCGGACGCGACGCTGGCCGAGGTCGACGCCCTGTGCGCCAAGTTCCGCATCTCCGGCGTGCCGGTCACCGACGCCGCCGGGACGCTGGTGGGCATCATCACCAACCGCGACATGCGGTTCGAGGTGGACCACAGCCGCCCGGTGTCCGAGGTGATGACGAAGCCGCCGCTGGTCACCGCCCAGGTCGGCGTCTCGGCGGACGCCGCGCTCGGCCTGCTGCGCCGGCACAAGATCGAGAAGCTGCCGATCGTCGACGGCGCCGGCAAGCTCCGCGGCCTGATCACGGTCAAGGACTTCGTCAAGACCGAGCAGTACCCGAAGGCGACGAAGGACCCGGACGGCCGGCTCATCGTCGGCGCCGCGGTCGGCGTCGGCCCGGACGGCCACCAGCGCGCGATGGCGCTGGCCGACGCGGGCGTCGACGTCCTGATGGTCGACACCGCCCACGGGCACTCCCGCGCGGTCGTCGACACGGTCGCGCTGCTGAAGAAGGAGCTGGGCGACTCGGTCGACATCGTCGGCGGCAACGTCGCGACCCGGGCCGGCGCGCAGGCGCTGGTCGACGCGGGCGCGGACGGCATCAAGGTCGGCGTCGGGCCGGGCTCCATCTGCACCACCCGGATCGTCGCGGGCGTCGGCGTGCCGCAGATCTCGGCGATCTACGAGGCCGACCAGGCTGCGCGCCCGGCGGGCATCCCGGTGATCGGCGACGGCGGCATCCAGTACTCGGGCGACATCGCGAAGGCCATCGCGGCCGGCGCGTCCACGGTGATGCTGGGCAGCCTGCTGGCCGGCACCGCCGAGTCGCCGGGTGACCTGATCCTGGTCAACGGCAAGCAGTTCAAGGTCTACCGCGGCATGGGCTCGCTGGGCGCGATGCAGTCCCGCGGCCAGGGCAAGTCCTACTCGAAGGACCGCTACGCCCAGGACGACGTGCTCAACGAGGACAAGCTGGTCCCGGAGGGCATCGAGGGCCGCATCCCGTTCCGCGGCCCGCTGGCCAACGTCGTGCACCAGCTGGTCGGCGGCCTGCGCGCGGGTATGGGCTACGCCGGCGCCGAGACGATCGCGCAGCTGCAGGAGGCGCAGCTGGTCCGGATCACCGCGGCCGGGCTCAAGGAGAGCCACCCGCACGACATCACGATGACGGTCGAAGCGCCCAACTACACCACTCGCTGAGTCCTTTTCCGCTACGGCCCGCAGCGTGGCCCGCACTCCGGACCCGGTCCGAAGTGCGGGCTTCTCGCTGAGTCACGGTGACCTAGCGTGCTTACGGTAATCGGTCTATCGCGTTGCGTGGCAGTCGTGGTGTGCACTAGGACACATGACGGTCCTGCGCAGGGTGTTCTTCACGGCCGTCGCCCTGGTGTCCCTGTTCCTCGGCGGCGTGGTCTGCCTGATGTGCCAGGCCCTGGCCGGGCGCGACGCGCCGACGTACCGCGTCGAGGGCCACGTGACTTCCCACGAGCGCGGCGCGCTCCCGGTCGGCGGCAACGAGGACGCGGTGAGCCACACCATCGCGGTCGACGCCGACGGCCGGCAGTACCGTGTCACCGCGGTGGATCCCGGCCTGGACCTGCCGGCCGGCCAGCCGGTCACGCTCGACGTGTCGACAGCGGACGGCAGCATCGCCTACCTGCGCGCCGGCGGTGGCGTGGTCGACCTGCGCTCCGGCGTGGTGCGGCCGGTCCTGCTGATCACGGCGGCCCTGCTCGCCCTGGGCGCGGTGTACTTCGGCGCGGTCCGGCTGAACGTCTACCCGCCGGTGGCGACCTGGCTGGCCCTGGCGCTGGGGGCGCTGCTGGCGCCGATCGCGGTCTTCGTGCGCGTGTAGACCCCCGTGCGCGCGTCACCCACGCGGCCTAGCGACAATGGGGCACGGCAGATTGTCGTCGGCGGAGGAGGCTTCACGTGCGGGACCTGGTCGAGATCGGGATGGGCCGCACCGCGCGGCGGGCGTATGACCTCGACGATGTGGAGATCGTGCCGTCGCGGCGGACTCGCTCGTCCTCGGTGGTGTCCACCGCCTGGCAGATCGACGCGTACCGGTTCGACCTGCCGCTCGTCACGCACCCGACCGACGCGATCGTCTCGCCCGGCACCGCGGTCGCCGTCGGCGAGCTGGGTGGCCTGGGCGTGCTGAACGCCGAAGGGCTCTGGGCGCGGCACGCGAACGTCGAGGACGCCATCTTCCAGCTGGTCCGCGCGGCCGAGGACCTCGAAGACCCGACCGCGGTCGGCCGCGTGCTGCAGGAGCTGCACGCCGCGCCGATCCGGCTCGACCTGCTGACCGAGGCGATCAAGACCGTGCGCGAGTCCGGTGTCACGGTGGCCGCGCGCGTCAGCCCGCAGCACGCCGCCGAGCTGACGCCCGACCTGATCGCGGCCGGCGTCGAGATCCTCGTCGTGCAGGGCACGATCATCTCCGCCGAGCACGTCCAGCGCGACGCCGAGCCGCTGAACCTCAAGGACTTCATCGGCCGCCTCGACGTCCCGGTGATCGCCGGCGGCGTCAGCGACTACCGCACCGCGATGCACCTCATGCGCACCGGCGCGGCCGGTGTCATCGTCGGCCACGGCTACACCCCGGGCGTGACCAGCACCGACCGCGTGCTCGGCATCGGCGTCCCGATGGCGACGGCGATCATCGACGCCGCGGCCGCCCGCCGCGACTACCTCGACGAGACGGGCGGCCGGTACGTCCACGTCCTCGCCGACGGCGGCATGACGGTGTCGGGCGACATCGCCAAGGCCATCGCGTGCGGCGCGGACGCCGTCATGCTCGGCTCTCCGCTGGCCGCCGCGTCGAACGCGCCCGGACAGGGCCTGTACTGGACGGCGGCGGCCGCGCACCCGTCGCTGCCGCGCTCGCGCGTGGCGGCCGGGCCGGACTACGCCGTCGACCTCAAGACCCTGCTGTTCGGGCCGTCGTCCGACGCGGAAGGCGTGGTGAACCTCTTCGGGGCGCTTCGCCGGGCGATGGCGAAGACGGGCTACTCCGACCTCAAGGAGTTCCAGCGGGTCGGGCTCACCGTTCGCCGGTGAGCCGCGCGAGGAACGCCGCGAAGGCGTCGGCGGAGTAGACGAGGACCGGGTGCGGCGCCGGGTCCTTGGTGTCCCGCACCCCGACGACACCGGGACCGGTGCCGATCTCGACGCAGGCGTTCTCCTCGAAGTGGCTGTGGCTCGACTTGCGCCACCCGGTGAGCGTTCGTGGGCTCATCTGGTGCCTCCTGGGAATGGTGTCCCGCTCGGCGGTGCATCGCCGACGTGGACATCGAGCACCTTCAAAAGTACCCACAGTTGTCATCGGACAAGCGTAACTGGCCGGTAACTTACCTCTGGTCAGAACGCGAAGCCGGAGCTACGCTCAAGGTGTGACTGCCAGTAACACCACCACTAGTGCAGATGGCTTCGACTACGACGTCGTCGTGGTGGGGTCGGGGTTCGGCGGCAGCGTCGCGGCGCTGCGGCTCACCGAGAAGGGCTACCGGGTGGCCGTCGTCGAGGCGGGCCGCCGGTTCGCCGACGACGAGTTCGCGAAGACGTCGTGGGACCTCAAGCGCTACCTGTGGGCCCCGCAGGTCGGCTGCTACGGGATCCAGCGCATCCACATGCTCAACGACGTCATGGTGCTGGCGGGAGCCGGCGTCGGCGGCGGCTCGCTCGTCTACGCGAACACGCTGTACCGGCCGCTGAAGCCGTTCTACCGCGACCGGCAGTGGGCGCACATCACCGACTGGGAAGCCGAGCTCGCGCCGCACTACGACCAGGCGAGCCGGATGCTGGGCGTCGTCACGAACCCGAGCATGACTCCGTCGGACGTCGTGATGCGCGACGTCGCGAAGGACATGGGCGTCGCCGATTCGTTCCACCCGACGCCCGTCGGCGTCTACTTCGGCAAGCCCGGCGAGCGGGCGAAGGACCCGTACTTCGGCGGCGCCGGTCCCGACCGCGTCGGCTGCACCGAGTGCGGCTCGTGTATGACCGGCTGCCGCGTCGGAGCGAAGAACACGCTGGTCAAGAACTACCTGTACCTGGCCGAGCAGGACGGCGCGCAGGTCATCCCGCTGACGACGGTGACGTCGGTGCGGCCGGTCGACGGCGGTTACGAAGTCAGCCTCAAGAAGACCGGGACCACCTCGAAGAAGTTCCGGACGACGATCACGGCCGAGAAGGTCGTCTTCGCCGCCGGGACCTGGGGCACGCAGAACCTGCTGCACCGGATGAAGGACACCGGCACGCTGCCGCGGTTGTCCCGCCGGCTCGGTGAGCTGACGCGCACCAACTCCGAGGCCATCATCGGCGCGGCTCGCACCGAGGTCGACGAGAGCCGCAACTTCAGCCGCGGGGTCGCGATCACGTCGTCGATCCACCCGGACGAGAACACCCACATCGAGCCGGTCCGCTACGGCAAGGGCAGCAACGCGATGAGCCTGCTGCAGACGATCGCGACCGACGGCGCCTCGCCGGTGCCGCGCTGGCGGCAGGCCGTCACGTTCATGCTCAAGCACCCGGTCCAGGCGGCGAAGCTGCTCAACGGCTACCGCTGGAGCGAGCGCACGGTGATCCTGCTGGTGATGCAGAGCCTGGACAACTCGATCACGACGTACACGAAGCGCGGTCTGTTCGGGCGGCGCAAGTACACGTCGAAGCAGGGCCACGGCGAGCCCAACCCGAGCTTCATCCCGGCCGGCCACGAAGCCAACGAGCGCACGGCGGACCGCATCGGCGGCATCGCGGGCGGCACGTGGGGCGAGATCTTCGACATCCCGCTGACGGCCCACTTCATCGGCGGCGTCCCGATCGGCGCGTCGCCCGACGAGGGCGTCATCGACCCGTACCACCGGGTGTTCGGCTACCCGGGCCTGTCGGTGGTGGACGGCGCGGCGATCACGGCCAACCTGGGCGTGAACCCGTCCCTGACGATCACGGCCCAGGCCGAGCGCGCGTTCTCGTTCTGGCCGAACAAGGGCGAGGCGGACCTGCGGCCGCCGCAGGACGAGGGGTACGTCCGGTTGGAGCCGATCGCGCCGAAGAACCCGGCCGTCCCCGCCGAAGCGCCCGCCGCGTTGCGCTGATCCTCCTAGACTCGGGGCCGTGACGGCATCCGAAAAGGCACACGCCCTGCTCGACGGGGTCAGGAAGCTCGACGACGAGTGGGCGCGGGCCATCGGTGGCCTCGGCGAACCCGAGCTGCGCGCTCCCAGCGCGTTGCCCGGGTGGTCGCGCGCCCACGTGCTCGCGCACGTCGCCCGCAACGCCGACGGGCTGCGGAACCTGCTGACCTGGGCGAACACCGGCGTCGAGACGCCGATGTACCCCAGTGCCGAGGCGCGTGAACGGGACATCGAAGCCGGCGCCCAGCACGCCGCCGGCGACCTGCTCGCCGACTTCGTCGCCTCGGCCGGGCGCTTCGAGCAGTACGCCGCCACGCTGCCCGACGACGCCTGGGCGCGGGAAGCGCGCAACCGGCAGGGCGATCCCGTCACCGGAACCGTCGTCGCGCGGATGCGGCTGTCCGAACTGACCATCCACCTCGCCGACCTCGACCGCGGCTGCGACCTCGACCGCGTGCTCGCGCTGCTCGGGCCGCTCACCGAGGACGTCGTCCAGCACGCCGTCACCGCGCGCGGGGCGCACCTGCCCGCCCTGCGGCTGGTCGCCGACGGGTTCGAGTGGACGATGGGCGCCGCCCCGAAGGCCACCGTCCGCGGGTCGGCCGGGGCGCTGCTGGCCTGGCTCAGCGGGCGCTCCGACGGTGCCGGCCTCGACGGTGCCGTGCCGTCGCTCCCGGCCTGGGCGTGACCGGTCCGCTCCGCCCGGTGGACGCCGTGCGCCCGCTCTACACTGGGCGTTCCCGGCCCCGAGGAGTCCGCTGTGGACAGTGAGCACGACCAGGGGCGGTCCGGCGTCCCGCGGCGGACGTTCCTGCGGATCGCCGGTGTCTCCGCGGCCGGCGCCGTCGCCGCCGCGTGCGGGCCCGACACCCCCTCGGCGCCGGTCGCGTCGACCGCTCCGGAAGCCACGACGTCCGCGCCGCCCGCCAGCCGGCTGCCGAGCGCGCCGCCGAACTGGGACGACCTGCGCAGCCAGCTGGCCGGCGGCCTGGTGCGCCCCGGCGCCGACGGCTACGGCACCGCCAAGCACGGGTTCAACCAGCTCTTCGACGGCAACAACCCGGTCGCCGTCGCGACCGTGTCGACCGTCCAGGACGTCCAGAACTGCCTCCAGGCCGCCGCCGGGCGCGTGACCATCGCCGCGCGCAGCGGCGGCCACAGCTACGCCGGCTACTCCGTGCCCGAGGGCGGGCTGGTCATCGACGTGGCCGCGCTGAACAAGGTCGACGTCCAGGGCACCAAGGCCGTGATCGGGGCCGGCGCCAAGCTGGGGGACGTCTACGCCGCGCTGGCGCGGGCCGGGCGCGCGCTGCCCGCCGGGTCCTGCCCGACGGTCGGGATCGCCGGGCTCACCCTCGGCGGCGGCATCGGCGTGCTCGCCCGCAAGTACGGCCTGACCTGCGATCACCTGAGCTCCGCGCAGATCGTCACGGCCGACGGCCGGACGCTCACCGCGTCCGCGGACTCCGAACCGGACCTGTTCTGGGCGTTGCGCGGCGGGGGCGGTGGCAACTTCGGCGTCGTCACCGAGTTCACCTTCGACACCGATCCGGCGCCGGACCTGACGGTGTTCTCCCTGCGCTTCCCGGCCGGGTCCGCCGCCGGCGTGTTCGCCGCGTGGCAGCAGTGGATCGCCGCGATGCCGCCGGAGCTGTGGGCGAACCTGGTGCTTTCGGGCGGGGCGCCGGTCCAGTGCCGCGTCGGCGGTTGCTACGTCGGGGGCGTCGCGGGCCTGAACACGCTGCTGAACAACCTGACCACCAACGCCGGCGCGCGGCCGACGCAGCGGGTGGTGAAGAGCCTGGACTACCTCGGCGCCATGAAGTACTTCGAGGGAAGTTCGAACCGCCAGTCGTTCATCGCCTCGTCGCGGATCATCACCACGCCGGTCGACGCCGCGCAGGTCGTCGAGGTCGCCGACGGCCGGACGGGCATGGACCTGCTCATCGACGGCCTCGGCGGCGCGGTCGCCGGCCCGGCCAAGGACGCCACCGCGTTCTGGCACCGCGACGCACTCGCCAGCGTGCAGGTCTACGCGCCCGCGACGGCGAAGACCCGCGCGAAGGTCGCGGAGTCGGTCGGCGACGTCGTGGCCGGGCTCGCCGCGGCCGGCGCGGGCGGCGGGTACGTCAACTACATCGACCCGGCCCTGCCGGACTGGAAGACCGCCTACTACGGCGACAACGCCAAGCGCCTGCAGGACGTCGCGAAGAAGTACGACCCGCAGAACGTCTTCCGGTTCGGGCAGGGCGTCGTCAGTTAGCCCGGCGTCCGTCCCGCGGCGCCGTAGCGGAGGCCGTCGACGAGGACGGCGACCATGCGCCTGCCGCGCTCCGGCTCGCGGCCGGGTACGGGCTGGCACAACAGCGCGATCGCGTGCAGAAGGTCCACGGCGTCGAGGTCACCGCGGATCGCGCCGTCGGCGGCCGCCGCGTCGAGCAGGGTGGTGAGCGTGGGACCCAGCCGCTCCATGAAGTAGTCAGGCAGCCCTTCGAACGCCCGATCGCCCGAGTGCAGGGCCGACGCGAGCCCGCGTTTGGTCTCGAGGAGTTCGACGAACCGGTCGATCCAGAGCGAGATCGCCTGCGCCGGCGGGTGGGCGGCGCTCAGCGCGGGGCCGGCGTCGGCGACGGCGTCGATCCCGGTCCGCACGACCGCCTTGACCAGGTCCGAGCGCTGCGGGAAGTGCCGGTACAGCGTGCCGACGCCGACGCCGGCGAGGTCCGTGATCTCCTTGGCCGGGGCGTCCACGCCGGAGGTGTCGAAGACCGTCCGCGCCGCCTCGATCAAGGCATCGAGGTTGCGCTGGGCGTCGGCGCGCCGCCGTCGGGTTCCCTGGGTCACTTCGCCCCTCTCGGTTGCGTAACCGGAAAGGCTTTCCGTATAGTTCCGGAATAGCTTTCCACTTACGGCCAGCGTACGGCATCCGCGCCGGCCGGCACCTCGGCGGGAGAGAAACCATGCAGTACCGCACCCTCGGCCGGACCGGGATCAAGGTCAGCCCGTACGCGCTCGGCGCGATGATGTTCGCGACGTCCTTCGGCAATCCCGACCCGGACGATTCCGCCCGCATGATCCACAAGGCGCTGGACGTGGGCATCAACTTCATCGACACCGCCGACGCCTACGGCGACTCCGAGGAGGTCGTCGGCAAAGCGCTGCGGGGCCGCCGCGACGACGTCGTGCTCGCCACCAAGTTCGGCCGCCAGGTCGGTGACGATCCGCGCCACCAGGGCGCGTCCCGGCGCTGGATCGTCACCGCCGTCGAGAACTCCTTGCGGCGCCTGCAGGTCGACCACATCGACCTCTACCAGCTGCACCGCACCGATCCCGCGACGGACGTCGAGGAAACGCTTTCCGCGCTGACCGACCTGCTCCATGCCGGCAAGATCCGCGCGATCGGCACGTCCCAGAGCCTCGCGTCCGACATCGTCGAGGCCCAGTGGGTCGCCGAACGGCGCGGCCTGGCGCGGTTCCGCGCCGAGCAGGCGGCCTACTCCCTGCTCAACCGCGGCATCGAACGCGAGGTGCTGCCGCTGGCCCAGCGCTTCGGCATGGGCACGCTGATCTGGGGTCCGCTCGGCCAGGGCCTGCTCACCGGGCGCGTCCGCAAGGGCGAGCGGAACGACCTGCGCCGGGCCCACCTGCTCAAGCACCTCAGCGACGAACGCCGGCTCGACGTCGTCGAGCAGCTCGTTCCGCTGGCGGCCGGAGCGGGCCTGCCGATGACCCACCTCGCGATGGCCTTCGTCATCGCCCACCCCGGCGTCACCAGCGCGCTGCTCGGCCCGCGGACCATGCCCCAGCTCGACGACCTGCTGGCCGGCGTCGAGGTCCGGCTCACCGACGACGTCCTCGACCGCATCGACGAAATCGTGCCGCCCGGCACCAACGTCGGCGCGCTCGACCAGAACTACCAGCCGCCGGCCGTGCACGACCCCGCCCTGCGCCGCCGCCCGCTCGCCGAGCGCGCCGCGGCCTAGGCACTACTCGGCTAGAGGTCGATGCCGGTGAAGACCGTGACGCGCTCTTCGGTCAGGTCGTGCATCGCGGCGAGCACGCCTTCGCGGCCGACGCCGGAGCCCTTCACGCCGCCGTAGGGCATCTGGTCGGCGCGGTAGGACGGGACGTCGCCGATGATCACGCCGCCGACCTCGAGCTCGGCCGCCGCGTGGAAGGCCAGCTGGACGTCGGTGGTGAAGACGCCGGCCTGCAGGCCGTACGCGGATTCGTTGACCGCGCGGAAGGCGTCGTCCACACCGTCCACAACGGACACCGCGAGCACCGGGCCGAAGATCTCCTCGTTCCAGGCCTTCGCGTCCGCGGGGACGTCGGTGAGCAGCGTCGGGGCGACGGTGGCGCCGTCGCGGGTGCCGCCGGTGAGCACCTTCGCGCCGGCTTCGACGGCCTCGTCGACCCACGCGATGATCCGCTCCGCGGCGGCTTCGTCGACCACCGGGCCGACGTCGGTGTTGCGGTCGTACGGGTCGCCGGTCCGCTGCGCCTCGACGGCCTCCACCAGGGCGGGCACGAACTCCTCGGCGACGGCGGCGTCCACGATCACCCGCTGCACCGCGATGCAGGACTGGCCGGCCTGGTAGTTGCCGAAGGTCGCGATGCGGTGCGCCGCGCCTTCGGGGTCGGGCCAGTCGCGCAGCACGACGGCCGCCGCGTTGCCGCCGAGCTCCAGCACGACGTGCTTGCGCGGCGCGGCGTCCTTGAGGGCCCAGCCGACCGGACCGGAACCGGTGAACGACACGACCGGCAGCCGCGGGTCGGCGACGAGCGCCTGGGTCTGTTCGTTTCCCAGCGGCAGCACGGAAAACGCGCCTTCCGGCAGGTCCGTCTCGGCCAGGATCTCGCCGAGGATCAGCGCCGACAGGGGCGTCCGCGGTGCGGGCTTGACGATGATCGGCGCGCCGATCGCCAGCGACGGCGCCACCTTGTGCGCCACCAGGTTGAGCGGGAAGTTGAACGGCGCGATGCCGAGCACCGGCCCGCGCGGGACGCGGCGGGTCAGCGCCAGCCGCGCCTCGCCCGCGGGGTCGGTGTCGAGGCGCTGGACGTCGCCGGTGAAGCGGCGGGCCTCCTCGGCGGCGATCCGGAACACCGACACCGCGCGCTTGACCTCGGCCTCGGCCCACTTGAGCGGTTTGCCGTTTTCGGCGGTGATCACCTCGGCGATCTCCTCGGCGCGCGCGGCGAGCACCCGGGAGACGTGGTCGAGCGCGCCCGCGCGCAGGTGCGCGGGGCTGCGCCGGAACTCCTTGGCGACCGACGCCGCGGCGGCCACCGCGCGTTCGACCTGCTCCGGCCCGGGCACGGCGACCGTGGCGACCTCGCTGCCGTCGTACGGGTGGTGCACGACGAGGGTGGTGGCGCCCGCTTCGGGGCGGCCGGCGATCCAGGCGGGGCGCGGCTCGGGGGTGATCATGTCCATGCGTACCAACGTAATCAAGGTGGGGGCCCGGCCGGTGGACCCCCACCCGGACGGGTCACGGCTTGATGAGCACCTTCAGCGCCTCGCGGTCCGCCATTGCGCGGTAGCCGTCCGGTACGCCTTCGACGTCGATGGTGCGGTCGAACACCTTGCCGGGCTGGTACTTGCCGTCGAGGACGTCCGGCAGCAGCTCGGGGATGTAGTGCCGGGCCGGGGCGACGCCGCCGGTGACGGTGATGTTGCGCCGGAACAGCGCCGGGCCGATGGGGCCCTCCTCGTACTGCGGCACGCCGACGCGGCTGACCGCCCCGCCGGGGCGCACGACGCCGACGGCCATCTCGAAGGCGGGCTTCGTGCCGACGCACTCGAGGACGGCGTGCGTGCCCTCGCCGTTCGTCAGCTCGCGCACCTTCTCGATGCCCTCTTCGCCGCGCTCGGCGACGACGTCCGTCGCGCCGAACTCGCGGCCGAGGTCGGTCCGCGCCCGGTGGCGTCCCATGAGGACGATCCGCTCGGCGCCGAGGCGCTTCGCGGCGAGAACGGCGGACAGGCCGACCGCGCCGTCGCCGATCACGGTGACGTTCTGCCCCTTCGTGACGCGGGCCTTCGTCGCCGCGTGGTGGCCGGTCGGGAAGACGTCCGACAGCGTGAGGAGCGACGCCAGCAGCGTGTCGTCCTCGGTGTGCGGCACCTTGACGAGGGTCCCGTCGGCCTGCGGCACGCGGACCGCCTCGCCCTGGCCGCCGTCGACGCCCTTCGCGCCCCAGAAGCCGCCGTGCAGGCAGGACGTCTGGAGCCCTTCCCGGCAGAACTGGCAGGTGTTGTCGGAGTAGACGAAGGGCGCGATGACGAGGTCACCCTTCTTGACACTGGTGACGTCCGCGCCGGCCTCCTCGACGATCCCGAGGAACTCGTGCCCGATCCGGCGGCCGTGCTCGCTCGGCGCCATGTCGGCGTACGGCCAGAGGTCGCTGCCGCAGATGCAGGACCGCACGACCCGCAGGATGACGTCGGTCGGCTCGGCCAGCTTGGGGTCGGGGACCGTTTCCACCCGCACGTCACCGGCCCCGTAGATGACTGTCGCTCGCATGGATGTGCCTTTCCCTGGGCGGAACGTGACAAACGGACGGGGTGCGGCCGCGGTGACGCGCCTAGATTTTCGTCCATGACCACGCCCACCGCATCCCGCACCCCGTTCGGTGCCCTCGCCCCGGTGACCCGCCGTCCGTACCTGACCGCCGTGGTCTTCGTGGTCACGCTGGCGTGCGGCATCGCGCAGCTGGTGCACCCGCCGCTGTACGACGCGATGCACCGCGACGCCGCCCGCATCGACGCCGGCGAGTGGTACCGCCTGGTCACCGGCATGTTCTTCCAGGACGGCTGGGCCTTCGGCCTGACGTCGAACCTGGTCTGGCTGGCGGTCTTCGGCACGCTCGCCGAGCGCGTGTTCGGCCGCGTCCGCTGGCTCGTCCTGTACTTCGGCTGCGGCCTGTTCGGGCAGGTCATGAGCTACCTGTGGCTCAACCCGGTCGGCGCGGGCAACTCGATGTGCGTGGCGGGCCTGCTCGGCGCACTGGCGGCGGTCGTCATGGCGGCGTCGCGCCGCTACGGCGTCGTGCTGCCGATGCAGTTCCGGATCATCGCCTTCGCCGCGCCGGTGCTGGCCGTGGTGGACACGCTGGTGCACGACAACCACGGCCTGCCGCTGCTGCTGGGCCTGGCGCTCGGCTTCGCCCTCCTCCCGCCGGTCGTGAGTGGTAAGGCGGGTTAGAACGCGCCTTGCCACTCAC
>NZ_JBFBBT010000039.1:0-53855 GCF_040682815.1 Amycolatopsis sp. NPDC051102
TCGCGCCGGGCGCGGTCCATCGCCGCCCGCCGCGCACGCGTCCCCCCGCGCGCGCGATCCCCAGGGCGGGCGGTGGGGGGGGGGCGGCCCCCCCCCCCCCCCCCCCCCCCCCCCCCCCCCCACTTCTCACCCGATCGCCCAAGGACATCGGGACTCGTGCGGTCCATGGGACGCCGGAGTCTTGTGAGGTCGAATCTCGTTACGGACGGCAACTCGGCAACTACCAGCGTGGCGGTATGACGCTTTCCTGAGTGCTCGGAAGATCGAGCCGGGTGGGTTGTCGAACGAGGGGCCGGGCCATGGCATCGACCGCAAAGCATCCGGAAGTTTGTGAGAAGGCCAAAGGACACGTCTGCGAATGCCGCCACTGCAGTGGCTCGCAACACGGGTGGAAAGAATGGGTCGGTCTCGCTCGCGGGCCGGAACGGGTTCGCTCGGCCAAACGTGACGAGATCAAGAAGAAGTGGGTCAAGTGGACGACTTCGAAGCGCGGAATCCGGCGCAATGCGAGGGCGCGCGAGGCGAGCGTGGACTCATTCCGCCTGGACCTGTCCGACTGGCTCGCGCGCACCATATTGCGAAGGCCGAAGGTCCCCGTCCAGCGGCCGGAGGCCGAGCGGCTGCCGGTTGAGCGCGGGGAAATCGATCAAGCCCGGTCGTCTGGCACCGAAACCGATCAGCACGTCGAGCCCGAAGAACCTCAGCACGTCGGTGGCATACTCGAGGAGTACCCGGGCCATCCCGCTCCGGTGGAGCAGGTGGATGCGCTCGCCCAGGCGATGACGGAGGGCATCTGGCCGGACGTCCTCGCCGAGCTCGATACCGGGTCCGGAGACCTCGGCCGGATCCGCCTGCAACTCGCCGACCACGGCTGGTGTGACCTGATCATCGGCTTCGTCAAGGTCATCGAAGAGGCCAACGGGCTGATCGGCAAGCTTTCCGAAGCGGCGAAGAAAGTCATCGTCGACACGGTCGTCGATGCCAGCCGGAAAGATCGGCGGTCGCAGCTGACCAGGGAAGTGGTCGGCATGATCGTGGACAAGGCATGGGGAGCGCTCAAGACCGCCGTGCTCGCCCACGTGCCGATTCTCGAACTGATCACCAGCGACGAACTGCTGCGGGATCTCCGCATCCTCGCGGTGTTCATCTGCCCGGCGCCGGAGGCGCACGAAGAAGTGCGAGACCACGCCGTCACTCCGCTCCTCGAAGACGCTCGCGGCTACGTTTCGGAGCAAACGAGGAATTGGCTGGCCCAGCAGTTCGACCAGTGGGCGACAGGTGCCGCACCTCAGCTCGAATCCGGTCGACGTGGCGGAGAAGCCGCCGTGACGGGTCCATCGCCCGCGTGATGCTCAAAGCCTGGGTGGACGCGGAGGAGTAGGCCAGTACGGCTCGGCCCGGGCCGCCGCTTCGGCGATGGCCCGGCCGTCCAACGTCGTCGAGTGGCGGGCCAAACCGGCCGCCCGCCACTCGACGCTGAACTCCACCGGTCCGTTCGGCAGCGGTGACAGCCACAGCTGCCGCTCGCCCCGGTAGGACCGGTCGTTGCTGGCGGCACCGCCGCCGAGGTCGGTCAGCTCGCCCCGGTCGACGCGGAACTGCAGGCCGCCGTCGGCCGGGCCGGGGAGGCCGCCCGCGTGGGCCACGTCGATGCCCTCCCAGGTCGCGTCGTCCATCCCGCCGCGGCGCGCCGCCACCTGCACGGTGAGGCTGCAGCCCGCCGGGTACGCCACCACGTGTTGCAGCGCGACCACAGTCAGTTCGCCGCGCGCCACGAACCGGGCGGCCGGCACCGGGCAGCCCAGGATTTCGGCCGTCGGGTCCATGGTTCCAGCATCCCCGCCGCCGCAAGCGAATACCGCGGCCCACGTCGGCGGCGCCACTCGTTCACCGGTGTTTCCGCCACGTGGCCCAGTGGCCCGCCAAGCGTTACCTGGCCGTTTCACGAGACCGTTGACGGCTGTGCCCCGGCTCACTACAGTCCCCGGAAACCGTCTGTAAAGTATCCTAATTAAGTCCGGAGGGACGAGTGCGAGCCGGTAGCCCGCGGATGCTGCGCGAGATCAACGATCGCGCCGCCATCGAGGTCCTCCTGCGGGAGGGGCCGCTCACGCGGGCCGAACTCGAACTCGCCATCGGGCTGTCCAAGCCCGCCACCGCGCAGCTGCTCACCCGGCTCGAGCAGGACGACCTGGTCGTCAAGGCCGGGGTGCGCGGTGGGGGACGCGGGCCGCGGGCCCAGCTCTGGGCGGCCAACGGCAGCCTCGCCTTCGTCGCCGCCGTCGATCTCACGCCGCACGTGGCCGACTTCGTCGTCGCCGATGTCGCCGGGGTCGTGCTCGCCGAGTACCAGGTGCCGCTGCCCGTCCACGAAGGCGCCGACGTCGTCGGGACCTTCGGGGAAGCGCTCAACCACGTCACCGCGGAAGCCGGCATCACGCGGAACCAGCTGGCCCACGTCGTGATCGGCGCGCAGGGGGCGTTCGATCCGCGGACCGGCCTGCTGTCTTCCGCGCCGCACATCCCTGGCTGGCTCGGCTTCGACGTCCCGCAGAAGCTGTCCGACGAACTCGGCGTCGACGTCCTGATCGAGAACGACGTCAACCTGGTCGCGGTCGAGGAGATGACCGTCGGGCAGGCGCAGGACGTCGACGACTTCGTCATGGTCTGGCTGTCCGAAGGCGTCGGCGGTGCCGTCGTCATCGGACGGCGGCTGTTGCGCGGGGCCACCGGCGGGGGCGGCGAGATCGACTGGATGCGCGTGCCCGATCCCGCCACCAAGGACACCGGCGACGTCTGGCCCGAGGCGGGCGCGCGGTTCGGCAACCTCGTCGACTCGCCCGCCGTCTGCCGGCTCGCCGCCGCGCACGGCATCGAAGCCGGAACCGCCTGGGACGCCGTGGAGAAAGCCGGGAAAGGCCATCCCTTCCTCGACGATCTCGCCCGGCGGGTCGCCGGTGGCGTCGCGAACCTCGTCGCCGTCGCCGACCCGCAGCTCGTGCTCCTGTGCGGCGACACCAGCCGGGCCGGCGGGGAGAACTTCGCCGCGCTCGTCCAGGAAAAGCTGCACGAACTGGTCCTGCCGCGCACGCCCGTCGGGTGCGCGTCCGTGCAGGGCAACGCCGTCCGTGCGGGCGCGCTGCAGTCCGCGCTCGCCACCACCCGTGAGGACGTCTTCGGCGTCGTCACCCCCACGCTCCTCGGGTCGCGCAGGTCCGAGGGCGACAGCACCCGTTCACGACTCCCGTAGCTCCAACCGATGAGGAGGAGGGCCATGCCCCCTACCACCCGGACCCGCCGCGGCGCCCTGCTGGTGGCCGCCGCCGCGGCGTCCGTCCTGCTGACCAGCGCCTGCTCCGGCGCCGCCGCCCCGAGCGGCGGCGGTGACGCGGCCGCCGCGCCCGGCAAGGACGACAAGCTCACGATCACCGTGTACTCCAAGTTCACCGACCGCGAGTACGGCGTGGTCACCGCGGGCCTCAACAAGCTGAAGACGAAGTTCCCGAACATCGAGATCAAGCACGAGGGCAACCAGGACGACGACAAGCTCACCCAGTCGATCCGTGGCGGCAACCCGCCCGACGTCGCGATCTCCTTCTACACCGACAACCTCGGCGCCTGGTGCTCCACCGGCAGCTTCCAGGACCTCAAGCCCTACATCGACCGCGACAAGATCGACCTGAACCAAATCCCGGAAGCGGTCCGCAACTACACCGAATACCAGGGCAAGCGGTGCGCGATGCCGATGCTCGCCGACGTCTACGGGCTCTACTACAACAAGGACATGTTCGCGGCGAAGGGCATCACCTCGCCGCCGAAGACGACGTCGGAGCTGTTCGAGGCGACCAAGAAGCTCACCGAGTTCAACCCGGACGGCTCGATCAAGGTCGCCGGCTTCCTGCCCTCGATGCCGTTCTACGCCAACCAGGCCCAGTACTGGGCGCCGAACTTCGGCGCGCCCTTCCTCGGCCCGGACGGCAAGTCCGACCTCGCCACCAACCCCGGCTGGAAGGCGATGTTCGAGTTCCAGAAGCAGCTGATCGACTTCTACGGCGGCCACGCCAAGGTCGAGCAGTTCAAGGCCGGTCTCGGTGACGAGTACTCCGCCGACCACGGCTTCCACAAGAAGAAGCTGGCGATGATCTACGACGGCGAGTTCCGCACGGCGTTCCTCAAGGACCAGGCGCCCGACGTCAACTACGGCACCGCGCCGGCGCCGGTGCTCGACAGCATGGCCGACCACTACGGCGGCGGCTTCACCACCGGCACGATCATCGCGATCCCCAAGGGCGCCAAGAACCCCGGCGCCGCGTGGGAGCTCATCAAGCAGGTCACCCTGGACACCGACACCCTGGTGGACATGGCCAACGGCCTGAAGAACGTGCCCAGCACCAAGGCGTCGCTCACCTCGCCGCGGCTGGACCTGCAGCCGCAGTTCAAGACGTTCCTCGACATCTACGACAGCGGCAAGCTGGTGGCCAACCAGACCACCCCGATCGGCGACGCGCACCTCAAGGCGGTCAACGACTTCGCCGAGAAGTGGCAGGCGGGCTCGGTGCCCGACCTGACCGCCGGCCTGGCGAAGGTCGACGCGCAGATCGACGACGAGCTCAAGCAGAAGGGCGCGGGCGGATGACGACGCTCGCCGAAAAGGCTTCCCCGTCCGCACCTGCGAAGGTGCGGGCGGGGGCCCGCCGGGCCAAGCGCCGCCGGACCGTGCTGTTCTTCATGGCCCCGGCGTTCATCGGGTTCCTGATCTTCTTCGGCTACCCGCTGATCGCCACGGTCTACTACTCCTTCACCCGGTACGACCTGATCAACCCGCCGCAGTTCATCGGCTTCGACAACTACGTCCGGATGTTCACCACCGAGCCGCTGGTCGGCACGGCCGCGTACAACACGCTGTGGCTGGTGGTCGTCCTGACGGTCTGCCGCGTGGTGTTCTCCCTCGGCATCGCGTCGGTGATCTCGCGGCTGAAGTCGGGCGTCGGCCTGGTCCGGACGCTCTGCTACCTGCCGACGCTGGCCCCGCCCGCGGCGGCGACGCTGGCGTTCGTCTTCGTGTTCAACCCGGAGTTCGGCCCGGTCAACCGCTTCCTGCGGCTCGTCGGCATCGACGGCGGCCTGTGGTTCAACAGCCCGGGGATGTCGAAGCCCGCGTTGACGCTGCTCGCGCTGTGGGGCTCGGGCGAGCTGATGATCATCATCCTGGCCGCGCTGCTGGACGTCCCGACCGAACAGTACGAAGCAGCCGAGCTCGACGGCGCCGGCCCGATCCGCCGGTTCTGGCACGTCACGCTGCCGTCGATCTCGCCGGTGCTGCTGTTCGGCGTGGTCAACTCGATCATCTACGCCCTGCAGTTCTTCACTCAGGCCATCGTGGCTTCCTCGGCGTCAGCGGGCACCGCCGACGTCGCCGGCAACTCGAAGCTCATCGGGGCACCGCAGAACTCGACGCTGACCTACCCGATCTGGCTGTACGTCCAGGGCTTCCGCTACTTCAACATGGGCTACGCGGCGGCGATGGCCGTCCTGTTGTTCATCGTGAGCTCGGGCTTCACGTGGATTCTCGTGCGGCAGCTCCGGAAGTCCCAGCACCAGGAGGAGGGGGCATGACCGCACTGGCCGAAGCGCCGCAGCGCGAAGCGGGCGTACCGCCGAAGGTGCGGTTCAAGCGCAACTGGGACAAGCGGCTGTCGTTCATCGCGCTGCATTCCGTCGGCATCGCGCTCGGCGTGATCTTCATGCTGCCGCTGCTGTTCGTTTTCCTCACCGCGGTGATGGCGAGCGACCAGGCGATGACGGCGAGCCTGTGGCCGACCGAATGGCACTTCGAAAACTTCGTCAAGGTGTTCCAGAAGGCGCCGCTGCTCGAATACTTCGGCAACAGCCTGCTGTATTCGGCGCTGGCGACGGCGGGTGCGCTGCTTTCGGCGATCCCGGCGGCGTACGCGCTGGCGAAACTGCGGTGGCGCGGGCAGAACCTGTTCTTCATGCTGACCGTGGCGGCGATGCTGCTGCCGCCGCAGGTCACCGTCGTGCCGCTGTACGACCTGTGGGTGCGGATGGGCCTCACCGGCACGCTGGTGCCGCTGATCGTGCCGTACTTCTTCTTCGACGCGTTCTCGATCTTCCTGCTCCGGCAGTTCTTCCTCACCATTCCGAAGGACTACCTCGAAGCGGCGAAGATCGACGGCTGCAACGAGTTCCAGGCGATGTACCGCGTGCTGATCCCGATGGCCAAGCCGGGGATCGCGGCCACCGCCATGTTCTGCTTCCTGTTCACCTGGAACGACTACTTCGGGCCGCTGCTCTACACCGGCGAGGACCAGGACCACTGGCCGCTTTCGCTGGCCATCGCCTCCTTCCGCGGCATGCACCACGTCGAGTGGAACATGACGATGGCGGCGACCGCGCTGATCATGGCGCCGGTGATCGTGCTGTTCATCTTCGCCCAGAAGTCGTTCGTCAAGGGCATCACATTCACGGGAGTCAAGGGATGAAGCTGGCAGTCGTCGGTGGCGGGTCCACCTACACGCCGGAACTGATCGACGGGATCGCCGGCCGCCGGTCCACTTTGGACGTCGACGAGATCGTACTGGTCGACCCGGACGCCTACCGCGTCGAGGCCGTCGGCGGGTTCAGCCAGCGGATCCTCGATCACGCCGGCCACCCGGCGCGGGTGCGGACCACGCAGTCGCTGGAAGAGGGCGTCGACGGCGCTTCCGCCGTGCTGATCCAGCTGCGCGTCGGCGGGCAGCGGGCGCGGCGCTCCGACGAGACGTTCCCGCACGCCTGCGGCTGCGTCGGCCAGGAGACGACCGGCGCCGGCGGGCTGGCGAAGGCGCTGCGCACGGTGCCGGTGGTGCTGGACATCGCCGACCGCGTCCGCAAGATCGCCGGCGACGACACGTGGATCGTCAACTTCACGAACCCGGTCGGCATCGTCACGCGCGCCCTGCTCAACGAGGGGCACCGCGCGGTCGGGCTGTGCAACGTCGCCATCAACCTGCAGCGGCAGTTCGGGAAACTCCTGGGTGTCGGCGCGGACGACGTCAAGCTCGTCCACACCGGGCTGAACCACCTGAGCTGGGAGCGCGGCGCGCTCGTCGACGGCGTCGACCGGCTCCCGGAGCTGCTGGATCAGCACCTGGACTACCTGTCCGACGAGGTCAGCGTGCCGCAGAAGTGGCTGCGGCGCATGAACGTCGTGCCGTCGTACTACCTGAAGTACTTCTACGCGCACGACGAGCAGGTCACCAAGCAGCGCACCGAGCGTCCGCGCGCGGACGTCGTGTCCGACGTCGAGGAAGAGCTGCTGAAGATCTACCTCGACCCGGACCAGCACACGAAGCCGGAGTCGCTGGAGAAGCGCGGCGGCGCGTACTACTCGGAAGCCGCCGTGCAGCTGGTGCACGCGCTGACCGCGGGCGGCCCGGCCGAGGAGCACGTGGTGAACGTCCGCAACGACGGCACCTTCCCGTTCCTGCCGGACGACGCCGTCATCGAGGCCAGGTCCATTGTGGACTCCAAGGGGGCGACGCCGATCCCGCAGCCGCCGGTCGAGCCGCAGTTCTCGGGCCTGATTTCGGCGACGACGGCGTACGAGTTCCTGGCTTTGGAGGCGGCGCTCAAGGGCGGCCGCGACCGCGTCGCCGACGCCCTCCTGGCGCACCCGCTGGTCGGCCAGTACACCAAGGCCGACACGCTCGCCGACTCGCTGGTCCAGATCAACCGCGAGTACCTGCCCTGGGCGCGCGGATGAGCGTGTCTGATTGCGCCTCCGCGGGGAAAAGTACGTCGGCGGCAGTCATCGCGATCGACGGCGGCAACAGCAAGACCGAGGTCCTGGTGATCTCGGAAGACGGCGTCGTGCTGGGGTCGTCACGCGGCCCCGGCGCATCGCCGCAGAACATCGGCGTCGCGGCCTGCGTCACGGCGCTGGAGGGCTTGGTCCTGGAGGCCTACCCGGACTTCGGGGAGAAGCCGGACGCGGTCCACACCTCGGCGTACCTGGCTGGGCTCGACTTCCCCCGCGAGGAAGAGGCCCTGCACGCGGCGCTGTCCGCGCGCGGCTGGAGCGACACCCTGGCCGTCGGCAACGACACCCTCGCGCTGCTCCGGGCGGGCAGCGCGGGGGTGGGGGTCGCGGTGGTCTGCGGCGCCGGGATCAACGGCGCCGGCGTCGGCCCGGACGGCCGCGTGCACCGCTTTCCCGCGCTGGGCAAGATTTCCGGCGACTGGGGCGGCGGCTACCGGCTCGGCGAAGAGGCGCTGTGGTGGGCGGTCCGCGCCGAGGACGGCCGCGGCCCGCGGACCGCGCTGATGCCGGCGGTGGCGGCCTACTTCGGGAAGCCGGCCCTGCTGGACGTCGTGCAGGGCCTGCACTTCGAGGAGATCGACCCGGCGTCGATCCACGGGCTCTGCCCGCTGCTGTTCGAGGTGGCGGCGGCGGGGGACGAGGTCGCCCAGGACATCGTGACGCGGTTCGTCGAGGAGGTCAGCGTCTTCGCGGCGGTGATCCTCCGCGAGCTGGACCTCACCGAGGACGCCCCGGAGATCGTCCTGGGCGGCGGCGTCCTGACCGGCGTCGGCGCCCAGGTGATCGCGGAAATCGAAAAGCGGTGCCTGAAGGTGGCACCGCGCGCGGTGGTCCGCGTCGTCGACGTGAACCCCGTGGTGGGAGCGGCGTTGTTCGGACTCGACACGCTGGGCGCGCCGGAGGCCGCGAAAGCGGCGCTCAAGGCGGCGACCCAGCGCACCTAGACCTGGTGGCCTGCCTCGAAGCGGCGCGAGGCAGGCCACCAGACCCGAGTCACGGCGCGGGGACGATGGTGTCGCCGGTCTCCAGCAGGGACTTGAGGTCGGAGAGGATCCAGGCCCAGCCGCCGCCGGCGTTCTCGTTCGGGGGCGCGTCCAGCCGCTCGAAGGCGCCGCTGACCATCCCGGCGATCGTCGGCGCGCCGGTGACGTCGTGGGTCACGGTCAGCCGGGTGCCGGCGGTCTTGGATTCCTCGATCTCGTAGGTCAACGTCGTGTAGGGCTCTTCGCTCACGTCGCCGGGCGCCATCAGCAGCTTCCAGGTGAGGACCAGCTTCCGCGGCGGGTCCACCTCGAGGACTTCGCCGTCGACGAGGTCGCCGGTCATCCCGGCGTCGATGAACGCCTGCGTCGGGCGGGTGCGGTGCTTGCCGCCGGGCCGGAGGTCGAAGTCGACCAGGCCGGTGTAGCCGTACTTCGCCGTCCACTCGGGTTTCGTGATGGCGTCCCAGATGCGCTCCGGGGAAGCCTTGATGTAGACGCGGTAGACCTGCACGGTGTCCGTCATGGTTCTTCGCCTTCCAGCTCGTTCTTGAGGTCGAGGAGCGCGGTGACCTGGCGCTCGGTGTACTTGTCGATCCACCGGTCGTGGATCTGGCGGATCGGGACGGGGTTGAGGAAGTGCCGCTTCTCGCGGCCTTCCTTCCGCGCGACGACGAGCCCGGCCTCCTCCAGGAGCTTCAGGTGCTTCATGACGCCGAAGCGGGTCATCTCCACCTGGGTCTCCAGCTCGGTGAGCGTGCGGCCGTCACGCTCGAAGAGCAGGTCGAGCAGGAACCGGCGGGTCGGATCCGCCAGCGCCTTGAACACCAGGTCGTCGTCGGGCACGTCAGCGAGAATAGGTGACCAAAAGGTCACATGTCAACGCACGAAGAAGGCCGCCACCCGCGGTGGGTGACGGCCTCCGTTCGCGGCTAAACGATCAGCGACAGCGGCAGGATCAGCGCGATGGCGACCACCGAGATCAGCGTCTCCATCACCGACCAGCTCTTCAGCGTCTGGCCGACCGAGAGCCCGAAGTACTCCTTGACCAGCCAGAACCCGGCGTCGTTGACGTGCGAGAAGAACAGCGATCCGGCACCGATCGCGAGCACCAGCAAGGCGCTGTGGGACGGGTCCATGCCCGCCGCCAGCGGGGCCACGATGCCCGCCGCGGACACGGTCGCGACCGTCGCCGAGCCGGTCGCCAGCCGGATCGCGACCGCGACCAGCCAGCCGAGCAGCAGCGGGGACAGGTGCGCGTCCTTGGCCAGGCCGGTGATCACGTCGCCGACGCCCGCGTCGACCAGGGTCTGCTTGAACCCGCCGCCCGCGCCGACGATGAGGATGATCCCGGCGATCGGCCCGAGCGAGTCACCGACCACAGTGGACAGCCGGTCCCGGCCGAGCCCGGCCGGGCGGCCGAGCAGCACCATGCCCACCAGGACCGCCGCGAGCAGCGCGATCAGCGGGTCGCCGACGAAGTCGAGGATCTTGCGGGCCTGGCTCTCCTTGGCCAGCAGGATGTCCGACAGCGCTTTCGCGAGCATCAGCACGACCGGCAGCAGCACCGTCGTGAGCGTCGCGGCGAAGCTCGGGCGAGGCTTGTCGGTGTCGGCGCGTTCCGGGACGAGCCGCTCGGGGGCGGCGGCGTCCGGCACCAGCCGGGCCGCGATGCGGGCGAACAGCGGGCCCGCGACGACCAGCGTCGGGATGCCGACGAGCAGGCCGAACGCCAGTGTGATGCCGACGTTCGCGTTCAGCGCGCCGGCCGCGGCCAGCGGACCCGGGTGCGGCGGGACGAGCCCGTGCAGCACCGAAAGCCCGGCCACCGCGGGAATCCCCAGCAGCATCAACGGCTTGCCGGTGCGCTTGACCGCGAGCAGCACCACCGGGATCAGCATCACGAGCCCGATCTCGAAGAACATCGGCAGCCCGATCAGCGCGGCCACCAGCGCCATCGCCCACGGCAGCGCGGCGCCGCGGGCCTTGCCGAGCACGGTGTCGACGATCTGGTCGGCACCGCCGGAGTCGGCGAGCAGCTTGCCGAGCATCGCGCCGAGCGCGATCAGGATGCCGACGGACGCGACCGTGCTGCCGACGCCGGTGGTGAAGCTCTTGAGCAGCTTGTCGACCGGCATCCCGGCGGTCAGCCCGAGCGTGAGCGAGCCGAGGACCAGCGACAGGAACGGGTGCAGCTTCACCTGCGTGATCAGCACGACGATGACGGCGATCGCGACGACGGTCGCGATGATCAGGCGGGTGTCGTGGCCGGTCCAGCCGGCGGCGAGGACGGCGTTCACGCGTGCTCCCGGAAGGCGGTCAGCGCGGCTTCGGTGATCTCTTCCGGCGTGCCGCTGGTGTTGTCGAAGACGGCGCCGGCCTCGTCCGGCTCGAGGGGTTCGAGGTCGGCGAGCTGCGAGTCCAGCAGCGACACCGGCATGAAGTGGCCCTTCCGGGTCTTCATGCGCTCGGCCAGCTGCGCCCGGTCGCCGTGCAGGTGGGCGAACCAGACGTCGCCGCCGCGGCGCAGCACGTCGCGGTACCGGCGCTTGAGCGCGGACGACGTCACGACACCGCCGGTGGCCTCGTGCTCGCGGATCCAGCCGGCGATGGCTTCGAGCCAGGGTGCGCGGTCTTCGTCGGTCAGCGGCGTGCCGGCGGTCATCTTGTCGATGTTGGCCTTCGGGTGGAACGTGTCCGCTTCCGCGTAGTCGACGCCGAGCGCCGCGGCGAGCGCCGTGCCGATCGTCGTCTTCCCGGAGCCTGACACCCCCATCACCACGATGACGGTCATCCGCACCTCCCACTTCGTTGTGCTCAGGTGAGTCAAACTCAAAAGTACTACTTATTCAAGATGAAGTACTACTTAATCGAGTCAGACGACTAGCCTCGATCAGGTGAGACACGAGCAGGTACTGGATGCCCTCGGCGCGGCGATCGCGAACGGATCCCTGGTCCCGGGCACCGTGCTGCGCTCGGAAGACCTCCAAGAACGCTTCGGCGCCTCGCGGACGGTGGCCCGCGAAGTCGTGCGCGTGCTCGAGACGATGCGGCTGACCACGAGCAAGCGCCGGGTCGGCGTGATCGTCCGGGAGCCGGTGGAGTGGAACCACTACGACCCGCGGCTGATCCGCTGGCAGCTCGACGGCCCGGCCCGCCCCGCCGCCCTGGCCACGCTGAACGAGCTCCGGTCGGCGATCGAGCCGTGCGCGGCGCGGTACGCGGCCCTGCGCGCGACGCCGGAGGAGCGCGGCCGGTTGACCGCGCTGGGGGAGCGGCTGGCGCGGACGGGCCGGGCCCGCGACCTCTCGGCGTTCCTCGAGTTCGACATCGCCTTCCACGACCTGCTGCTGACCGCGTCCCGGAACCCGATGTTCGGGCAGCTGTCGGAGGTGGTCGCCGAGGTGCTCACCGGCCGCACCGGGCACGGCCTGATGCCGCCGGAGCCGCAGCCCGAAGCCATCGCGCTGCACCTGGAGGTGGCCGCGGCGGTGGCCGGCGGCGAGGCGGACCGGGCGGAGCGGGCGATGCGGGACATCGTCGTCCAGGCGCGGGACGAGATCGCCGCCCTGGTCTCCGAGGGCGGTTCCGAGGTCGAGTAGCCTCCACGGGAACTGGACTTTCCTTCGGCCGGGGGGCACGGGTGAGCGCGGCGCGCGCGATCGGACTGGTGTTGGGTGTGGCGGCCGACGGCGCCCTCGGCGACCCCCGCCGCCGCCCTCCGGTGACGGCGTTCCGCCGGCTCCCGCCCCGCTCGGGCGTCCTGGTCGCGGGCGCGGCGGTGGCCGCCGGGGTCCTGCTGGAGCGCGCCGGCCGCGGCCGCCCCGTGGCGCAGGCATCGGCGACGGCGGTGACGACGTGGGCGGTCCTCGGCGCGGCCGGCCTGGCCCTGCACGGCACCGAACTGGCGCGCGACCTCGAGGAGTGCCGCTTCGAGCCGGCCCGCTCGACACTGTCCGAACTGGACCCGCGGGTCACCGACGGGCTCGGCGCGATCGCGCTGTCGCGGGCGTCGGTGGAGACGCTGGCGGAGAACACGTCGGACGCGGTGGTGGCGCCGCTGGTGTGGGGCGCGCTGGCGGGCGTGCCGGGCCTGCTGGGAGCCCGCGCGGTGAGCCTGCTGCGCCGGGCCCGCACGGGCCGCCGCGGCCACTGGGCGATCGACCGCCTCGACGAGCTGGTCCACCTGGTCCCGACCCGCGTGGCGGCGGCCCTGACGGTCCTGGCGGCCCCGGTGGTCGGCGGCTCCGCGGGCGGCGCGTGGCGGGCCTGGCGCCGCGACACGATCGCCCACCCGAGCCCGAACGCGGGCCGCGTCGAAGCGGCGTTCGCGGGCGCACTGGAGATCCGCGTCGGCGGGCGGACGGTGTACCCGCACGGGGTGGCGGAGCTGCCGGTGCTGGGGGTGGGCCGGAACCCGGACGCGGGCCACGTGACGCGGGCGGTGGAGCTGTCGCGGGTGGTGGGCTGGCTCTCGGCGGCGACCGCGGTGGTGCTGGCCGTGTTGTCGGGCTTCCGGCGCCGCTGACTTCAGCGAAGTTTCAAGAGCCTGCTGCGGACGCGGCGGAGTTCGCTGCCGGTGACACCGGCGTCGAGCAGGTACCGCTCGACATCCAAGCCGTCGAGCGTCGTCATGACGGCCTCCTCGATCGTGGTGCCCCGCTCCGCGAGGGCGGCCTGGATGAGCGGTTCCTGGTCGGCGGTCCCATCGCGGCGACCAGGGCCTTGAGGGCCGCGGCGGACAGGGCGTAGTCCGTGGCGATCGCCTTGCTCGACTGAAATCGGCCAAGTCGGCAGGTTGCGGCAGCAAGGCGGTGGCCGCCGGCCGGCCTGGCGTCACCGCGACCGATGGCGGCCCGTTGGTGCGAAGCTTCACGGCAGGCCGTATGGCCGGGACCCCTCCTTTTCGCCGGTGAGCGGCACCGCCGTCTTCATGTACTTCGCGACCCGCAGGAACCAGGCCGCGTTGGCGAAGAGGTCCGCGTCCCGGAAAGCCGCCTCCGGGTGGCTTCCGGCCCGGCGGCCGCCGGGCCGGCCCGCCCGATGCCGGGACAGCCCGGCGACGAGCATCGTGGCTTCGGCGCGGGCGGCTCGCTGCTGTTCGGACAGCCGGGACGCGGCCGGCGCGGCCAGCGCTTGTTCGTAGTCGGCCGGGTCGCACTGGTCGAGCAGCGCGCGCCTGGCGTCCCAGATCTGCAGGACCCGCAGGTGCAGCCGGAGGTCGAGGTGCCGGTGCAGGGGCGACCACCGTTCGTCCCAGTTGTCCAGGGCCGCTGTCACCCACCCCGGGCGCGGGAACCGGGAACGCAGGAAAGCGCTGGGCCGCGACGGCTCGAGTGACAGCCGGACGTGCGGGAACGCGTCGGTGAGTTCGGCCCACAGCGGATGCAGCCGCCGGTACGCGTGGTAGGTGCGCCACCAGGTTCTGGCCGACGCCAGCCGCGGTCCCCAGCCGGGGGTGGTCAGCCCGGCGAGCGACAGGGGGACGGAGAGCACGAGCAGCCAGCGGACCAGCGCGCCTTCGTTGGTCGCGATCGGGTGGCCGACGACGGCGAGCGCGATGAACGCGGCACCCACCAGGAAGTAGAGGACTCCGAACAGCAGGCCGAGGGTGCCCGCCAGCAGGCCGCGGCGGATCCACGGGTCGTCCACCAGCCGCGACCACGTCCAGGTGACCTTCGCGGTGGCCGTCACGATGATCCCGGCGTAGGCGGTGAACACCGCCATGTAGACGCCGGCGAGTCCGCTGTCGCTGTAGTGCGAGACGTGCGCGGCCGTGAACTGGGCGGGATCGGCGAGCACGGCGAACACCAGCATCGTCGTCAAGGTCGCGGCGAGCAGCCAAGCGTGCCGGACGACGTGGCGCACGGCCCGCTTGCGTTCGTAGATCAGGAAGAGGTAGGCGAGGTGGCCGAAGCAGAGCGCCACCGGCACGCACACGTGCTGCAGGATCACGGTGATCCGGGCCCACGACGGGATCGGACGGGTCACTTCGGCGCCGTACTCGACCAGGCCGAGGTACAGCGCGAACGCCATGAACTGCGCGGACAACCACGCGCAGAGCAGCGTGTCGTTGAGTGGCTTGCGCCGCAGGGCGCGGAGGAAGTAGAGCCAGGCAGCGGTCGTGACCACCGCCGCCACGACCGTGGTGCCGGGGAGGTTCACCGGGGCCTCCGGGCCAGCAACGCCTCGGCGAACCGTTCGTTGGCCTCGGCCACCGTGTCCGAGCGGAACGGCGGGCGGACCGAACGCCGGGCCCTGTCCGCGCGCGACCACATCAGCGCCGCCGCGACCTCGGCGACCCTTTCTTCGACGGCCGAGTAGCCGTCGCGTCTGACGAACCGTTGTGCGCCGCGCACGACGTCCGGATCCAGCTCGTCGAGTTCGTCGCGGGTGAGATCGCCGACCGAGGTACCGCGGTGCCCGAACAGCACGTGCGCCGCTTCGTGCATGATCACGTGTTCCTGCTGGAGCGGCGGGAGGGACTGGTCGAACACGATCACCAGGTCGTGGGCGCGTTCGATGACCAGGCCGCCCGCACCGTCACGGGGCAGGTCGGCGGGCAGCAACGCGATGTGCTTGCCGCGGCGCCGGGTGATCTGGTCCAGCAGCGCGCCGAGTTCGCACGGCGGCGACCAGGACAGTTCGTCGAGCACGCTTTCGACCGCGTGCCGCAGCTCGGACAGGTTGGCTCCCGCCGGACGGAGCGGATCCTTCATCTGCCGGTGCCACCGGAGCCGTCCGGTTCGTCCAGCTGCTCGATCAGCCGGGCGACCGCGAGCAGGCTCTCCGGCGAGAGGCTGCCGAGCCGGGCGTTGATGCCCAGCACGCCGCCGCGCTCGGCGGCCTCCTGCAGCCGGCGCGCGGCGGCGAGCGACTCGAGCTGCTCGTCGGCCGCCGCGGCCTTCTCCTCGTCGAGGAAGTAGGTTACCTTCACGCCGAAGAACCGGGCGAGCGCTTCGAGCGTCTCGATCTTCGGGTTCTGTTCCTGGCCGGTGCGCAGCTTCCACACGGTCGTGCGCGACTTCCCGATGTGCGCACCGATCTCCTGGTCGGTGACGGTGTGCTCGCCGTCCCGGGCCGCCTTCTTGTCGATGAGGGTGGTCAGCGCGTCGGCCAGTGTCCTTCGGGCGTTCGGGTCAGACATGATCCACTCTGTTCATTAAACTTTACTTGACAAGACTCTTCGGTGCTCAATAGTATCGGTGCATCCGCTTCGGGGGGTCGTGGCAGAGCTCGCGAAGCGGGGTTTGTGCGGGGGTGTGACAGGCACGGACGAGTGCGTCTCGTCGACGCCTTTTCTGTTCTGTGTGCGGCAATTTCGCGTGATTCTCGTTCGTGTGCGCTCCGAGATGTCCTCGCAAGGTTTCTGATGGCAATTTCGTGCAACAGTGCAATCCGATCAATTGAGGGGAAAATCAGATGCGAATTCGTAAGCTCGTGACGCCGGTCGTGGCGGCGGTCGCCGCGCTCGCCACCTTGCCTGCCCTGGCTTCGGCGGCCTCGGCCACGACGCAGACGGTACAGGCGAACGGACTCCTGCACGAAGTCTTCAACGGCCGATGCCTGGACGGGGACGTTTCCGGTGGTGGTGGCAACGGCTCCCGCGCCCAGCTGTGGGACTGCAACGGGCTGACCAACCAGATCTGGTCCAGGACGAGCGCGGACTACTCGTTGCGGATCTACCCGTACGGCGGGACGGCCCGGTGCCTGGACGCCGACGTGTCCAGCGGGGGCGGCAACGGTTCCCGGGTCCAGCTGTGGGACTGCAACGGCCTGACCAACCAGCAGTGGTACTGGGACGGGAGTGCGCGCGCCTACGTGAACGGCTACAACGGCCGGTGCCTGGACGCCGACGTGTCCAGCGGGGGTGGCAACGGTTCCAAGATCCAGCTGTGGGACTGCAACGGCCTGACCAACCAGCAGTGGTACTGACCCGGCGGTAGGTGCGGCGACCGGCCCTGTAACCCCTCCCCGTATCGACGAACGTAGGCAAACGCTCGCCGAGAAACCGGGAGGAACTCTTGCGGTACAAGCACATGGCGGCCGGGCTGGTCGCCGCCGGCCTGCTCACCCTGGTCATGACCGGGACGGCCGAGGCCAAGCGCCCCTGCGGCCCCACCTACGAGCAGGACGGCTTCGGCACCCTGGGCACGGCGTTCACGCTGAAGTCCAAGCACGACGACGACGGCCCCGCCGGGTCGCCGTTCGTCGTGGGGGAGGAGTTCGAGATCCACACCAACGTCGCCGGCCAGATCTGGACCATCACCTTCGCCGACAACGGCAAGGTCTTCTTCACCGGCGACGACGTCTCGACGACGACGGGGATCCGCGAGCAGCACGCGACCGCCAACCAGCCGGGCGTCACGCAGCATATGACCGCGGACGCGCGGAACCACACCACCGGCGAGACCATCCACGGTTTCCTGGACGTGCTCCCGGTCCCGGGCTGCGGCGGCTGAGGGGAGGAGGCCGCCGCGGCTGGGGGTTTCCTCAGCCGCGGCGGCGCAGCTGCGCCAGCGCCTCGGCGTCCAGCGGCCCGCCGCGCTCGGCCAGGCGCGTCCCGATCCGCTCCCGGTCCGCCGCCGTCTTGTTGCCGCCGAACTTGAACTTCGCGCGGACGCCCGTGATCGTGAACTCGATCCCGCGGATGCCCGGCAGCAGCCGCCGGTCCGGCGCGTCCTGGGCGGCGCTCACCGGCGCCCGGGCGCCGTCCGGCTCGAAGTGCCGCAGCTGCTCGCCGAGCAACGCCGCCTTCGCCGCGGGGTCGTCGACCAGCCGGACGTCCCCTTCCAGCTGCACCGTCGCGTAGTACGACGTCGGCACGCCGTACGCCGGGTCCGCGTCCGTGTTCCAGTCCGCGCGGATGTAGGTGTAGTCGCCGACCACCGTCAGCAGCGCCCGCGGGTGTTCCTCCAGCAGCGGCCAGATCGGGTTCGGGCGCGCCAAGTGCGTGACGATCGTGTGGTCGCCGTCGAACGCGAAGTGCGCCGGCGACACCACCGGCAGGTCGCGGTCCCGGCCGCCGGCGATCAGCTGGCCGAAGTCGTGCCCGGCCAGCCACGCGCGCCACTCGGAATCGGACGAGGCGTCCCACGGGTGGATCAGCATGGCCCGAGTATCACCACGGCGAGTGGCCTCGTCACAGGGCCATTTCCGGCTTACTTCTGATGGCCACTTTCGGCGAGCTCGTCCTCGGCCAGGATCTCCGCGACGGACTTCCGGCGGCCCGGCGCGGCGGGGGAGGCGTCCAGCGCCCCGCCCGGCTTGAGCTCCCGGACCGTGAAGTACAGCCAGCCCAGCAGCGCCATCGCGCCGAACGCGATCCACTGCAGCGCGTACGACAGGAACGGCCCCGAATCGGTCTGCGGCAGCGGCAACGCGCCCAGGACGCCGGGCTGGCCGACGTCGAGCTGGAAGTACCCCGGCCGGATGTCGAGCTTGCCCGCCCGCGCCACCACCCGGGAGTCGACGACGTAGCTCTGCAGCTGCCCGCCGGTCGAGGCGTCGGCGAAGGCGTCGCGGTTCTTCGGGTCGGTCTCGTCCGCACGCACCCGGGCCGTCACGGAGACCGTCCCGGCCGGCGGCGGCGCGAACGGCAGCGCGCCGGACTTGCTGTCCAGCCGGACGTACCCGCGGTCGATCAGCACGACCGTGCCGTCGGTGGTCCGCATCGGCGTCAGGACTTCGTAGGCGCCTTCGCCCTGGACCGTCCGCAGCCGCGCGACGACTTCCTTGTCCGGCAGGTACTGGCCGGTGATCGACACGAGGTGCCATTCGGTGCGCCCGCCGGGCACGCTCCCCGGCGGCAGCAGCTGCGTCAGCGGCAGCGGTGCGGCGGTGAACGACGCTTCGAGGGCGGCGTTCTGCTGCTCGCGCTCGGCGTTGCGGCTGAACTGCCACGGCGAAAGGAGCGTGAAGCAGCAGACGGCGAAGGTGAACACCACCGCCGTCAGAGCCAGCCACCCGGGCCGGAGCAGGAACCGCAACCGCACCCCACCACGGTAGCCCGTGCCGCCCGCCGGGCTTCGCGGGCTGTGACCTCTACCGCCGCGAACGCACCCAATCCAGCAAACCGGGCACCGCGCGCTCGACCATGCCGAGGACGTCTTCGAAGCCGTCGTCGCCGCCGTAGTACGGGTCCGGGACCTCGGCGCCTTCGGGGGCCGAGGGGTCGAACGACCGCAGCAGCCGCACCTTCGCGGGGTCCTCGACCCGCGACCGCAGGAACGCGAGGTGCCCTTCGTCGGCGGCCAGCAGCAGATCGGCGGCCAGGTCCTCGTCGGACACCTCGGACGCGACGTGCGAGGTGGGGTAGCCGTGCGCCTTGAGCGTCGCCCGCGCCCGCTTGTCGGCGGGCTCACCGGCGTGCCACGGCCCGGTACCGGCACTGGTGACGCGGACGGCGTCACCGAGCCCGGCGTCCTCGAGCCGGGACCGGAAGACGAGCTCGGCCATCGGGGAGCGGCAGATGTTGCCGGAGCAGACGAAGACGATGTGCGTCACGCCGCGAGCGTAACCACCGGGTGGAGGCGGACGTGCGAAGACCGCGGCCGTCGGCCCGCGAGCGTAACCACCGGGTGGAGGCGGACGTGCGAAGACCGCGGCCGTCGGCCCGCGAGCGTAACCACCGGGTTCACCCGGTCACCCGCCCGCTCGGCGGTATCCGCGGCCCGCGGCGCGCACCTAGCGTCGATCGGGCGAGGACGCGAACCGGAAGGAGAGCGATCATGCACGGATGCTGCTCGAAGTGCACGGGCCAGGGCTGCGGCTGCTGCGGCAACTGCAACTGACCGCCCCCGGCGTCCGCGGCGGCCCGTCGCCGCCGCGGCGCCTCCACCTCCGCGCACCGGCCAGGACCGGCGCAGGCCGCTCCTAGCCCGCCACGCAGGTCGCCGAGGTCGCCTCGGCGAGGGCGCGCGTGTGCAGCGCGTCGAACCGGTGGTAGCCGTCCACCACACCCGCCGTCACCAGCTGCCGGACCGGGCACGACCGCGCCGCGCGGACCCGGGTCGTCGCCGCCAGCTCCGTCAGCAGCCCCGTGTTCAGCCGGTCGATCACCGGGCGGATCCGCCCCAGGTCCGGCCGGGTCGTCGGCGCCTCCGCGGGGTGCGCGTCCCAGCGCGCGTAGAGGCCGCGCTGCACCAGCTTGTTCGCCTCGATCTGGGCGTGGAAGAACCGCACCGCCTCCGCCGGGCCGAGGCCGAGCCCCGGGGCACGCGCCGCGACCGAGTCGTAGATCTGCTGTTCCCGCACCGGGTCGTCGATCGGCGACGGCGTGCCGTACTTGGCCGCGGCCACCTGGTCGGCGATCGCCACGCGCTGCGCCGCCAGGTCCGTCAGGTGCCACAGCGACGACGTCGCGGCCGAGGCCGGGACCGTTGTCAGCAGGAGACCGGAAACCACCGCGAAGAGCACCGCCAGTACTCGCATGGCCCGCGACCGTACATGCGAAGATCCCCGGGTGCCCGCGCTTTCCGAAATCATCACCGTCCTGGAGCAGGCGTACCCGCCCGCGCTCGCCGAGTCGTGGGACGCCGTCGGCCTCGTCTGCGGCGATCCCGCCGAACCCGCCGGCCGGGTGCTCTTCTGCGTCGACCCGGTCGCCGAGACCGTCGGCGAAGCCGCCGAGCTCGGCGCGCAGCTGATCGTCGCCCACCACCCGCTGCTGCTGCGCGGCGTGCACGGCGTGCCCGCCGACACCGCCAAGGGCTCGCTCGTGCACCGGATGATCCGCGCCGGCATCGCCCTCTACTGCGCGCACACCAACGCCGACTCCGCCGACCCCGGTGTCTCCGACGCGCTCGCCGCGGCCATCGGCCTGCGCGTGACCGGCCCGCTGACGCCGAACGCCGACGGCGTCACCGGCATCGGCCGCGTTGGCGAGCTGCCCGCGCCCGAGCCGTTCGCGGCATTCGTCCAGCGCGTCGCCGACGCCCTGCCCGCGACCGTGCCCGGCGTGCTCGGCGCGGGCGACGCGGACCGCCCGATCCGCACGGTCGCCGTGTCCGGCGGCGCCGGCGACTCCTACCTGAAGCAGGCCACCGCGGCCGGCGTCGACGCCTTCGTCACCGCCGACCTGCGGCATCACCCCGCCGGCGAACACCTCGCCGGCCCGGGTGCGGTGCCCGCGCTGGTCGGCGTGACCCACTGGGCCAGCGAGTGGCCCTGGTGCGGGCAAGCCTCGGCGCTCGTGGCGCAGGCGTTTGCGGGTAGCGTTGACGTTCACGTGTCCACGCGGTGCACCGACCCGTGGACCGTCCGCGCCGAGCGCACACCGATTTACCAATCCGGTCGAAAGTAGGCGGACACAAACCGGAGCGAACTCGCTCACCGGCACCTGTTCCGCCGTGGCTGCCGGTCGGATTGGTAACAATCGACACAGTAGAGGAGCACCGTGAAGGCCGAACCCGCCGTGCAGCGCCAGTTGCTCGAGCTCGCCAAGGTGGACGCCGAGCTCTCGCGCACCGCGCACCGCCGCCGCACCCTGCCCGAGCTGGCCGAGATCGACGCGGGGGAGAAGACCGCCCGCGAGCGCCGCGACGCGCTCGTGTCGGTGGAGACCGCCGCCTCCGACCTCGACCGCGAGATCGCCCGGCAGGAGAAGGAGATCGAGTCGGTGCGCGCCCGCGAGGACCGCGACCGCAAGCTGCTCGCGTCGGGCTCGGTCAACTCGAAGCAGATGACCGACATCGAGCACGAGCTGCAGTCGCTGGAACGCCGCCAGAGCGCGCTCGAGGACGACCTGCTGGAGCTGATGGAGCAGCGCGAGGCCCTCGGCCTGGACGCGCAGCGCACCGGCGCCGAGGTCGACAAGGCCGAGGCCGAGGTCGCCGCCGCGATCGCCCGCCGCGACGAGGCGTTCAAGGACCTCGACACCACCCGCGCGCGCCGCGCCGAGGACCGCGAGAAGCTGGTGCCGCGCTTCCCGGAGCCGCTGCTCAAGCTGTACGAGCGCGTCCGCGAGCACAAGGGCATCGGGGCGGCGCTGCTGCGCGCCCGCCGCTGCGGCGCCTGCCAGCTGGAGCTGGACCGCAACACGGTGAACGAGATCAAGGCCGCCCCGGCGGACGACGTCATCCAGTGCGAGAACTGCGGCGCGATCCTGGTCCGGACCCTGGAGTCGGGTCTGTGACCTCGCACGTCATCGTCGAAGCGGACGGCGGCTCGCGGGGCAACCCGGGGCCCGCGGGCTACGGCGCCGTGGTCCGCGACAGCGACGGCGAAGTCCTCGCCGAGCGCAAGGAAAGCCTCGGCGTGGTCACCAACAACGTCGCCGAGTACAACGGCCTGATCGCCGGGCTGGCCGCCGCGGCCGAGCTCGGCGCGTCCACAGTGGACGTCCGGATGGACTCGAAGCTGGTGGTCGAGCAGATGTCCGGCCGCTGGAAGATCAAGCACCCGGACATGCAGCCGCTGGCCGAGCGGGCCAAGGCACTGGCCGCGGGCTTCTCCCGCGTCAAGTACGAGTGGATCCCGCGGGCGCAGAACTCCCACGCCGACCGCCTGGCGAACGAGGCCATGGACGCCGCGACCGGCAAACCCGCCGCGGGCCGGCCCGGCGCCGCTAAGAAGACCGCGGCCCTGCCCAAGCTGCCGACCCGCAAGCCCGACCGCGCGGCCGTGGCCTGGACCGGGGCGAAAGGCACGCCGACCCGGCTGCTGCTCCTGCGGCACGGCCAGACGGAGATGTCGGCCCTCCGGCGTTACTCCGGCCGCGGCGACGTCCCGCTGACCGAGCTGGGCCGGGGGCAGGCCGCGGCGGCGGCGAAGCGGCTGGCCGCGATGGAGGGCCTGGTCGTCGACGGCGAGGCCGTCCCGATCGTCTCCTCGCCGCTCACCCGTACCAAGCAGACCGCGCAGGCCGTCGCCGACGCGCTCGGCGGCCGCGTCGAGACCCATCCCGGTCTCATCGAGACGGACTTCGGCGAGTGGGAGGGCCTGACGTTCGCCGAGGCGGCCGACCGCGACCCCGAACTGCACAGTTCGTGGCTGAGCGACAGCTCGGTGCCGCCGCCCGGCGGGGAGAGCTTCGACGTCGTCCACCGGCGCGTCCGCAAGGCCCGCGACGAGCTCATCGCCGAGCACGGCGGCAAGACGTTGGTGCTGGTCAGCCACGTGACACCGATCAAGACCCTGCTCCGGATGGGCCTCGACGCCGGGCCGCAGCTGCTGTTCCGGCTGCACCTGGATCTGGCGTCCCTGTCGATCGTCGAGTTCTACCCGGACGGGAACGCCTCGGTCCGGTTGGTCAACGACACCTCGCACCTCGTCTGACCGGGGAAAATGTGGGGTGGATCACGCTCAACACCGACGCGTGGCCGACCCCGGATGGGGTATTGGCTACAGTGTCTCGACCGCGTCGCCGCGGTGGCGGATCCGCCTGCGGATCCACTAAGGGGGCGCCAGCTCGCGCGTATCCCACCGGCAGAAGCCTGCGGGCGGAACAGTGACGAGGACATGACGGCTAGCGCACTCACCGAGACCTCCCAGAGCGACGTCCCCGAGGACCCGGCCACCACGGCCGCGCGTGGCTGGGGCGCGCGCCTGGCCCCGGTGCTGGCCGTGCTCGCCGGCGTCGCGGCGGTCGCCGCCCACGCCACCCGCTACGGCCACTGGATCGTCGACGACGCCGCCATCACCTTCTCCTACGCCCGCAGCTTCGCCGACGGCGTCGGCCCGGTGCTGCAGCCGGGCGCCCCGCCGGTCGAGGGCTTCTCCGACCCGACGTGGATGGTGCTGCTCGGCCTCGGCAAGCTCGTCGGCCTCTTCGACCGCGGCACCCTCTTCGGCATCCCGGACTACGTGCTGTTCCCGAAGGCGCTCGGCCTGCTGTTCACCGGCGGCGTCCTGACCGCCTGCTACATCGCCGCGAAGCAGATCTTCACGCGGTTCGCGTGGCTGGTGACGCTGGTGGCCGGCCTGACGCTGGCGACGATCCCGTCGTACGTCATCTGGGTCGTGTCCGGCCTGGAGAACTCGCTGTTCGCGTTCGCGGTGGTCACCCTGGCCGTGACGCTGTTCGTCTCGGTGAAGCGGGACAAGCTGCTGACGCCGAAGGTCGCGCTGTGGGCCGGCGTGCTGGTCGCGTTCGCGGCCCTGACCCGGCCGGAAGGCCTGATCTACGCGGGCGCGTACCCGCTGGCGGCGCTGTTCCTGCTGCGCGGCGGCCTGTTCTGGAAGAGCTTCCGGCTCGCGCTGCTGTCGGTGGCTGCGTTCGCGGTGCCGTTCGGCGGGTACGTCGTCTGGCGGCACGCGGAGTTCGGCCGGCTGCTGGCCAACCCGTCGGTCGCGAAGCAGCAGGGCCTGCCCGGGTTCGACGCCGTCAAGCGGCCGTTCGAGCTGGTCGGCTACGCGGGCTGGGCCGGCGTCATCGTGCTCGCGCTGGTGATCGGGTTCGCGCTGGTCAAGGCGCCCTGGCGGCGTTCGCTGGTCGCGTTGCTGGTGCCGCTGGGCCTGGGGATCGTCGCGTACGGCGTGATGGTCGCCGACTGGATGTACCAGCACCGGTTCGCCAGCCCGATCTGGCCGCTGGCCGTGATCGCGGGCACGCTTTCGGCCGGTGAGCTGCTGCGCCACCGGCGCGCGCTGCTGCGCGTGGGCGTGATCGTCGTGCTGGTGGGTGCGTTCGTGCCGTCGGCGTTCGGGTTCGCGGCCGCGGCGGACAAGTTCGCGAAGAACCCGAACATCACGGCGTGCCTGGTGGCCGACCGCTTCGGCCGCGGGTTCAACACCTACGCCGACATCCTCGGCCTGCAGAAGGCGTCGCTGCTGCTGCCGGACCTCGGCGGCTCGTCGATGACCAGCCGGCTCGAGCTGGTCGACATGGCGGGGCTGGTCAACAAGCCGATCGCCGACCTGGTGCACGACAACGACCTGGCCGGCCTGCGCAACTACGTGTTCGACACGGTCAAGCCGACGTTCATCCACTCGTGGGGCCCCTGGGCGGCGGGCAACGGCATCGCGCTGGACCCGCGCCTCGACCGCGACTACGTCCTGATCTACAGCTCCCCGATCGAGGGCCTCCGCAACGGCGACTGGGTCCGCCGCGACGCGGTCACGGACCCGGCGAAGCTGAAGGCGGCCCAAGACTACGCGGCCAAGACGATCCCGGCCGTGGCGGCGGACCGCTTCGGCGGCCCCCTGGACGACTGCGGCCCGACGATGAAGCCCGGCCAGACGATCACGATGCCCAGCTGACCCGAGTCCCGCCCCCGATCACGCGAGTCCCGCCCGTGATGGCCCGCCAATCACGCGTGATGCCTCTCCAATCACGCGTGATGGCTCGCTGATCACGCGTGATGCCCATTCACGAGGCCAGGCCGAGGCCCAGCCACAGCGCGACGGTGGCTGCGGCGAGGCACAGCGGTGTCGTGAGCGCGCCCAGCGCGTGGAACGTCCGGGCCGAAGGGGGCTTAGGGAGCGTCCGGCGCCACAGGAGGGTCGCCAGCGAGCCGAGGTAACTCGCGTTCGGGCCGATGTTCACCCCCAGGAGCACCGCCAGCAGCACGCCCGGCGCCGGGTGCGGGCCCAGCACGGACAGCAGGATCAGCGTCGCCGGCAGGTTGTTGACGAGGTTGGCCAGCAGCGCCGCCACCCCGGCCGCCACCAGGAGGTCGACCAGACCCGTCGACGTCGGCAGGACGTCACGCAGCACGCCGCCGAGGACGTGCTCCGACACGGCTTCCACCACCACGGCCAGCCCCAGCACGAACAGGCACAGCTGCGGCGCGGCTTCGCTGACCAGCTGCCACGGCCGGATCTTGCCCCGCGCGAGCGCGCGCACCCCGAGGATCAGCGCGGCCAGCGCGGCGATCCACACCGGCTCGACGTGCCCGAGCTGCCCGACGGCGAACCCGGCGAGCGTCAGGCCGAGGATGACGAGGGCGAACGTCGGCGTCTCGAGGTGCTGCCGCGGTTCGGGCGTCTCGCGCGGCCGCAGGTCCGCGGCGAAGAACCGCAGGAAGACGACCAGTTCGATGGCGAGGGTGACCAGCCACGGCAGGGCCATCAGCGCGGTGAACCCGGCGAACGTCAGCCCCGACGCGGCGAAGGCCAGCAGGTTCGTCAGGTTGGAGACGGGCAGCAGCGTCGACGCCGAGTTGGCCAGGTGCGCGCAGGCGTAGACGTGCGGCCGGGCGGGCAGTTCCAGGCTGGTCGCGGTGGCGAGGACCACCGGCGTGAGCAGCACGACGGTGGCGTCGAGGCTGAGGATCGCGGTGACCCCGGCCGCGGCGGCGAACGTCAGCACGAGCAACCGCCGCGGCCGGCCGTGACACGCCTCGGCGAGCCGGTTGCCGAGCCAGGTGAAGACACCGTCCACACTGGCCAGAAAGGACAAAAGGAGGATCGCGGCGAGAAAGCCCAGCGTGGGCAGGATCTCGACGGCCCGGTGCCCGGCCGCGGCGGGCCGCACCAGCCCGAGCAGGAGCGCGACTCCGGCGGCGGGCACGGCGGCGACCGCCTCCGGCCAGCCCCGCGGACGGACGATCGCGAAGACGAGCACACCGGCCAGGAGGAGCAGGCTGGCCGCGCCCGCGAGGAGATTCACGCGTCAACGCTAACCGACGCCCCGATTTTGTCGGTGGTGCCGGGTAGCGTGGAAGACGGGGGGCGCCCCCGCGGGCCCGGGTCCCGGATCGCCGGCGGCTCTCACTGAAGCGGCGGCTTCGGGGTGGCGGAGCCGGTCAGCCGGGTGCGGAAACCCTCGACGTGCCGAGCCGGCCCCGCCAGTCCGATGTGGACTCCCCCGCGGCGGCCAGGAACCCGCCGAGTCCCGAATGGACGGACCCCGCGAGCGGGTCAGCGACCGTCCCCGCGCTGGGAAGACTTCGCCAGCGCCCCACCGAGTTCCGCGCGCCCGGGGATGCCGAGCTTGCGGTACGCGCCCGACAGGTGCAGCTCCACCGTCCGCCGCGTCAGGTGCAGTGCCGTCGCGATCTCGCGGTTGGTCAGCCCCTGCGCGGCCATGACGGCGATCCGGTTCTCCTGCCGCGTCAGGCCGTGCTCGTTGTCCTTCGCCGGCGTCAACGCCCGCCGCGACGACCGCAGCTCCTCGGCCGCCCGGCGCGCCAGCGGACGCGCGCCGCAGTGCTCGCTCAGCTCCACGGCCTGCCGCAGCGTCTCGATCGCCTTTTCGGACTGACCGTGCCGCGCCTGCAGCGTGCCCAGCTCGGTCAGCGCCGTCGCCAGCTGCAGCCGCGCCGGCGACGAGCGCAGCGTCGTGATCGCCTTCTGCAGCGCTCGTTCGGCTTCGTCGTCCTCGCGGACCAGGCCGAGCGTCGTGAGCGCCGTGCCCAGCGGGCGCGGCGCACCCCAGCGGGCGGCGGCGTTCATGTCCTCTTCGGCCAGCCGCGCCGCGTCGTCGGCCTGGCCGAGCGCCAGCGCCGCGCGCGCGGCGTGTGCGCGCCAGGGCACGAACCCCGGGAACCGCATGCCGTGGTGCGCCAGCCGCCGTCCGCAGCTCAGCAGGTCCTCGAAGCCGAAGCGCGTGTACCCCGTCGCGACGCGCAGGCGGCCCCGCGCGTACAGCAGGTACGTGTGCGTGAACAGGCCCTGGCTCGCGACGAAGTCCATCCGGTCCAGCAGCGACGTCGCCGCCTCGAACCGGCCGAGGTCCACCCAGCACTCGACGAGCTTGGCCGCGCACAGCACGCCGACCGGGCAGGTCGTCGTCCCGCCGCGCTCGTCGAACCGGCGCAGCAGCGATTCGAAGTGGACGCTGGCCCGCTGCAGGTCGCCGCTGGCCTGCAGCGCGATCCCGCGGGCCAGGGTCGGCAGCGCGCCGTGCGGCACGTGCACGTCCCACGGCTCGCGCTCGACGTCGAGGACGCGGCACAGCCGGTCGACGTGCGCCGGCTCGTCCGCGAGCACCGCCGTCGCCAGCGTGAAGAAGTAGTGCTGTTCGAAGAGGTCGCCATCGTCTCCGGTCAGCGCGTCCGCGAAGTGGCCGACGGCGTCCTGCGACGACTCGCCGTTGCGGACGGCGTCCAGGGCCAGCAGCGCCGAGCGGCTCCGCTGGGCCGCCGGGTCGGTCAGCGGCGCCCACTGCTCCTCGAAGTCGCGGAACTCCGGGGGCGGCCCGAGCCGGCTGCCCGCCTCGGCCAGGTAGGTCATGCACAGCAGCGGCCACACCGCGTCCGGGCCGCCGGCGTCCAGCCGCGCGGCGATCTGGCCCGCCGCGCTGATCCCGAGCCGCGCGTCCTGGCCGCCGCACAGCGACAGCAGCATCGCGGTGGCGATGTACGCGGCGGTCTCGCGGTTGCCGACCGTGTCGACGGCCTCCCGGACCCGCTTCGCCGCGCCGGGCGGGTCGAACTGGAACTCCGCGTGCGCGAGCTGCAGCAGCACGGCCATCCGGCGCCCGGACGTGAGCCGTTCCTCCAGCGCCCGCCGCAGGTGCCGCGCGGCCAGCTCGGGCCGCCCCGAGAACACGGCGTCGCGCGCGCTCAGCCGCAGCACGTCCACCGCCCACGGGATCCGGATCGACGTCGCTTCCAGCAGGTGGGCGGCGACGCGCTCGGCCGGCGCGCCCGTCTCCGTCAGCAGCTTCGCCGCGCGGGAGTGGTTGACCGCCCTCGTCGTCCGCGGCATGTCCTTGAGCAGGGAGTTGCGGACGAAGGAGTAGGTCAGCGTCGGCTGGCTGCTGTTGTTGAGCACGTGCAGCCGGACCATGGTGTCGATGGCCTGCAGCGCGTCGAGCTCGTCGACGCCGGCCAGCTTGGCCAGCAGGTCGAAGGTCGCGTCCTCGCCGAGCACCGCCGCCGCGTGCAGGATGGCCGGCGCGTGCGGGAACTCGTGCATCCGCGTGTGGAGGACCTGACCGATCAGCGACGAGCCGAGCTCGTGCGGGTCCGCGCCGGGCAGCAGCCGGGGTCGCAGCGCCTGCAGGAGGTACGGGTTGCCGCCGGTCGCCTCGCGGCAGGCGGACGCGAGCTCGCCGGGGGCGAGGCCGAGGATCTCCGCGGCGGCCGCGTCGCCGAGGCCGTTGAGCGTGATCGTGGCCGGCGTGCAGCCCGCCATCTCCAGCAGCGCGACCTCGCGGTGCGGCGGGTGCCCGGTCAGCGACGTCAGGAGGATGAACACCGGCAGGTCGAGGACGCGGTTGCGGATGTAGGCCAGGCACCGCATGGACCAGGCGTCGGCGAGGTGGACGTTGTCGATGCCGAGGAACAGCGGACCCCGCGCGCTCGCGTCGCGGACGATCCGGAAGAAGAGGTCGAGCGCTTCGCTCTCGCCGGCCGGTCCGCACAGCTCGGCGACGGGCGGGCGCGGCGGCGCATCCGGTCCTTCGAGCGCGTCGGCCAGCTGGCGGACGAGGCCGCCCGCGAGGTGGCTCTCCAGCCGCGACCCGGTGGCGGTCGCGACGGTGAACCCGGCGTCCGCGGCCAGCGCGGCGGTGGTCCGCAGGGTGGCGCTCTTGCCCATGCCGAACTCGCCGACCAGCACCGCGCTGGCGGCCGTGCCGCCCAGCGCGAGCGGGAAGAGACCGGTCAGGCGGTTGAGTTCGGGCTCGCGGCCGGGGAGCCGCGGGGCGGGACGCTTCGGTACCGAAGCCCCGCTGACGGGGTGCTCGGGATTTACTTCGGTATCCACCGTAAGGACTTTCATGTTGGGTTGGGGCAGACTACTGGAAACCGGCCGGCCACGGGAGACTCCGCGGCGCTCGGCCGGCACCGGCCACGACCTGACCAGGGGAGACGATGGACGCAGGGGATGCGAACCGGATCTTCCCGGCGGCCGGCCGGGTAGTGCTGAAGGCCGTGACGGCCACCCCGAGCGCGAGCAGCAGGAGCGGGCCGGCCGCCTTCCGGCGCCGGGCGGCCCCATCGCCCGGCGGCAGGTAGCCCAGCCGCGCGGCCTCGGCCAGCGCGCCGGTCACCGGGCCGAACCCGGCGACCCGGCTCCGGCAGCGGGCGCAGCCGAGCAGGTGCGCTTCGAACTCCGCCGGATCGTCGAGGACGCCGAGCCCGTAGGCCGCGGCGTCCGCGTGCCGCCCTTTCATCGGACCGCCACTTCCCCGAGCGCCTTCCGCAATTGCCGCATCGCCGTGTACAACCGCGATTTGACGGTTCCCTCGGGAATTCCGAGAATTTCCGCCGCCTTCCGAACGGTGTTTCCCGCGAGATAGGTCTCGTAGATGACGGACTGATATTTCGCGTCCAGTTCCCGCAATGCCCGAGTAATCGTTAGCGCCGCTAACGAGCTGTCCGCGCGGTCGGTGGACTCGGCGTTTTCCGGGATCTCCAGAGCGACCTCCTGCGGGCGGACCCGGCGATTCCGCCAGCCGTCGATCACGATCCGGCGGGCCACCGTGAGCAGCCATCCACGCAGCATTCCGGGCTCGCGTTCGAGCGTGTCGGAGTGCTGCCAAGCGCGGATCATCGTCTCCTGCACCACGTCCTCGGTCCACTGCCGGTCATGGTTCGTCAGGGCCAGGACCTGCGAAAACAGCGTCGCGCGGAAGTCCTTGTAGAGCAACGGGACGAGGTCGTCCCCCGTGTCGGGGCCGGTGTCGACCGCCGTGGCGGACGGGGCGTAGCCGACGTGGCCGCGACTTTCTCTGCCCAGTGCTTCCATAAAGCTCGCAACCTCACCTGACTGGCGGACCGTGGGGCTACCGGAGCGTAGCGCAAAAAGACTTAATAGACCATATGCATTAGTTTCCCGACCCAATTAGCTGCGGGCCTGCCGTGGCTCTCCGTGGCGGTGTTCACAATCTGTATTTGTGATGCACGTCACAGGTCACTAAAAGGTGACGGTGAGAACCGGATCACACCTTCCGGCCGTAGCTGGAGATGAGAACTCCTTCGCGAAGGGACAACGGGGATGCCGCTCCGATTCGTGGCGTTGCTGGCCGCCGCGACCGCGCTGTTGCTCGGCTGTGCGCTCCCGGCGTCGGCCGGGGAACTGCAGCAGACCGACCGTGCCCTGCTGACCCGGCTGAAGCAGCACACGCTGTGGGCCGTGCCGTCGAGCAGGCTCGCCGTCGAGCGCGCGACCAACCGCCGCGTCCGCGCCGTCGCCGTCCGCATCGCCGACGACCAGGCCCGCCTCGACGTCGCCCTGCGCGCGGTCGCCGACCGGCTCGCCGTCACCCTGCCGGGGGAGCCGACGGACCAGGAGCGCACCTGGGCCGGCGAGATCGCCGCCGACTCCGGCGACCGCTTCGACCGCGCCTACGTCAACCGCCTCCGCGCCGAGTACGGCACCCTCTTCGGGCTCGCCTCCGACGTCCGCGCCGGCACCCGCGACGACGACGTCCGCGCGTTCGCCCAGACCGCCGTCGACACCTCCCTCGGGCACCTGACGCTGCTCGAGAGCACCGGGCTCGCCGAAACCACGTCCCTGCTCGTTTCCGCCACCGAGGACGACACCCTCGGCGGCGGCGCCATCGCCGTCGGTGCCGTTTGCGTGGCCCTCGCCGCGGTCGCCACGTTCGGCCTGCTCCGCCTGCTCGGGACCCCCGGCAGGACCTCGCCGCGCCCCCGGAGGTAACGCCGCCCATGTCCCCCTCAGCCGCGCTGATCCCGGTGTCCCCCCACGACACCGGGATCGCCGAGGCGGCCACGCTGTCCGGCCGCCTCACCTACCTCTGCATGTGCCTGACGCTGTGCTGGGGCGTCCTGTCCGCCACCGGCTGGGTCCGCCGGTTCAGCGGCCAGGACGCGCTCCGCACCGGGCACGTGCTGCTCGCCGCGTTCACCCTCGCCACCGGCACCCTGCACGGGCTGACCCTCCTGTTCCTGGAAGACGACCCGTTCGGCGTCGCCGACCTGCTGCTGCCCTTCTACGACGGCACGCCGAGGCACGCGCTGGGCATCGTCGGTTTCGAGCTCGTGATCGCGGTGTCGGTGACGGCGGGCCTGCGCCGGGGCGCCCGTGAAGGCCGCTGGCTGCGCTTCCACCAGGCCGGGTACCTCGCCATCGGCCTGCTCGCCGTGCACGCCTGGCTCGGCGCGGTGTCGAGCGGGCACCTCGCCGTCGTCTGGCTCGCCGGCATCACGCTGCTCGTCCCGCCGGTGCTGCTGTCGGTCCTGCGGGTGCTGCCCGCGGCGGTGCTCGCTCGCGCCGGGCTGGTCACGCTGCCGCCGGCCGAGCCCGGCCCGGAGCCGGCGACCCTGCGCGTCGACGTCGACAGCCAGCGCTGCCACGCCTACGGGGTCTGCCAGTCCGAGGCGCCCCAGGTCTTCCGGCTCGGCCTGGACGGGCAGCTCGCGTACGAGAAGCGCCCGGAGGCCCAGCTGGTCGCGAACGTCCAGGCCGCCGCACGCGCCTGCCCCATGCGAGCCATCCACCTGTTGGGAGCCACCCGATGAGCGAACGCATCGTCATCGCCGGAGCCGGTCTCGCCGGCCTCCGCGCGGCCGAACGGCTGCGCGAACTCGGGTTCGACGGCGAAGTCGTCGTCCTCGGCGCCGAGCCCGACATCGCCTACCACCGCCCGGCGCTGTCCAAGCAGCTGCTCACCGGCGCGGTCAGCCGCGCCGACACACTGCTCGCCGACCCGCTCGAGGTCGACGCCGAATGGCGGTTCGGCACGCCCGTCACCGCGTTGTCGCCGAACCGGCAGATCGTGCACCTGCGCGACGAGGAACTCCGCTACGACGGGCTGATCATCGCCACCGGCGTGGAACCCCGCCGGATGCCGGGCGCGCCGCACGGCCACCCGCGCGTGGTCGTCGTCCGCACCCTCGCCGACACGATCGCCCTCCAGCGGGCGCTCGCCGCCGGTCCCGGCCCGGTCGCCGTCGTCGGTGACGGCTTCATCGGCTGCGAAGTCGCCTCCAGCCTCCGCGAGATGAACCGGGACGTCGTCCTCTTCGGACGGTCGAGACCGCTGCTGGCCGACGTCCTCGGCCGCGACATCGGGGACTGGCTCACCGCGCTGCACACCGCCCGCGGCGTCCGGCTCGAGCTCGGCACCACCATCCGCCGCTGGCGGCCCGCACCGAACCACGTCGGCCTCGAGTTCGCCGACGGCCGGGCGATCGACGTCTCCTGCGTCGTCGTCGCCGTGGGCAGCGTCCCGGCCGTCTCGTGGCTGCGCGGCGCCAAGCTCCCGCTCGACGACGGCGTCGTCTGCGGGCCCACCTGCCACGTCGTCGGCTCGTCGACGGTCGTCGCGGCCGGCGACGTCGCCCGCTGGCCCAACCTCCGCTTCGACGCGACGCCCCAGCGTGACGAGCACTGGCTCAACGCCGTCGAGATGAGCCGGGCGGCGGCCCAGAACCTGCTCACCGGCCCGCAGGGGTCCCCGGCCTACACCCCGGTGCCCCGCTACTGGTCCGAACAGCACGGCGTCCGCATCCAGGTCGCCGGCCGCCCGTCCCTGGCGACCGACACGGTGCTGCTCGAGTCGCCCGTCCCCGGCACGCGGCCGATCACCGGGTTCGTGCGCCACGGCAGGCTCGTCGGCCTGATCGGCCTCGACAGCCCGGCCGCGGTGCTGCACTGGACCGCCGAGCTCGCCCGCCAGCACCCCGTGCCCGCCGAACCGCCGCCCGAGGTCCGCCCGCGTCACCACAGCGAGGCGGTGGCCGGGTACTGAGCTACCATCCAGCCTGCGGACGAGCTGGCAGGGCGGTCGCGAGCCGGGGCGACCCGGTTCGAGGAAAGTCCGGACTCCGCAGGGCAGGGTGGTTGCTAACGGCAACCCGGGGTGACCCGCGGGACAGTGCCACAGAAAACAGACCGCCCCCGTCCTGGACGGGGGTAAGGGTGAAACGGTGGTGTAAGAGACCACCAGCGTCCCGGGTGACCGGGACGGCTAGGTAAACCCCACCCGGAGCAAGGCCAAGAGGGAGCCTCCGGGCTCCTGCGCAGGCGTTCGAGGACGGCCCGTCCGAGCCTGCGGGTAGGCCGCTGGAGCCTGCCGGCGACGGCAGGCCGAGATGGATGGCCGCCGCCCCGGAAGCCGCAAGGCGACCGGGGAACAGGATCCGGCTTACATGCCGGCTCGTCCGCCCCGTACCCCGATCAGACCTCCGACCACGCGTGATCGGAAGGTCAACTCGCGTGATCAGAAGGTCAACTCGCGTGATCAGAGGGTCGACACGGCGGAACCGGCGGCCCGAAGCCGTGTCGACCTCCCAATCACGCGAGTCGACTCTCCAATCACGCGTGTCGGCTGCTACATCACGCTCGGGACCCGGCGAAGTGTGGTTCCGTCGTGTGGTTACCCGGTAGTAGGGTGCCGCTATGGCGGGTGACGAGAAGCGGTTCAAGTCGGCGTTCGATTCCTTGCACGCGTTGTCGTACTTCGCGCCGGAGGTCGATGCGGCGCTCACCGGGATCGGGCTGCGGCCCGGCCGGATGCCGTACTTCGCGAGCCGGTCCGCGGCCATGGGGGCCGTCGGTCCCGAGGTCGTCGCCGCCACGTTCTACAACTTCAGCCCCGAGGTCGTCGCCCGCGTGATCCCGCGCGCCTGGACCCTGGCGACGCCGGAGCAGGTCCTGGACGCGCGTCTCGACGGCGTCGACAAGGCGCTGACCCGGCTGCTCGGCGACCACGTCAAGAGCGACGAGGTCGCCGAGGCCGCCGAACTCGCCCGCGAAGCGACCGCCGGCTGCACCGCCGAAGGCCGCCCGCTGTACGCCGCCCACGCGGGGCTCGCCTGGCCGGGGGAGCCGCACCTGGTCCTCTGGCACGCCGTCACGCTGATCCGCGAGTACCGCGGCGACGGCCACATCGCCGCGCTCGTCCTGAACGGCCTCAGCGGCCTCGAAGCCCTCCTCACGCACGTGGCCACCGGCCGCGGGTTCACCGTCGACACCGCCAAGCTGACCCGCGGCTGGAGCGACGAGCAGTGGGCCGCCGCGATCGCCGGGCTGACCAGTCGTGGTCTCCTCGACGCCGAGGGCGGTCTCACGGACGAGGGCGCCGCCGTCCGCGACCGCGTCGAGGTCGCCACCGAGACCGCGTCGCAGGGCCCGTGGGAGCACCTCGGACCCGAGCGGGCCGCCCGGCTCGAGGAGCTGTGCCGCGGCCTCAGCCGCCGCGTCGTCGAGGCCGGCGCGTTCCCGGACGGCGTCTTCGCCCGGCGGCGTTCGTGAACGGTCAAGATCACGCTATGTAGTGAAATCCGCGTTAAGCCTTGACCACCCCGTGACGGACAGCGCGGCCCTCAAGATCGACATGGCCGCCGACCGGCGGGAGGGCGGTGACAGAGCGGACTCGGGGGACGCCGCCGTTCGTGTCATGCGACACTGTTCCAGGCCGCACAACGGCCACAGTGTCAGTACCCACAGTGAGCAAATCCCGGGCAATGGGGTGAGTTCGTCAGCACACTGAGAAGTATGGGTGGCCGGGGTTCAACCCGAGGGCCCTTGCCGCGATGATGGTGGGCGTGGAGTTTTCGCGTGCCATCCGCACCACGCCGGTTGACGAGCCAGCCGGTCTCTACGCTGCGCACTTTGACCACTACCCCTCGTAGCCCCCATTATGTTCGAAGCACCGCCTGAGCCAGAACCGCGCGGGCCCCACCGCGCACCGGGAGTATCGCGATGATGACCTTGACCACCCTCGACACGCTGGCCGCCGGCGAACTGGGCACGGGAAACGTGCGCCAGTGGCTGCTCGACAACGTCATCCCCCTGGTGCTGCTGTCCGTCGCGCTCCTGCTCCTGTGGCTGGGCGGCGGCAAGGGCGACAACGCCGGTGTCATGCGCCGGCTCGCCGGCGTGGTCATCGCGCTCGCCATCATCGGTCTCGCGGTCAGCGGCGCGGGCGTGAACGTGGGCCAGTGGATCGCCGGCCTGTTCACCGGCTGAGGCGGCCGGCGTGCGCATCAGGACTGACGACGAGGTCTACCGGGTCGACGCCGTGTGGCTCGGCCCCCCGAAAGCGACTTTTCCCTGGAGAGCCCGGTACGTCGCCTGGCTCATCGGCATCCCGACGTTCTTCGTGGTGCTCGGCGTCGAACGCTGGGCGGGCTGGAGCTTCGGGTTCTTCTCGACGGCGTGGGCGTTCGTCGCCACCATCGTGATCACCCGGCTGCTCACGGCCAAGATCAGCCACGAGCGCCCGCTCGGCGCCGTGGTCGCGATGGCCGGGCGCGAGCTGAACACCCCGAGGGAACGGACCACGGGCACGGGCGGCGCGGTCAGCGCCAGCCGCGTCCGGGTGCGGGCCGAGCGCCCGCTGCCGAAGCACCGCCGCAGACGGCAGTACCAGCACCACGGCGGCCTGCCGGGTGCGGCGTCACCCACGCCCCCGCCACCACCCTCAACGGGGGCGTTTCGCGCCACTGCACCGATTTACCAGGGAGCACCACGAGCGCGCCGGAGCCGGGGCAACTCGGCTCGGGCCGGGAGGTAGTCGTTGTTCGGTCGCGGCGGTAGCCGAGGAAAACGGGGTCGGGACACCCACTCGGGCGCATGGCAACCGCCCGAGCAGGTCCGCGCGTCGCGGAACGGCTCGGGGAACAAGGCGCGCCTGCCCGGCGAGCAGGCGATTCCCGCCTACACCCCGTCGATCGCGGTGCGCAGCATCGACGGGCACCTGGTCCGCACCGGCGTCGAGGTCTACGCCTGGTACCGGCTGGCGCCGCAGCGCTGGTCGTTCCGCTCGGACTCCCAGCGGCGCGACCTGATCGCGGCCATCGCCGGCCAGTACGCCGAGCTCCAGGGCCGCTGGCTGCACCTGCGCGTGACGAACCGGCCGTACCCGATCCGGATGTGGGCCGAGGCCCACGTCTACAACGCGCACGGCCGCCCGGGCGACGTCCCGGGCGCGTTGTCGTTCGACGACTACCTGATCGGCGAGCAGCAGCAGCTGATGGGCCGCTCGATGGCCGAAAAAGAGGTCTACCTGGGCGTTCAGGTGCAGACCCGCCGGATGGTGGACCGCGCGGTCGAGCGCGCCGCGCCGGTGCTGCGCAAGATCCTCCCCGAGGCCGTCGACGCCGAGCTGACCGCGCTGGACTCCGAGGTCGAGCACCTCGACCAGGTCATCGGCAGCGCGGGTCTGGAAGGCCGTCCGGTGCACGCCGAGGAGATGTCCTGGCTGATGCACCGCTCGTGCTCGCTGGGCCTGCCGGCGCCGCGGAACATGCCCGCCGTGCCGGGCGCGGCCTGGGAGCCCGAAGACCTGGCCAGCTTCACCGACGCCGCCGACTACTACGCCGACCCGTACGCGCCGACGGTGACCGTCCGCGGCCGCACCGGCTCCAACGCCGGCGTCTCGCGGCACCTGGCGATCTTGACGGTGGGGCAGATGCACGGCCTGCAGATCCCCGAGGTCGACGACCCGTGGATCCAGCACGCCGACCGGCTGCCCGCCGCGGTCGAGGTGTCCGCGCGCATCTACGTCCGGCGCCCCGAGGAAGTCGCCGGCGAGCTGCAGCGCCAGATGAACAAGGTGCGTTCGCAGGTCAAGCACTACACCGACGAGCACGAGCTCGAACCGCCGCAGTCGCTGTCCCGCCAAGCCGGGCGCGTGCTGGAGATCGACGACGAGATGACGTCGGGCTTCACCGCGCTGGCCACCCGCGTCCGGTCGTGGTGGCGGCTGGCGGTGTCCGGCCCGACCGAGCGCGACGCGCTGCGCCTGGCCCAGCAGCTGCTGGACCTGTACAAGCCGAAGATCGCCATCGAGCACCCCGAAGCCCAGTACGCGATGGCCCGCGAGTTCATCCCGGGCGAGCCCCTCGCATCGGCGGCGTACATGCGCCGCGGTTCGGTGGTCTGGGCGTCCTCGGCGGTCCCGACGGCGACGGCGGAGGTCGGCGACCGCCGCGGCATCCTCCTCGGCGAAACGTGCACGGCGACGCGCCGCCCGGTGGCCTGGGACCCGTGGATGGCCCAGGAGATCCGCGACGGCTCGGGCCTGACGGCGATGGTCGCCGGCCTGGGTGGCGGCAAGTCGTTCCTCGGCGGCGGCATCGTCTACAAGACGCTGCGTGCCGGGGCGAACTGGACGATCCTCGACCCTTCGGGTCCGTTGTCGCGGCTGTGCGACCTGCCGGAGCTGCGCCCGTACGCGCGGCCGATCAACCTGCTCAACGCCCAGCCGGGGATCCTGAACCCGTACCGCGTGGTCGCCGAGCCGCTGATCGAGCACTTCATGGACGAGGACGACCCCGAGCGTTCCTGGCGCCGCGAGAAAGCCCTCGCGGGCGCGACGCGACGGCGCCTCGTCCTGGACGTCCTGACGGGTGTCCTGCCGTACGAGGTGTCCCGGATGGCGCAGACGCGGATCGTGCTGCTGCGCGCGGTCCGCGCCGTCGGCGGCCGCTTCGACGCCGATCCTGGCCAGGTAATCGATGCCCTGCGCCGGGATTCCAGCGAGCACCACGAGCACGCGGGCGTCGTCGCGGACTTCCTGGACGAGATGCGCGAGCGGATGGCGCTGCTCATCCCGGAGACGGACGCGGACCCGTACTCCGAGACGCGCGACGACCGCCTGACGGTCCTGACGATGGCGGGCCTGACCCTGCCGAAGGACGGCGTCCCCCGCGAGTACTGGACGGACGCGGAGTCCCTCGGCGTCGAGATGCTGAACCTGGCGGCGTGGCTGACCCAGCGGTCGGTGTACGAGAAGCCGAAGGAGATGCGCAAGGGCGTCTGGATCGACGAGGCGTTCTTCCTGTCCGAGGTCCCGACCGGGCGCGTGCTTATGAACCGCTTCGCGCGTGACTCGCGCAAGTGGAACGTCCGGGTGCTGCTGTCGTCCCAGATCCCGGCGGACTTCCTGAAGATCCAGGGTTTCGTGGCCCTGCTGGACTCGGTGTTCGTGGGCCGCCTGGACGACGACGACGCCCAGGCGGACGCCCTGCGGCTGCTGAAGGTGCCCGTCGGCGTCGGCTACGAGCAGGTCGTGGCGGCACTGGGCCGCCGTCCCGGAGCGCAGCGGGGAATAGAGCGCGACGTGGAGCCCCGCCAGTTCATCTTCGGCGACGGCGCCGGAGGCGTGGAGCGCATCCGCGTCGACTTCTCCGGCCCGCACCTGGACCACCTGCGGGCGGTCATGGACACGACCCCGGGTTCGAAGGACGCGGCCACCCGCCGCCCGGGCAACGAGCTGGCCCTGCCGGTCACGGAGGAGAAGAAGCCGTACGTCGCGGTCCCACCCGAGGACGACATCTCACTGGAGCAGGACTTCGAGCTGGCGGCGGAGCTGGAGGTCGGCCTGGCCGACGAGAACCTCCTGGGCGCCCCGGACCCGCTGGCGTCGGAGACGGGCGAAGTGGAGGGCGGGGTCCAGCCGTCCAACGGGCAGCAGCAACACGCCCGCTCAGGTGGAAAGGGCGGCACCGGCCGGGACGCCGCATGAACACCGTGCTGACGCTGGCGGTCCTGCTGACGTTGGCCGCGGGGTGGCACTCGCTGAAGCGGCGGATCAAGGAAGGTCCGCGGCCGGGGCGGCGCACGCCGGGGCGCAAGGCGACGATGTTCGCCGTCATGCTCGTTTTCGGCCTGCAGGCCATCGCGACCGCGCCGGCGGCGAGCGCGGCGGCCTGTGGCGAGGCACCCAACCCGGAACGCCCCGGCGCGGGCATGGTCGGCGCGATCGACCCCGCCGAAGGCCACGGCGAGGCGGGCAGCCCGTACGTCGACTACAGCTACGCCGGGTTCGTCTGGAACACCTTCGAGACGAACTGCAGCGGGCTGAACCTGACCCCGGCCGGCTCGACGCTCGACACCTGGGGCGGCAACCAGCTGTTCAACCTGGGCAAGAACATCGTCGGCGCGACGAACTCCCTGCACTACACCGTGCTCGAAGGCGGCCTGCTCAACCCGCTCTACAGCGCGGTGAAGTCGGGCGCGGAGAAGGTCTACAACAACATCTACGCCCAGCTGTTCGGACTGGTCGCGCTGGTCATGTCGATCATGCTGTTCCGCAACATCTGGCGGGGTGACCTCGCCGCGGTCAGCAAACGGGCGCTGTACGCGCTGGCGGGTGTCTGGCTGGCCGCGTCGTCACTGGCGATGCTGCGGTACTTCGACCCGATCGACAAGGCAATCGTCCAGACCACGACGAACATCCAGGCCGGGTTCGTCGACGACTCCAACGACCGCGTCATCCGGCACGTGCTGCCGACGAACCTGCACAACGAAATCGTCTACAAGAACTGGATCCGCGGGGAGTTCGGTTCGCCGACCGCGCCGCAGGCCGACCAGTTCGGCCGTCCGCTGCTGGACGCGCAGGCGTTCACGTGGGCGCAGCTGCGCAACGGCGACGACGGCAACCAGGCCGTCATCGACGGCAAGAAGAACGCCTACAAGGACATCTCCACCAAGCTCGGCCCGGCCACCGGCTACTTCACCGGTGAGGCGGGCGGCCGCACCGGCGCCGGCTTCCTCTCCCTCGGCCAGGCCCTCGTCTACTCGCTCTTCCAGCTGCTGGCCAAGGCAAGCGTCCTGCTCGCCCAGGTCCTCATCCGCCTCTTCGCCCTCACCGCCCCCCTGATCGGCCTCATCGCGCTGCTGCACCCGGAGATCCTGCGCCGCGTGCTCAAGGTCGCCGGCGGGGTCGCCTTCAACCTCGTCGTCCTGTCCGTCCTCGCCGGTGTGCACGCCCTGCTGCTGCAAGCCATCTTCGACGCCGGCAACTCGCTGAACATGCTCACGCAGATGGTCCTCGCCGGGCTCATCACCGTGCTGCTGTTCATGGTCGGGCGGCCCGTGCGGCGGCTGTGGCAGATGGTCGAGATGTCGGTCAGCATGGTCGGCGCCGCCGTGCCGTCGCCGGGCGGCGGGATCTTCTCGCGGTTCCGGCGCAACCGCAGCGGCCCGACCCCGCAGGACGAGTTCTGGCAGAACGTGCGTGACACCGACGATGTCGTCGACGGCGAGCAGCGCGGCCCGCTCGGTGCCACCGCCGGCGGCGGCCGGTTCCGGCCGGAAGCCACGATCTTCGCCAACGCCCAGCGCCTGGACAACGGCGCGTCCCGCCCGGCCGCCGCGTGGTCCGGTGCCTGGCCCGGAGCCGTCGGAGGTGGCGGCTCCGCCGGTGCGCTGCCCGCGGGCGGCCGTCCCGGTTCTCCGGTGTTCGGCCAGTACAACCCGGCCGGCGGTGACGGCGGCGAGTACGTCGTCGTCGGGGCCGGCGGCCGTCCGACGACGCGGGAAGCGAGCCGGCGCGTCGACACCTCGCCGGTGGCCGACCGGCGGTGGAGCGACGAACCCGAGCCCGTCGTCGTGCCGTCCGATCTGCGCCCGCCCGAGTCCACCTTCAGCGACGCCGCGCCGCGGATGCCGGGCGTGCGCGCCCAGCCGCGTCGCGTCGACCCCGAAGTCGTCGCCGGCAAGCCCGTCTTCGTGCTCTACCGGCCCTCGCGCGGCATCGAGGTCCGCGAAGAGCGGGACACCGACCAAGCCATGGGGCGGTGACCGATGCCGATCCGCACCAACCGCGGCCGCACCGCGGTCTACCGGCGCCTGTGGGGGTGGCCGCTGCGCTCGCCCCGCCACCTGATGGGGACGCTGGTGTTCCTGGCCATCCTGGTCACCGCGCTCGGCATCGTGCTGCCGAAGGTCGTCGGGAAACCGCAGGCCAAGGCGTCGCCGGGCGGGCCGGGGACGACGACCTCGGTGACGACGACCCGGCCGGGCATCGCCGCGCCGGTGCCGACGTCGAACCTGCCGACCCGGTTGTCCACGCCGCTGGCCACCCCGACGCCGACGGCGCCGAACGGCGACGCGATCCGCGTCGCCAAGGAGTGGGCTGCGGCCTGGGTCAACCACCCGGCCGGCATCACCTCCGAACAGTGGCTCGCGCAGCTCAAGCCGTTCACCACCGAGGAGTACCTGCCGGTGATGTCGACGGTCGACCCGGCGAACATCCCGGCCACCAAGGTCACCGGTGAGCCGGTGGTCGGCACCTCGTACCCCAGTTCGGTGCAGCTGACCATCCCCACCGACGGGCCGAAACTGGCCATCACGGTGGTGAGCACGAACGCCGGCTGGCGGGTCGCCGACTACGACCAGGCGAGCTGACCGTGCGGCGCCTGGGGTTGTGGCTGGGGCTGGTCGTGTTCGTCGCGATCGGCGCGCTGGTCGTGACCGCGGTCGCCGCGAAGGTCGTCATCGACAACCAGCAGGCGCAGGCTCGGGGCGTGAGCCTGATGAGCTGCGACGCCTCGGTCGGGCCGACGCAGCCCGGCCAGGGCGACCGCGGCACGGTCGACGCGTCGAAGCTGGACGACGAGCAGCGCGGCATCGTCTCGGTGATCATCTCGGTCGGCAAGCAGCGGTCGCTGGCGCCGCGGGCCTGGCAGGTCGCGATCCAGGCCGGGATGACCGAGTCCGGGCTGCACAACCTGACCTACGGCGACCGCGACTCCCTGGGCATCTTCCAGATGCGCCCGTCGATGGGCTGGGGCACGGTGGCGCAGGTCACCGACCCGACGTACGAGGTCAACAAGTTCTACGACGTGCTCCAGGGCGTGCCGGACTGGGAGAACAAGCGGCCGGGCGACGCGGCCCAGGCCGTGGAGCGCTCGGGCTTCCCGGACCGCTACCACAAGTGGGAGCCGATGGCGGCGACCCTGGTGGAGAACGTCGGCCAGGTCGTCGACGTCGTCGCCTGCGGCACCGGCATGGGGGCGCTGCTGCCGCCGAGCCAGGCCGCCGCGAAGGCGATCAGTTTCGCGCTGGGCGAGCAGGGGAAGCCGTATGTGTGGGGTGCCACAGGCCCGGACTCGTACGACTGTTCAGGCCTGATGCTGCGCGCGTACGAGTCGGCCGGGATCATCCTGCCCCGCGTCTCCCAGGACCAGTACCACGCCGGCGCGCTGCTGCCGGTGCGCGAGGCACAGCCCGGTGACCTGCTGTTCCTCGCCACCGACCCGTCGGACCCGGCGTCCATCCACCACGTGATGATGTACCTGGGCGACAACAAGGTCGTCGAAGCGCAGCAGACGGGCGTCCCGGTGCACACGCGGGCGTTCTCCTTCGACGAGCGTGAACTCGTGCCGCAGGCGGTCCGCCCCGGCGTTTAGCATGGGTCGAGAGGGCCCTGACAGGACCAGCCGATTCACCCGACGTCGCGGCGCTTCCACGAGCAGGTGGCCGCGTACTGGCAGAGGATGAGCACGTGGGACGCAAATTCGGCAGGCGAGGCAAGTCCGGCGCGGGCGAGCCCCACGACCCGGCGGCGCTGTTCGGCGCGCCCCAGCCGCCAAGGCAGTCGGCACGTCCCGCGTCCAGCACGCCGCTGGCCGACCAGCTGAGCCAGGGCTATCCGGGAGTCGACGCGGGGTACGTGGTGCTGCCGAGGTCCCTGGCGGAGGGCATGTCGCTGCCGTGGCAGCACCAGATGGCGGCGCTGCTGGCCCAGTTCCACGCGGAGCACGCAGGCCTGGCGTGGCCGATCTACCGGGTGGTGCCATCCCGCTACGAGAAGCTGGCGGACCTCGACGAGGAGCAGCTGGCCGAGGCGGGCTACCTGGTCGAGATGGACGCCGACGGCGAGATGGTCTACCGCGAGCGAAGCGGCCGAAAGGTCGACGACCCGGAGAACACATCGGTCCTGGTGTCATGCCTGGACCCGATCCCGAAGCCGGTCGGACGCCCAGCACCCCCGACGGCATCCCCGACGGGCCAGGCACCGGCACCGATGAACATCGGCCCGGCGCCGGTGTGGCGGACGGTGCCCCACCCGCCCCCGGCACCTTCGGTACCGGGGACACCGGAGCAGGTGCCGGGTTGGAACCGCCCGGCTGCGTCGGAGGTTCCGGGCGGGCGTCCGGACGCGGTTTCGGCGGAGTGGTCGGTGGCGGGGGAGGCGGACTTGCCGGGCCCGGTGCGGGCGCCGTCGCCGCGCCATGCGGCTGCGGAGCCGTCGGGTGTGGGGCGGCCGGAGGCCGGTCCGGTTGAACGGGCGCCGCAGGAGCTTGCCAGCGCGGCGTCGGTCGGGTCGGGGCCGGAAAGCGCGGTTCCTGAGCCGTCTGCGGTCGAACCGGCGGCGAGGGAGGCGGGGCGTTCGGAGGCTGACGCGCCGAGCGGACCGGCACCGCGGGAAGCGGACCGGCCGGAGGCTGTCGCGGTCGAGCCATCGGTGGGTGGAGTGAGTCGGCCGGAGGCTGCTGCCGCGGTTGAACCGGCGCCGAGTGGGGCGAGTCGGCCGGCTGCTGCTGCGGTCGAACCGTCGCTGGGTGAGGTGAGTCGGCCGGAGGCTGCCGCCGCGGTCGAACCGTCGCTGGATGAGCTCAGTCGGCCGGGTGCTACCCCGGTTGAACCAGCGCCGGGTGAGGTGAGTCGGCCGGAGGGTGCTGCCGCGGTTGAATCGGCGCCGAGTGGGGTGAGCCAGCCGGAGACGGCCGCGCTTACTGCGGCTGAACTGGCGCCGCAGGGCGTGGATCGGCCGGAAGCTGCCACGTCGGCAGTCGGGGAACCGTTGCCGAGTGAAGCGGACCAGGCGGAGGCCGCTGCCGGGGCCGTAGTGGCGTCGCAGGGCGCGGATCGGCCGGAAGCTGCCGCACCGGCAGTCGGGGAACCGTTGCCGAGTGAAGCGGGCCGGCCAGAGGCCGGTGTCGGGGCCGTAGTGGCGTCGCAGGGCGCGGATCGGCCGGAAGCTGCCGCACCGGCAGTCGGGGAACCCTTGCAGAGTGAAGCGGACCAGCCGGAGGCTACTGCCGCGGCTGGATCGGTGCCGCAAGGCGCGGAGCGGCCGGAGGCCAGCGCGCCGGCTTCGATCGAACCAGCGCCAGCGGAGGCGAGTCACCAGGCCCCGAGCGAATCGGCGCCGCAGGAAGCGGACCGGCCGGAGGCCCCCGCACAAGGTGCGACTGAGTTCTTGCCGGGTGAGGCGAATCGTCCGGAGGTCGCTGCGGCTCATCCGGGGCTGCAGAGCGCGGATCGGCCAGAAGATCCCGCCCCGGCTGCCGCTGAACGACCGTCGGGGGAGGTGAGCCAGCCGGAGGTCCAGCCCACCGAATCGGCGCCGCAGCCGGAGGATTCCGCGCCGGCAGCAGTTGAACCGGCGCCGACGGAGGTGGAGGCCGCTTCCACCGTGCCCGAGCCAGCGTCGCGAGATGCCGATCGGCTGGAGGAGGGCACTTCGGCTTCGGATGAATCGGCAGCATGGAATGCCGCCCGCCTCGAACCCGCGCCATCGAATGAGCTGCGGTCCGAAGCGCCCGCGGCACAGAACGCCGCTGAGACCGAGGCGGCTGTGCCTCCGGCAGCTGAACCGCAACCGGCCCCGCCGGTGGCACCTCCTTCGCAGCCTGGCCAGACCGTGACGGGTGGCCAGGCGCAAGCCGGTCCGCCGCCGGTTGCTCCGGGCAATGCACCCCAGCTTGGTCAGGCCACCCCACAGCCTGCAGTCCCGCGCCTGCCGGCCGCGGCGAGTGGTCCGCAGCCGCCGGTTCCTGCCGGCACCGCTCCCCAGCCTGACCAGACAGCCTCACCGCAGGCGGCTCCGCCTGTAAGCCCGCAGCTGCCAGCCGCGGTGAGTGGTCCCGCGCCCGCCGAATCACCGGCGCCCGCAATTCCGCAGCCACCAGCGGCGGGTGGCCAGGCAGTCGGCGAAGCGCAGGCCCCGCCGCCAGTTGCGCCGGGCGGCGCGCCCCAGCCCGCCTCACCGCAGGCGCCTGCCATTCCGCAGCCGCCCGTCGTGGCCCAGCCTGCCTCCCCGCAGGCGCAACCCCCGCTGACCGGCTCCCAGCTCCCCCGGCCGCCCTGGGGAACCCCCGACCTCCAGGCTCCTCCCACCAACCCGAGCCCCACCCAGACACCGGAGATCGCCCCCGGTCCGCCGCTGCCGAGCACGAACCCGCCCAGCTGGGAGACCACCCACCCGGCGCCCGGCGCAGTCCCGCCGCCGGCAGAGGGCAGCCCGGCCCACGCCGCTTCGACCCCGTGGGAGACGACCCGGGACATTCCGCACCCGGCCCCCAGCGGACCCTCACCCCAGGCGAGCAACGCACCCCGGCCCAAGCCGGTCTTCCCCGGCCCGGAATCGACCCCCCAGCCGTTCCCCGCCCGCCACGCCGCCCCGGCGCGGCCGGTCTTCCCCGGCCCCGGCACCATGCCCCCGGTTCCGCCCGCTCCCAACGCCCGGCCCGTCTTCCCCGGGCGGGACACGCCCCTTCCGCAGCCCTCGCGGCAGGAGCCCGACACCCCGCCCCGTGGTACTCCGCGTGGCTGGTTCGACGAATTCCCCGAGCAGCCCGAAACCGAAGAACCGCAGGACTTCGGCCCCACCGGACAGCCGACCGAGATCCCGTACCGGTACAAGCGCTGACAGCCGGGCCTCCGGATGCGAACCTGGAGGCATGGCGAAAGATCCGAACCCGGACCCGGGGTGGTACTACAACACCCGCACCAACCAGGTCGAGCACCTCGAACGCGGCCGCGGCATCGATCTGCTCGGCCCCTACCCGGACGAGGCCACCGCCCGGCGCGCCCTCGAGATCGCCCGGGAGCGCACCCGGCGGGCCGATGCCGAGGACGACGACTAGACCACCAGCTGCGGGCCCAGCACGAACGCCGGGTCCACCTGTGAAACGAGGTCGGCGCCCGCCCAGGCCCGGGCGTTGCGCAGGTGGAACTCGACCGCCTGCTGCTGGTATCGCGCCCAGTCGCGCTGCTCCGCGTCCACCGTCGAAAGCATCGAACGCAACGTCGAGAGGTTGCGCGGCTCGAGCTCGCTGATCGGCCGGGCCGAGCCGCGCTCCGCCGCGCGCACGTGCCGGGACGCCGACAGCCAGCCCAGCAGCGCGCCGCCCACCTCGTCCTGCAGGAACTCCACGTCCTCCGCGTCCGTCACCTTGTTGCCCACCACCACGAGCCGCACGCCGAAGTCGCGCGCGTAGTCCGCGTACTGGCGGTACACCCCCACGCTGCGGACCGTCGGCTCGCACACCAGGAACGTCACGTCGAACCGCGTGAACAGCCCCGACGCGAACGCGTCCGCGCCCGCCGTCATGTCCATCACGACGTATTCGCCCTCGACGTCGACCATGTGGTTCAGCAGCAGCTCCGCCGCCCCCACCTTCGAGTGGTAGCACTTGACGCCGAGGTCGTCCTCGTCGAACTGGCCGGTGACGCCGAGCCGGACGCCGCCCAGCTGCCGGAAGCACGCCGAGAACACCGGGTTGTCCTCGAACGGCCGGACCAGCCGCGATCCGCGGCCCGGCGGCGTCGTCTTGATCATCGACGCCGCGTCCGGGATCCGCGGGTTGTCGCCGCGCAGGTAGTCCTTGATCAGGGCCATGTTGTCGCCGAGCGTCGGCCAGGCGAGTGCTTCCTCCTCGGTCGCGCCGAGCGCCACCGCGAGGTGCTGGTTGATGTCGGCGTCGATGGCGAGCACCGGCAGCCCGGCGTCGGCGAGGTACGCGACGAACAGCGACGACAAGGTGGTCTTGCCGCTGCCGCCCTTGCCGACGAACGCGATCTTCACAGTCGATCCTTTCTGGCAATGAAGACGGTTTTCATTATTACCGGGCAACGTACACCCGACCGGCCCGCGCCCGATCGGGCGATCTCCGGGCCCGGAGCGGGTTAGGGTTGGGGGGTGCCTCCCCTCGTGATCAGGACACACTCGGCGGGCGGGGACTTCGGCCCCCTGCGTGCCGAGTTTTCGCTGCCGGAGTCGTTCGGGCCCGAGGTGCTGGCCGAAGCGGAGGCGGCGGTCCTCGACCCGCTCGCCAGCGCGGGCCCCCGCGAGGACGCGACGGACCTGCCGCTGGTCACCATCGACCCACCCGGCGCCAAGGACCTCGACCAGGCGATGGTCGTCGAGAAGACCGCGCACGGCTTCCGCGTGCACTACGCCATCGCCGACCTCGCCGCGTTCGTGCCGCCCGGCGGCGCGCTCGACCGCGAGTCGCGCCGGCGCGGGCAGACGCTCTACCTGCCGGACGGGAACGTCCCGCTGCACCCGCCGGTGCTGTCCGAAGGCGCGGCGAGCCTGCTGCCCGGCGAGGTCCGGCCCGCGGTGCTCTGGACGATCGAGACCGACGACGCCGGCGAGCCGACGGCCACCCGGGTGCGCCGCGCGCTGGTCCGGTCCACCGAGCAGTTCGACTACGAGACCGTGCAGGCCGCGCTCGACGCGGGCCACCCGCACCCGTCGGTGGCCGCGCTGCCCGAGCTGGGCCGGCGGCGGCGCGAGCTGGCCGTCCGGCGCGGCGCGGTCGAGCTGCAGCTGCCGGAGCAGGAGATCACCGGCGACCCGGACGGCGGCTGGGTGCTCGCCCGCCGCCCGCGCACGGCCGTCGACGCGTGGAACGCCGAAATCTCGCTGCTCACCGGCATGGCCGCCGCGCGGATCATGCTCGACGCGCGGATCGGCGTCCTGCGCACGCTGCCCGATCCGGAGCCCGAGGCCGTCGACTGGCTGCGCCGCTCGGCCGAGGCGCTGGGCATCGCCTGGGCGCCCGGGACGACCGTTTCGGAGTTCCTGGCCACCCTGGACCCCGGCCAGCCCGCGTCGATGGCGCTCTACGCCGACACGACCCGGCTGCTGCGCGGCGCGGGCTACACGGCGTTCGACGGAGAGCTGCCCGCGCTGACGACGCACGCGGGCATCGGCGGCGCGTACGCGCACGTAACGGCGCCGATCCGGCGGCTGGTCGACCGGTTCGCCACGGAGATCTGCCTCGCCGTTTCGGCCGGCCGCGAGGTCCCGGACTGGGTGCGCGCGGCCCTGGCCGACGTCCCGGAGCGGATGAGCGCGTCCGACACGCTCGCCGCGAAGGTCGAGCGGGCGTGCATCGACCAGGTCGAGGCGTGGGTCCTGGCCGAGCACGTCGGCGGCGAGTTCAGCGCGGTGGTGCTGCGCGCGGACGAGAACAAGGCGGAGATCCTGGTCGAGGACCCGACGGTGATGGCGAAGTGCGCGGGGGAGAAGCTGACCGCGGGCGAGCGGATCGCGGTCCGGCTGACGGCGGTCGACGTCGACAAGCGGAAGGTGTCGTTCGAACGCGCATGACGTACCTGGTCGACGATCTCGGGGAACCGGTGCCGCTGTCCGGACCGGCGTCGCGGGTGGTGTCGCTCGTCCCGTCGCTGACGGAAGCGGTCGAGGTCAGCGCACCCGGCCGCCTCGCCGGCGCGACGGACTACTGCACCCATCCGTCCACTTTGGATGTACCACGGGTGGGCGGGTCGAAGTACCCGAAGCTGGACCGGGTCCTCGACCTGGCCCCGGACCTGGTGCTGGCCAACGCGGAGGAGAACCGCCAGGAGGACGTGGAACGCCTGCGCGCCAACGGGATCCCGGTGTGGGTGATGGCCGCGGCGGCCACGGTCCCGGCCGCGCTCGGCTCGCTGCGGCGGATCCTGACGCAGGCGTACGAACTGGACGAGCCGGACTGGCTGGTCACGGCGGAAGAGGTCTGGCGCGAGGTCCGGCCGGTGCGCTTCCACGCGCTGGTCCCGGTGTGGCGCAAGCCGTGGATCGTCCTGGGCCGCGACACGTTCGCGGGCGACGTCCTGCGCCGCATCGGCGTGGCGAACGTGTACGCGGGTTCGGAGGAGCGGTACCCGCGACCGGACGTCGAGGAGCTGCGGGCGCACCTGAGCGCGGACGCGGACCTGCTGGTGCTGCCGGACGAGCCGTACCTGTTCACCGAGGAGGACGGCCCGGACCACTTCCCGGACGCGCGGTACGTCCTGGTCTCGGGCCGCCACCTCACCTGGTACGGACCGTCACTCGTCGAGGCGCACGCCGCTCTTACAGCGTCAATCCCGTCAGGACCGTGACCCGCTCCTCCGTGAAGTCCGCCATCGCCGACGCCGGACCTTCGCGGCCCACGCCCGAGTCCTTCACCCCGCCGTACGGCATCTGATCCGCGCGGAAGCTCGGCACGTCACCCACGATCACGCCACCCACGTGAAGCGCCGCCGACACCTCGAAGGCCGTCGGGACATCGCGCGTGACCACGCCCGCCTGCAGCCCGAAGCGGGACGCGTTGATCCGCGCGACCCCGTCGGCCACCGACGGCACCCGGACCAGCGAAACCACCGGCCCGAACACCTCTTCTGCCATGACCGAGGCGTCCTCGGGGACGTCCGCCAGCACCGTCGGCTCCACCGTGGCCCCCGACCGGCCACCGCCCGTCAGCAAGCGAGCTCCGGACGACACCGCCGACGAAATCCACGACGACACCCGCGACGCAGCGTCGTCGTTGATCAGCGGGCCCACGTCCACCCCTTCGGCGCGCGGGTCGCCGGTGCGCAACGCCCGGACCTCGGCAACCACCTTCGAGGCCAGCTCGTCGAAGACCGAATCGTGCGCGTACACCCGCTGCACCGAAATGCACGACTGCCCCGCCTGGTACATCGCGAAGGTCGCGATCCGCTGGGCCGCGAAGTCCAGGTCGGTCCAGTCCGGGCAGACCAGGACCGCCGCGTTGCCGCCCAGCTCCAGTGCCACGTGCTTGCGCGGGACGCGGTCGCGGATCGCCCAGCCCACCGGGACCGAGCCGGTGAACGAGACCACCGGCAGCCGCGGGTCCTCGACCAGGCGGGACGACGTCTCGTTGTCCACCGGCAGGATCGACCACGAGCCCGCCGGGAGGTCCGCCGACGCCAGGATTTCGCCCAGCAGCAACGCCGTCAGCGGCGTCGCCGGCGCGGGCTTGAGCACGATCGGCGCGCCCACCGCGATCGCCGGGGCCACCTTGTGCGCCACCAGGTTCAGCGGGAAGTTGAACGGCGTGATGCCCAGCACCGGCCCGCGCGGCACGCGGCGGACCAGGGCCAGCCGGCCGGTGCCGCCCGGGTCGGTGTCGAGCCGCTGCAGTTCGCCCGAGAAGCGGCGGGCCTCCTCGGCGGCCCAGCGGAACGTCGACACCGCGCGCCCCACCTCGCCGCGTGCCCACTTCAGCGGCTTGCCGGACTCGGCCGTGATCAGGGCCGCGATCTCTTCGGACCGCTCACCCAGCGATCGGGACACGTGGTCCAGCGCCCCGGCGCGGACGTGCGCGGGCAGCGTGGCGAACTCGTCGGCGACGTCGGCCGCGGCCTGCACCGCGGCTTCGACGTCGGCCTCCGACGGGACGAAGTGCGACCCCGCCGTGGAGCCGTCGAACGAGTGGCGGACGACGGACGTCGCGCCGGCGGTCACCGGCTTGCCGGCGACCCAGAACGGGGAAGTCATGCGCGAGCCTCCGTGCGGACAGCGTGCTCGAGAACCGCCAGGCCCTCGTCGAGCAGGTCGTTGGACAGCGACAGCGGCGGCAGCAGCCGGACCACGTTGCCGTAGGTGCCGCAGGTCAGCACCACCACGCCGGCGCGGTGGCAGGCCGCCGCGACGCGCTTGGTGAGGTCCGCGTCCGGCTCGGTGGTCCCGGGACGGACGAACTCCGCGGCGAGCATCGCGCCGCGCCCGCGGACGTCGCCGATGACGCCCGTTTCGGTGGCCAGCGCCTGCAGCCGCGGCAGGACGGCGCCTTCGATGCGCTTGGCCGACGCGGCGAGGTCCTCGTTCTTCATCGTCTCGATCGAGCCCAGCGCCGCGGCGCAGGCGATCGGGTTGCCGCCGTACGTGCCGCCGAGGCCGCCCGGCGGGACCGCGTCCAGCAGCTCGGCGCGGCCGGTGACGGCGGACAGCGGAAGGCCGCCCGCGATGCCCTTGGCCGTTGCGATCAGGTCCGGCACCACGTCCTCGTCGGACGAGGCGAACCAGGAACCGGTGCGGCAGAAGCCCGTCTGGACCTCGTCGGCGACGAACACGACGCCGTTTTCGCGGCACCACGCCGAAATCGCGGGCAGGAACCCCCGCGCGGGCTCGATGAACCCGCCTTCGCCCTGGATCGGCTCCAGCACGACGGCGGCCACCTGGTCGCCGCCGATCTGCTTCTCGATCCGGTCGATGGCCAAGGCCGCCGCCTCGGGGCCGGCCAGGCCGTCGCGGAACGGGTACGAGCCCGGCACGCGGTAGACCTCGGGCGCGAACGGGCCGAAGCCGTGCTTGTAGGGCACCGACTTCGCGGTCATGCCCATGGTGAGGTTGGTGCGGCCGTGGTAGGCGTGGTCGAACACGACGACGGCTTGGCGCCCGGTCGCCACCCGGGCGATCTTCACGGCGTTCTCGACCGCTTCGGCGCCGGAGTTGAACAGCACCGACTTCTTCGCGTGGTCGCCCGGCGTCAGCTCGGCCAAGGCTTCGCAGACCTCGACGTACCCCTCGTACGGCGTGACCATGAAGCAGGTGTGGGTGAACCAGCACGCCTGCTTGCGGATGCGGTCGACGACCGCCGGTGCGGAGTGCCCGACGTTGGCCACCGCGATGCCGGAGCCGAAGTCGATCAGCACGTTGCCGTCGGCGTCGGTGAGCAGGCCGCCGCTGGCGGAGGTGACGTAGACGGGCAGCACCGAGCTGACCCCGGCGGCGACGGCGGCGGTGCGCCGCTCCTGCAGCTCACGCGAGAGCGGGCCGGGGATCTCGGTCTGCAGCCTGCGCTGCCGGGGCGCCGGGGCCTGCGGCCCGGCGGTGGTGGGTGCGGTCACGGCGTGCTCCTGGGAAGTCGGGGACGTCCCCAGGATGAGTCCCGCGGCCACCGGCGTCAGCTGGCCGTTCTGTACAGATCGGAGCGTACGATTGGCCGTTATGGCACTCACGCTGGCCGGCTTGGCCGCCGAGCGCCCGCTCGGGCTGCGGGTGCTGACCGGCGACGAACTCCTGGACCGCGCGATCGGCTGGGTGCACCCCACCGAGCTGACCGACCCGCAGGCGTTCCTCGAGGGCGGTGAGCTGCTGCTCACCACCGGCCTGGCGCTGGACGAAGCGACGTCGCCGGCCTACGTGCGCCGCCTGGTCGACGCCGGGGTGGCGGGCCTCGGCTTCGGCGTCGGGCTGAGCCACGAGGCCGTGCCGCGCTCACTCGTGACGACGGCGGCTTCGGTCGGGTTGCCGGTGCTGGAGGTACCGCGCGAGACGCCGTTCATCGCGATCACCCGCGCGGTCTCGCGGGCGGTGGCGGCGGACGAGTACGCGACGACGGTCCGCATCGGCCGTGCCCAGCAGGAACTGACCCGCACGGCGGTCGGCAAGGGCGGCCCGGCCGGGGTGCTGCGCAAGCTGGCGAAGCTGGTCGACGGCTGGGTGCTGCTGCTCGACACAGTGGGCGCCGAGGGAACCGGCCCCGCGATGTCTTACGCCGACGAAGTGCGTGAAGAGCTGAAGCAGCTCCGCTCGGGTACGCGGGTCTTCGCGCTCGACGGGTACGAAGTCGTGCTGCAGACCCTGCCGACGCGGGTCCGCCGGGCGCTGGCGGTCGGCACGCCCGAGCCGCTCGACACCGCCGGGCGGCACGTGGTGAACACGGCGGTCGCGCTGCTTTCCCTGGCGCTGGAACAGGATCTGCAGCTCACGCACGCGTGGCGGTTCCTGCGGACCGGCCTGGTGGACCTGCTCGCGGAGGGCAGGCACGAGCTGGCCTTGGGGGTGATGACCACGGTCTGGGGCGATCCGCCGGAGCCGCCGTGGGCGCTGGTCGCGCTGGTCGGCAACCCGGGACAGCGGCGCCGGGTGTGCGATGCCCTGGAGGGGGATCCTTCCCTCTTCTTCGCCGAGTCGGGCTCGGCGGTGCTCGTGGCCGGTCGATCCGGCGGCGACGTGCTGGACCGCGCCCTGGCCGCCGCGGCGACCGTCGGGCCGATGTACGCCGGCCTGGCCGATCCGGTGGCGATCGAGGACTTCGCGGCCGGAGCGGAGCAAGCCGACCTCGCGGCCCGCGCGGCCGAAGCCGAGGGCAAGCCGTTGGTGACGTACGCCGAGCACTCGGCCCGCGGCCTGCTGTCCCTCATCGACCCGGTGGTGGCCCGCATCTACGGCGAGAACCTGCTGGCCCCGCTGCGCCACCACGACGAAACCGGCCGCGGCGACCTCGTCGAATCCCTGCGCTGCTGGCTGGAGCACCACGGCCACTGGGACGTCGCCGCGGCCCGGCTGGGCGTCCACCGGCACACGCTGCGGAACCGGATCACCAAGGCGCAGGAGCTGCTGGGCCGCGACCTGGACTCCCCGGGCGTCCGCGCCGAGCTGTGGGTGGCCCTGCAGACCTAGCTGTGATGTCCAGGGACGTTGTCCTGAGTTGAGGTGACCTGGTGGCGGCCTGTCGTGCTGACAGGTGAAGGCCTCCGGATGTGAAGTG
>NZ_JBFBBT010000040.1:0-48207 GCF_040682815.1 Amycolatopsis sp. NPDC051102
AACGCCCGGTCCCATTCCGAACCCGGAAGCTAAGCCTGACAGCGCCGATGGTACTGCAACCGAAGGGTTGTGGGAGAGTAGGACACCGCCGAACTCAACATAAGGAAAGGCCCCGGTCGAGAACCCGAAAAGGTTCTCCCGGGGCCTTTCCGCATTCCCCCCCCGCCCACCCGACCCTCCAGGTACGCGAGCCGACCCTGCGGGTGCGCCACCGGCCGGCACCGTGATGGCCCGCCAATCACGAGTGATGGCGCGCCAATCACAGTTGATGCCCCCTCAATCACGCATGATGTCTCCCGGATCACGGGTGATGCCTCCCGGCGCACACGCCCGGCGTGCTCAAGACCGCAACTCGCGTGATCAGAACCGGAACTGGCGTGATTGAGGACGGAACTCGCGTGATTGCGCGGGCATCACACGTGACTGCAGAGCCATCACGTGTGATTGGGCGTGCATCACACGTGATTGGGCGGGCACTGCTCAAGATCGCTGATCTTGGGTAGGGTGCTGGCTGTTGAGCTGCGGTTTCGTCGTGTGAACGGCGAAAATCTGCGCACTAAGCGGCCGGTTCTAGGGGTCTGCCCATCGCTTCCCGGTTACGGCTTCAGAGACAAGCCGGCCGCGCAGGGGTGGAGGATCGAGCGGATATCCGACGCGTGGTGCGAGCTGATGGCCCGGCTCGGCTACCGGCGCCCAGGGCAGCGACTGGGGCACCAGCATCGCCATGAGCATCGGTCAACGGCAACCCGATCGGGTCGCCGGCATCCATCTCATGCCGCGCTCGCACCGCCCGATCCGGCCACGTTGGACGACCTCACCGGTGCCGAGCGGGCGGCGCTCGCGACACTGCGGGAGGCGGACGAATGGGGCTCCGGATACTCGGCGCAGCAGCCGACCCGGCCGCAGACGGTCGGCTACGGGCTGGTCGACTCGCCGGCCGCCCTCTGCGCCTGGATCGTCGAGAAGTTCTGGTCGTGGACCGACTCCGGTGGCGACCTGCATCGGGTTATTACCCGGGATGAGCTGCTCGACAACCTGATGCTCTACTGGCTGCCCGGCACCGGTGCCTCATCCGCCCGGCTGTACTGGGAAAGCCTCCGGCAGGTCAACGAATGGATCTCCGGGTCGGCCGGCGCGCCGGTGACCGTATCCACCGGCTGTTCGGTCTTCCCCAAGGAGCTGCAGCGCCCGTCTTGGCGGTGGGCGGAGCGCCGGTTCCCGAACATCCGGTACTGGAACGAGCCCGGCAAGGGCGGCCACTTCGCGGCGTTGGAGCAGCCGGCGTTGTTCGTCGACGAGGTCCGGTCATTCTTCCGGCTGGTCCGCTGATGGTCACCCGGACTCGGTAAGCGGCTGGCTGAAGATCAACAAGTGCCCATCGGGTGTCCGTACGTTGAAGTCGCGCATCCCGTAGGGCCGGTCAGCCAGTGGCTCGACGATGTCGGCGCCGCGGGCGCGCAGCTCGTCGTGGCAGGAATCGACGTCGTCGACGACAACCGTCACCCTGGCCGGGCCGACGCTGCTTTCGGCGTACAGGTGGAACTCGGCGGTGTCGCGGATCACGGCCGCGTAGCTAGGTGGGGTCTCCCAGGTGAATATGGTGTCGAATCCGAGCACGTCCGTGAAGTACGACCGCGCTGCCTGCACATCTCGGCACGGCAGCACGGGAACCGCCACCCGCATGACCATTCCGTCACCTTACTCGACTTTGGCTCAAGATCCCTGATCTTGGGTAGGGTGCTGGCTGTTGAGCTGCGGTTTCGTCGTGTGAACAGCGAAAATCTGCGCACTAAGCGGCCGGTTCCAGGCTGTCTCTCGTGGCGTATGTGCGCACGGTGAAGACGGCGTCGGGGGCCAGGGCGGTGCAGATCGTGCACTCCTCGCGTCGCGGGTCGCGGGTCGCGGGACATCGAGCACATCGGCTCGGCGCATGACGATGCGGCGTTGGAGGCGCTCAAGGCGGTGGCGAGGCAGCGTCTGGCTGTGGGGCAGCCCGAGCTCGACTTTGGCCCGGACTTCGCGGCGTTGCAGGCCGGCAGTGGTGCTGGTGGTGGGCCGCTTGCGATCACGTCGCGGACCGGGCTCGGCGTACCCTGCACGGCATCGACGAACAGGTCGCCAAGGCCGAGCAGGCCGTCGCCGGCAAGACCGCGGTCAAACGCAACCGGTTCGTCCAGCTCACCGGCGCCACCAAGAGTGTCAACCGGACCCTGGAAGCCAAGGCACGCGCCCTTGCCGGCCTCAAAGGCTACGTCACCAACCTCCCGGACGTCACCGCCGAGTTCGTGATCGACGCCTACCACCGACTGTTCCACATCGAGAAGTCGTTCCGAATGTCTGAACACGACCTACGTGCGCGGCCGATCTACCACCACAAGCGCGAGTCGATCGACGCGCACCTGACGGTCGTGTTCGCCGCCCTGGCCGTCAGCAGGTGGATCGAGCAGACCACCGGCTGGTCGATCAAGAAGTTCGTGCGCACCACCCGCCGCTACCGCACCATCAACATCCAGGCCGGCGAGCACACCCTCACCGCCGTCGACCCGCTACTCGACGACCTCCGCGATGCCCTCACCCGCATCCACGACCGCGGTGCGCACTAATTTGAGCCAAGTCAGGTCACACGTGATTGGGCGGGCATCTCGCGTGACTGGAGGGGCATCAGGGGGTGGGGCGGCGGAGGAGGTAGGTGTCCATGATCCAGCCGTGGCGCTCCCGGGCCTCCGCTCGGGTTGAGGTGATCCGGGCGGCCAGGGCTGGGGTGAGGGGACCCGAGATGAGGATCTCGTCCGGCGTGCCCACGTACGCGCCCCAGAAGATGTGCAGGCCTGATTCGGTGAACTGGTCGAACGTCGTGTGGGCGTCGAGGAGGACGAACACGTCGTCCACTCCCTCCGGCCAGCCCGACGCCAGACGGCGGCCCGTGGTCAGCTGGACCGCTCGGCCGATCTGGTTCATCGTCGTCCGGTGGCGGGCCACCAGGGCAGAGATGCTGCTGATGCCCGGCACCACTTCGTACTCGAACGACACGTTCCCCCGCGCCAGCACCGCCTCGATCAACGCGATCGTGCTGTCGTACAGCGACGGGTCGCCCCACACCAGGAACGCGCCCACCTCGTCCGGAGACAGCGCGGACAGGATCATCGACTCGTACACCGCCGCCCGGGCCGAATGCCAGTCCGCCACCGCCGCGCGGTAGTCCGTTGGCGTGCGGTCGCGCGGGGGGTCCGTAGCCAGCACCACCCGGTACTCGCGCGTGACGAACCGGTCGAGGATCTCCTGCCGCAGCCGCACCAGGTCGGCCTTCTCGGCACCCTTGTCGAGGACGAAGAACACGTCGACGCGGTTGAGGCGGTCGATCGCCTGGACCGTCAGGTGCTCCGGGTCGCCGGCGCCGATGCCGATCGCGTAGATCTTCCGCATGCCGCGAGTCTGGCGCCCCCGATGGAGAACCCCTACCCCCGATGGGTATAAAGGGAGGAGACGAAAGGAGCGGGAAATGGCCGAAACGACCTACACCGTCGAGGGCATGACCTGCGGGCACTGCGCCACCTCGGTCCGCGAGGAGGTCTCCGAGCTCGACGGCGTCCGGCAGGTGGACGTCGACGTCGAGAGCGGCCGCGTGACCGTGACGAGCGACACCCCGCTCACCACCGACGCGGTCGCCGCCGCCGTCACCGAGGCCGGCTACCGCTTGGTCGCGTGAGCTCCGCCGAGGTGGCCGCCGCGGCGCGCGTCGAGCTCGCCATCGGCGGGATGACGTGCGCGTCCTGCGCCGCCCGCGTCGAGCGGAAGCTCAACAAGGTCGGCGGCGTCACCGCGACGGTCAACTACGCCACGGAAAAAGCGCAGGTCAGCTACCCCGGCCGGCTGTCGGTAGACGACCTCAAGGCCGTCGTCGAGGCCGCCGGCTACTCCGCGCGGCTTCCCGAGCCCGAGACGCCCGCTGATTCGGACGAGACGTCGACGCTGCGCAAACGTTTGCTCGTCTCCGCGGTGCTCACCATCCCGCTGGTCGTGGTCTCGATGGTCCCGGCCTGGCAGTTCGCCGCCTGGCCGTGGGCCGCGCTGGTGCTCGCCGTCCCGGTCGTCACCTGGGGCGCGTGGCCCTTCCACCGCGCCGCCGCCGTCAACCTGCGGCACGCCACCGCCACGATGGACACGCTGATCTCGCTCGGCGTCGTCGCCTCCGTGGCCTGGTCGCTGTACGCGCTCGTCTTCGGCGGCGGCCACCACGACCTGTACTTCGAGGTGGCCGCCGCGGTCACCACGTTCATCCTGGCCGGCCGCTACTTCGAGACGCGGTCGAAGCGCCGCGCGGGTGCCGCCCTCCGCGCGCTGATGGACCTCGGCGCGAAGGACGTCACCGTGCTCCGCGACGGCGAAGAACGCCTGCTCGCGGTCGACGAACTCCAGGTCGGCGACGTCTTCGTGGCCCGGCCCGGCGAGAAGATCGCCACCGACGGCGTGGTCGCCGAGGGCGGCTCCGCGGTCGACACCAGCATGCTCACCGGGGAGTCCGTGCCGGTCGAGGTCGGGCCGGGTGACGCGGTCACCGGCGCGACCGTCAACGTCGGCGGACGGCTGCTCGTGCGCGCCACCCGCGTCGGCGCGGACACCCGGCTGGCGCAGATGGCCCGGCTCGTCGAAGCCGCGCAGAACGGCAAGGCCCAGGTCCAGCGGCTGGCCGACCGCGTGTCCGCGGTGTTCGTGCCGGCTGTTGTCCTCGCCTCGCTGGCCACACTGGTCGGCTGGCTGGCGACCGGCGGGCCGGCGGACGCCGCGTTCACCGCGGCCGTCGCCGTGCTGATCATCGCCTGCCCGTGCGCGCTGGGTCTCGCGACGCCGACGGCGTTGCTGGTCGGCACCGGCCGCGGCGCCCAGCTGGGCATCCTCATCAAGGGCCCCGAGGTGCTCGAGTCCACCCGCCGGGTCGACACCGTGGTCCTCGACAAGACCGGCACCGTCACCACCGGCCGGATGGCGCTCGTCGAGGGCGACGGCGAAGTGCTGCGCCTCGCGGGCGCCGTCGAGGCCGCGTCCGAGCACCCGATCGCCCGCGCCATCGCGGACGCGGCGCGGGAACGCTTCGGCGCCCTGCCCGCCGTCACGGACTTCCGCAGCACCGCGGGCCTCGGGGTGACCGGGGTGGTGGCGGGGCACGAGGTCTCGGTCGGGCGGCCGGCGTTCGTCGGCGGCGAGCTCGCCGAGGCCGACGGCGCCACCGCGGTCAGCGTGGCCTGGGACGGCGAGGTCCGCGGGCGGCTGGTCGTCGCCGACACGATCAAGCCGACGTCCGCGCGGGCGGTCGCCGAGCTGCGCGCGCTCGGCCTGACGCCGGTGCTGCTGACCGGCGACAACGCCGGCGCGGCGCGGGCGATCGCAGCCGAGGCGGGGATCGGCGAGGTCGTCGCCGAGGTGCTGCCGGAGGAGAAGGTCGACGTCGTCAAGCGGCTGCAGGCCGAGGGCCGCGTGGTGGCGATGGTCGGCGACGGCGTCAACGACGCGGCCGCGCTCGCCCAGGCCGACCTGGGCTTGGCCATGGGCACCGGCACCGACGCGGCGATCGAGGCGAGCGACCTGACGCTGGTCCGCGGCGACCTGCGGGTGGCGGCCGACGCGATCCGGCTGGCCCGGCGCACCCTGGCGACGATCAAGGGCAACCTGTTCTGGGCGTTCGCCTACAACGTCGCGGCGCTGCCGCTCGCCGCGCTGGGGCTGCTCGACCCGATGATCGCCGGTGCGGCCATGGCGTGCTCGTCGGCGTTCGTGGTCAGCAACAGCCTCCGGCTGCGTCGGTTCCGCTGACACCCCGGGAGGGTATAGTCGCCGGCAGGGAAGCCGACGACGGGGACAGGTGGGCGATGACGGGTTACGGCAACGAGCGGGACGCCTATCTCAAGCGGCTGCGCCGGATCGAGGGACAGATCCGCGGGCTGCAGCGCATGGTGGAGCAGGACAAGTACTGCATCGACATCCTGACCCAGGTCTCGGCGGCGACGAAGGCGCTGCAGTCGTTCTCGCTGGAGCTGCTGGACGAGCACCTGGCGACGTGCGTGGTCCAGGCGGCGGCTGCGGGTGGCGAAGAGGCCGACCTGAAGGTGCGAGAAGCCTCGGACGCGATCGCGCGGCTCGTGCGCTCGTAGCTCGAGAGCCGGCGGCCAGGCGAAAGCCTGCTCAGCGCACCAGGACCGCCAACGTCAGGCCGCCCGCGTTGGTCGTGAAGTGCACGATCACCGACGCCAGCACGCCGCGCCCGGCGTGACGCCACCAGTGCATCAGGATCCCCGCCGCGCCCGCGGCCGCCATGGCGAGGACCTGCAGCACCACCGCCGGCGTCGCGCCGAACACCGCGTGCACCGCCGCGTTGCGGCCGATCGCCAACGCCGGGAGCGCGTGCCACAGGCCGAACAGCGCCGCCGCCAGCAGGATCGGCCGCCAGCGCCACCGCTCGTCCTCGGCGCCGAACAGGGCCGGGAGGACGCCGCGGAAGGCCACCTCCTCGATCAGCACCGTCCCGAACAGGATGCGGCCGCACGTCAGCCACAGCAGCTGGCCGAAGTCCGGGTCGCCCACCCGGCCGTCCTGGTACACCGTGCGCAGGGACGGCACCGCCAGCGCGATGCCGAACACGACCGCCACCAGGGCCGCCCCGGCCAGGCCGACCAGCGCCGGTCGGCGGAACGTGCGTAAGCCCAGGTCACGCCACGAGCACCCGGCCGCCCGGGCCAGGACCACCAGTACCGCCGCCGCCACCAGGCCGCACAGCGGGTACGCCCAGCCGGGCAGCACCCGGTTGGCCAACGTCGTCGATGCCGCCAGCGTCACCACCGCCGCTGCCACGGCCGGCCCGCGCCGGACCGAAGCGGCGGCGTTCGTCAACCGACCGCCAGGTCGTCCGCCGGCGAGCGTCGTTGGACCGGCACTCTCTTCGACATCGGCAACGTCGCTTCCGGGTCGAACGGCACCGGGCGGTCGTCGAGGGCGATCGCCGCGTCGGCCAGCAACGTGCGGCAGCCCGTCAGGCTCGCGTGGAGCTTGTCGCGGACTTCGGCCAGCACGGTGACCTCGCGTTCGGCCGCCTCGATCACGGTTTCGCCGTGGCGGGTCGCGTCGGTGACCAGCTGCGCCGCCTTCTTCCTCGCCGCGGCCAGCTCGCCTTCGGCCGTCGTGACCAGCTGTTCCGCCTTCGCCCGGGCGGCCGCTTCCTGCTCGGCCAGCTCGCGCATCGCGTCGGCACGCCGGACCGTCATCGCCCGCGTGTGATCCTCTTCGAGCTGGGCCCGGCGGTGCGCCGCGGCCTCGTCGAGCTCGCGGCGCCGCTGCTCGGCCGCGCGCACGAACTCCTCGTGCTCGGCGCGCTGCCGCGCCCGCTCGGCCTCGGCTTCCGCGACCAGCCGGCGCTCCTTCTCGGTGAGCCGGACGGCCTCCGCCTCGGCCTCGCGGCGGATGCGCTCCGCCGTTTCCGTTGCCTGCGCGGTGATTTCCGCCGCTTCCTCGCGGGTCAGCTCGATCATCCGGCGGGCGCGTTCCTGCAGCGCGTCCGCCGGGATCGGCGTCATGCTGATCCGGTCGATCTTCACGCGGAGCTCGCGGTTCTCCTCGGTGAGCACGGCCCCGCGCTGCCTCGCCGCGTCGCGTTCGGCGGTGAGCCTGCGGATCTCGGCCTCGGCCCACTCGACGTATTCGGTGACCTGCGCGCGGTGGAAACCGCGCCACGCCAGGTCGAATCCGGGCTGCACGAGCGCCACGTCTTCGCCACCGCCGGGGGCCATGCCTCACCTCCGAATTGGATGGTTTCTCCCCGGCCGCGCGTTTTCGTTGCGGCACCGGGGAATTCCGTGTGCTCCCCAGTGTGCCGCAAACTCCCCGCCGCGCGCTGCCCGGGCGGCCGATCATTCGTCGAACGGTTCCCCGCGGCCGGTGGACGTGCTCCGCACGCCGGGCAGTTCGGCCAGTTCGCCGGCCAGGTCGTAAAGATCACCGCGCCCGTCCAGGCGCAGCGTGACGACCGCAATCCGGTGCCCCTCTTCGGAAATTGACTCGTGGTCGACGTCGACGTGGTGCACCGACCACCCGCGCCCGGTGCAGACGGCCAGCGCCGCGCGCAGGACGCCGTGACCGTCGAGATAGCTCAACCGGATCACCGGGGGTTCACGCCGGTGGCGCGCGACGAACCGCTGCAGCGGCGGGAGACCGCGGGTCACCACGAAGTGCCCGATCGTCGTGCCGGCGGCCAGCACCGGCAGCCCGGCACCGCACGCCGTGCCGACCGCGGCGGTGAGCCAGATGGTCGCCGCCGTGGTCAGGCCGCGCACCGCGTCGCGGCGGACGAAGATCAGGCCGCCGCCGACGAAGCCGATCCCGGACACGATCTGCGCGGCGATCCGCGACGGGTCGAGCGAGACGTGGTCGAGGCCGAGCAGATCGGCGAAGCCGTACTTCGACACGAGCATGAACACCGCCGAGCCGACCCCGACCAGGCTGTGCGTGCGCAGCCCCGCGGCCTTCATGCCGGCTTCGCGCTCGAGCCCGATGGCGACGCTCAGCACGAGCGCCAGCAGGACCGGCGGCAGCAGTTCCCACTGCGCCGGCGTGGACCACAGGGTGGGCAAGGTCACGACCTCCAAGCTGTCCGGACGGCGGCACTCGAGGAGAACCGCCGACGCCGTCACCAGGGCATACTGGGCCCCGAGCAGCGATCGTGCCAGGGTGAGGTGGAACGCGTTGACAGCGACTCGGCCGGTCCCGGCACCGGACTTCGTGGGCTATCCGGAGGTGCGGCGCGGCGTCCGCGCCCTGCTCGAGGGTCGGCCCGAAACGCACCTGCGCCCGGTGCCCGCGTGTCCGGAGTGGACCGTCATCGACCTGCTCGGCCACCTCACCGGCATCGCCGAACGCGTGCTCGTCCGCCACGGCGGCACCCCGCCGCCCGCGCTCGACGGGCCGCCCGGCGTCCCCGCCCTGCTCGACCGCTGGGACGACGTCGGCGCGGAGCTCGACCGGCGGCTCGCGGCGGCGGGCGGGCACAGCGGCGAGATCATGGTCATGGACGCCTACACCCACGAACTCGACCTGCGCGCCGCGCTCGGCGTCCCGCCGCCGGCCGAGCACGCGGCCTGGGTGCCGAGCTTCGATGTGCTGGTCCGCGGCTTTTCCGGCTCGCTCGCCGGGCGCGAGCTCCGGCCGCTGCGCCTGCGCACGACCGGCGGATCGGCGTGGACGGCGGGCACGGGCCGGCCCACGGCGTCGGTCACCGCTCCGGCCTACGAGCTGTACCGCGCACTGGCCGGCCGGCGCTCGCTCGGTCAGCTGGCGGAGCTGGACTGGAGCGAGGCGCCGGGGCCGTGGCTGCCCGCGTTCACCTGGGGGCCGTTCGCCCCGCCGTCGGCACCGGGTCGCTAACCGCCCGGCGGCGTCACCGTCAGCAGCGCCGCCAAGGCCAGCACCACCACGCTGAGCAGTACTTCCACGCCCACCGCCAGCCGCAGGCGCTGAAGGCTCGTCGCGACCGTCTTCGTCGTTCCTTCGGCCGGTGCCTCCGTCAGGCTCTGCTGCACCGCCCGGCGCGAGCGGCTCGCCACCGCCAGCAGCAGCGCGAAGCCGGCGATCTTCAGCAGCACCAGCAGGCCGAACCCGGTGCTCCACAAGGTGGACAGCGACGGCATGATGCGCAGGGCCAGCACCACGCCGCTGATCGCGATGGCCTGCACCGACCCCGCCGCGATGCGGGAGAACCGCGCCGCCACCGGGCGTAGGTCTTCGCCGCCGGCCGGGCGGTACAGGGCCAGCGCGAGCTGGGTCAGGCCGCCCGCCCAGAGCGCGATCGCCCCGAAGTGCACCAGGTCCGCCGTCACCGACACGAACATGATCGGGTCGGTCACCGGGTGGCCGGTGGCCGAGAACGTCAGCAGCACGACGAAGCCGCTCACGATGGCCAGGTTCTCGTACCGGGAGCGCAGCCGGTCCGGGAGGCGGGGCCGCAGCAGCCCGGGCAGCAGCACGGCCAGCGCGCCCACCCCGGCCAGCCGCAGGAGCAGCAGCTTCCCGTAGGCGACGCGCCAGGTGTCCGCGAGCAGCCCGGTGTCGAACACCGCTTCCAGGTTCCGGCCGGCCGCGTACGGGCCCTGCAGCACGAAGGCGGCGACGGTGGTCACCGCGACCAGTCCCGCGCCCCAGTTCAGGAGCCGCCGGGCGCGGGAGTCGGTGCGGGCCGCCGGGCGGCAGAGCACCACGAACGCCAGCCCGCCGAGCAGCACCACACCCAGGTAGGCGAGCCAGCGCACCGCCGTCGACAGGGTGCTGACGGCCGGGTCGGTGCCGGTGGCGGCCGACACCGCGCCCGCCGACGTCACCAGCGGCCCGGTGCCGACCACGAAGGCGAACGTGCCCCGCACGGGGTGGGAATCGGCCGAGACGAAGGCGTATTCGACGAGGTAGCTGCCGTCCGGCAGGCCCGGCTTCAGCCGCACCGCGACCTGCTCGGGGACGTCGCCGGGCTGGAACACCGGCCCGGAGTCCACCTGCCGGCCGCCGAGGTCGACGACCTTGATCGCCCCCGGCTGGATCCCGATGTTCTCCGACAGGGTCACCGACACCAGGGACGGCGCCGCGCTCAGGCGGGCGCCGTCCCCCGGGGCCGACGAAACGATTTCGACGTGGGCCGAAGCCGGTGGGGCGCTGAACAGCAGCCAGCCGGCGAGGAGCGCCAGCAGCGCGAGCGCCCGCTTCACGACGCGGCGAGCACGGGCCGCCGCGGCACGCCGCAGGAGCAGCCGGTCAGCTTGCGCTCGGCGGCCGAGGCGCGCCGGTGCAGGACCACCGCCACGATCATCGGGATGGTGACGATCGTGTTGTAGAACAGGTGCAGCTCCACGCGGGGCACGAGCAGCTGGATGATGCTGGTGGGCACCTTCTGCCCGGCCAGCCGCCAGCCGGACTGCGCCTGGATGAACAGCAGCAGGTGCTCGATGTGGTGCCAGAACTGGATGCCCAGCGCGAGGTTCCACCACTGCCGCGACCGGCCCGCGAAGCCGTGGCGCAGGACCCACAGGAAGACCAGCATCACCAGCGCGTAGCCGTAGTGCAGCCACTCCTGCGAGATCAGCCACGGGAACGGCATCCCGAGGATGCCGCGCGCCCGCGAGGTCGGCCAGCCGAAGCCGTAGATCTGGACGGCCTGGACGATGTGCTCGGCCCAGTGCGCGACCACGACGACCATGAACACGGTCAGTGCGCGGTGGTGGTGGCGGCTGTTGAGCTCGCCGAGGAACCCGCCCCGGCGAACGGCTTCGGACGTCGACATGTGCACCCCAGTGTCTCGCGAATCCGGCATTTCGGTGGTGGGTCGACGATATCCGCTGGTACGCGGCGGCCGATTACTCCAGAATGCTGATTCCGGAACGGGAATTGCGGCACCCGGCGGATTGCGCCGGGTGCCGCGGCCACTCGCTCCGGAACGGGTAGAGCCTCAGTGGAGCGCGAGACCGGTCGAGCGCTCCGGGGCCGGCGGGATGTGGAACAGCCGGGTGAACACGTCGAGGTGGGCGGGGTCGCCCTCCAGCCGCACCTTGCCGCCGTCGATGGCCTCCTGCGCCGACAGGCTGCCGGTGAGCAGGTCGAACAGCGCCGGGCCCTGCGGCTCGATCACCAGGTCGGCATCGGGCAGCGCACCGGCGGACGCCTTGAGCGCGCCGTCGTCGACCATCGCGTGCACGATCATCTCGCCGCCGAGGTGGTGCAGCTCGTAGTTGAGGTGGACGCCCGCGGCGGCGTCCTCCTGGAAGGTCGCGTACAGCGAGATGATCGCCGTGTCCAGCGTGAACGCGTCGTCCGGCTTCGGGTAGCTCAGCGAGCGCGCGCCCCACAGGCCGAGGTCGAGCACGATCTGGTCGAGCTCGGCGCCGTACTCGGTGAGCTCGTAGACGACGCCGGCGTCCAGCTGCGACAGGACGCGGCGGCGGAGCACGCCCGCCTCCTCGAGCTCGTTGAGGCGCGAGGTCAGGATGCTCACCGGGATGCGCGGGAGCGTGCGCTGCAGGTCGTTGAACCGCTTCGGGCCGAGCATGAGGTCGCGCACGACGAGCAGCGACCACCGTTCACCGACGATCTCGAGTGCCCGGGCGAGGCCGCAGAACTGTCCGTAGGTGCGAGCAGAGGTAGGCATACTCGGGTCCTCACTATGTCTCGGAGTGCCGGCCCGGGAGCGGTCCGGTTCGCGCGGGGCCGCGACTTCGGTTACGGTGCGCCGTGCCGCCACGGGCGTTGCTGTCTACGGTGACGGGTGGCCGCCGCGCGCGGCCAGTGAGCCGTGCACTGCCACCCCGTGCGTTTTTCATGTCCAAACGTGGAAAACGCACCTCTTTCTCCGTGCTCGCGGCACTGGCCCGCAGGTCACCAGGTGGAGCAGGATTCTGATTCCTCGTCCCGCCCATCCGACGACCGGCAGGAGAGCGCATGCGCAACGCAGCGGTGGACGCCCGGGTCCAGGCAGGCGACGGCGAGCCCGCGCCCGCGCCGGCCGCCACCCCGGCACCCGCGTTCCGACGGCACCTGAGGGCGGAAGTGCGGGCAGGCAAAGGGGCCTACCTGTTCTCCGAACAGGGCGTCATCGCGATGCGCGGCGCCAAGATCGAGTCGCTGGCCGCGCTGCTGGACGGCACGCACGACCTCGAACGGCTGCTGCGCGGCCGTCCCGGCGGGATGGCGCCGGAAGAGGTCGCCGCGCTGCTGACGCAGCTGGTCGACGCCGGCCTGGTGACGTTGCGCAGCGCCCCCGCCGAATCCCGGCCCGGCAACGAGGGCGTGCTGGCCTACTGGGACGCCTGCGGCGTCGACGCCGACCTCGCGGCCGCGCGGCAGGGCACCGTGCGGCTGACCGCGGTGGGCGACGACGCCGACGGCGTCGACCCGGGCGCGGTCGAGCGGGCCCTGGCCGGCGCCGGGCTCGGTGTCCGCACCGACAGCGGCCCCGCGGACCTGTCGGTCGTGCTGTGCGCCGACTACCTCGACCCGCGGCTGGCCCGGATCGACGCCGAGCACCGGCGGGCCGGGCGGCCGTGGCTGCTGGCGCGCCCGTGGGGCGCCCACGTGTGGATCGGGCCCGTGCTGCAGCCGGGCGGCGCGTGCTGGCACTGCCTGACCCACCGGCTGTGGGGCCACCGGCACGCCGAGGCGTGCGTGCAGGAGGAACTCGGCCACGCCGGCCCGGCGCGCCACCCGGTGGCCGCCCTGCCGCCGCTGACCGCGGCCGCCGCGCACCTCGTCGCGCTGGAGGCGGCCAAGTGGGTGGCCGGGTACCGGTACCAGGGCCAGCAGTGCGTGTGGACGCTCGACACGCTCGACCTGCAGGGCCGGCTGCACGAGCTGCGCCGCCGCCCGCAGTGCCCGCGCTGCGGCGACCCGTGGCAAGTGGCCTGGCGCTCGGCGCGCCCCGTCGTGCTGCAGCCGGCCAAGAAGGCGACCACCGGGGGCGGCGGGCACCGCACGGCGACGCCGGCGCAGATGCTCGACCGGCACCGGCACCTGGTCAGCCCGATCACCGGGATCATCAAGGAGATCCAGCGCGACCCGGCCGCGCCGTGGTTCGCCAACGCCTACCGCTCCGGGCCCAACATCGCCCGCGGCGTCACCGGCATGGCGGCGCTGCGGGCCGGGCTGCGCTGCGAGAACGGCGGCAAGGGCGTCAGCCCGCTCGACGCCGAGGTCAGCGCGCTCTGCGAGGCCGCGGAACGGTTCTCCGGCAACTTCCAGGGTGACGAACTGCGGATCCACGGGTCCTACGACGAGCTGGCCGAGCAGGCCGTGCACCCCAACGAATGCATGCTCTTCGCCGACCGGCAGTACGCCGAACGCGCGACCTGGAACCCCGAGCACGCGGACTTCCAGCGCGTCGGCGAGCCGTTCGACCGCACCGCCGCGATCGACTGGACGCCGGTGTGGTCGACCGCCGGGCACCGCCGCCTGCTGCCGACGTCCTACCTGTACTACGGCACGCCGCGGGGGAGCGCGGCGCGCGGGGTGCGCGCCGACTCGAACGGCGCGGCGGCGGGCAGCAGCCTGGAGGACGCGATCCTGCAGGGTGCGCTGGAACTGGTCGAGCGCGACGCCGTCGCGCTGTGGTGGTACAACCGCACGCCGGTGCCGGGCGTCGACCTCGCGTCCTTCGCCGATCCGTGGCTGGCGGAGATGTCCGCGAACTACGGGGCGATCGGCCGCGAGCTGTGGGTCCTCGACGTGACGTCGGACCTGGGGATCCCGGTCACCGCCGCGCTGTCCCGGCGGACCGACAGCCCGCACGAGGACATCATGCTCGGCTTCGGCGCGCATCTGGACCCGCGGATCGCGGTGCGTCGCGCGGTGACCGAGCTCAACCAGATGCTGCCCGTGGTGCGGGCCGCCGGCGAGGGCCTCGACGACCCGGACGCACGTCGCTGGCTCGCCCACGCCACCGTCGCGAACCAGCCGTACCTGCGGCCCGCGGCGGGGCAGCGGATGCGCACCGCCGCGGACTTCCCGTTCGTCAACCGGACCGACGTCCGCGACGACGTCGAGGCGCTGGGCCGGGTGTTCGGCCGCGCCGGGCTGGAGCTGCTGGTGCTCGACCAGACGCGGCCGGACGTCGGGATCCCGGTGGCGAAGGTGATCGTGCCGGGGCTGCGCCCGTTCTGGGCCCGGTTCGCGCCCGGCCGGCTCTTCGACGTCCCGGTCCGGCTGGGCCGGCTCGACGCGCCGACCCCGTACGAGCGGCTCAACCCGTTCCCGATGTTCCTGTGACGGCGCCCCCGGCGGGGGCACGTGTTCGTTGCCCGGCTTGAGGAGTTGGCCTTGCCTGCTGATCGCCCGGAGGGGATCCCGGAGACCGTCCGGCTCTGGTCCCTCACCGAAGACACCCTGCTGGAGGCGGGGGACGACGACACGGTCGTCGCGATCACCTGGTGGGGTGAGTACGAGCTGGCGGGGATACCCGGGTCGGTCCGCGAATCGCTGAGCCGGATGGTGCTGGGCCCGGTGTCGATGGGCAACCTCGCGGCGTCGGCGAGCGGGGGTGCGGAAGCCTGGGCGGGCGTCCTGCGGAAGGTCCTCAACCGGCTGTCCGGCTCGGTCGTGCACTCGCTGGCGCTCAACGACGGCCGCGGGCCGGTCCTGTCGGCCATCCCGGTGACCCAGTCCCCGGTCTTCCCGAGCGATCCGGTGCCGCCCGGGCGGCTGATCAAGCTGTCCCGGTTCTCGGCGATCCGCCCGGAGGACGGCGGCCTGCAGCTCGAGTCGCCCCGCGCCCGGTACCGGGTCGCGCTGCTGCGGCCGCCCGCGGTCACCGTGGCGTCGGCACTGGCCGGGCCGGTCACGGTCGCGCAGGTCGCCGAGGCCACCGGGCTGGCCGAGCCGCTGGTGGCGGACGTCGTGGCGTTCCTGGTGGCCGCGGGCGTGGTGCTGGTGGCCGACGACTGGGCCGCGTTCGCCGAGGACACCGACGCCGACCTGGCCGCCTGGTCGCCCGAGGACCTGCGGTTCCACGCCCGCAGCCGGACCTGGCAGAAGGGCAGGCCGCCGGACCCGCAGGCGCGCCGGGCGGGTGCCGAACCGCCGGTGGTCAAGCAGATCACCGCCGGCCCGACCTTCCCGCTGCCCCGGCCGGACCCGGCCGTGATCGAGGCGACCGACCCGGCGCTGACCACGCTGCTCGAAGCCGACCACACCTGTCCGGAGGTCACCGAACGCGCGTTGTCCGCCGAGCAGGTCGGCGAGCTGCTCTACCGCGCGGCCCGGGTGCGGTCGATCGGGCCCGCCCACCTGCCCGGCGGACCCGGTCACGAGGCGTCCCAGCGCCCGTACTTCAGCGTCGCCTGCCTGTACGAGCTGGAGATCTACGTCGGGATCAACCGCTGCGCGGGCCTGGCGCGGGGGACCTACCACTACGACCCGCTGTGGCACACGCTCACGCTGATCAACGACGACATGGGGGTCCTGGACGGGATGCTCGACGTCGCGATGATCGGCGCCGGCAGCCACCGCAGGCCTTCGGTGCTGCTGACGATGACCGCGCGGATGTCGCGGATCGCCTGGGTGCTCGGCAGCGCCGCCTACGCGACCACGCTGGTGCACGTGGGGGCGCTGCAGCAGGTCCTCTACCTCACCGCCAAGGCGATGGGCCTGACCGCGCACGCCGTCCCGGTCGACGCCGGCGACCGCGTCGACCGCTCGCTGAAACTGGAGTGGCCGACGGAGGTGAGCGTCGGCGAGTGCGTCCTGGACTTCCCGTTCTCCCGCTGACGGACGATCCGCCCGGAACGTCCCGCCCTGTTACCTTGGTACCACTGGGGCGTGGGGGCGTGGGGAGGGGCCGTGGTTCGGCCGGTGCGCATTCGCGGTACGGGGTTCCGGGGACGGGACGCCGGGCAGGCTTCTCCGTTCAAGCGGGAGCGGCCCGGGATCCGCGTCCTCGTGCTGGGCGCGCAGGCGGCGGCCGCCGCCGGGGTCGCGCTGCTGGCGGTCCTGCCCGTCCTGACCGGCGGGGAACCGTGGCCCGTGCGGCTGGCCGCGCTGGTCTGCGCGGTGGCCCTGTCCGGCGGGCACCTGGCCTGGTTCGTCTACGGCGGCATCGCCCACCCGGCGCTGGTCCTCGTCGGCCAGGGAGCGGTGGCTTTCGGGCCGTTGCTGCAGTTCGGGGCCTCGTGGAGCACGGCAGGCGGGTTCTTCGCCGGCGGGCTGCTGCTGGTGTACCCGCCGGCCAGGGCGGTCGCGGGCGCGCTGGCGGCGTGCGCGGTGGCCGGGTTCGGACCGGCCTGGCACGCCGGTTCGGTGGACGTGGTCGTGGGCGTGGCGGCCACGGTGACCGCCGGGGTCGCCGCGCTCACCCTGTTCGGGCTCGGCACGGCCGCGCGGCTGGTGGACGAGCGGGACGACGAGGTCCGCGAGCTGAAGCGCCAGGCCGGCATCGAAGAACGCAAGCGGTTCTCCCGCGACCTCCACGACCTGCTGGGGCTCAGCCTCTCGGCGATCACCCTGAAGGGTGAACTCGTCGACCGCCTGGTGCCCACCCGGCCCGCGCAGGCGAAGGAGGAACTGGCCGAGCTGCTGGTGATGTCGCGGCGCGCGCTGGCCGACGTCCGCACGATCGCCGCGGGCTACCGCGACCTGTCGCTCGAGGAGGAATGCAAGGTCGCGGCCGACGTGCTGAGCGCGGCCGGGACCCGCGTGACGGTGGCCCGCGCCGGCCTCGGCGACCTGCCGCCCCGGGTGGCCACCGCGCTCGGGACGGTGCTGCGCGAAGGCGTCACGAACGTGGTGCGCCACAGCACCGCCAGCTGGTGCGCGTTGTCGGTGAGCGCCGGGGACGGGACGGCGTGGCTGGAGATCGTCAACGACGGCGCGGCCGGCGCGGCCGGCGAGGGTGCCGCCGATTCCGGGGCGGGGCTGCGCAACCTCCGCGACCGCATCGACGTCCTGAACGGAACGCTGACGACCGAAGCGGGGGCCGACGGCACCCACCGGCTGCTGGTGGCCATCCCCCTGGGGCGACGGTAAACGTTTTCCCGCAGGCCCAGGCGGTCGTCCTGATTGGTGCGAAGACGGTTGCCACCCTCCACAGTGGAGGGTGGGTCAGAGCCACTCGGCTTCGGTGGCGATCCGGATGGCGTGGACCCGGTTGCGGGCGTTCAGCTTCGTCACGACGGAGGCCAGGTAGTTGCGGACCGTGCCGGCGGACAGGAACAGCTCGGAGGCGATATCGGAGACCGTGCGCCCCTTCGCGGCCAGGCCCAAAATCTCGACTTCGCGCGGCGTCAGCGGGCAGTCGTCGGTTTCCCAGGCGGCCAAGGCCAGCTCGCTGTCGATGACCCGGCGGCCGATGGCGACCGAGCGCACGGCGTTGGCCAGCTTGTCCGACGGCGCGTCCTTCAGCAGGAAGCCGTTCACCTTGGCGTCCAGGGCCCGGCGCACCGTGCCCGGGCGGCCGAGGCTGGTCAGGATGAGCGTATGGCAGCCGGGCACGCTCTCGTGGATCTCGATCGCCGCGGACAGCCCGTCCTTGCCCGGCAGGTCGATGTCGATGACCGCGACGTCGGGCTTGGCCGCCTTGGCGGCGGGGAGGATCTGGTCGCCCGAGGACACCTCGGCGACCACTTCGATGTCGGATTCGAGGTTCAGCAGGGCGACCAGGGCGCCGCGGACCATGTGCATGTCCTCGGCCAGCAACACCTTGATCACGTCGGTACCTCGCACCCCAGTCCGGCGACTCCGAACCGCAATTGTACGCCATTGCGCGGCGCTGCCGGAGTTTCCCGCGATCGGGATCCCCGGAATACCGGAATTCGCCGCCTCGCCTGCCCGATCCCGCCCGGTGCGGGCAATCCGGCGGCCGATGCCGGCTGCTGGGCCGAATGGCTGTGTTCACCCCGGACAGGTGAGTCCGCCGCCCGTGGATTAACGGACGGCGGATTCGGGTGCCGGCAATTGCCCGCTCAGCTCGCGAGCGGGCGGGAGACCACGGCCTGGCGCAGGTCGGGCAGGGCCAGCAGGACCGGCGGGTCGAAACCGTGCCGCGGGCGCACCCGGACGTCGGCGAGGCTCGCCGTGACGCCGCGGTGGATGGTCACCGGCCCGGTCAGGCCGGTGAACGGCCGCAGCCCGTGGTTGTCGAGCGGGGTGGTGCCGTAGGCGTGCGTCAGGACGTACCAGGACCCCAGCGGGACGTCGGTCAGCGCGTACGGCCCCGGACCGGGCAGGATCGCGTGGCGGGCCGGCGCGCCTTCGGCGATGCGGGCGGCGAACAGACCCACGAAAACCGGCCCGACCTCGGCGTCGGTGGCGACCCGCAGCTGACCGCGCACGGTCGCCCCGGACCCCGGCTGGGCCTGCCGGCCGGCGATCCGCGGCGCCATGCCGTGCAGCTGGCGGTAGCGGGACGGCGAAACGCCCACACTGCCGCTGAACCGCGCGCTGAAGGTGCCGACGCTGTTGTACCCGACCTGGTGGCTGATGTCGGCCACCGAGATCACGGTCGTGGCCAGCAGGCGCTTGGCCTCGGCCAGCCGCAGGGCCGACAGGAACCGGCCCGGCGACAGCCCGGTGACCCGCAGGAACACCCGGGTGAAGTGGAACTTGCTGAACATGGCCGCGCGGGCGAGGTCGTCGATCGTGAGCCGCTCGCCCAGGTTGTCTCGCATGGTCACGATCGCACGTGCCACGGCTTGCCGGACGATCTCATCCATGGTGGGCCGTCCCCTCCGGTCGACGGTGCCGCGTCCGGGCCTTCCGGCGAAGGCTTCCGGGTGCGGAAAAAAACGATTCCGACCAAAACTGTAGGACCGCGGACGTCTACTTCTTAAGTGCTCTGTGCACCGGTGCGGATGGATTTCACCGGTGGTCGACATGCGTTTTGCACATGCCCCGTTTGACGGCGGGCTGGCTGGGTATCCCGGACATGACGGATGCACATGGCGGTCCGCGGCGACCGCACCGCGCATCCGGGCGATCGCGCATGGTGACGAAACCAGCGTGATTCGCCCCCTATTCGATGGCCTGTTAGGCCGTTCGGACTCTTTCCCGAAACCGCACGGACCATTCGTAAGCCATAGCGGCCCGATGACGCGGGCACTGGCTGTCCGGGCACCACTGGGCGACGATTTATGTCACGTGAAGCATTCATCTTCGCCACTGGGAGCACAAAATGTCCGCACAGGTTTCTGCCAACGTCCGCGCACTTTTCGCCGATCTGGGCATCGAGGTCGAGCAGGCCGCCACCGACCTGTCGATCGACCGGTTCGAGCAGTGGAGCGACGGCACCGGTGACGTTCGGCCGATCCTGGGGAGCATCTGCCGCCTCGACGTCCTCGAAGCGGCCTGAGTGTCGTTTCCGCTGTTCTCGTGTCTGCTGAGCCGGTCACGCCGGGCGCGCACCGCGCGCCGGGTGGTGACCGGCTCGTCGCATGTGGAGCGCCGTGGTGTCCGCAAACCACCTGACAGGAAAATTTCCAACAATGCACCGATCATGGGGTAAGTTCGTTACGGGACGTAGCCGCGCGATCGCGACACGATATTTTTAACCTCGCATTTGCCTGCGACTGTGCATTTTGTGGCGTCGGCCCCGAGAGATGCCCGAACGGTGCAACCGATTCGTCAAGCAGAATGGTTGACTTGACTTCTGGGGAATCGTGAGTGCGGAGGCACCCGTGATCAGAGTGCTGGTTGCCGAGGACATGCACATCGTGCGGGGCGCGCTGGTCGCCCTGCTGCGGCTGGAACCCGACATCGACGTGGTCGCGGAGGTCGCGTCCGGCCTGGAAATCCTGCCCGCGGCCCGCGCCAACCAGGCCCAGGTGGCGGTCATCGACATCGACCTGCCGGGCAAGGACGGCCTCACCGCGGCCGGTGAGCTGCACGAGCAGCTGCCGGGGTGCCGGACCCTCATCCTGACCAGCCTCGGCCGCCCGGGGACGCTGCGGCGGGCGCTGGACGCCAAGGTCGGCGGGTTCCTGCTGAAGGACGCCCCGCCCGACAAGCTGGCCAACGCCGTCCGCGGGGTGCTAGCCGGCCGCCGGATGGTGGACGGCGACCTGGCGCTGGCCGCCTGGGACACCGTCGACTGCCCGCTCACCACGCGCGAGCTGGACGTGCTGCGGATGACGTCGCAGGGCTACGGGACGGTGGAGGTCGCCGCGCGGCTCTACCTTTCCGCCGGCACGGTCCGGAATTACCTGACGACGGTGGTCGCGAAGCTCAACGCCCGCAACAGGGTGGACGCCATCCGCATCGCCGAAGAGTCCGGCTGGCTCTGAGCCCCCAACTGGTATGGACCAGTAAGGCTCAGACCGGAACCACGGCCCGCAGCCGGAACCGGCCGTCCGGCTCGACCCCGGCGGTCAGTTCGCCGCCGAGGTCGGCGACCCGGTGCGAGAGGTTGCCGATCCCGCTGCCCGGCGACGAATCGCGGGGCACCGCGGGCGGCGCCGGCACCACCGGCTCCCCGGCGTCCCCGCTGTCGCCGTTCCGGCAGCCCCCGACGCCGTCGTTGACGATGTCGAGGCTGATCCCGCCGTCGGTGCGGTGCATGGCGATCTCGCAGCTCTCCACCTTGCTGTGCCGCAGCACGTTCGTGACGCCTTCGCGCAGCACCACGGCCAGCACCGTGCGCACCGGCGTGGGCAGCTCGTCTTCGAGCATCTCCATGCGCACCCGGACATCGGCGGAGATCAGCACCGACTTGGCGGTGCGCGACTCGCTGTCCAGCGACAATTCGCGGTAACCGCTGGCCACCGACCGCACGTCGGAGAGGGCCTGGCGGGTCAGGCCGAGGACCTCCGCGAGCTCGTCGGCGGCGCGGTGGCGGTCCAGCGGCAGGATCCGGGCCGTCAGCTCGCTCTTCAGCGCGATCGCCGACAGGCTCATGCCGAGCAGGTCGTGCAGGTCGCGGGCGAAGCGCAGCCGCTCCTCGGCGAGGGCCATCTCGGCCAGCCGCCGCCGGGTGTTGTCGAGCTCGGTGACCAGCCGGACCAGCCACAACAGGCCGAACACGGCCAGCCCGGTCATCACGGTCGCGGCGGTGTAGAAGACCGTCGACGTGACGTCCGCGCCCGAGATCCGCTGGATCTGCGCGTAGGCGGCGATGTTGAGCGCGAAGAACACCCAGCCCGCGACCGGCGGCAGGACCAGCAGCGCGCTGCCGATCAGCAGCCCGGGCAGGCTGACCCACTTCGAGCCCAGCGGCAGCAGCGGCAGGTAGATGAGGCAGGCCTGGACGAACAACATGCCGTAGCTCTGCGCCGAACGCAGGTTGGTGGCCGGGCGGTTGAAGTAGGAGAACTGCAGCGCCAGCAGCGCCACGATCGAGCCGACGACCAGGATCACCTGCCACGGCTGCGTGGTCAGCTGGAGCACGTGCAGCGTGGCCCCGCACGCCATCAGGGACATGACCACCGGCAGCAGCCGGCGGATCCGCTTGGAGTCGGTCTCCGCCTGCCGTTCGGCTTGGTGCGCGCCCCCGCTGCCCAGCCGTTCCGGGACCGGGAGCTCGACTCTGAGCCGGAAGCGGCCGTCCGCCCCGGTCTTCGCGGTCGCCGAGCCGCCGAGCGCGGCGACCTCGTCGGGCAGCGTCGCCAGCGTGCTCGCCGGGTCGTCGGCCGTCACGCCGTCGTTGACGATCTCCAGGGTGACCTTGCCGTCGTGGTGGCGGACGTCGATCTCGCAGTGTTCGACATCGCTGTAGCGCAGGACGTTCGTGACGCCTTCGCGGAGCACCTTGGCCAGGAGCGTGCGGGCCTGGACCGGCAGGTCGCCCTGGTCGAGGTGGACGCGCACGGCGATCTCGGACGCCGAGAGCAGCGTCTCGGCCGTCCGCGATTCCTTCTCCAGCGAGAGCTCGCGGTAGCCGTGCGAGACCGCGCGCACGTCGGACAGGGTGCGCTGGGCGGTCGCGGTGATTCCGCCGAGCTCGGCCTTGGCCGCCTCGACCGACTTCCGCATCAGCCGCTGCGCGAGCTCGCCCTTCAGCGCGATCGCGGACAGGCTCAGCCCGAGCAGGTCGTGCAGGTCGCGGGCGAAGGCGAGCCGCTGCTCGGCGACCGCGCGCTGGGCGAGTTCGGTGCGGGCGCGGTGCAGTTCGTGGACCATCCGCGCGAGCCGGGCCAGCAGGTAGTAGAGGATGCTGTAGAAGCAGGCGGAAAAGCCGATGTAGACCGTGTCCGACAGGGACGCGCCGAACGTGTGGTAGACCGCCACCTCGCTGAGGGCGACCACGCCCAGCGTCGGCCACGCGTACCGCGGCGGCAGCACCAGCAGCGCCGCGCCGCCGACGAAGTCCGGCATGTCCGCCCACAGGATGCCCAAGGTCGGCAGCGGGACGTAGGCGAGCACGACCACCACGGCGAGCAGCACCCGGCTGGTGACCGAGTCCAGCCGGGCCGAGGGACGGCTGAACCACAGCAGCTGGATCCCGAGCAGCCCGGCCACGGCCGTGATGGCGTAGACGGCGTGGAAACTGCCGGCCGACGCCGGGAGGAAGCCGACCACCCCGATCACGCTGAACCCGGCGATGACCACGACGATGATGGCCGAGGCCAGGTAGGTGGCCAGGCGGGGGCGCCGGTCCGCCGCGGTGGTGCCGCGGGGTTCGGCGGTCGCGGAGCGCCCGCTGGAGGGCTCGAGTGCGGCGACCGGAGACATCAGTGCGGACCCTCCGGGATCTGTGCGGCGACCGGGCCGCCCGGGAGGCCGGGTCTGGGCGCTTCGTGCGAGCTGACGGCCGATCATAACTCAACGGGGTGCGCCGGCAGCGGTGCGAAAACCTGCCATCGGGCCCGGAACGCCGGGTGGCGTCCGATCGGGTCAGTGGCCGCCGGGGGCCGGCGGCAGGACGCCGGCGGCGGCGAGCAGGCCCACGAAGTCCAGCCGCGGCACCGCGACCGAGCCGGTGTGCAGCACGGAACCGTCCACCAGCCGGAAGAAGCTGAGCCCGGACTCGTCGTCCCAGGAGTCGCCGCCCGCCGCGCCGGGCACGTGCCGGGTCGCCGGGAAGTCTTCGGTGAACGCCGTGCCCGCGGCCGAGTACGCGGCCACGTCCCAGCCGAGGTGCCGCCGGTACTGCTCCAGCTTGGCGTAGGGCGCGCGGGAGACGAGCACCAGCCGCAGGCCCGGGTCCTGCAGCGCGGCGGTGACCTCGGCGGCCGGGACGACGTCCGCGGGTCCGCTGTGGTCGGCCATCGGGTGGTGCACGGCCAGGCGCCGGTGCGCCCGGAACAGCTCGGTCAGCGAAACGCGGCCACGCGGGCCTTCGAACAGGTACTTCGCCCCGGCGACGACACGGGGACGGTCGAGTTCCGGCACGGTCAGCTCCGTCATGACTCGCCCTCCCTGGCTGTGGTCCACTGCGGATTGTGGGCCGTGCCCCGCGGCCGGGCCCAGCGTTCGGCCCGGGTTCCGCAAGATGGGAGACGCGCGGGGGCGGGCGTGCCGGTCCGGGCGAGCGACCCTAGGCTCGACCCATGGCACGCTATTTCGACCTGCACCCGGAGAACCCCCAGAAGCGGGCGCTCGGCCAGGTCGTCGAGATCCTCCGGAACGACGGGCTGATCGCCTACCCGACCGACTCGTGCTTCGCCCTCGGCTGCCGCCCGGGCAACCGCGACGGGCTCGACCGGATCCGCTCCATCCGCAAGCTGGACCACCGGCACCACTTCACCCTGGTCTGCCAGGACTTCGCCCAGCTGGGCCAGTTCGTGCACATCGACAACGCGGTGTTCCGCGCGATCAAGGCGGCGACCCCGGGCAGCTACACGTTCATCCTGCCGGCCACCAAGGAGGTGCCGCGCCGGCTGATGCACGAGAAGAAGAAGACGGTCGGCGTGCGCATCCCGGACCACCGGGTGACGCAGGCGTTGCTGGCCGAGCTCGGCGAACCCCTGCTGTCGAGCACGCTCCTGCTGCCCGGCGAGGGCGAGCCGATGACCCAGGGCTGGGAGATCAAGGAAGAGCTGGACAACGCCCTGGAAGCGGTGCTCGACTCCGGCGACTGCGGGGTCGAACCGACGACGGTGATCGACTTCTCCTCCGGCGAAGCGGAAATCCTGCGCGTCGGCGCGGGCGACCCGGCGCCGTTCGAGTAGGGGCTCAGCGCTCCAGCAGTTCCAGCCAGTCGGCCGTGTGGCTGCCCGTGAAGGCCAGCGACAGGTCCTCGGCGAAGCGGCGGCCGGTCACCAGCAGGCAGAAGTCCTCGGCCGGGCCGGTGATGCGGTCGCGGGCGCCCTCCGGGCCGAAGATCCAGAGCTCGCCCGACGGCGCCTGCAGCTCGAAGCGGAACTGGCCGGGCGGTGTCTCCTGGTGGCGGTGGTAGAGGCGGTCGCGCGTGCGGACGCCGTAGTAGGCGACGTGCCCGATCGCGTCCGTGCGGCGCAGGCGGGTCCCGACCACGTCGGCGATGTCCTGGCCGCAGGCGAACAGCTCCGTCAGCACCGCCGCCGCCAGCACCGACGGGCGCAGCGGGCCGTCGCTCCACGGCAGCTCCGGGGCCGGCGGGGCCGAGGTGAGCAGGGCCGTGGCCTTGCGCTGCTCGATCAGCCAGCACAGGATCGCCTCGTCGAGCGTGTCGTAGGAGATCTGCGGGGTGACCCCGAACGCGGCCGGGTGCTCGACGCTGAGCCGGACCAGCCGCGCGGTCGACGTCAGCCGGGCGAAGTACCCGGTGAGGTCCGGGCCGGGGCCGTACCCGTGCCGCTCGGCCAGCTCGGCCAGCGCCTCGGTCTCGGTCTGCAGGTCCGTGAACACGTCGGCCATCGGCGCCAACCTCCTGGTCCGGCAGCCGGGACTGCCCGGATCAAGCCTCGCAGGCGGCCGCGCGGCAGCTCCACTCCGCGCTTGCGGCGTGGTCGGCTATGTTCGGCCACGGACGCGGCGAGGGTGGCTGAAGGGAGCCCGGACGTGAAGTACCTGCTGGCGATGTACCTGAACCCCGACGTGATGGCGAAGCTGTCCGAGGAGGACATGAACGGCATCATGACCGGGCACCAGGAGTTCATCCGCACCATCCGGGAATCCGGCGAGATGATCAGCACCCAGGCGCTCGGCGCGGTCGCCGACAGCAGCGTCGTGCGCGTGCGCGGGGGCCTGCCCGCCGTCACCGACGGCCCGTTCCTGGAGTCGAAGGAGTTCCTGGCCGGCTACTACCTCGTGGAGTGCGCGAGCAAGGAGCGCGCCGTCGAGCTCGCCGGGATGATCCCGGACGCCGCCGTCGAAGGGCTCGGCATCGAGGTCCGCGAGGTGGTCTTCTTCGCCGACGCCGAAACCGAAGTGCCCATGGCGTGACCGGCGTCGCCGAAGTGCTGCGGCCGCTCGTGCCGCAGGTGCTGGGCGTGCTGGTCCGCCGGTACGGCCAGTTCGACGCGTGCGAGGACGCCGTCCAGGAGGCGCTGCTGGCGGCGAGCGAGCAGTGGCCGGCCGAGGGTGTCCCGGACAACCCGCGCAGCTGGCTGATCACGGTCGCGACCCGGCGGCTCACCGACCACTGGCGCAGCGAGAGCGCGCGACGGCGGCGTGAGGAGTCGGTCGCCGTGCGGGAGCCGGTGACCGTCGTCGCCGGTCCCGGCGAGGAGCAGCCCGCCGCCGAAGACGACACGCTGTCGCTGCTGTTCCTGTGCTGCCACCCGGCCGTTTCGCCGCCCTCGCAGGTCGCGCTGACGCTGCGCGCGGTCGGCGGGCTGACCACGGCCCAGATCGCGAGCGCCTTCCTGGTGCCCGAGGCGACCATGACGCGGCGGATCACCCGCGCGAAGGAGAGCGTCGCCGCCGCGGGGTCGACCTTCAGCGAGCCGTCGCCGGACGACTTCCCGGCGCGGCTGCGGGTGGTGCTCCAGGTGCTGTACCTGATCTTCAACGAGGGGTACACGGCGACGTCGGGGGAGAACCTGCTGCGCGTCGAGCTCGCCACCGAGGCGATCCGGCTGACCCGCGCGGTGCACGCGCTGATCCCCGGCGAGGGCGAGGTCGCCGGCCTGCTGGCGCTGATGCTGCTCACCGACGCCCGCCGGGCGGCCCGCACCGGCCCGGACGGCGAGCTCGTGCCGCTCCCGGACCAGGACCGCGGCCGCTGGGACGCGGCGATGATCGAGGAGGGCGTCTCGCTGGTGCGCTCGACGCTGGGCCGCGGCCCGGTCGGGCCGTACCAGGTCCAGGCGGCGATCGCCGCCCTGCACGACGAGGCACCTGGCACGGACGAGACCGACTGGCCGCAGATCGTCGAGCTGTACGGCGTGCTCGGCGAGCTCATGCCGGGCCCGGTGGTGACGATGAACCTGGCGGTCGCCGTCGCCCAGGTCGCGGGCCCCGACGCCGGCCTGGCCGTGCTGGACGGCATCGACGCCAAGCTCGACGTCGGCCACCGCGTGGACGCGGTCCGGGCGCACCTGCTGGAGCGCGCGGGGCGCCCGGCGGACGCGCGCGAGCACTACCTGAAGGCCGCGAAGCGGACCGAGAGCGGCCGGAACGGCGGTACCTCGAGGCGCAGGCGGCGCGCGTCGAGGCGGAGCTGCCGCCGTCCTGAGGGAGGTCCGGCATCCCCCCGCTCACGCAAACTGGCGTACCCAGGCGGTCGGCTCGCGTGTCTGGAGGGTCGACACGCGTGTCTGGAGGGTCGACACGCCGATCCTGGTTGCCGCGGAGCCGTGTCGACCGTCCGATCACGTGAGTTGACTGCCCAATCACGCGAGTTGAGCGTGCGATCACGCGAGTCGACCGCTCGGGTGCCGGGCCTGCCGGACGAGCAGGCCCGGCCGTCGTTCAGTGGACCGCGAGGCCGCTCGCCGGCTCCGGGGCCGCCGGGACGTGGAACAGCTGCGCGAACAGCTCCAGGTCCGCCGCTTCGCCCTCGATCGCGAGCTTGCCCGACCGGATCGCCGCCGCCGCGGTGAGCTGGCCGCTCATCAGGTCCAGCAAGGCCGCGTTGTGGCCGGTCCGGATGACCAGCTCGGCCCCGGGGAACCGGCCTTCGCCGACCTTGACCGCGCCGTCCTCGACGAGGGCGTGCACCGTCATGCGGTCGTCGTAGCGGATCTCGAAGTTGATCTGCACGCCTTCCGCGCTCTCCGGGCGGAACGTCGTGTACAGGGACAGGATGGCCGTGTCGAGGGTGACGACGTCGTCGGCCGCCGGCTTGCTCAGCGAGCGGGCGCCCCACAGGCCGAGGTCGAGCACGATGTGGTCCAGCTCGCTGCCGTACTGGGTCAGCTCGTAGACCAGGCCCGCGTCGAGCTCGGCGCGGACGCGGCGGCGGATCACGCCGGTCGCCTCCAGGTCGTTGAGCCGGGCGGACAGGATGGACGGCGGGATCTTCGGCAGGCCGGCCTGCAGCTCGTCGTACCGCTTGGCGCCGAGCACCAGGTCCCGGATGATCAGCAGCGACCAGCGCTCACCGATGAGCTCGAGCGCGCGGGCGACGCCGCAGAACTGGCCGTAGGCACGGGTGTGCGGAGTGGGCATCGAACATTCCTCACTTCTTCTCAGGCGATGCGACGGCCCGGCGGGAGCCGGGGACGCGGGTGGGGCGGCTCACCGGTGGTCGCCCTCGGAAATCAGCTCTCGGTGCAGGGACTGCAGGTCGTCACAGGGTTCGACGCCCAGCTCGCCGGCCAGCCGCGTGCGGAGCCTGCGGTAGACGGCCATCGCGTCGGACCGGCGGCCGCTGCGGCCGAGCGCCCGCATCAGCTGTCCGTGCAGGGCTTCGTCCAGCGGGCTGCCGGTGGCCAGCGAACGCAGCTCGCCGATCAGCTCGCGGTGCCGGCCGCTGACGATCTCCGCTTCGATCCGCAGGTGCAGCACGCTGCGCCGCAGTTCGAGCAGCTCGGTCCGGTAGGCCGACAGCACCGGTCCACAGTGGATGTTCGCCAGCGGCGGCCCGGACCACAGGTCGAGCGCGGAGCGGCAGGCGTCGGCGGCACCCGCGTGGTCGCCGGCGGCCTGGCGCTCGTAGCCGGCCTGCTGCAGCCGCACGAACCGATGGATGTCCACTTGGGACGGATTGATGTTGAACGTGTAGCCGGACTGCTTGGTGACCAGCAGTTTCTCGGCGTCCTCGGCGAGGTCGTTCTGCATGATGCAGCGACGCAGATGGTAGACGTAGGTGTGCAGGGTGGTCCGTACCGTCCGGGGTGGGTTGTCCGACCACAGCTCCCGGATCAGGGTGTCGATGTGTACCATCTTGCCCGGGCGCATCACGAGCACGGCGAGCAACGAGAGCACCTTCGGGGCGCTCGGTGCGTAATCGACACCGTCGCGCAGCACTTCCAGCGGCCCCAGCACGCTGAAGTGGACGTCGCCGTCGACCGGCTCGTCGGTGGGCTGCAGTTCGGAGTACATGGCTGGCCTCCAGCATCGTCAATGCGTCCTCGCGCTCCCCAGGTTGTGCCGCGCGGGTCGGTGGACGGCCGATCTCCGGGCTTCTATCCGAATGTGACAGAGCGCCGCTCCGGCGGCCAGTGAACCGCCCACCGGACCCGGCGTGGGTTCTTCCCGGCCCCGCATGCGTTTCGCAGGTTCCGGGGGTGCGCGGTGCACCCGCCGCCATCTGGTCGAACCCGCCGCCGTCCGGGCCGTGGCCTCCCCGGATCGGACCAAACGCGCGTCCCGCGGGACCGCCGCCGATCAAGGCCGCGGGCGTCCGGCACACCGCGTCCAGGCGTTCTGCACGCCCCGGACCGGCGGACCACCCGGCCCCGACCGGGTGTCACACCGACGGGTGAACCGGATCACCGGTCTCCTCCATCGCTCGTCAATCGATCCCCGAGAAACGGCGTCTTCCCTGGCACGAGGAGAAGAAGAACTTCCACCAGGGGATTCGAGGTTGGGCTGATGATGTTGCGATCGATAGCGGCTGTCGGACACGGCGGCGAGTTCGACGCTCCCGCCCGCGAGCCGGCGCTCGACAGAGTGGACAAGTCGGTCCGGCCCGCCGTCCTGCAGGCCATTTCGTCCATCCGGGAGCGGTACTTCGAACCCATCACGCTCGCCGACCTGGCGTCCGAAGTGTTCGTCAGCCGGTTCCACTTCTCCCGGATGTTCGCCGACGCGACCGGCGTGACGCCCGGCCGCTTCCTCACCGCGGTGCGCCTCTTCGAGGCCAAGCGCCTGCTGCTGACCACGTCGCTGAACGTCTCCGACATCGTGTGCAGCGTCGGCTACAGCAGCGTCGGCACGTTCACCAGCCGGTTCTCGCGGGCGGTCGGGATGACGCCGACGCAGTACCGGGAACCGCAGGTCGCCGAGCTCCTGGTGGCGATCTCGCCGACGTTGCGGCGGCTGCCGCCGCTGCGGACGCTGCGTGCGGCCGGCCGCAGCTGCGCGTCGCTGCAGTCGGGCACCGGCGAGCTGGTGATCCAGCTGGACCTGCCCGGAGGTTCGGCCCCCGCGGACACGCTCGTCGGGCTGTTCGCCGACCCGGTGCCCCAGTGCGGCCCGGTCGCCTTCACCGGCATGGCGAGCATGAACTCGGGCGAGCTGACCATCCACGGCGCGCCGGCCGGCCAGTGGACCGCGATCGCGGTCGCGCAGCACCAGCCGGGTGCCGCCGGGCCGCGGTTCTCCATCGCCTATTCGACCGTGCACGTGGCGCCGCACGGCCGGTCCGCCAGCCGGATCGCGCTGCGTGCCCCGGCCCCGACCGACGCTCCGATCGCGATCACGCTCGCGTCGAAGCAGTCGCCGTTCACCCAGCGCATGCTCGCCGCGGCGCGGCCGCACCTGCGCGCCGTCGCCTGATCCCCCGCCGAACAAGGGACCAAGACAGATGTCCACCGTAATCGGAGTTCTGCGCAAGCGGTTTCTCGCTCCTTCACTCGCTTCGGTCGGCTTCGCCGAACGCGGCTTCCCTGTCACCCACACCGACGCGACGGCCCGGCTGGAGGCGGTGCCGCAGGCGGTCGTGTGCGGGTTCGAATGGGCCATCGAAGGGGCGCCGCTCTGGGAGATCGAGCGTCGCCTCGCGCTGATCGAGCCGGAGCAGCGCGGGTTCGCCTACGAGGGCGCGACGATGGGCTACACCATCCTCGACGCGATGCCCGGCGGCGGCCGCGACCGCACGCGCGCCCTGCTGGAGGGGCCGGCGCGCCCGTACATCTTCCTGACCTACATCGGGATCGGCTTCGCGATGGCGCGGCTGCCGCGGCCACTGTGGAAGAACATCCTGCCGGAGCTGACCGGGGTGGCCTACCACCCGACGATGAGCTGGCTCGCCGTCGACGGCTACGGCTTCGACCGGGCCTACTTCGACACCGGCAAGTGGGTCGACGAGCAGGCGGAGCCGGTGCCCTACCCGTGGGCCGGCCGGCCGGAGTACTTCGCCCGCGCCTTCGACCAGGGCGTCGGCCGGGCGCTGTGGTTCATCCACGGCGGGAACCCCACCGCGGCCGCCGCCGCGGTGGGGCGGTTCGCCGAACACCGCCGGGCGGACCTGTGGAGCGGGGTCGGGCTCGCCTCGACCTTCGCCGGCGGGGCCGACCAGCGCGGGCTGGGGATCCTGCGGCGCGCGGCGGGTGAGTACCACGACGAACTGGCCCTGGGCGTGGCCTTCGCGGTCAAGGCGCGGACCTACGCTGCCTACGTGCCCGCGCACACCCACCTCGCGGCCGAGGTCCTCACCGGCCGGTCCGTGCAGGCGCTGCGGGACATCTCCGACCGGACCGAAGCCGCCGGCGGGGACGACGACGGACCGCTGCCGGTGTACGAGGTCTGGCGCGAGCGGATCCGGGCGGAATTGCGGCCCGAAGCGCACCGGGCGGCGAGCTGAACGCCTGCGTCCGCGGGCCGGCGGCAAACGTGGAGTAGAGCTGCCGGTGCGGAATCTGTGACCGTGGATGTATTCGGCCAAAGATTTATGCGACCCGTAAGGGGGAAGTGCGTTGGGCGACGGTTGGCGCGCGTTGAGGCGCCGCATCCTGACACCGGACGTCTCCGAGACGTCGCTGGACAAGCGTGGTTTCCACAAGAAGAGCCCGCAGGCTCAGTACTTGCTGGAAACGGTGGGGGAGAAGTTCCTGCTCGGCTACGCACACGCCGTGGAAGCGCGGACTCCCGCCCAGTGCGAAGAATGGCTGGGTCGCATTCCGGAACAGTTCCGCGGATTCGCCTACGAAGGCGCGGGAATGGGCTACGCGATGCTCGACGGCCTGCCGTTCGGCGGCCGCCGGCACATCGACGACTTCGTCGCGGGCCCGGGCGGCACCCGGCAGGAGTACATCATCCTGGTCGGCGTCGGCTGGGCGATGGCGCGGCTGCCGCGCTTCGCCTGGCCGAAGGCGGAGCGGTTCGACCCGCTGCTGCGCTGGCTGGTGCTCGACGGCTACGGCTTCCACCAGGCGTACTTCAAAACCGAGAAATACGTGCGGCAGCAGTACCAGGAGCCGGGCTTCCCGTGGCCGGACAAGCGGTACAGCGCCTACGCGCTGCGAGCCATGGACCAGGGCATCGGCCGTGCGCTGTGGTTCATCTGCGGCACCGACGTCGACCTGGTGACGAAGACGATCGCCGGGTTCGCGCCGTCCCGCCACGGTGACCTGTACGCCGGCGTCGGGCTGGCGTCGACCTACGCGTGCGGTGTCGACGAGGCCGAACTGGTCGAGCTCGCCGAGCGCGCGGGCAAGCACCGCGGGCAGCTCGCCCAGGGCAGCGCCTTCGCGGCCGACGCCCGGGTGCGCGGCGGCGTGCTGATCCCCCAGACCGAGGTCGCCACGCGGGCGATCTGCGGGCTGCCCGCCGCGCGCGCGGCGGCGATCACCCAGGAAGTGCGCCCGGCGGAGGTCGTCGACGGCGAGGTCCCGGCATTCGAAGCCTGGCGGCAGCGGATCGCCGGCGAAGTGCTGACCCATGGAGGAGTGAACCAATGACCGCGACCACACGCTGGCTGCGTCGGCAGCTCGCGGGCATCGTGGCGATCGCGCTGGTGCTGACGTTGTTCTTCGTCGCGCGCCTGCCGAGCGTCTCGGCCGCCGAGCAGGACCAGCTGGCAGGCAAGTTCCAGTTCACCCCGATGACCATCGCGTTGCCGCCGGCGGCGAAGTCGCAGTACGTCCGGACGCTCAACAAGCAGTACGAGCACATCTCGGCCTGGATGTCCTCGACCGGCGCCGCCATCGCGATGAACGACCTCGACGGCGACGGCCTGGCCAACGACATCTGCCTGGTCGACCCGCGCAGCGACCAGGTCGTCGTCACACCGACGCCGGGCCAGGGCCAGGAGCGGTACGCCCCGTTCGCCCTCGACCCGGCGCCGCTGCCGACGTGGCAGTACATGGCCCCGATGGGCTGCGTCCCCGGCGACTTCAACGAAGACGGCCGGATGGACGTCCTGGTCTACTACTGGGGCCGCACCCCGGTGGTGTTCCTGCAGAAGGCCGGCGCCACCAAGCTCGCTCCCGCCGCCTACGAGCCGGTCGAACTCGTGCCGGGCAGCAAGCGCGGCCCGGACGGCAAGTACGACGGCCCGCTGTGGAACAGCAACGCGGCCACCATCGGCGACTTCGACGGTGACGGGCACGTGGACGTCTTCGTCGGCAACTACTTCCCGGACAGCAAGGTCCTCGACCCGAACGCCGACGGCGGCATCACGATGAACCAGTCGATGTCGCACGCGAAGAACGGCGGCGGGAAGTACCTCTACCGCTGGACCGGCGCCACCGCGGGCACGCAGCCGAGCGCGTCCTTCGCCGACGCCTCGGACGCGATCCCCGCCGACGACCGCTCCGGGTGGACCCTCGGGGCCAGCGCCACCGACATCGACTCCGACGGCCTGCCCGAGCTCTACATCGCCAACGACTTCGGGCACGACCACCTGCTCTACAACAAGTCGGCGCCGGGGCACGTGGCCTTCGGCGAGGTCACCGCGGTCCGCGGGGTCACCGAACCGAAGTCGAAGGTGCTCGGCAACGACTCGTTCAAGGGCATGGGCGTCGACTTCGGCGACTTCAACCACGACGGGCTCTACGACATCTTCGTCAGCAACATCACCACGTCGTGGGGTGTCGAGGAGTCGAACCTCCAGTTCGTCAACACCGCCAAGGACCTGACGGACCTGCGCAACCAGCTGAAGGACGGCGTGGCCCCGTTCCACGACGAAAGCGGCGACACGCGGACGGCGTGGTCGGGCTGGGGCTGGGACCCCAAGATCGAGGACTTCAACAACAGCGGTGACGTCCAGATCGCCCAGGCGACCGGGTTCATCAAGGGGCAGGTCAACCGCTGGCCGCAGCTGCAGGAGCTGGCGGTGGCCAACGACGGCATGACGTCCAACCCGTTCTGGTGGCCGAACGCCCGGCCCGGCGACGACCTCGCCGGCGACCAGACCCTGCACTTCTTCGTGAAGCGCTCGGACGGCACCTACGTCGACCTCGCGCCGAAGCTCGGCCTGGCCGTTCCGGTGCCCACCCGCGGCATCGGCGTCGGTGACGCCGACGGCGACGGCCTGCCCGAGTTCGCCGTCGCGCGGCAGTGGGAGCAGCCCGTCTTCTACCACAACGACAGCCCGAAGACCGGCAAGTTCCTGCAGCTGAAGCTGACCACCGATGCCCCCGTGGCGCCGGGCCCGCTGCCCTCGGCCGGTTCACCGGCGATCGGCGCCGAGGTCACGGTGACCGCCGCGGACGGCAAGAAGTACGTCGGCCGCGTCGACGGCAGCAGCGGGCACTCCGGCCGCCGCAGCTTCGACGTCCAGATCGGGCTGGGCGAGAACGCCGCCGGCCCGCTGGCGGTGCACCTGCAGTGGCGGGACCGCACCGGGCAGCTGCGCACGCAGGACCTGAAGCTCGCACCGGGCTGCCACATGTACCAGCTCGGTACCCAGGCGAAGGAAGAGATGTGACGTCATGGCGACGCCCATAACGACCAAAGTGGACACTGCCCCGCCGAAGCGGACCAACAAGGTCATCACGGCCCTGCGCCGCTTCGCCATCTCGATCACGATCTTCAACATCCTCGGCTACACCGTGCTCGGCTTCGAGCAGCCGTGGCTGTACCCCTTCATCGCCGTGGGCACCGCGTACACCACGGAGATCCTGCTGGAAATCATCAACGCCCGCGTCACCAAGCGGGACGTCCGCTTCCGCGGCAACGGGTTCCGGGGCCTGGTGGAGTTCCTGTTCCCGGCGCACATCAGCGGTCTGGCGCTGAACATGCTGACCTACGTCAACGACCACGTCTGGGCGATGATCTTCGGCGTTGTCGTCGCGGTCGGCGCGAAGTGGGTGCTGCAGGCGCCGGTGTACGGCCGGCTGCGGCACTACATGAACCCGTCGAACTTCGGCATCACGATCATGCTGCTGGTGTTCCCGTGGGTCAACATGACGCCGCCGTACCACTTCTCGGAGAAGGTCGACACCTGGGTCGGCTGGCTGATCGTGGCGGTCATCCTGATCTCGGGCACGGTGCTCAACTCGCTGCTGACCGGCCGGATGTGGCTGATCTTCGGCTGGCTGTCGTTCTTCGTCGTCCAGGCGTTCCTCCGCGGGGCGCTGTTCGGCACGGCCATCCCCGGCGCTTTGGCGATGGGCACCGGGATCGCGTTCGTGCTCTACACGAACTACATGGTGACCGACCCGGGCACGTCGCCGTCGAAGCCGGTTTCGCAGTTCGCCTTCGGCGCCGGGATCGCGATGATGTACGGGTTCTTCACCGCCGCGCACATCGCCTACGGACTGTTCTTCGCCACCGCTTCGGTGTGCCTGATCCGCGGGATGTACCTGTGGGGCCTGCACTTCTCGAACAAGGCGCGGATCAAGTTCGAGGCCGAACAGGCGGCGCAGAAGGTGCAGCTCGCCGCGGCGCCGCCGGCGCCGGCCGGTGACGAAAAGCCCCTGGCGGCGTGAGCGCACTGCCGTCAACGTTCTGGTGAGGAGTAGGCCGGTGGCAAGCGAAGAAGAGGTCCAGGTGCTGACCCTGGAGGCGTACGCCGACACGATCGTGCCGGGGGAGAAGCGGTACCCGGAGGACCGCGCGGTGGCGGGGGCCGCCCCGGGACCCGGCGCGGTGGAAGCGGGTGCGCTGGAACTGCTCAACTACGACGCCACCGGCATCACCGCCGGCCTGCCCTACCTGGTGCAGTCGCTGAACGACCACGCGAAGTCGTACGCGGGCGAGGTCGAGCTGGAGCTCGACACCGACCTGCCGCCGTTCGTCGCGTTGCCGTACGAGCACCGGCGGGCGCTGGTGACCCGGCTGACCAAGCCGGGGCACCCGGAGAAGGAGGGGTGGGTGAGCCTGGCCCTGTTCTGCAACATGGCCTTCGACACCGCCCCGCACCGGCACACCAAGGAGGCGCTGGAGAACGGGCACCCCGGGCTGCTCGCGCTCGGCTACCGGCTCCCGGACGCCGACGGGCTGTGGCGGTTCCCGAAGTTCTCCTACGGCCGCAAGCTGGCCGATCTCCATCCCGACACGACACCTTCGGGGAGCCCGGCATGAGTGCCATCGAAAAAACCGACGTCGTCATCGTCGGCAGCGGCTTCGGCGGTTCGATCCCGGCGTACCACCTCGCCGCGGGCGGCGCGAAGGTGGTCGTGCTCGAACGCGGGCCGTGGCTGGCCGCGGAGGACTTCGAACACGACTACCTGCTGGGTTCGTCGTACACGCGGGTGTTCGACTTCGTCGCCGGCGAGGGCATGAGCGTGCTCGGCGGCAACTGCGTCGGCGGCGGCAGCGTCGTGTACTTCGCCGCGATGCCGCGGGCGCCGAAGTTCGTCTTCGACCGCCACGGCAGCATCGGCCGCCGGATGTGGCCGGCGGAGATCAGCCGTGACTCGCTCGAGCCGTGGTACGACCGGGTCGACGAGTCGATCCCGGTGTCCAAACAGGACTGGAACGACGTCTCGTACGCGGGTGGGCTGTGGGCCGCGGCCTGCAACCACTCGGGCCGCACGGCGAACCCGGCCCCGGTGGCGGTGGACAACGCCCTGTGCACCAACTGCAACTTCCAGATGGCGGGCTGCCGGTTCGACGCGAAGCGGTCGATGCTGACCAACTACCTGCCGGCCGCGCTGGCGCACGGCGCGCAGATCCGGCCGCTGCACGAGGTGGAGCGGCTGGAGCGCACCGAGGACGGCGGCTACCGCGTCCACTTCGACCTGATCGACGAAGAGGACTACCGGATCCACACCGGCTCCGGCGTCATCGAGGCGAAGATCGTCATCATCGCCGCCGGTGCCGGGGCCACGCCGGTGATCCTGCAGCGTTCGGAAGCGGCGCTGGGCACGATGCCGCACGGCGTCGGCCGGTACTTCTCCGGCAACGGCGAGCGGCTGAACACCGCGATCATCGACGAGGACCGGGTGCGCGAGGTGCTCGGGCTGTCCCGTGAGGACGGTGCCGTCTACGCGGCCAACCACATCGGCAAGGGCCCGACGGTGGCGAACTGGGACAAGCTCGACGGCTCGCTGCCGGAGTACGAGCGGTACTCGCTGGAACAGCTGTACTTCCCGCCCGGGCTCGGCACGATCCTCGCCCAGGCACCGGGCGGCGAGGAACCGCGGTGGTTCGGCGCGGAGAAGAAGCAGATCCTCGAGCAGTGGGCCAACTGGCTGACGATCTTCCTGATGACCGAGGACGACAACGAGGGCGTGTTCGGCACGCCGCCGCCGACCGGCAACGCCTACCGGATCTCGCAGCAGATGCTCGGCCGCGGGCCGCTGCGCTACGAGCCGACGGCGAACACCCTGCGCGGCTGGGCGCTGGCGGACGCGGACTGCAAGGCCATCATCGAAAAGGACGGCCTGGGGAAGGTCGCGCCGTGGACCAACGACGTCGTCGGGGCGTACACCGTGCACCCGCTGGCGTCCTGCCGCATCGGCGACGACCCGGCGACGTCGGCCCTGCACCCCAGCCACGAGCTGCGCGACCACGCGGGCATCTTCGTGACCGACAGCGCTTCGGTACCCGGGGCACTGACGGTCAACCCGGCTATGACGATCGCCGCGCTGGCCGAACGGGCCGTGCCCGGCATCGTCCGGGCGCTGCAGGAGCGCGGGGTCGACGTCAAGTACGGCGCCCCGGCACCCGACGGTTCGATCACCGGCCGCCGCGCGGTGTCCAAACTGGACCTCGTGGCCGGCAACTGAACCACCAGGCAAGTGAAGAACTCCGGTCGTCGCGGCACGTGACGACCGGAAGGCAGATCGGGCGCCGGGACTTCGCAGCCCCGGGACAACCGACCCCGAGTCCGGGTCAGGCCGTCGCCCCGGTGCATCCGATCCGCCGTCCCCCGGTGGCCGCGGTGGCGGTACCCCCGCCCCCGCGGCCACCGCGGGCCCACCCAGGGACGTATCGAAGTTCGAGAGGACGGCACAGGTGACTGACACGACGGGCGTGATCGCCGACTTGACCGCCGAGGCCGCCGTGGTCGACGAGCTCGTGGCCGGCCTCACCGAGGAGCAGTGGGAGACCCCGACACCCGCGCCGGGCTGGCGGGTCCGGGAGCAGATCGCCCACCTCACGTTCATCCTCCGCATCGCCGGGCTGGCCGCGGCCCAGCCGGAGGTCTTCGTCGCGATGACGAAGTCGCTCACCGGCGGGCTCGACGTGGCCGTCAACGCGGCGCTGAAGGAGTTCGAGCACGACCCGGCGGAAGTGCTGCTGACGAAGTGGCGGGCCGATCGGGACCAAGCCATCAAGGCGCTCGCCGCGGTGCCGGGCGACCAGCTCGTGCCGTGGCTGGTGCGGCCGCTGCCGCCGTACGTCCTCGCCTGCGCGGGGATGATGGAGCTGTTCGGGCACGGCCAGGACGTCGCCGACGCGCTCGGCGTGCGCCCGGAGCGCACCGACCGGCTGGGGCACCTCGTCGGCTTCGCCGTGCGTGTCCGGGACTTCGGCTACGAAGCGCACGGGCTGACGCCGCCGGAGACCGAGTTCCGGTTCGAGATCACCGGGCCGTCGGGCGCGCTGTGGACGTTCGGGCCCGAGGACTCGCCGGAGCGGATCACCGGGAGCGCGGAAGACTTCTGCCTGCTGGTCACCCGGCGCCGGCACCGCGACGACCTCGGCCTGCGGGCCGAGGGTGCGCTGGCCGACGCGTGGCTCGACATCGCGCAGGCCTATCGCGGCCCGGCGGGTGAGGGCCGGGCGCCGGGGCAGTTCGCCGACTGAGCGAATCTGTCCAAAGTGGATTTCGGATTGTCGCTGCGTGCGGACAAAGTGGCCGCGGGCATGGTGAAAGAAGACGTGACCGGCCAGCGGAGCCATGCTGGAACCGGATCGGTTACTGGGGCCGCGATATCCGGGGCTCCGCCCCGGACCGGGGGCTCCGCCACCCGGAACCCCCAAAAGACACAGTGATAACCGGGGCTGGGCCCCGGGCCGGGGGCTCCGCCACCCGGAACCCCCAAAAGACACAAGAGCCAGTGGGAGTGCGTTGGCATGAGCGGTGAGCGGATTTCGATCGTGGGTATCGGCCTCCGGTATCCGGACGCAAGTTCCCCGGAGGAGCTCTGGGAGAACGTGCTGGCCGGTCGCCGGGCCTTCCGTCGGCTGCCCGACGAGCGGATGAACCGGGCGGACTACTATTCGCCCGACCCGAAGGCGCCGGACCGGTTCTACGCCCAGAACGCGGCGGTGCTGCGGGACTACGAGTTCGACCGGGTCGCGCACAAGGTCGCGGGCAGCACCTTCCGCGCCACGGACACGACGCACTGGCTCGCCCTCGAAGTCGCCCAGCAGGCGCTCGCCGACGCCGGGTACCCCGACGGCGAAGGCGCGCCGAAGACGGCCACCGGCGTCGTCATCGGCAACAGCCTCACCGGTGAGTTCTCCCGCGCCAACGTGCTGCGGCTGCGCTGGCCCTACGTCCGGCGCACGGTCGCCGCGGCGCTGGCCGAGCGCGGCTGGGCCGACGACGAGACCGCGGACTTCCTGCGCGAGCTGGAGGTCCAGTACAAGGAGCCGTTCCCGGAAATCAACGAGGACACCCTCGCCGGCGGCCTCGCGAACACCATCGCCGGCCGGGTCTGCAACTACTTCGACTTCGCCGGCGGCGGCTACACCGTGGACGGCGCGTGCTCGTCCTCGCTGCTGTCGGTGGTCAGCGCCGCGAACGCGCTGGCCCAGGGCGACCTCGACGTCGCCATCGCCGGCGGTGTCGACCTGTCGATCGACCCGTTCGAGGTGATCGGCTTCGCCAAGACCGGGGCGCTGGCCAAGCGCGAGATGAAGGTCTACGACGCCGACTCCAACGGCTTCTGGCCGGGCGAAGGCTCGGGCATGCTGGTGCTGATGCGCGAAGCCGACGCGATCGAGCAGGGCAAGCGGATCTACGCCACGGTCGCCGGCTGGGGCATCTCCTCCGACGGCAAGGGCGGCATCACGCGGCCGGAAGCCGCCGGGCACCAGCTCGCCCTGAAGCGCGCCTACACCCGCGCGGGCTACGGCGTCGAGACCGTGTCCTACTTCGAGGGGCACGGCACCGGCACCGCGCTGGGCGACGCCACGGAGATCGAGGCGCTCTCCGGCGCCCGCCGGGAGGCCGACCCGCTGGCCAAGCCGGCCGCGCTCTCGACGATCAAGGGCAACATCGGGCACACCAAGGCCGCGGCCGGCGTCGCCGGCCTGATCAAGGCCACGCTCTCGGTGTACCACCAGGTCATCCCGCCCGCCACCGGGCACTACGTCCCGCACGAGTCGCTGACCGGCGACTCCGCCCGGATGTACGTGCCGCGCGAGGCCACGCTGTGGCCGTCGGACCAGCCGGTGCGCGCCGGCGTGTCCGCGATGGGCTTCGGCGGGATCAACTCGCACGTCACGGTGGCCGAGGCACCGAACGCGGCGCGCCGCGCCGACCTCGACGACCGCTCCCGCGCCCTCGTCGCCGGCCGGCAGGACGCCGAGCTGCTGCTGCTCGACGCCGACGACGTCGCCACCCTGCGCGGCCGGATCGCCGCGCTGCTGGAGCTGGTGCCGAAGCTGTCCTTCGCCGAGCTGACCGACCTGGCCGGCTCGCTGGCCGGGGAGCTGTCCGGCAAGGCAGTCCGGGCCGCGGTCGTCGCGGCGAACCCCGAGCAGGCCGAGCGCAAGCTGACCCGGCTGCTCGAACTGCTCGAGGAGGGCCCGTCGGTCTTCGACGCCGCCGACGGCATCTTCGCGAGCTCGCGCCCGACCGCGCCGAAGATCGGCTTCCTGTTCCCCGGCCAGGGTTCCGGCCGCGGCGGGGACAGCGCGCTGCGTCGCCGGTTCTCCGCGGCCGCCGAGATCCACGACGCGGCGGGGCTGCCGGTGACCGGCGACCAGGTCGCCACCGAGGTGGCGCAGCCGCGGATCGTCACCGGCTCGCTGGCCGGGCTGCGCGTGCTGCGCGCGTTCGGCATCGAAGCCGACGCGGCCACCGGGCACAGCCTCGGCGAACTGACCGCCCTGCACTGGGCGGGCGCGGTCGGCGAGCGGGACGTGCTGAAGCTGGCGAAGATCCGCGGCAAGGTGATGGCGACCGAGGTCGGCCCGGGCACCGGCGCGATGGCGAGCATCGCGGCTTCGCCCGGCCGGACCGAGGAGCTCGGCCTGGGCTCGGACGTCGTCATCGCGGGCTACAACGCCCCCCAGCAGACGGTGATCTCCGGGCCGGCCGCGGCGGTCGACCGGGTGGTCGACCGGGCGAAGGCCCAGGGGGTCGGCGCCGGCCGGATCAAGGTGTCGCACGCGTTCCACTCCCCGGAGGTCGAGCCCGCGGCGACCGCGATGATCGAACGGCTCGCCGAATTCTCCTTCGCGCGGCTCGAGCGCCCGGTGGTCTCCACGGTCACCGGTGACGTCCTGCACGCCTCGGAGAACCTGCCGGAGCTGCTGCGCGACCAGATCGTGCTGCCGGTCCGGTTCCGCGAAGCGGCGGCGAAGGTCGCCGAGCGCAGCGACCTGGTGATCGAGGTCGGCCCCGGCCGGGTGCTCACCGGGCTGTTCGAGGAGATCGCGCCGGGCACGCCGGTGCTCGCGCTGGACACGGACAACGCTTCCCTCTCCGGGGTGCTGCGGGTGCTGGGCGCGGCCTTCGCGCTGGGCGCGCCGGTCACCGCGGAGCGGCTGTTCGCCGGCCGGGTGGTCCGGGAACTGCCGGCCGACGGGGTGTTCCGCTTCCTCGCCAGCCCCTGCGAAGCGGCGCCGGCCATCGACGCCGACCTCGCCGCCGAACTGGCCGCGGAGCGGGCCCAGGTCACCGAGACCGAGGCCGACACCACCGCGGACAGCGGCAGCACGCTCGACCTGCTCCGCAAGCTCGCCGCCGAGCGCGTCGAGCTGCCATTGGAGTCGGTCACCGCCGACACCCACCCGCTCGACGACCTGCACCTGTCGTCGATCACGGTGGGCCAGCTGGTCAACGACGTCACCCGCGCACTGGGCCGGCCGGCCCTGGAGGGCATGCCGAACTTCGCCACGGTCTGCCTCGGCGAGCTCGCCGAGATGATCGACGAGCTGGCGCAGACGGCGAAGCCGGACGACAACGCGGGCAAGGGCGAGGCGCCCGGGATCGGGCCGTGGGTCCGCCCGTTCGCCGTCGAGTACCTGCCCGCCGCGCGCCCGGCCGCGGACCTCACCACGGGTGCCGGTTCGGCGGAGTGGCAGGTCTTCGCCACCCCGCGGAACGCGCTCGCCGAGCCGCTGCGGACGGCGCTCGCCCACAGCGGCGTCGGCGACGGCGTGCTGCTGTGCCTGCCGGCCGACTGCGATTCGAGCCACGTCGGGCTGTTCCTCGACGCGGCCCGGACCCTGTTGAACGCACCCAACGGCACGCGGTTCGTCGTCGTGCACCACGGTTACGGCGCTTCCGGCCTGGCGAAGACGCTGCGGCTGGAGGACCCGTCGGCGAAGACCACGATCGTCGACCTGGCCGACCCGACCCCGGCGGCGCCCGAGGCGATCGAGGCGGCGGTGACGGCGGTCGTCGCCGAGGTCGCCGCGACCACGGACTTCACCGAAGCCCGCTACGACAGCCAGGGCGGCCGCACGGTGCCGCGCCTGGTCGGGCTGCCGGCCGCGCCGGCCGGGCCGATCCCGGAAACCCTCGATCGCACCGACGTCCTGCTGGTCACCGGTGGTGGCAAGGGCATCACCGCGGAAAGCGCGCTGGCACTGGCGAAGGACTCGGGGGCGAAGCTCGCCCTCCTCGGCCGCAGCGACCCCGAGCAGGACGCCGAACTGGCGGAGAACCTCGACCGCATGGAAGCGGCCGGCGTCCGGTACCGCTACGAGCGCGCCGACGTCACCAACGCCGCGCAGGTGGCCGAGGCCGTCGGCCGGATGCAGGCCGACCTCGGCCCGGTCACCGCGGTGATGCACGGCGCGGGCCGCAACGAACCGGCCGCGTTGTTCAGCCTGACCGAAGACACCTTCCGCAAGACGCTCGCGCCGAAGATCGGCGGCCTCAACGCCGTGCTCGACGCGGTCGACAAGAGCCGCATCAAGCTGCTGGTCACCTTCGGCAGCATCATCGGCCGCGCGGGCCTGCGCGGTGAGGCGCACTACTCCACGGCGAACGACTGGCTGACCGAGGCCACCCTGCGCTTCGGCCGCGAGTACCCGCAGGCGCGGGCGATCGCGCTGGAGTGGTCGGTCTGGTCCGGTGCCGGCATGGGCGAGAAGCTCGGCGTGGTCACCGCCCTGCAGCGCGACGGCATCACGCCGATCCCGCTGGACGACGGCATCGCCATCCTGCGCCGCCTGCTCTCCGACCCGGCCACCCCGCCGGTGCTGGTGATCTGCGGCCGGATGAACGGCCTGCCCACGCTGCCGATCCAGCGGCGCGAGCTGCCGCTCACCCGGTTCATCGACCGGGCGGTCGTGCACTACCCGGGCGTCGAGCTGATCACCGAGGCCGAGCTGTCCGCGGGCAGCGACCCGTACCTGGCCGACCACCTGCTCGACGGCCAGCTGCTCTTCCCGGCCGTGCTGGGCATGGAGGCGATGACCCAGGCCGCGACGGCGACGCTCGGCCGCGACGGGACCCCGGTGCTGGAGAACGTCGAGTTCCTCCGGCCGATCATCGTCTCGCCCGGCCGGTCGACGACGATCCGGCTGGCCACGCTGGCCCGGGACGCCGACACGGTGGACGTCGTCCTCCGCAGCGACGAGACCGGCTTCAGCGCCGACCACTTCCGCGCCCGGCTGAACTTCGCCCGCCCGGCGGAGCTCGGCGAAGCGGTGCGGCGGGACGTCGCGCTGCCGCCGGTGCCGGTGGAGCCGATCAGCGAGCTCTACGGCACGGTCCTGTTCCAGGGCAAGCGGTTCCAGCGCGTCGTCGGCTACCGGCGGGCCAGTGCCCGGCACGCCGTCGCCGAGATCGCGACCACCGCGAACGTCTCCTGGTTCGCGCCGTTCCTGCCGCAGGACCAGCTGCTCGCCGACCCGGGGACCCGCGACGCGATGATGCACGCGATCCAGTGCTGCATCCCCGACGCGACCCTGCTGCCGCAGAGCATCGAGAAGCTGTACCTGGCCGAGCCGGGCGTGCAGCACGACGAGTACGTCCTGCTCGACGCCCGCGAACGGTTCCAGGACGACGACAGCTACGTCTACGACCTCGACGTCCGCAACCCGGACGGCACCCTGGTCGAACGCTGGGAAGGGCTGATGCTGCGCGCGGTGCGCAAGCGCGACGGCGCGGGCCCCTGGGTCCCGTCGATGCTCGGCTCCCACGTTGAGCGGGCGTGCGAGCGGCTGCTCGGCGGGACGCGGTCGGTGGTCGTCGAGCCGGACCCGGTCGGCCGCCCGGCCGAAGGCATCGCCGAGCGGCGGGCGCAGACCGCGCTGGCCGCGAGCCGGAGCCTCGACCGGCCGATCGAGATCCGGTACCGCCCCGACGGCAAGCCGGAGTCCGACGGCGTCGAGGTGAGTGCGTCCCACACGGCGCAGCTGACCCTGGCCGTCACCGGGACCGGGCAGGTCACGTGCGACATCGAGAGCGCGATCGAGCGGACCGACGAGGACTGGGCCGGGCTGCTGGGCGAAGAGCTCGTCGCCGTCGGCCGGCTGCTGGCCGCGGACACCGGTGAGCCGGTCGCGGTGGCCAACACCCGGGTGTGGAGCGCGCTGGAATGCGTGCGCAAGACCGGCCTGATGACCCAGGCGCTCACCGTCCGCCGGGTCGACCCCGACGGGTGGGCGCTGCTCGCGAGCGGCGGAGCCCTGATCGCGACCTGGTCGACCACGGTCAACGACCGGCCGGACCCCGTCGTCTTCGCCGTGCTCCAGGCAGAGGGGAACTGAGATGACCGACTACTACGAGATCCGCCACACGGTCGGCTTCGAAGAGACCAACATGGTGGGCAACGTCTACTACGTCAACTACGTGCGGTGGCAGGGGCGCTGCCGCGAGATGTTCCTCCTGGAGAAGGCTCCGGCGGTCCTGGAGGACATCCGCGGCGACCTCAAGCTCTACACGCTCCGCGTGGAGTGCGAGTTCTTCGCCGAGATCACCGGGTTCGACCAGCTGTCCATCCGGATGCGGCTGGAAGAGCTGACCTCGACCCAGCTGCAGTTCACGTTCGACTACGTGCACCTGCACCCCGAGGGCGAGCGGCTGGTGGCGCGCGGGCGGCAGCGGATCGCGTGCATGCGCGGGCCCAACAACGCGACCGTGCCGTCCCGGGTGCCCGAGGCGCTGCTGGAGGCGCTGAAGCCGTACACGGTGGCTTCAGCGCTCAACGGCAAGGGAGTGTGAAGTGGCCCAGGCAGCAGGGAATTCCGCCGAGCGGCGGCCGTTGCAGCGGCTGCCCAAGTCGCCGGCTCGGCGGGATCTGTCACCGCAACCGGCGCTGCGGCAGGTGATGGCCCGGTTCGCGACGGGTGTCACGGTCCTCACCGTCGGTGGCGAGGGCGCCCACGCCATGACGGCGAACGCGTTCACGTCGGTGTCGCTGGACCCGCCGCTGGTGCTGTGCTGCGTGTCGAAGGCGGCCCGGATGCACGCCTCGATCGTCGCCGCGGGGTCGTTCGCGGTGAACATCCTGGCGTCGGACCAGCAGGGCCTGTCGAAGTACTTCGCCGACTGGCGGCGGCCGGACGGGATGGCGCAGTTCGAGACGGTGGGCTGCACCCTCGGCACGCACACCGGCGCGCCGCTGCTCACCGGCGCGCTCGCCTGGCTCGAGTGCGAGGTGGCGCAGGTCGTCCAGGGTGGTGACCACTCGATCTTCCTCGGCCGCGTGGTCGCGGCCGGCTCCGGGCCCGGCGAGCAGGCGCTCGTCTTCTACGGCGGGGGCTACCACGACGTGGACGCCCGGGCCCGGGCGGCGTGAGGACGTCGTGCACGAGGACGGCGGCCCCGGACGAGCCGGGGCCGCCTTGACGACAGGAGGTCTGACCGTGACCGCCAGTGAAGCAAGCCGTCCGGAACCCGGCGTGGCCCCGGTGCGGTTCGTCCCCGAGGTGAGCTCGCCCGCCGAGGTGGTCCCCCACCCGATGCCGCGGCTCGGCCGGGGCATCGTGTGGTCCGACATCGTCGCCGAGATCGAGCGTGACCGGGACGAGCGGATGAGGGATGCCGCGTGAGCGGTCCCTCCGACAGCGGCGCCCAGCGCGCGGACGAGACGGACGTGGTGCCCGTCCCGGCCGAACTCCGCGCCGGGCGCCGCCGGCTCGGGCGGAGCGCGGACACCGGCGACGCCCAGGTGATCGCGCTCGCCACCGCCGACGCCGTGCCCGCGCCGCCGCCCGGCATGCCGTTGCTGCGGCAGCGGCGCCGGGAGCTGCGCGGGCACATCGCCGACGGGAAGCTCGACGCGGTGCGGCGCCAGCATTCGCTGGGCAAGCTCACCGCCCGTGAACGGCTCGCGCTGCTGCTGGACGAGGACTCGTTCCTGGAGCTCGAGCCGTACCGCCGTCACCAGGCCACCGGGCCGGGGCTGGCCGCGAACCGGCCGCACACCGACGGCGTCGTCACCGGCTCCGGCACCATCGACGGCCGCCGCGTGTTCGTCTACGCCCAGGACTTCACCCTCTTCGGCGGGTCGCTGGGGCAGGCGCACGCGGCGAAGATCCAGAAGGTGCTCGACCTCGCCGTGGCGAACGGCGCCCCGGTGATCGCCCTGAACGACAGCGGGGGCGCGCGGATCCAGGAGGGCGTGCTCGCCCTCGACGGCTACGGCGGGATCTTCCGCCGCCAGGTCGACGCGTCCGGCGTCGTGCCGCAGATCAGCGTGATCCTCGGGCCGTGCGCCGGCGGCGCCGCCTACTCGCCGGCGCTGGCGGACTTCACCTTCATGGTGCGCGACACCGCGCGGATGTACCTGACCGGCCCGGACGTCGTCGAAGCCGTGACCGGCCGGCGCGTCAGCCACGAGGAACTCGGCGGGGCCGACGTGCACGGGTCGCATTCCGGCGTCGCCACCGTCGTGCACGACGACGAGCAGGAGTGCCTCGCCGACGTGCGCCACCTGATTTCCCTGCTGCCGTCGAACTACCTGGAACAGCCGCCGGTGACCGCCCCGACCGGGGCGGCGGAGGACTACCGGCCGAAACTGGCGGACATCGTCCCGTCGGAGCCGAACCAGCCGTACGACATGCGGGACGTGTTCGCGGAGATCGCCGACGACGAAGAGTTCTTCGAGCTGCACGCGGGCTGGGCCCGCAACGTGCTGTGCGCGCTCGCGCGCGTCGACGGCCGGGTCGTCGGGCTCGTCGGCAACCAGCCGGTGGTGTTCGCCGGCGTGCTCGACGGGCCGGCGTCGCAGAAGGCCGCCCGGTTCGTGCGGTTCTGCGACGCCTTCGGCATCCCGCTGGTCAGCCTGGTCGACGTCCCCGGCTTCCTGCCCGGCGTCGAGCAGGAACGCGGCGGGATCATCCGCCAGGGCGCCCAGCTGCTGCACGCCTACTGCGAAGCGACCGTGCCGCGGATCCAGGTGATCCTGCGCAAGGCCTACGGCGGCGCGTACATCGTGATGGACTCGCGGTCCATCGGCTGCGACCTGTCGCTGGCCTGGCCGACGAACGAGATCGCGGTGATGGGGGCCGAGGGCGCGGTGAACGTCCTGTACCGACGGGACCTCGCGGCCGCGCCCGACCCGGCGGCGCTGCGCGCCCGGCTCGTCGCGGAGTACACCGAGGAGTACCTCAACCCGCAGTACGCCGCCGAGCGCGGCCTGGTCGACGACATCATCGACCCGGCCGACACCCGCGCGGCGATCGCGCGCGGGCTGGCGATGCTGCAGGACAAGCGCAAGCCGGGACCCGCACGCAAACACGGCAACCTGCCGATCTGACGGGGTGGCGATTTCGGTGAGATCGGAGCTGGTTCTGGTCGTCCGCGGCGAAGCGGACGACGAGAGCCTGGCGGCGCTGGTGACGGTGCTCGCCGGGCTCGCCGCCGCGTCCGGAGAACCTCCGCCGCCGGTGCGTTCCGCCTGGGCCGGCGAGTCCTGGGGACGTGGGGCCGGGGCTTGGCGGCGGTCTGCCCTGCCGCGGTGAACCGACCCTGTGGGTACGTCGGCCGACTGGTTGGGTAAGCGAGCCGACCCTCTGGGCACGCGCGCCGACTGGTGTTGGGTACGTGGGCCGACCCTGTGGGTACGCGCCGACTGGTTGGGTACGTGGGCCGACCCTGTGGGTACATGCGTTGGCTGTCTCGGCACCTTGGTGGGCCCCGCCACCCCGAAGCCTGATTGTGACTACGGCCGGCGGCATGTTGTCAAGGCGGGAAAGTGAAGTGCTCCGAGGCTTCCGGACACGTCTTCCAAGTAGACTGCTGGAGGATCCGGAGGAGTGTTTCATGGCCAGGAG
>NZ_JBFBBT010000041.1:0-43437 GCF_040682815.1 Amycolatopsis sp. NPDC051102
CCGGGGGCGGCGAACTTGTGGGTTCAGGGGGGCGCCGCGGCCGGCGCCCCCCACCACCACCCCGTGTTCGCCCCCGGCGGCTCCCCCGCGTGGGGGCCCCCCCCCCTCGGCCGGCGCCCCACCCCTCCCCCGTGCCACCCGGCCCCCTCGCCCGGGTGGCACGGGCCGTTCAGAACCCGGTGCAGCCGGCGACGGCACCGGGCCCGGCGGCGGTCGCGGTCTTGGCCTCCTTGCCGTCGACGGTCACCTTGCAGCTGACCGAACCGCCGTCCGGCCCGGCGGTCGCGGTGAACTGGGCGCCGGCGAGGAAGCCGGTGGCTTCGACCGTCTTGGTCCACGGCACGGGAGCCGAGGCTTCGGTGTTGATGAGGATGGTGTTCCGGTCGAAGGTGCTGTATTCGATGTCGACGGCCTTCGCGTTCCCGCTCACCTCGTAGGTGATGGTGTGGTGCTGGGTGGCCTGCTCGTTGACGTCGTTGATCACCTTGCCGATCACCACGAGCCACAGGATGCTCACGACCAGGGCGAGCAGCGACAGGATGACGCCGGCGATGGAGAGGCCTTTGTTGGTCGCCTTCCCGGCCCGCACCCTGGCGATGCCGACCGCCGAGAGGATCAGGCCGAGGAGCGCCAGTGGCCAGGCGACCACCCCGGCGACCGGGATCGGCGCGATCACCAGCCCGATCAGGCCGAGGACGAACCCGGCGGTGCCCAGGCCGTTGCGCGGCGGGGCGGCCTGCGGCGCGGGGTACTGCTGGATCGAGGTGTGGTCGGTCATCGGGGTTTGTCCTTTCACCTGAGCTTGACGGCGAGAAGGAAACCAGCGCGCCGGGGCGTCCCGCGTCATCCGCGAGCCTCGACCCCGTACGACTTTCGTCGGAACCGGCCGCGGCCGGACGAGCGGAACGGCCGATGGTCCGGCGGATGCCGCCTCGTAGGCTTCCCTCATGTGACGGTCCGTGCTTCGCGTGCTCTACACCGTGCTGGCCGTCGCGGCGGGCGTGCTGAGCAGCACGGTCAACGTCGCGCTGGACAGTTCCGTGCCGGGCAGCGACGCCACGAACACCACGGTGCTGGGGATGCTCGGCTGGCTCGCCGGCATGGGCGCGGCGGTGATGCTGGTGTGGCGGCACCGCTGGCCGCTGCTCGTCACCGGCCTCGCGCTGGTTCCGCCGTTGCTGCTCACCGCCGACTCGATGGCCGCGCTGATCGCCCTGGCCGCGCTCACCGCGCGATTCGTCGGCTGGTGGCGGTGGGGCGCGGCGACGCTGGTGTTCGCGGCGACCGGGCTCGCGGTCTGGCGCGACGCGGGCCGGCACCCGGACCTCTCGATCGCCGGAGCCTGGCTGTCGACCGAGACCACGGCGGCCGAGCTCGCCGGGGTGGTGCTGACCGCGCTGCTGTTCACGGCGGTCCCGCTCACCACCGGGATCGTCCGGCACAGCCTCGCCGAGACGCGCCGCCGCGTCGCCGAGCAGGAGGCGCTGCGCGACCAGATGGCGCGCCGGGAGGAGCAGGCGCGGATCGCCCGCGAGATGCACGACGTCCTCGGCCACCGGCTGTCCCTGCTTTCGCTGCAGGCGGGGGCCCTGGAGGTCACCGCCGCCACGACCCCGGGCGCGGCGGAGGCGGCCAAGACGGCGCGGACGACGGCCCGCCAGTCGCTCGACGACCTGCGTCAGGTGATCGGCGTGCTGCGCACCACCGGCTTCGCCGACCGCGCCCCGGGCGGCCCGGCCGAGCCGCCCCAGCCGACGCTGGCGGACATCCCCGACCTGGTCACCGGCGCCCGGCAGGCCGGCCTGGCGGCGAACGTGACGATCCTGCTCGACCAGGCGTCGACGGCCCCGGCCCCGCTCGGCACGGCGGCGTACCGCATCCTCCAGGAGGCCCTGACGAACGTGCTGCGGCACGCCCCGGGCGCACCGGCGGAGGTGCTGGTCCGCGGCGCCCCGGGCGCGGGCCTGTCCCTGGAGGTGCTGAACCCGCTGCCACCGCACCCGGTGCCGTCACCGGGCTCGGGCACCGGCCTGACCGGCGTCAACGAGCGCATTTCCCTGCTCGGCGGCACCCTGACGGCCGGCCCGGCCGACGAGCGGACGTTCGCGCTGCGGGCCTGGCTGCCGTGGGTGGCACCGGCCCCCTAGCATGGGCGGGTGAGCGTGCGCGTACTGCTCGTCGACGACGACCCGCTGGTCCGCACGGGCCTGTCCATGATCCTGGGCAGCACTCCGGACCTGCAGGTGGTGGCGGAAGCCGGCGACGGCGACGAAGCGGTCGAGCAGGTCGCCCGCCACGCCCCGGACGTGGTGATCATGGACATCCGCATGCGCCGCATGAACGGCCTGGTGGCCACGGCGGCGGTCCTGGCCCAGCCACGGCCGCCGAAGGTGCTGATCCTGACGACGTTCGACCTGGACGAGTACGTGTTCGAGGCCCTGGCGGCCGGGGCGAGCGGGTTCCTGCTGAAGGAGGGATCCCCGCAGGAGATCATCGAAGGCGTCCGGGTGGTGGCGAACGGCAACGCGATGCTGTCGCCCCGGATGACGAAGCAGCTGATCGGCGAATTCGTGGCGGCGCGGGCCAATCCGCGGCGGACGCAGGCTCAGGCGAAGCTCGGGTTGTTGAGTGAGCGGGAGCGGGAGATCGTCACCGCCGTGGCTCAGGGAAAGCCGAACGCGTCGATTGCGGCCGAGCTCTTCCTGAGCGAGGCCACGGTGAAGACGCACATCACGCGGGCTTTTGCGAAGCTGGATGTTTCGAACCGGGTGCAGTTGACGATCTTCGCTTACGAATCGGCGCTTGTGACGCCGTAGCTACTTCGATCCCGCCGGCGCCGTAGCCACCGCGGACTCGCCGAACTTGATTCCCTTCGCCTCCTTCCCCACCGCCGTCAGCACCGCCACCGCGATCAGTCCCGGCACCACCGTCCACACCAGAGCGGACGTGTACCCGTGCGACTCCGCGATCGCTTGCTGGATCGGCAGGTTCAACGCCGCCAGCAGATTTCCCAGCTGGTACGTCACCCCGGGGTAGAAGCCGCGGATCGCGTCCGGGGACATCTCCGTCAGGTGCGCCGGGATCACGCCCCATGCTCCCTGGACCATGATCTGCATCAGGAACGATCCCAGCGCCAGCATCCCCGCGCCGTGGTCGAAGGCGAAGATCGGGATCACCGGCAGGCCCAGCACCGCCGCCGTCACGATCGTCCGGCGGCGGCCCAGGCGCTCCGACAGCGTTCCGAACGTCAGCCCGCCGATGATCGCTCCGATGTTGTACAGCACCGCTATCCACGTGCTGGTCGAAGCACTCAACCCCGCGCCGCCGTTCTCGTGGGCCTTCAGGAAACTCGGGTACACGTCCTGGGTTCCGTGGCTCATCCAGTTGAACGCCGTCATCAGCAGGATGAGGTAGCCGAAGCGGCGGATCACCTTCGGGTTCAGCAGGACGTCCTTGACCGACGTGCGTGTCACCCGCAGCTTCTCGCGCGCCGCCTCCCACACCTCCGACTCGCGGACGCGGGCCCTGATCAGCAGGGTGATCAACGCCGGGAAGATGCTCAGCACGAAGATCCACCGCCACTGCAGGTCCAGTGCCGAGTGGAACAGCAGGTACGCCAGCGCCGCCAGCAGGTAGCCGATCGAATAGCCCACCTGCAACAACCCCGAGAAGAACCCGCGGCGCTCCACCGGGATCTTCTCCATCGCCAGCGCCGCGCCGAGGCCCCACTCGCCGCCCATGCCGATGCCGTAGACGAACCGCAGCAGGAGCAGCACCGTGTAGTTCGGGGCGAACGCGCACAGCAGGCCGGCCGCCGAGTACAGGAGGACGTCGGCCATCAGCGGGATGCGACGGCCCACCCGGTCGGCCCACAGGCCGAACAGGAGCGCCCCCACCGGGCGCATCACCAGGGTCGCCGTCGTGATGAACGCCAGCTGCGTGGCCGTCGCCCCGAACGACTTGTCCTTCGCGATGTCCGCCAGGACAAAGACGACGAGGAAGTAGTCGAACGAGTCCATGCTCCAGCCGAGCAGCGCCGCGAGGAACGCGTTGCGCTGGTCCGGTGTAAGCGCTTTCTTCCCCGTGGCCGGGTTCGGCTGCCGATCCGTCACGTTCGCCCCGTTCCGTCGGTTTCCCACCGGAATACCTCTGGCACGGTTTAGCACCCACCACCCCGGGCAGGCAAGCGGATCAGAGCGCGACGCGGGTGCGAACCCGGCGGCCGACGTCGCGGGCCCAGGCCTTGATCCGGTCCCAGTCGCGGAAGTCGCCGGCCCGCCTGCCGGACGCCAGCAGCCGCGGGATCAGGCCGCGCACGGTCGCCGGGTCGAGCTTGCCGCCGAAGGTGGCGGTGCGCTCCGCGTCGATGCGCGCGGCCAGCAGCGCCACGTTCGCCGGCAGGCTGACCTCGTGCGTGGCCGCGCCGGGGCCGCACGGTCCGCTGTGGAACAGCCACACCGGGCGCTCGGCGAGAGCCCGGGCGTTGCGCTCCAGCAACCGGACGGCCTCCGGCCGCCACCGGTGGTAGTACAGGGCGCTGCCGACGACGACCGCGGCGTAGTCCTCCACCCCGGCCACGTCGGCGGCGTCGCGCACGTCGACGGACAGGCCCGTCGCGCCGAGTTCGGCGGCGATCACCTCGGCGATCTGCCGGGTTCCGCCGTGACGCCCGGCGTAGGCGACGAGGACTGCGGTCATGCGTCCATTGTCGGCCTTCACGAGCCGGTTTGCCCCGTGGGTTTCACACGATCCGCCGAACGGGCGCTCCCACGCTACTCTCCGTTCCTCATCCCCGGCGGCAGGAACGCCGGACGCTCCGCCGGATCGGGTTCGTCGTAGTAGCGGTGGAACACCGCCGTCTGCCCGCCGGACATCGGGGGCACGATCCAGCTCCAGTCGGCCGGGCACCGGCGGCCGGCCCGCTCCTCCCGTTCCAGGTGGGACAGGAACCGGTGCGACTCCGTGTGGTGGTCGGCCAGCGTGACGCCGGCCGCGTCGAACGAGTGCTGCACCGCCAGCGTCAGCTCGACGAGCGCCCGGTCGCGCCACAGCGTGCGCTCGGACGTGGTTTCCAGCCCCATCAGCTCGGCGACGACCGGCAGCAGGTCGTAGCGCTGCTCGTCGGCCAGGTTCCGGGCGCCGATCTCGGTGCCGAGGTACCAGCCGTTGAACGGCGCGGCGGGGTAGGTGACGCCACCGATCTCCAGTGGCATGTTGCTGATCACCGGCACGGCGTGCCAGCGCAGCCCGAGCCCGGCGAACCAGCGGTGGTCGGGGTGGGTGAGCGGGACTTCCAGCACGGCGTCCGGCGGCAGCGTGAACAGCCGCGGCTCGCCCGGCTCGGCCTCGACGAGCAGGGGCAGGACGTCGAAGGAGCCTCTTCGCTCCGGTGGCCGCCAGCCGAGTCTTCGCACCTGCTCGGTGAACGCGGCGTACCGCGGGTCGCCGAGGACCGATCCGTCGTCGAGGCGGTATCCCGCGTAGCGGATGAGCTGTTCGTTGTGGATTCGCGGCCCCGGCGCGTCCGGGGTGTCCGGCGCGAAGACGGTCACCGTCGGGCGGATCCGGCCGCCCCGGGTGGCCTGGCGCAGGTGCGCGACGCACTCGCCGGCGATCGCGGCGGGATCGGTGACCCGGCGCCGGTCCCGGATCCGGAGGCTGCGCCAGTACAGCCGGCCGATGCAGCGCGCCGAGTTGCGCCACGCGACGCGCGCGCCGAACGCCAGCTCGGCCGCGGTGTGCCGGTAGGTGCCGGTTTCCCTGATTTCCGCGCGGACCTGGGCCAGCCGCGTTTCGAACCGGTCACCCGCTTCCGCGGCGCCTTCGGCGAACATCCGGTCCAGGAATTCCTCCGCCGCCGCGGAATCGACGCTCTGCTCCTCCGAGACGCGCTGAGGGCAAAGCGGCAGCGGGGGCGTCACCCGCTCGGGCGTAACCGTCATCGTGCCGCCCCACTCTCCGAAATCGCGATCCGCTTCCCGCCGAAAAGGTCCACCGTTCCTCCGAAGGTCGCCGTCGACACTGCCGGCCGGAAGTCCCTACTGCCCTGGGGACTTCCGGCCAGGCGGGGGAGGATACCCCACGTTTCGCGACGCGGACTCCGCCGGTCGTGACCGCCGCCCGAGCCCTCCCGGAATTCCCGGTCAGCCGGGGAAAGACTGAAAAAATAACTGCTACCAAGCGTTATCCGGACATGGCGGTGCGCAATTTCCGTCAATCGATCACGGCGGGCGGCAAAACCCGCGTGATTCTTCCTCGCGCCGTCGCTTGCGTCTTTTCGTGGGCATTCGGCGAACGGCCTTCACCGGTGGCGGCCGGCCGTGTAGGGGCGGCGCGCGTTAGAGTCGCGGTGATCGGCAGAGGAGGGAAGTTTTCGTGAGCGCCAGGCGCACCATCCCCGTGGTCCTCGTCGCCGGGTTCCTCGGCGCGGGCAAGACGACGCTGCTCAACCACCTGCTCGCCAACCGGGAAGGGGCCCGGGTCGGCGTCGTGGTCAACGACTTCGGCCAGGTGAACGTCGACGCGCTCGCCGTCGCGGGCCAGGTCGACACGATGGTCTCGCTCGGCAACGGCTGCCTCTGTTGCGCGGTCGACGCGAGCGGGCTGGACGCGATGCTCGCGAAGCTGTCGAGCGCCGAGGCCGGGATCGACGTCATCGTCGTCGAAGCCAGCGGCATCGCCGAGCCGCGCGACCTCATCCGGCTGATGATCGCCAGCGAAAACCCGGACATCCGCTACGGCGGGCTGGCCGAGGTCGTCGACGCCGCCGAGTTCGAAGCGGCCCGCGAGCGCCACCCCGAGCTGGCCGACCACCTGCGGCTGGCCGACCTCGTCGTGCTGAACAAGGCCGACCGGGTGACGCCCGAGGCGCTCGCGAAGCTCACCGCGACCGTCGAAGAGCTGGCGCCGGGCCGTCCGCTGCTGGTCACCGCGCACGGCCGGGTCGACCCGCGGCTGTTCTTCGACCCCGAACCCCGCGGCGAGCGGATCGGCCAGCTGTCGTTCGACGACCTCCGCGAAGAGCACGACCACTCGCAGCACCTGCACGCCGAGTACCAGACGGTCACGTTCACCGCCGATCGCCCGCTCGCCCCGCGCGCCTTCGTCGGCTTCCTCGAGCGGCGGCCGGCCGGGCTCTACCGGATGAAGGGCCAGGCCGACTTCGGCCCCACCGGCCCCGAGGCGCGCTTCCACCTGCACACCGTGGGCGGGTTCGTGCAGCTCGAGCGGTCGGCCTGGCCGCCGGGCGCGCCCCGCCGGACCGAGCTGGTGCTGATCGGCGCCGGCCTCGACACCGACGCCGTCCTGGCCGACCTGGAAGGCTGCCTGGCCGAGGACCCGGACACCGTCGACGAGCGCGGCCTGCTGCACGTCCTCCGCTACCTGCCCGACGAGGCCTGACCCGCCACGCCGAAGAGCGGCAAATGCGCGTCCGTCCCGCCCACCGCGACGGACACTGTCGGCCATGACGACCACCGCGGTGAGCGCACCACGCTGGTACCGGGTCGGCGTGCTGCCCGAAGACGTCCCCCTGGCCCACCTGATGACCCGCTCCGGCGACCTCCGCTACCGGCGCTCGGCCTGCGGCGAGCGGGAATCCCGCAGCTGGCAGCCCCTGGACCTGACCACGTCGGAGCTCAAGCCGTGCCCGGCGTGCGTCGCGACGCTCTCGGGAGTCAGCGAGGACCGCGGTCAGCTGGCCCTCGACCTGCCGGTCTAGAACAAGGTCCGCGCGAGCCGCTTCGCGGTGTGGAACGGCTGCGCGCTCTGGGCGACGACCGACGTGACCGCGGCGCCTTCGAGCAGGAGCATCAGCTCGTCGGCGAGGACGCCGGCGCGCTGCGGTTCGCCGCGCCGCAGCTGCGCCAGCAGGTAGCCGTGCAACGCGGTCTTGTGGTGGCGGACCACCTCGCGGACGGGGTCGGCGGGGTCGGGGAACTCCGAGGTCGCGTTGAGGAACGCGCAACCGCGGTAGCCGTCGGCCGAAAGCCAGGCTTCGTAGGCGTCGAACACCGCCAGCACCCGCTCCCGCGGACCGGCGTGCGCGGCGGTGATCCGGTCGATTTCCGCCTGCCACCGCCGGTCCCGCTCCCGCAGGTACGCGACGACGAGGCCGCTCTTGGACCCGAAGTTGCCGTAGAGGGCCGCCTTGGTCACCCCGGCCTCGGCCGCCACCGTGTCGACGCCCACGGCGTGGATGCCGTCGCGGTAGAACAGCGCCGACGCGGCCTTGAGCACCTTCGCACCCGCGTCCCCGGGACGAGTCCGGCCCACAGCACTCCTTCCGAACAGGTCGGTATGGCTTTCACCTGCGGCAACCCTAGCAGAACTTGACATCAGACAGACCTGTCTGTTCGCTGGCGTGAGTGGTGACGCAGACGAAGACGGACAACTGGTGGGCCACGGCCGCGGCCGGTGCGGTCGTGATCGCTCTCTGCTACGGGTTCGCGCGCTACGCGTACGGGCCGTTCGTGCCGCGGTTCAGCGAGACGTTCGGGCTCACGCCCGTCGGCGTCGGCGTGCTCGGCGGGCTGTCCACCGCGGGGTACGGCCTCGGGCTCCTGCTCGCGCCGAGGACGTCCGCGTGGTCGGCGCGCGGCACGGTGCTGCTGGCGGCGGCCTCGGCGACAGTGGGGCTCGGGCTGATGGCGCTCGCTCCGCACGTCACGGTGTTCGGCGCCGGGATCGTCGTCGCCGGGGCCGGCGCGGGCCTCGTCTCGCCCGGAGTGGCCCAGCTGATCGGCGAGACGGTCGGGGCGCGCACCCGCGCCCGGGCGCAGACCTGGGCCAACACCGGCACCGGCCTCGGGCTGGCCGCCTCGGCGTTCACTCCCCTGCTCGCGCTCGGCTGGCCGGTGATCTGGTCGGCGTTCGCCGCCCTCGGTGTGGTGGTGACGCTGATCGCCTGGCGGACGTTGCCGCGTTCGCCCGGCCCCGCCGTCGAGCCGACGGCCCCCGGTTCCCTCCGCGCGGCGGCGCCGCTCGTGGTGAACTCCGTCCTCATCGGTGTGACGAGCGCGCCGTACTGGACGTTCTCCACCTCCCGGCTCGCCGAAGCCGGCCTGAGCCCGGTGGCCGCGACCTGGTGCTGGGCCACGATCGGCGTGGCCGGGCTGCTCGGCGGCCTGGCCGGGCGGGCGGCCGGGCACGCGGGCCTGCGGACGGTCAACCTCGTGACGTGGACGCTGGCGGCGGCCGGCCTCGGCCTCCTCGCCCTGCCCGATCCGGGCGTGGCCGGGGCGCTGCTGTCCAGCGCGCTGTTCGGCAGCACCTACATGGCGCTGACCGGGCTGTGCATCCTCTGGGCCGCGCGCCTGGTCCCCGCGCGGCCGGCGCGGGGCATCACGTGGTCGTTCGCCGGGCTCGGCGCCGGCCAGACCGTGGCGTCACCGCTGGCGGGCGCGCTGGCCGGCAGCCTCGGTTCCGCGGCGGTGTTCGGGCTGACCGCCCTGCTCGCGCTCACCGCGTGGAGCCAGCTCCACCACCGCCTCGGGCCACCCTGATCACGCCTTCTTCGCGCGGCTCGGCGCGACCCGCGGCGGCTCGTTGGGCATCTTCGGGTAAACCGGCGGCCACGGCGCGTCCATCAGCCCGTTCGCCAGGTCGCGTTCGGACATCTCCAGCAGCGGCTCGATCGACTGCGGCCGCTCCCCCGCCCCGGCCCACGGATCGCCGCGCTCGGCGACCCGCGCCGGCACCGTGCTGAGCGTCAGCTCGGCCGGCTCGACGGTGTCCAGCTCGTCCCAGCCGATCGGCGTGGACACCTGGCCGCCGACGCGCGGGCGCACGCACCAGGCCCCGAACACGGTCTTGTGCGGGGCGTTCTGGTTGAAGTCGACGAACACGCGCGAGCCGCGTTCTTCCTTCCACCACTGCGCGGTGATCTTCTCCGGGTGCCGGCGTTCGAGGGCGCGGGCCAGCGCGACCGCGGCGGCCCGCACCTGGAACGCGTCCCAGCGCGGCTCGAGCAGCACGTACAGGTGCAGCCCGCGCGAACCCGACGTCTTCAGCTGCCCTTCGATGCCGTGCTCGGCCAGGAACTCCCTGGTCAGCACGGCAGCCTCGCGCAGCTCGTCGAAGCCGATCCCCGGCGACGGGTCGAGGTCGACGCGCAGTTCGTCGGTGACCTCGGGGGTGTCGGCGCGGTACGGCCAGACGTGGAAACCGAGGCAGCCGAGGTTCACTGCCCAGAGGATGTGGGCCAGGTCCTTCGCCACCAGCGCGTCGCTCGTCGTGCCGTTCGGCGTCGAGACGACCGTGGTGGTCAGCCACGGCGGCGTGCCCTTCGGGACGCGCTTTTGGAACCAGTTCTTGCCGCCCGCGCCGTCCGGGTAGCGCTCCAGCAGCAGCGGACGGCCGCCGAGCCGGGCCAGCAGCGGCCCGCTCACCGCGCGGTAGTACTCGACGAGGTCGAGCTTCGTCTCCCCGCGTTCCGGGAAGTAGACCTTGTCCGGGCTGCTGATCTTGACCTCGACGCCGTCGACGTCGAGCAGCACCGCGCCGCTCACCTGGCCTCCCCGAACAGCTTCGCGAGCTCGGCGGGCGGTGCCTCGTCGAGCTGGGCGTACGTGCACGACTCCGGCGTGCGGTCGGGCCGGAACCGGACCAGCCGCCCGCCGTGCCGGAACCGGCCGCCCTGCAGGTGCTCGTAGCGGACCTCCGCCACCCACTCCGGGCGCAGCGGCTCCCACGAAAGGTCCTTCTGCGGCGCCCACCGGCTGTTCGCACCCGGCTGGCGACCGGGCTGCGGTTCGTACTCGGCCCAGTTGCGCCACGGATGGCCTTCGAGCGCGTTCTCGCGCAGCGGCGCCAGTTCCTCGACCAGCTCGGCCCGCCGGGCCTTGGTGAAACTGCTGGCCACCCCGACGTGGTGCAGGACGCCCTGGTCGTCGAACAGCCCGAGCAGCAGCGAGCCGACGCCGGCGCCGTCCTTGTGCCAGCGGAAGCCGGTGACGACGCAGTCGGCCGTGCGCTCGTGCTTGACCTTCAGCATGACCCGCTTGTCCTGCTCGTAGGGCAGGTCGCCGGGCTTGGCCATGACGCCGTCGAAGCCCGCGCCTTCGAACCGGGTGAACCAGTCCTCGGCCTGCGCCGGGTCGTCGCTCAGCGGGGTCAGGTGGACGCGCTGCAGCCCTTCGGCGTTCGTGGACAGCACGCTCTCGAGCTGCTTGCGCCGCTCGCGGAACGGCTCCTCGGTGAGGTCGGTGTCGCCCAGGGCGAGCAGGTCGAAGGCGATGAAGCTGGCCGGCGTCTCCTCGGCGAGCTTGCGCACGCGCGAGGCCGCCGGGTGCAGCCGCAGCTGCAGCACCTCGAAGTCGAGCCCGGCCGGCGTGACCAGCACGATCTCGCCGTCGACGACGCAGCGGGGCGGCAGCGCGGCGGCCAGCAGCTCCACCAGCTCCGGGAAGTAGCGGGTCAGCGGGCGGTCGTTGCGGGAACCGAGCTCGATCTCGTCGCCGTCACGGAACACGACGCAGCGGAAGCCGTCCCACTTCGGCTCGTACAGCAGCCCCGGTGCACGAGGTACCTCGTGCACCGCTTTCGCGAGCATCGGCCGCACCGGCGGCATGACGGGCAAGTCCACGGCGCGAGCTTAAATCACGGGTACGACATTCTTTGGCGTGATACACACTCCCTCGTGACCACCGAACGCCCCGCACCGCCGCTGACCGGGGGCGAGCGCGAAATGCTGCGCACGTTCCTCGACTTCCACCGCGCCACCCTCGCCATGAAGTGCGACGGACTGTCCGACGAGGACCTCCGCCGCGCGTCGAGCCCGCCGTCGACGCTGTCGCTGCTCGGCCTGGTCCGGCACATGGCCGAGGTCGAGCGCACGTGGTTCCGGCGGGTGATCAACGCCGAGGACGTCCCGCTGCGGTGGTCACCCGAAGGAGATTTCCAGGCCGCCTACGACGCGAGTTCCTCCACACGCGCGGAAGCCTTCGAGGCGTGGCAGGCCGAGGTCGAGCAATCGCGCAAGATCGAAGAAGCGGCCGAGTCGCTGGACGTCACGGGGTATCAGCCACGCTGGGGCGAGGACGTCTCGCTGCGGCTGGTAATGCTGCACATGATCCACGAGTACGCCCGGCACAACGGCCACGCCGACTTCCTGCGGGAGGCGATCGACGGCGTCACGGGAGCCTGAGGGACCTGCGCGGCCCAGGAGCCCGCTAGAGCTCCGCCAGCACCAGCCCGCTGCGCGGCTTCGGCGTGAAGTAGGTGGCCTTCCGCGGCATCCGGCGGCCGGCCGCGTGCACGGCCAGGACGTCGCCGTAGCTCACCGGCGCCAGCAGGACCACCGCGTCCGCGTCCGGGGGCAGCGGGCGGCCCGCCGGGAGCGGGCGCACGCACGGGCCGTCGGGGTCGATGCCGAGCGCGCCGGCGAACAGGACCTGTTCGACGATCTCGTGGTCGATCACCGGCCCGGGGCCGTCCGGGACCGGCAGCGACACCCGCAGCACGGCCGAGCCGGCGCGCACCACGGCTTCGCCGGTGACCGGCACGGCGTGTTCGTCGTAGCGGACGTCCAGGCCGGCCGCGCACCAGCGTGACACGAGGTCTTCCGGGCCGAGGCCGGTGCCGGTGAGGACGCGGTGGATCGCCCCGATCTTCAGCGCCGGCCCGGCCGTGACCAGGGCCAGCAGCGCGCCGTTCCGGGCGGCCGCGGCGGCGGCCACGCGGTGGTTGCCGTCGGCGACCAGCAGGTCCGCGTCCGCGACCGCGGCCAGCAGCCGGCTCTGCAGCGGGCCGGCGGGCACCAGCCACAGGTCGTGGCGCCGGCCCGCCGCGTCCGAAGTGGACAGATCGGGCAGGCCGAGCCCGGCGCACGCCTGCTCGACCTGCTCGGTCAGCTCGCGGCCGCCGGTCGCCGGGACGAGCAGTGCCGTGCTGGTCGCGCAGCCCAGCCCGGCGAGCACGGCGGCGCGTTCGGCGACGACGTCGGGGTAGACGTCCTCGGTGTGGCGGACGCGCGCGGCGCCGTCGTCGGTCACCGCCGCCGGGTCGACCAGGCAGAGCAGGCCGAGCGCCACCCCGTCCGGCCCTTCGATCCGGTAGGGCGCGACGACGTCGCGGACCGGCCGGTAGTACCGCTTGCGGAGCCGTTCGAGCACGGCGCGGGCGACCGGGACGGCGGCGGTCAGGCCGAGCCCGCGGGCCAGCGCGGCGGGGGTGCAGGCGGGGTGCTGCACGGCCAGCAGGCTGTCGGCGGCACCGGGCGCGGCCAGCGCGGCGATCACGCGGTCGGGCTCGGCGAACTCGTCGACGTCGGGGCCGGGGACCGCGTCGCGGACCACCCACCCCCGCCCGATCGGCCGGATCCAGTCGCTCATCCTGTCCATCTTGCGCCACGGGGCCGCGGAATTCGCTGGGGCCGGCGCAGCCGGGATGGAATGCTTAGGACTGCAAAGCAGTTGACTCCGGTCATGACCGTCCCGAGGAGCACCCCGCCGATGACGACATCCGCCGCCGCGAAGGGGGTCGGTTTCCGGTCGGACCGCGGCCCGGTCCTGATCGCGGTCATGCTCAGCACCGCGCTGGTCGCGCTGGACAGCACGATCATCGCGACCGCGGTGCCGTCGGTGGTGCGTGACCTGGGCGGGTTCGCGCAGTTCCCGTGGCTGTTCTCGATCTACCTGCTCACCCAGGCCGTGACGGTGCCGCTCTACGGCAAGTTCGCCGACGTCCTCGGCCGCCGCCCGGTGATGTTCTTCGGCATCGCGGCGTTCCTGGTGGGCTCGGTGCTGTGCGGGGCGGCGTGGAGCATGCCGGTGCTGATCGCGGCCCGCGCGGTCCAGGGCATCGGGGCGGGCGCGATCCAGCCGATGTCGATGACGGTGATCGGCGACCTCTACACGGTGGAGGAGCGCGCGCGGGTGCAGGGCTACGTGGCCAGCGTCTGGGGCGCGGCCTCGGTGGTCGGCCCGACGCTCGGCGGTCTGTTCGCCGAGTACCTGGACTGGCGCTGGATCTTCTTCATCAACCTGCCGCTGGGCGCGATCGCGGCACTGATGCTGCACCGCAACTTCCGCGAGCGCGTCGAGCGCAAGCCGCACAAGGTCGACTACCTGGGCGCGGCCCTGCTGACGATCGGCTGCTCACTGGTGATCCTCGGCCTCCTCGAAGGCGGCGTGGCGTGGGCGTGGGGTTCCCTGCCGAGCGTGGCGATATTCGTCACGGGCGCGGTCATGCTGGTGACGTTCATCCTGGTGGAGAAGCGCGCGGCCGAGCCGGTGCTGCCGCTGTGGGTGTTCACCCGCCGAGTCCTGGTGGGCGGCAACCTGGTGGCGCTGGTGGTGGGCGCGGTCCTGATGGGCCTGACGTCGTACCTGCCGACGTACGCCCAGGGGGTGCTGGGCGCGGGAGCGCTGGTGGCGGGCTTCGCGGTGGCGGCGTTGACGGTGGGCTGGCCGATTTCGGCATCCCTGGCGGGCAAGATCTATTTGCGCATCGGCTTCCGCGACACGGCATTGATCGGCAGCGTGTTCATCATCCTGGGCGGCGTCCTGGTGGCGCTGCTCGACGCGGGTTCATCGCTGTGGGCGGCGGCGTTCGCGGCGTTCGTTCTCGGGGTGGGGCTGGGTTTGGCGGCGAGCCCGACGCTGGTGGCGATCCAGTCGGTGGTGGGCTGGGACCGGCGCGGCGTGGTGACGGCGACGAACCTGTTCAGCCGGTCGTTGGGCAGCGCGGTCGGAGCGGCGGTGTTCGGGGCGATCGCGAACGCGACGCTGGCTTCGCGGTTCGCTTCCCCGCCGGCGGGGGTGGGGCCGCTGCCGGCGTCGGTGGACGCGACGAGCCTGGTGCTCGGTGGTGGACACCCGGACTCGCCTGCGGCGGTGTACGTGCGCGGGGCGTTGGCGGATGCGACGCACTATGTCTTTCTGGGGTTGTTGGCGGTGGCCGTTCTGTCGGTGGGGGCGTTGTTGCTGATGCCTCGGAAGACCGAGCAGCTGGAGTTCTAGACCATTTTCCCAGCACGAAGGGAATTGATCAAACGGCACGTCCATCCGTGGCACACGCTGCACGTGCAAGCGGATGCGCACCTGCTCGATACGTTGACACGACAGGGAAGTCCGCCCTGTCGGGCGTCCAGGAAATGTCATGAATCTGACCCGGAATGCGGGGGCAACCGCGCAGCCGGACGTGCGTTATCCTGCTCTCGGCGGTGTTGATCCGTCACGTTCCGCAGTTAAGATTCATGCACGCTCACGCGACGTTCCGGCCTCGATGCCGACCCGGCCGGCCGGCACGCGCCCGTCCAGAAGCGGGGGAACGCACGTGGCCGAACAGGTCGGGCAACCTTCGATCGAGACCGACCCACTCAGCCTGACCTGGGTGAAGAGCTCGGCCAGCGGCAGCGGTGGTAGCGACGAGTGCGTGGAAGTAGCCAGATCGGCAACCCAGGTGTATATGCGAGACTCGAAAGAGCCCGAGCCAACGCTGTCGGTCACATCCGAGGCATGGCAGGCATTCCTCGACCGCCACCTGTAATCCGGGACGCACACGTCGGCCTGGTCTAGCCCTACTCCGGGCTCGACCAGGCTTTTTGTTGCCCCGAGGGGCCGCCGGCGAGAGACTGTTGCGGCCAGCTTGCAGGAATCCACCTGACACTCAGGTTGGATACATCCTGACGCCTGACGATCCTGATGCTATCGTTCTGCTATGTGGCACATCGACAGGATGCCACCTCAGCGGCAAAGGAGTGAAGACAATCATGACTAGGGCGCACTCGCCAGTGGTCAGCCAGCGGCGAGTGCTGGCGGAGATAAGGGAGGCGCGAGAAGCCCTGCAGCTCACCCAGAAGGACGTCGCGGAAGCGCTGGACTGGTCGACTTCGAAACTCATCCGCATCGAAAACGGCGCCGTGGGCTTGTCGATCACCGACCTGAAAGCCCTCCTCCTGCACTACGGCATCACCGACCGGGATCGCGTCGAAACCTACGTCGCCATGGCCAAGGCCGGCCGGGAACCCGGCTGGTGGGATCAGTACAAGCGATTCGTCAAACCCGAGTTCGTGAAGTTCCTCGGCCTGGAGACGGCGGCAACCGTCCTCCGCCAATACCAGCTGCACCTCGTGCCGGGGCTGCTGCAAGTACCGGAGTACACCCGCTCTCTGGTCACCAACAACACCGGAGACCCCGACGTACAGGCACGACGGATCAAACTGCGTGCCGACCGGCAAAGGCGGCTCGAAGACACCGAACTCGAGCACTTCTTCATCCTCGATGAGTCAGTGCTGCACCGTCGCATCACCGACGGCGAGAACTGGCTGACCCAGCTACGTCACCTGCGTGAAGTAGCCCAGAAGCCCAACGTGACCCTGCAGGTCCTGCCGTTCAAAGCGGGATGGGTGGAGGGGATGCAGAGTTCCTTCGAGCTCCTTCAGCTCTCCGAGCAGTCCAACGACCTGTTCCTCAACCTGGAGCAACCCGACGGCGACCAGTTCTTCGACGACGTGATCGGTGCCGAAAAGGCCGCTCAGTTCATCCAGATCTTCTACCGCTTGGAGGACGCTGCGCTGACTCCGGACGAAACACCCGCCTTCATCGACAGCATGCTGCGGAAGCTGGAGGACTGAATGAAACGCGCATAAGGAAGCGGCCCCTGGCTGGTACCCAGGGACCGCTTCGGAAGGGCAATACCTCCGACCCACCTTGACGCAAGCGCGGACATACTGCCGAGGCGCCAGCATACGACCCCGCATCCCGGGGACGGAGCCACCGTCTGGGGCCAATGACCCATGATCATCACTCCGGGGACACGAAGTCACTCTGATCGGTGACTCAAAACCACTGAGGCTGAACACGCGGACCACAAGTCCGTAGCCGGCCTTCGAGGTGTCTCTCCCTTGGACAGGGTTGTCCGCGTTGCACCGCCGGCCGAGGCGGTGCCGCACTCGGTCGCGTTCACGCGATCGCAACCCATGTCCAGCCCGCCGCCGACGTGAGCGGCCCGCTCGAGGAGACACCCATGAAGGTCGATGTCCGTGCCGACCACAGACCGTACCCCGCGCTGGCCAGCCGAGCCGGTGCGCTGCGCTACGCCTCTTGCCGAGAGGAGTGGCCACGATGCTCGACGACGACGGAGTAGCCGGCAGGGAGCACTGGGCGACCCGGATCGGTCAGTCCGTTCTCGTGCTCGCCCCGCACATCGTGGCCCTCGCGCGGCTCGAAGACCTCGTCCCCCTCATCGAGAGTGATCACCGGACGATGCGGGTCTACGCCGTTCCGGAGGACGGGGAAGACCGGCCCGATACCGCCGAACGCATCCGCACGAGTGGTGGCGTCCTCCTGTCCATGCCGGAAGCCGGCCGGGGTTCGCACGGGCTGGTGCTCGGCGCGAGTCCTCGCGGTCTCTGGGACGTCCGGGGGCCGGCGCTCATGGTTTCCCACGGTGGTGGGCTCGGGCAGTACCGGCCCCAGCGCACCGAAACCGACGGCGAGCTCGTCACCAGCCTCGATCCCACGCAGCTGATGCGAGACGGCCGGGTCCGGCCCGACCGGATCGCGCTCGTCCACGACCGGGAAATGCAGCTTCTCGGCGAGATCTGCCCGGACGCCGTCCCGCACGCCTTCGTCGCCGGGGACATTGCCTTCGATCGGCTCCTCGCCGCCGCCGAGTTCCGCGACCAGCACCGGCGCGCCCTCGGTGTCACCGACGATCAGGAAATCCTCCTCGTCACGTCAACGTGGTCACCCCGGTCCGGCTTCGGGCACAACCCGGAGATGTTCCGGCAGATCGTCGACGCCGCACCCGGCGCAAAGGTGATCGCTTCCCTGCACCCCCTGATCTGGAGCCAGCACGGTGTCGGCCAGGTGCTCGGCTGGCTCTCGGACGCCATCGAGGCCGGGCTCGACATCCTGGTTCCCTACACCGACTGGCGTGGCGCCGTCGCCGGCGCCGACTACGTGATGGCCGACTACACCTCCATCGGCACCTTTGCGGCCGGCCTCGGCACCCCCGTCCTCCGGCTTCCCCACGGGCCTCAGCCCCTTCTGGAAGGCACGCCCACCGCGGTCCTCGCCCAGCTCACCCCCGGCTGGGACGTCTCCCGCCCCCTCCTCCCCCAGCTCCACGCGGCCGCCGAAGCGCAGTCTCGCGGGCTCGGCGCCCGCATTGCCGGCTTGCTGACCTCGCGTCCCGGCGAAGCCGCGAAGATCCTCCGGGAGGAGATGTACGCCCTGCTCGGCCTCGGCGAACCGGTGCGAAAAGTCCCGTTGTCCCCTGCACCCGTACCCCAGCGGCTGTCCTGGCCCGCCATTCCGCTGCCGCGAAGCCGGCCGGGCGGGTGACCGGCCCCCTGCGTTGGACCTACGCGCTCGCCTCCGGCGCGAAGGGCTGCTTCGTCACCGCCGGGTGCGGACAGCGCCCGGCTCTGGCGGACGTCCTGATCCACCCCGCGACCCCCGTGTTCGCCGACGCCCGGGCCGTGATCGCGGCATCATTCGCCGAGCTGCCCGGGCTCTCCATCGCCGCCGTGGGATGGGTTGTCGGGCACCGCTCCGGTGATCTCGGAGTCGTGCGGGGCGACCTCGCCGGCGTCGCCGGTTACCTCTGGGTTCTCGGTGGGCGGTGCCTCCGCGAGCTCGGTGCCGTATCGCTGCAGCCGAGCGCGGACCCGCTCGACCTGCGGCCCACCGACCTGCTCGTACAACTCCAGTGCCTCGACGAGGTGGCCGCGAGCGGCCCCCGGGTCGTTCTCGCACTCCGCCACGTCGGCGAAACCGACCAGGACGTCCGCCTGGTAGAACGCTGATCCCGACTCCGCCAGCACCGCCCGCGCCCGTTCCAGGCGGCGCTTCGCCGATGCGACGTCGCCGCCGTGGGCGTCCAGGCGGGCCAAGCCCACCAGGACCTTTGCCTCGTCCTTCTCATCTCCCATGTCCGCGAACATCCGGCGCGCGCGTTCGAGGTGCTCGGCCGCTTCGCCGTCGCGGTCCACCGTCGCCAGCAGCTCGCCGATGCGGCGGTGCCGCTGGGCGACGCCGCGGTCGATGCCCAGTTCCGCCTCGATCGCCATGCTGCCGGTGTGGAACGCGATCGCCGCCGGGATGTCGCCGCGGCCCTGCGCCGCCGTTCCGAGCTGGTCCAGCGCCACCGATTCGTTGTGCCGGCTTCCCGCCGAACGCGCCAGCTCCAAAGCTCGGCGGCATTCGCGCTCCGCGGCCTCGAACCGGCCCAGGTCCAGGTACGCGCGGCCGAGCTGGCAGCGCAGCCGCGACTCCGCCTCCGCATCCCGGCAGCGGTGCGCCGCCGCGATGCCGATCTCGTGCGAGCGCAACCAGCTGGGAAAGTGCTTCCGGTGCAGGAACAGCTCCCACAGGGCCTCGCACAGCTGCCACGCCAGCCGGTCGTGCTGCTGTTCGGCGGCTTCCTCCAGCACGGCCAGCACGTTCGGCAGCTGCCCGTCGAGCCAGTCGAGTGCCTCGCGTCCCGAGCCGAACGCGGGCGGCGCGGTGCGGTACTGCTCGCACACCGGGCTGATCCGCCAGCGCAGCGGGATCACGACCATGTTCGCCCGGGTCATCTCGTGCAGCAACCAGGTCGCCACCCGCGGGACCACCTCCGCCCGATCGGGGTCACGCTGCCCGCGGGCGTGCAGGCGGACGAGGTCGTGGAAGCGGAAACGGAGCTCATCGATCTCTTCCAGCAGACTGGCGTCCACGAGGACCTGCAGCCCGTCGGCCGTCGCAGGCTCGGTCAGCCCGGTCGCCGCCACCGCCACCTCGACGCCGAACGACGCGCCCGGGAATTCGCTCAGCAGCCGGTACAACGTCGCGGCCGTCGGCGGCAACTCCCGGTACGACCAGTCGAACATCGCCGCCACCGGGGCGTCGCCTTCCGCCGAAAGCCTGCTCAGCCGGGATCGTTCGTCGCCGAGTTCGGCCACCACCCGGGCGACGGGCCACCGTGGCCGGGACGCCAGCCGGGCCGACGCCACGCGCAGCGCGATCGGCAGGCGTCCGCACAGCACCGCCAGTTCCTCGACCGCAGCCAGCTCGCCGTCGACTCGCGACCGGCCCACCGCCCGTACCACCAGCTCCACGGCCTTCGGCTGGGAAAGCGGGGTCACGTCCAGGAGCCGCGCGCCTTCGGAGACGAGCCCGTCCAGCCGCAGCCGGCTGGTCACGACCACCAGGCAGCCGGCGGACGCGGGGACCAGCGGGCGGACCTGGGCCGCCGAGAACGCGTTGTCCAGCACGACCAGCAGCCGCTTGCCCGCGGTCATCGTCCGGAACAGGGCCGCCTGCTCGGCGAGATCGGGCGGAACGCGCTCGGACGCGACACCCAGCCCACGCAGGAAGGCGCCCAGCGCTTCCTCCGGGAGGGCCGCGGTGCCCGGCGAGAATCCCCGCAGGTCGGCGTAGAGCTGACCGTCGGGGTAGCGGGCCGCGTTCCGGCCACCCCAGGTGACGGCGAGTGCGGTCTTGCCGACGCCGCCCGGCCCGACCAGCACGGCCAGCGCGGGCCGCGCGCCGGTGTCCTCCCCGGCGACGTCGTCCAGGGCCGCGAGTTCGTCGGCCCGGCTCGTGAAGTGCGACGGGGCCGCCGGCAGCTGCCGGGGTACCGGGGACGGCTCCGGGGTGCGCGGGCCGGCGATCCACACGTCGCCGGTGATCGTCCCGGCCTGCAGTACCACTCCGGCCGCGTCGCCGCCTACGGAATTGTGGACTCCGGGTGGTGAGGTGGCCCCGCTCCGAGACGTCATCCGACCACTCCCGCCAGATCCCCGAACTTTCCTGTGTACCCGGCGGCCGCGCGGCAGCGCACGGAAATCGGGCGGAATTACCCCGAAAGTACGCTCGTCCGTCAGAATCGGGTGGCCACGGCCGCGACCAGGAAGGCCTCACCGTGCTCGCCGAACTCCCGCCGTACCGTGCCCTGCTCGTCGTCGACGCCAAAGGGTTCGGCAGCAATCCCGATGCGGTCCAGACCGGCATTGCCGAGGCGATTCCTGATGTGCTCGGGCTCGCCTTCGAACGGGCCGGGCTCGGGGAGGTCTGGGAAACCGCGCTCTTCCCGCACGGCACCGGGGACGGCTACGGGCTCGGCTTCGATCCGCGGTTCCTGCCCGCCGTCGTCAGCCGGTTCTTCGATGAACTGCAGGGCGTGCTCGCCGAGCGGGATGCGCGGCTGCGGGTGGCCGCCCGGTCCGTCCGGTTGCGGTTGCGGGCCAGCCTGAACGTCGGGCCCGTGCTCGAACCGGCTCCCGGCACCACCTCGGCCGCCGCCATCGGGAGTGCCGTGATCACCACCCACCGGCTGCTCGACGCCGCTCCGGTGCGGGCCGTGCTGGAACGCTCCGATCCCGACCAGACCTTCCTCGCGGTGGCGCTCTCGCAGCGTGTCTTCGAAGACGTCCTGGCCAGCGAATACGCGACGCTGCCCGCCACCAAGGTCGTGCCGGCGGACGTGCGGATCAAGGAGTACCGCGGCACCGTCTACCTCTACGTCCCGAACCCCAGCGGTGACCTGCTGCGGTACGGAGCCGGCGACTACGCCGAGGAACTGGCCGCCACCAAGGCGACGATCGAGCCGGTGCCCACGCCCGGCAGCACCACCAACACCATCAACGGGACGGTGCGAGGGACCGCGATCCAGGTCGGCCACGTGTACGGCAATCTCAACGGCGGCTAGTTCTGCAGCGGCACCAGTTCCGCCTGGAACTTCTCCAGGAAGCCCGCGAAATCGCCGTGCGCGGGGCGGATGACGAACTTCGACAGCCCGGCCTCGATGTGCTGCTCCACCAGTCGCCGGGCCTCCGGCCAGCTCGTCGCGACCAGGTCCGTCAGCGGCACGCCGGGACTGCGGCGGGCCGCCACGGCCGCGAGCTCGTCCGGTATGCCGTGGTCGGCGACCGCCAGGCTGAGCCCGAAGTGGTCCTCTTCGATCTCGCGGCCCGCTTCCGCGGCGGCCTCCTGGATGGCGATACGGGCTTCCCGCGCCTGGGCGGGGGTGTGGAAGCTGCCCAGCCAGCCGTCCGCGAGGCGGCCCGTCCGGCGCAGGGCCGCCGGGGCCGACCCGCCGAGCCAGACGTCGAGGCGCTTCGCCGGGCGCGGGCCGAGGCGGACGCCGTCGACGTCGAAGAACTCGCCGTGGAAGGACACTTCGTCCTCCTCCAGCAGGCGTCGCAGCAGCACGAGCGACTCGTCGAACACCGCCGCGCGGCGGCCCGGCGGTACGGGGAACAGGTCGTTCTCCGCGGGGCGGGCCGGGCGGAGCCCGAACACCGGCAGGACCCGCTTGGGCGCGAGGCCGGCCAGGGTGAGCAGCTGCTTGGCCACCAGGACCGGGTGGCGGCCCGGCAGGATCGCCACCCCGGTGCCGACCTTGAGCTTCGACGTCCGCGCCAGCGCGTGCGCCATGCCGATCATCGGGTCGACCTCGGACGAATACACCAGCTCGGACAGCCACAGCGAGTCGACGCCGGCTTCCTCCAGCCGCTGCGCCAGCTCGGCGAATTCGGCCGGCCCGGTGCCGGCCGCGGGGGCGACGCCCAGCCTGATCTTCAGCACGGTTCCTCCCGGAGAGCTCTCCCCGGGAGCAACGCGCCGGGCGGCCGGGAATTCCTCAGGCCGTCGCGGCGATGACGCGGCTCAGCACGCCGTGCAGCGCCTCCAGCTCGGCGACCTCCATGCCGAGCGTCTCGACCACCTTGTACGGGATCTTCTCCGCCTCCGCCCGCAGCGCCCGGCCGGTCTCCGTCAGCTCCACCGTCAGCCGGCGTTCGTCCGAACGGCTGCGGCTGCGCGTCACGTAACCCAGCGCCTCCAGCCGCTTGAGCAGCGGGGACAGCGTGGCCGGCTCGTGGCGCAGCGCCGCGCCGAGTTCCTTCACCGAACGCGGTGACTGCTCCCACAGCGCGAGCATCACCAGGTACTGCGGGTGGGTCAGGCCGTGCGGCTCGAGCAGCGGCCGGTAGATCGCGATCACGCTGCGGGAAGCCACCGACAGCGCGAAGCACACCTGCCGGTCCAGCTTCAGGGGGTCTTCACCCAGGTCGATCATGTCCCGATCCTACTGTGTCGCCGCTAATAGTTAGTGCACTAAGCATTAGGGTACTATCGATGTCATGGAACGACCGAGTGTGCTCCGCTGGTTCGGTTACGCCGTGGGCGTCCGGCTTCCCGCGCGCTTCAACGACTGGGCGTTGTTCGACGCGACGTCGAAGCACTGGCGGGCGCGGTACGTGCTGCAGCGGTCGGTCGGCATCGTGCCGCTGTGCGCCGTGTGGCTGCTGCTGCCCGGTTCGATCTGGCTGCGGCTTTCGCTGGTCCTGATGGCGGCGCTCGTCGCGTACTTCTACTCGTGCGCGTACATGGAGGAGAGCGTCGAGCACCGGCTCGGCCGGCAGGGCTTCCCGCACAACACCGGACGCCGCCTCCGCGCCGAGGCCGCCGAGGCGAAGAACGCCGAGGCGACCGCCCGGTACCTCGCGCGCTACCGGACGCCGTCGGAGGGTTAGCTACAGTCGGGGGACGATGAGACGCAAGCTCCGCCCGCCGATCCCGCCCCGCCACGGGCTGGAGCCCGCCCGGCTCAAGCTGCCCGCCGAGGGCGCGTGGCCGACGCTGCTGGCACACCTGGTCGACCGGCTGCCGCGCGTCGCGCCGGCTCGCATCGAGCAGATGCTGCGCGAAGAACGCATCCACGGCACCGACGGCCCGCTCGGCGTCGACACGCCGTACGCGCCCGGCTCGTTCATCTGGTTCCACCGCGACCTGCCGGACGAGGTGCCGGTGCCGTTCACGATCGACGTCGTGCACCGCGACGAGCACCTGCTGGTGGTCGACAAGCCGCACTTCCTGGCGACCATCCCGCGCGGGCAGCACATCCTCGAGACGGCCCTCGTGCGGCTGCGCCGAGACCTCGACCTGCCGCAACTGTCGCCCGCGCACCGGCTCGACCGCGTCACCGCGGGCCTGGTGATGTTCGTGATCACGCCCGAGCTGCGCGGCAAGTACCAGACGCTGTTCCGCGACCGCCGGGTGCACAAGGAGTACGAGGCGATCGCGCCGTACGACCCGGAGCTGGCCCTGCCGCGGACGGTGCGGAGCCGGATCGTCAAGGAACGCGGGGTGCTGGCCGCCCAGGAGGTGCCGGGCGAGCCGAACGCCGAGACGTACGTCGAGCTGCTCGAACACCGCGAGGGCTTGGGCCGCTACCGGCTGGTGCCCTCGACCGGCCGGACCCACCAGCTGCGAGTGCACCTGAGCGGCCTGGGCATCCCGATCCTCGGCGACGACTTCTACCCGGCGCTGCGCGAGAAACCACTGGGCGACTTCACGAAACCCTTGCAGCTGCTGGCAAAGGTCCTCGACTTCGACGACCCGCTGACCGGCGCACATCGCCGCTTCACCAGCGGACGGCGGCTGACCGCCTGGGACGACCCGGACGCCTGGGCGGCGCCCCCGGCGTGAACCGGGGACGCCCGCTTCGGCCGTCACTTGTGCCAGGGCGAGTTACGCCATGGATGCGCCGGTAGCACCGCCGGAGCGGGCGATCACCGAGCATTTCGACCATCCCCTCGAACGCGTCGAGGAGGCCGCATTCATCGCCACGTCCCTCGGCGAACGCTTCTTCACCGGCCTCGCCCGCCACGGTATTCCTGCGCACAGCTGCTCACCGGCTGCCGGCTGGGAGATACCAGCGCTACTGGCCGGCTACGACGCCGCGCGCGGCACATCGGACGCCGGGACTTGGTCCGGCGAGGCGGCCGGCGACCCGGCGATGCGGCGCTGGAGGTCGAGGACGGCTTTGGCCCTGGCGAATTCCACCGGGGTGAACGGCAGCAGAGCCCGGGTCACCACCAGGCCACCGTCGGCGCCGGCCAGCCGCAGCACCGTTCCGTCGATGCCTTCACCGGCTCCTTTCCCGCGGCGCCCCGCGGGCTTCCGCGCGATGTCACAATCGCCCAGCACTGCCAGCAGCAGCTGGTCCAGATCCGTTTCCCGCGCGGCCGCCATAGTCAGCACGCGGGTCGGCAGGTCGACGAACTCGTGCACGTCCGCGGGTACGACCCGCACGTCCCGGCCACCGCCGAGTTCGGTGACCGTGGCGATGTCCGCCGCGGTCGCGCCGGCCGGCGCGCGGACGAAGAACTCGTCCACCACGCCGTCCGGTACCGCCAGCACCTGCAACGAGACGATGTCGTAGCGGTGCGCTGCCAACGCGGCCGTCACCCCCGCCAGGCTTCCCGGCACGTCGCGCACCGTGGCGCGCACCCGCCACGCCACGCCGGTGCGCGGCGGATATTCGCCCATGGTGCCGCGCACCGGCTTCGGCCGCGGGCGGTGGATCCACCACCGGCGCCACGCGGCGGTGGCGATCAGGAGCCCGCCCAGCGCGAAGAGCACGACCGGCCCCACGCGGTTGTGCGCCAACGTGCTGACGAACAGATCGGCGACCCCGGTCGCGATGAACAGGGCGGCGAGCTCGACCAGCTCGCGGCTCATCGAGGTCCTCGCTCGCCTGACGGTCTTCGGCTGTGCCTCGGCTTCGGTCATGCGGCCAGCATCCGCGCCCTCTCTTACCCCGCACGCGCCGAGCTGTCACGATTCAGTTAACCCGAGGGGTGCGCTGGGCCCCCCCGGGCAAACCGGCTGTTACCCACCACCGTCGGCCGTGCCCATCGCCGGCGAGCTCGGCACCGCGCCGATCACCGCTGCCGTGCCGCGCGTTGGGCGTCGAGGACGGGGATCGGGCCCTTGGCTTCGGCTACGCCGTCGTCCGCGGGCGTGCGACTGTTGCTGATCCGGCAACATTGCTGGCCGGATCCACCAGAAAACATGCACTGTCCAAGCATGATCGATTACGACGTTGTCATCATCGGTGGTGGGCCGGCAGGTTTGGCGGCGGCGGTGACGCTGGGGCGTGCCCGGCGGGATGTGCTGGTCGTCGACGCCGGCGTGCCGCGCAACGCGCCGGCCACGCCGGTTCACAGCTATCTCGGGCACGAGGGGATCGACCCGCGTGAACTGCTGGCCATCGGCCGCTCGGAGGCCGAGCGGTACGGCGGTACCCTCCGCTCGGGGACCGTGGTCCGGGTGGAGCGCGTCACCGAGTCGGGCTTGCGGGTCACCCTGTCGGACGGGACCACCGCCGGCGCGAGGAGGGTGCTGGTCGCCACCGGCGTCGTCGACGAGCTGCCCGACATTCCCGGGCTGGCCGATCGGTGGGGCCGGGACGTGTTGCACTGCGCCTACTGCCACGGCTGGGAGGCCCGGGACAGGACCATCGGCCTGATCGCCGGCGGTGTCGCCTCGCTCCACCAGGCGCAGCTGTGGCGCCAGTGGAGCGACGAGGTCATCTTGTTCACCAACGAGGCCGTCGAGCTGACCACGGACCAGCGAGCCGAACTCGCCGCGCCGGATCGCCGTGGTGCCCGGCCAGGTCACCGGCATCGAGATCACCGACGACGCGCTCAGCGGCATCCGGGTCGGTGACCGCGTGGTCGGTGTGCAGGCCGCCGTGGTCTTCCCGGTGCTTCGAGCACGCGGGGGTCCAGCGGCGCCGACGGCCGGAACCGCACGACCTGCTCGTCGGTCACCCCGGCGACCAGCCCGGCCGGCGTGTCGACGGCGACGACCCGGCCGGCGTCGATGACGGCGATCCGGTCGCAGAGCCGTTCGGCTTCCTCCATGAAGTGCGTGACCAGCAGGATCGTGACGCCCTGGGCGCGCACGGTCTCGATGAGCTCCCACGTGTCGCGGCGGGCCTGCGGGTCGAGGCCGGTGGTGAGCTCGTCGAGCACCGCCAGCTCCGGGCTCCCGACCAGCGCGAGCGCGATGGACAACCGTTGCTGCCGGCCCCCGGAGAGCTTCTTGTACGCGGTGTTCCGGTGCTCGGTCAGGCCGAGTGTGGCCAGCAGCTCGCCGGGGTCGGCCGGCGTCCGGTAGAACGCGGCGTAGAGGTCGAGCAGCTCGCCGACCCGCAGCTTGTCCTGCAGCCGGCCCTCTTGGAGCTGCACCCCGACGCGCTGGCGCAACTCGGCGCGGTCGCGGCGCGGGTCGAGCCCCAGCACCGACAGCCTCCCGCCGTCCGGCACCCGGAGTCCTTCCAGGCACTCCACGGTCGTCGTCTTGCCCGCGCCGTTCGGGCCCAGGATGCCGAAGATCTCCCCGCGCTCGACGTCGAACGAGACGTCCTCGACCGCGACCTTTTCCCCGTACCGCTTGTGGAGGTGCTCGACCTCGATGACCGGCATGCCGCCGTCCCTTCCCGATCCGTTTCCGACGGATCGACAATTCCGCGGCGACCCGGTCCGGCGCGTCGACACAACGGTCCGCATCGCCTCCACCGTCCGGAGGAGGCGGTGGTCAACCGCACGCGCCGGCACGAACAGCACGGAGGTCAGCACGCTCAACGAGGCCGACGAACCGCGTAGGCCGATCGAGGTACCGAGCGCGTTGCCTGATCACCTCTCTTGACAAGGTGCCGGAAAAGCACATACATGGACAATGGTTCAAACCACTCGACGGGAGTTGATCTACCGTGGTCAAGCTTGGCCGGATCACCGCGTTGCTGGCAGGCGCCGCCCTCTTGGCGGGCACGATGACGGGCACGAGTGCGGCGAGTACGTCCGCCGCGCCGCGCAAGACCGGGCCGATCACCGTGGCCTACGTCGAGGTGAACAACAACAGCATGCTGAACGTGGGGAAGTACGCGCTCGCCCAAGGCGGCGGCAACGTGTTCGACATCGGCGTCATCTTCGCCGCCAACATCAACTACGACACCGCGGCGAAGTCGGCATACCTGTACTTCAACCCGAACGTGCAGCACGTCCTCGACAACGTGAGCACCCAAGTCCGTCCGCTGCAGGCCAAAGGCATCAAGGTCATGTTGTCGATCCTCGGCAACCACCAGGGCGCCGGGTTCGCCAACTTCCCGTCCCAGCAGGCGGCCGCGGCCTTCGCCAAACAGCTGTCCGACACCGTGACCAAGTACGGGCTCGACGGCATCGACTTCGACGACGAATACGCCGAGTACGGCAACAACGGCACCGGCCAGCCCAACGCCGGCTCCTTCGTCCACCTCGTCACGGCCCTGCGCGCGGCGATGCCCACCAAGCTGATCTCCCTGTACAACATCGGCCCGGCAGCATCGCGGTTGTCCTACGGCGGCACCGACATCACCTCGAAGTTCAACTACGCCTGGAACCCCTACTACGGCACCTGGGGCGTACCGAACATCGCCCTCCCCAAATCCGGGCTCTCCCCCGCGGCAGTCCAGATCGCCGCAACATCCACCAGCACCGCCGCCAGTCTCGCCCAGCGGACCGTGAACGAAGGCTACGGCGTGTACCTGACCTACAACCTCGGCGCCGCCGACTCACACACCTACATCTCCAGCTTCACCAAGCCCCTGTACGGCAAGGACGCCCTGTATACGAACTAGCCACTGTTCAGTCACGCCCGTCCTTCGCGGAACCTTGTGCGCGCTCGACGCGGGCGAGCACCTTGTCGGAGATCCGGTGCAGCGTCCGCAGTTCGTTCGGGGTCAGGACGTCGGCGAACAGGTCCAGAACCCGGCCGACGTGGCCGGGCGCCGCGGCCGCCAGGTAGGCGTGGCCCTCGTCGGTCAGGATCGCCTGCGTGTATCGGCCGTTGTCCGGGTCGGGCTCGCGGCGCACGAGCCCGCGCTTCTCGAGCCGGCCGATCATGTGTGACAGCCGCGACAGTTCCGTGTTGGCCAGGACCGCGAGCTCGCTCATCCTCATCCGACGGCCGGGCTGATCGGACAGGTGGGCCAGCACGTAGTACTCGATGAAGCTGAGCTTCGAGTCCTGCTGGAGCTGCGCCTCCAGGGCGGCGGGCAGCCTCTGGGCGAGCTTCATGAACCCGCGCCACGCCGCCAGCTGGTCACCGCTGAGCCAGCGCGGCCCGGACACCCCGGACTCCCGTGAGGCAGACATGCGCGCAGTGTACTGACCCTCTTTGACTTGAATATTCATGTCATGACGGCTAGCGTTACACTTGAAAATTCAAGCGCGAAGACGGTGAGGAACTCCATGAACGACCTCAAGCTGGCCATCGTCCTCGGCAGCACTCGTCCCGGCCGCAAGGGCGAAGCGGTGGCGAACTGGGTGCTGGGCAAGGCCAAGGAGCGGCCGAACGCCGGCTACGAGCTGATCGACCTGGTCGACTACCCGCTGCCGCACCTGGACGAGGCCGTGCCGGCGAGCAGGGGCGTGTACGCGAACGAGCACACGAAGGCCTGGTCCGCCAAGATCGGCGAGTTCGACGGGTACATCTTCGTCACCCCGGAGTACAACCACTCCACCTCCGGAGTGCTGAAGAACGCCATCGACTACCTCTACACCGAGTGGAACAACAAGGCCGCCGCCTTCGTGTCGTACGGCGCGCTCGGCGGAACGCGAGCGATCGAGCACCTGCGGGCGATCTCGAGCGAACTGCAACTGGCCCACGTGCGCCAGCAGCTGTCGTTCTCGTTGTTCACCGACTTCGAGAACTTCTCGGCCTTCGAGCCCTCCGCGCTGCACGACGGCGCTGCTTCGGTCCTGTTCGACCAGCTCGAGTCGTGGGCCGGCGCGCTCAAGACCGTCCGAAGCTGAGTCTCGATGAAGCTGTACGGGCTCGAGGAACACTTCGTCACCACGGACGTGATCGAGGCGTGGCGACGGCGCGACCCCGGTCTCGCCGAGCCGATGATGAAGTGGGCCGTCGCCAGCGACCTCACTCCGGCATTGCTGGACGTCGGCGGCGGACGCATCGCGGCCATGGACGACGCCGGGATCGACGCGGCCGTGCTGTCCCTCACGACGCCGGGTCTGCAGAACCTCGACGCGGCGGAGGCGGTCGCCCTGCAGGCGCCCACCAACGACCTGATCGCCGCCGCCGTGCGCCGGCACCCCGGGCGTTTCCAGGGATTCGCGGCGCTCGCCACTTCCGCGCCGGCCGCCGCGGCCGGCGAACTGCGGCGGGCGGTCACCGAACTCGGGCTCAACGGCGCGATGGTCAACGCCAACTCGCGGGGCCGCGCTCTGGACGCGCCCGAATTCTGGGGCATCTACGAGGCCGCCGAGGACCTGCGCGCACCCGTCTACCTGCACCCCGGCGTTCCGGTCCCGGCCGTCACGGATGCCTACTACCGGGGCTTCGGCGAGCCGGTGAACAGCATGCTGGCCACCGGCGCGTTCGGCTGGCACTACGACGCCGGCCTGACCGTCCTCCGGATGATCGTCGCCGGCGTCTTCGACCGGTTCCCCGGCCTGCAGGTCATTTTGGGGCATTGGGGCGAGGTCGTGTTGTTCTACCTCGACCGCGTCGCGGCCATGGACAAGCTCGTCGCCCTGCGGCGCCCGATCGCCGAGTACTTCCGCTCGAACATCTTCATCACGCCGGGCGGCATCTCCAGCCACAAGTACCTGCGGTGGAGCCTGGAGACGGTGGGAGCCGAGCGGATCATGTACGCCTCCGACTACCCGTTCAACACCGAGCGCGCCGGATCCGCACGGCGTTTCCTGGACACGGCACCGCTCGACGAGGCCGGCCGCGAGCGCATCGCCCACCGCAACTGGGAAGAGCTCATCGCCGGCATCCGGCGCTGACCACCCGCCCGGGCTCCGCGGACAGCCGGCTCCATCAGGTCGACGAATTCATCTCGACCGGCTTCCGGTATCCGAAAACCGAGTTGATTTCCCATGTCTGCGTGTTCGCTGCGCTGGGCAGGGTCAGGGGAATCGGGAAGGCTGCGATTCGTCCGTCCTGACCAGCGATGGCCGGGATACCGGGACAGGACATTCCTACGCCCGACCTGAAACTTTCTCCCGCTCGGAAAGACCGCGACGTTGGGAAGGGGCCCGGGTGTCCGGCGAACTGCTTCGCCGGACACCCAGACTAACCGCCAAGATCAGCAGCCGCGGTGGTGGAGCCGGCAACCGCAGAACCCGCCCGAACCGCCGCCGGTATCAGCGGTCCATCAGAGCGAAGACGCCCCAGCCGAGGTACTCGCGTTGATATCGGGCGTGGCGTGCCGGAGCGGCGGCGAGTTCCGCTCGCAGCTGCCCGGCCAGCTCGTCGCCGGGATGCGCGTCCAGCCAGCGGCGGGTGTTGAGCCATTGAGCCGCGACGTAGCGGTCCCAGCTGTCCTGGTCGGCCAGGACCATCTCCACGACGTCGCAACCCAGCTGCCCGAACTGTTCCAGCAGTTCCGGGAGGAGGCGGAAGTCGTCTGCACTGGTGGCGTGACAGGCTTCGACCGTGATCTGGTCCGGAGGATCCCGGCGCCAGAACGGTTCGCCGATCAGCATCACGCCGCCGGGACGCAGGCTGCGCCGGAGCAGGTCCACGGTCCCGGCAACGCCACCGCCGATCCAGGTCGCGCCGACACACGACCCGATGTCGACCGGGTCCTCGGCGACGTGGTCCGACGCGTCACCATGGGTGAAAGCGACCTGGTCGGCGACCTCCAGTTCGATCGCTCGTGCCCGGGCCTCGGCCAGGAACACGGTGCTGATGTCGACGCCGGTTCCGGTGATGCCGTGATCGCGGGCCCAGGTGCACAACAGCTCACCCGAGCCACAGGCCAAATCGAGCACCCGAGTGCCGGGTGGTGGGTTCAGCGCCTCGCCCAGGACGGCCAGTTTCCGGCTGGTGAGCGGGTTGTGGATGCGGTGGCTGCTCTCGCGGATGGTGAAGCTACGGGGTAGATCCACTTCGGGGATTCCTCACGTCCGAGGGGTAGTTCACAGTGCTCAGCGCTGAGTCGGCCGTCGACGGCCGGGCTAGCCGGACACTCATGAAATGCACCTCTTCGGACGGAAGGCCACACGGTTCGACGGAAGGCTAGACGGCTCGCACGTGCCGGTCCACCGGTTATCGCGCCGACCCCATGGCCCGAATGTTCGCCAGGACGACTTCTTGTCCGACCAGACGCCACCCGCCGGTCGCGGTGACCGAAACACCACCACGCCCCGGCCGGCCACCGTCAGGGCCAGGTTCGAGCGAGCCGGTCAAACGTCTCCGGATCGCTGTGTACCGGCACCACGCAGAGCAGGTGGCCACCGGGCGCGCGCAGTGTGTGACACTCCAGCCAACGCGAGACCGGCTGCGCGCCCAGAGCTGTCAGACGGGCTACTTCCGCCGGCACGTCGTCAGTCTCGATATCGACGTGATAGCGGGGCTCATCGTCGACCGCCTGGATGTCGACGATCAACCCGGGGATCGCCCCGTCCAGAGCAGTGAACTGTTCTTCGCCCGCCACGGACCGTGCCGGAACCCCCAGTGCGGCAGACCAGAAACCCGCTGCCGAACCGGCGTCCGCGACAGGCGTGTCTATGAAGATCCCGAACAGCCGGCTGCGATGCACAGCATAAGGCTATCCGACACGTGAGGCAGCCCGGTCCGGGGCGCGGAAGGCAGCCGACGGGATCTTCAAACCGCGCCACATCGAGGCGGCGCGGCTCGAAGATCCCGAGACGGCCAGATCACCAACTACAAGACAGCAGGTCCGACCCTATTTCACCTACTTGTGCCAGAACTTGATCCCGCTCCACTCAACCGTGATCGGGCCCGCGCCGCTCGCGGTGCGGTAGCTGCCGAACTTGTCGTAGTAGCTGCCGCTCGGGCTGGACACCGAGTCCTTCTGGGAACCGTTGATGTACACCTTGTGCGTGCTGCCGACCTGGTTGATCGTGTTCACCCGGACGCTCGTGCCCACCGTTGCCCCGGTGGCGATCGTCTCGCCGCCGTGTACCGCGTAGAGGCGGCCGCCCTTTTCCACCGCCAGCAGGAAGAACGGGCCGGCGTTCGAGCCGTCCCGGAACGTCTGCTTCAGGCTGATCCGGCTTCCGCCCATGCTGGTGATCTTGAAGGAACCTTCGAACTGGTGGGTGCCGCCGGTGTAGGTGGTGTAGCGGCGTTCCGCGCGCTGGTCGCCGCTGCCGGTCGAGCAGGTGAGCTTGAACGTCAGGCCGGAGATGTCGCCGCACCCCCGCTCCTGCTCGGTGTAGCCCGGCGAGTCCGCGGTCCACGGACCGGTCCCGACCTGGGCGTTCGCCACCGGGGCGAACACCGCGAGCCCCGTCGCGACCGCCGCGAGCACGCCCGCACCGTGAAGTCTGCGCACCGTCAACCTCCTGTGTCACTCGAGGCGGCGGTCACCGGGAACAGGTCCAGACCTTTGGCCGGCGTGGATCCGACTGTACGAGCCCTGACCGCGGCGGGCAAGACCTCCCTGTCCCGCCGTGCGGTACGTCGGAAGTTTTCGAGCGGCCCGGTGTCGAATCCGGCTTCCCCCGTTCGACAGACTTGCGGAAGCAAGATCGACCACCGAGGAGCACCCCATGCGCACCCTGATCTCCAGTTCGTTCGTCTCGCTCGACGGCGTCGTCGAAGCCCCCGGCGGCGAGCCGGGCTACCGCAACGCGGGCTGGACGTTCAAGGACATCGAGTTCGACCCGGCCGCCTACGCGATCAAGGGCAGCGAGCAGGAGGAAGCCACGGCCTTGCTGATGGGCCGGGTCAGCTACGAGGCGTTCGCGCCGGTCTGGCCGGGCATGACCGAGGAGTTCGCCGGCTACAACGCGATGCCGAAGTACGTGGTGTCGACCACGCTCGCCGGGGCGGACCTGGTGGACAACTGGGGCGAGACGACCATCCTGCGTTCGCTGGACGAGGTCGCGGCCCTGAAGGAGACCGAGGGCGGCCCGATCATCGTCGCCGGCAGCGCCACCCTCAACCGCGCACTGGCCGACGCCGGCCTCATCGACCGCTACCACCTGCTGGTCTTCCCCGTCCTGCTCGGCGCGGGCAAGCGGCTGTTCAGCGAGACCGACAAGGACAAGCAGAACCTCAAGCTCGTCGAGAGCGAGGCCTACGGCAACGGGATCCAGAAGCTCATCTACGACGTCACGCACTGATCGCCGCCGGGTCCGGCCGATGTTTCACGTAGAACATCTGTTCGAACATCGTGTACGGTCGGACCCATGACGACTCCGGCTCGGCAGGCATCGCTGTTCGGCGAATCCGGTCCCGTCACGCTGCACGCGCTGGCGCCGCGCCGGACCGAGCTCGGCTCCGGCGCGTGGATCGACGTCCAGCCGGGCTGGCTCGACGGCGCCGACGAGGTGTTCACCGACCTCGTCACCGGCGTCCCGTGGCAGGCGGAGCGGCGCCGGATGTACGACCGGCTCGTCGACGTCCCCCGGCTGCTGTGCTTCTACCGCGAAGCGGCGCCGCTGCCCCACCCCGTGCTGACGGAGGCCCGCGACGCGCTGAGCGAGCACTACGCCGGCGAACTCGGCGAGCCGTTCCGCACCGCGGGCCTGTGCTACTACCGCGACGGCCGCGACAGCGTGGCGTGGCACGGCGACACCATCGGCCGCGGCAGCAGCGAGGACACGATGGTCGCGATCCTCTCGGTCGGCGCGGCCCGTCAGCTGGCCCTGCGCCCGCGCGGCGGCGGCGAGTCCTGCCGGTACGCGCTCGGCCACGGCGACCTGATCGTGATGGGCGGCTCGTGCCAGCGCACGTGGGAACACGCAATCCCGAAGACGAACCGGGCGGCCGGGCCGCGGATCAGCATCCAGTTCCGGCCGCGCGGCGTGCGCTGAAAACTCCACAAAGGACGGACGCCGGTCCCCGTAGGATGGCCGGGTGTTCACGCTCGCGGAACCCCCGCTGTTCACCCGGCTGCGGCCGGCCCGCCGGGTCCTGATCGCCGGCGCGGGCGGCGGGTTCGACGTCTACGCCGGCCTCCCGCTCGCTTTCGCCCTGCGCGCGCAGGGCAAGGAGGTCCACTTCGCGAACCTGGCGTTCAGCGACCTGAACCGGCTCGAGCTGGACGACTGGATCGCGCCGGACGTCGCGCGGGTGCGGCCCGGCAGCGCGGGCGACGACGGCTACTTCCCCGAACGCACCCTCGCCCGATGGCTCGGCACGCGGGGGTGGCCGCCGGTCGTCCACGCCTTCCCCCGGGTCGGCGCCTGGCCGCTGCGGGAAGCGTACGAAGCGCTCGTCGCGCAGCTCGGGGTCGACGCCGTCGTGCTCGTCGACGGCGGCACGGACATCCTGCTGCGCGGGGACGAGTCCGGGCTCGGCACGCCCGAGGAGGACATGACGAGCCTCGCCGCGGTGGCCGCGCTCGAGGGCGTCGACCGCGTCGTCGTCAGCCTCGGCTTCGGCATCGACGCCTTCCACGGCGTCTGCCACGCGCACGTGCTGGAGAACCTCGCGGCCCTCGACCGGGCCGGCGGGTACCTGGGCGCGCTGTCGATCCCGTCGGCGTCCCCGGAAGCGGCGGCCTACCTGGACGCCGTCGCGGACGCGGACCGCGCCACCCCGGACCGGCCGAGCATCGTGCAGGGCCAGATCGCCGCCGCGCTGCGGGGCGAGTTCGGGGACGTGCACGGCACCACCCGCACCGCGGGCAGCGAGCTGTTCGTCAACCCGCTGATGGGCGTCTACTTCGCCGCGGACCTGGAAGCGCTGGCCGCGGGGGTCGGCTACCTGGCGGAGCTCGCGACGACGAACACCGCCACCGAGGTCGCCCTGGTCATCGAGGCGCACCGGGACCGCGTCCCACGCCGGCCTCGGCGGGCCATCCCGCACTGACCCGTCAGTCGACCAGCACCGGCAGCTCGTCCAGCCCGTACACAATGGACACCTGGCGGAACGAAAGCTCGTCCGCGGGCACCGCGAGGCGCAGGTTCGGGAAGCGGCGGATCAGGGCCGGGTACGCCGTGCGCAGCTCCATCCGGGCCAGTTCCGCCCCGATGCAGCGGTGGATGCCGTAGCTGAACGCCAGGTGCGACGTCGGCTCGCGGGTCGCGTCGAACGTCTCCATGTCCGGGCCCAGCTTCGGGTCGCGGTCCGCGGTGGACAGCGACACGAGCACGATGTCGCCCTCGGCGATGCGGACGCCGCCGATCTCCATGTCCTCCTTGGCGAACCGCGGAAACGCCATCTGCACCACCGTCAGGTAGCGCAGCAGTTCCTCCACGAACCGGTGCACGGACTCCTCGTCACCGCGGACGGCGTCCATCGCCTTCTCGTCGCGCAGCAGCACGAGCGCGCCGAGGGCCAGCATGCTCGCCGTCGTCTCCAGGCCGCCGGTGAGCACGCCGTCGGCCAGGCCGGCCAGCTCGCGGTCGTCGATCTCGTCGCCGTGCTCCTTGATCAGCATGCCGAGCAGGCCGTCGCCGGGCTGTTCGCGCTGCTTCTTGACGATGTCCAGCAGGTACGTCAGCGACTCCGACATCGCACCGAGCGACGCGCCCGCGCCGCCGAAGAGGTCGAAGCGGGCGGTGCTCAGCCGCTGGAAGTCCTCGCGGTCCTCATAGGACACGCCGAGCAGTTCGCAGATGGTCAGCGACGGAATCGGCAGCGCGAACGCCTGCCACAGGTCGACCGGGCCGTCGGTGGCGGCCATCGCGTCGAGCTGCTCGGCGACGATCTCGTCGATGCGCGGGGCCAGCCGGCCGAGCCGGCGCATGGTGAACTCCGGGGTGAGCAGCTTCCGCAGCCGGGTGTGCACCGGCGGGTCGGCGAAGCCGAGGCCGCCCGGGTTCTGGTCGGCGGTCACGCCGGCGTTGCCGACGAGGTTGCCGAAGTCGCTGGAGAAGCCGGTCGCCTTGCCGAGCACGGCCTTCGCCTCGTCGTACCCGGTGACCAGCCAGGCGTTCATCCCGAACGGCAGGTCGAGCTTGCCGATCGGCGCCTCGCTCCGCCGCGCGGCCATCTCGGGGACCGGGTCGAGGCCGTCCCGCCTGAGCGGCAGCAGGGCCGAATCGGGCAGGATGGCCGACATCTTCTCGAGGTCGAAGCCCTTTTTGGACTGCCGGGCGAGGTACCGTCGGCCGACCCAGCCCAGGACGCGTGAGCGGAGACTCCCCATGCGACCGACAGTACCGCACTAGCCCGATCGGGTGACGGAAACCGAGACGGGGTTCACCCCGGCTTGCGGGCCAGCAGGTAAGCCTGCGGCGTCTTCTCGTACGGCCCCTGCGGCTCACGGACCACCCGCGCTTCCACGACCAGCCCGGCGGCGGCGCACAGCCCGGCCACGAAGTCCGGCTGCAACCGGTAGGCGTCGAAGGCGACGTCGTGGCCGTAGCCCTGGGTGATGCGGCGGCGCTCGTCGCCGACCTGGAACCCGGTCAGCAGCCGCCCGCCCGGCGCCAGCACCCGCGCCAGCTCCGCGACCACCGGCGCCAGCTCCGCCGGCGGAGTGTGGATCAGCGAGTACCACGCGAGCGCGCCCGCCAGGCTGCCGTCCTCGAGGTCCAGGGCGGCCAGCGAGCCGACCTCGAAACGCAGCCCGGGGTGCGCCCGGCGGGCCGCGTCGACCATGCCGGGCGAGAGGTCGACGCCGAACACGTCGAGCCCGAGCGAAGCCAGGTACCCGGTCAACCGGCCCGGGCCGCAGCCGAGGTCGCCGACCGGGCCGCTGTTCCCGGCCAGTTCGGCGAACGTGGTCAGCACCGCCCGGTCCCACGGGCTCTCGGCCAGCAGGTCACGCAGCTGCTCGGCGTAGGAGTCGGCGACGGTGTCGTAGGCGGTCCGGGTCTCGGTCACGAAGGCGGGTTCGGTCATGGGCCCGGAGCCTATCCGCGCCGGGGCAGCTCGCGGTTCTCGGTGATCAGGCCGTGCTCGCTCGCGATGTAGTGGAAGTACGGCCGGCCCAGGTCGTCGGTGCCGGTGAAGAGCGTCTTCGACCGGCCGTCGGCTTCGGTGTTGACGCCGTTCGTCCGGGCCAGGACCCCGGACGAGGCCAGCCACTCCCGCGACGCGCTCACCGGCCGCCAGTTCCGGCCGTCGCCAGTGAAGTCGGCGAGGGTCTTCGTCATGTCCGCCGAGCCCGAGATCCGGAGGTTCTGGTCGTCGGTGATGTTCGCCGTCGCGTCGGTGGTCAGCGGGTAGGACCAGGTGTGCCGGGCCGCCGAGCGCACCCTGCCGTCCACTGTGGACACTGACGTCTGCCGGCCGGAATCGCCTTGGACGACGTGCTGGGTGAAACCGCCGCTGGTGACGTCGTCGCTGTTGCGGTAGTCGCGCGTGCGCTCGACGCGGGTGTAGACCCGGCCGCCCGAGGTGTCGACGTAGCCGGCCGTGACGTCGTGGCGCTTCGCGGTCACCGTCACGTTCACCCCATCGGGGATGTCCTTGACCGCCGTCCGCTGCTCAGGTGCGGCGGCGACGTCGTCCTGGATGAGGGCGCCGGACGTCTGCGCGGCGTTTTTGTCGGTGTAGAGCAGTAGCGTCGGGACGACGGTGAATTCGCCGCCGATGTCGGGGAAGGAGAAGGAGAGGTCATGGGTGCCGCCGTCGACGAGCCGGCCCGCGAACGGTGTCACGTCGTAGGTTTCGGCGTGCAGGCTGAAGGTGTCGATCGCGACGACCGGCCGCCACAGCTGCGGCACGATCCCGCCGGAGTAGATGTGCGGGAACGTGAACGCGCTCCCGGCGGCGGTCCCGTCGATCGCGAAGTTCGCCTCGCGGTACGGGCCCTTCCCGCAGAGCCCCGCCGCCGGGTACTTCGCGGCCACGGCGTCGGGGACGTCGTCGAACCACTGCTCGTCGCAGGCGTGGCCTTCGAGCGTGACCTCGAGGTAGGCGCGGGTGATGTTGCGCGGCAGGCCCTGCGCGGTGAAGTGCACGGCCGGCGCGGCGGGGGTCGCGTCGGCGTGGCCGAACCCGGCGACGTGGTCGGGCGCCGCGGCGGCGGGGTGCTTCCGGTCCGCCTGGTAGTAGGTCAGCGTCACGGTCTGGGCGTAGACGCCGGTGTAGACCGCCGAGTTGTAGTTCTCGATGCCGCCGTGGAACGGCTGCGGGGTCCGCAGCAGCGCGCTGTAGGGCGTCAGGTCCTTGGCGAAGCGGTAGGTGATCGCGCGGTGGCCCTCGCCGCTGGGCTCCTCGGTGGTCCCCCACCAGACCTCGGTACCGCCGATCCGCAGGTCGCCGATCCGGTCGTACTGGCGCCCGCTCACCGTCACGGTCTGGTCCATGACGACCTTCGCCCACGGCCCCGGGCAGTCCTTCGGCGGGGTGAGCGTGCCCTCGTAGAACCGCGGGCTGCCGTCGGCGGCGTTGGAGCGGAAGGCGTCGGCGAGGGTGACCGTGCAGTGCGGGGTGTCCGGCCGCGAGACGGCGGGCGCGGCGGTCACCGGATCGTCGGTGTCGCCTTCCACGACCGGCGAAGCCGAAGCGACGCCCGGGAGGAGGACCAGGGACAGGACCGCACCGATCAACACCAGTCGTCTCCGCACGCGGGTCACCCTATCCCCGTGCCACCCCGACGAACGGCTGGACATCAACCGGACAAAGCCCGGTCACGCGGCTCGCCGCCCTTGGTCGGAGGCCGGGCCGGTCCGTACCATGCACGGCGGGTGAGGGAGGACGGCCGTGAGCAGCCTGACCGGGGACTTTCCTCCGGGCAGCTTCCTGGCGAAGCTGCCCGAGACGTCGAGAACCGGCCTGCTCGGCCTGGGCATCCTCCGCGAGTACGCGCCGGGCAAAGTGCTGCTCCGGGAAGGCGAGACGACCGCGCACGCGTTCGTGCTCGTGACCGGGTTCGTCAAGGTCACGGCCACGACGCCCGAAGGCCACCTGGCGCTGCTCGCCATCCGCGCCGCCGGCGAGCTGATCGGCGAGCTCGCGAGCATGGACGGGCAGCCGCGGGTCGCGACGGTCACCTGCGCCGGCCGGGTGCGCGCCCGGCTCGTCCCGCAGGCCGATTTCCGGCGCTTCCTGGCCGGGCACGCCGACGTGGCGCTCGCGGTCGGCAGCAGCGTGGCCGGCAAGCTGCGCTGGGCCACCCGGCGGCGCGTCGACTTCGGGAGCCGCGAGGTGCGGATCCGGCTGGCCCGGGTGCTGCTCGAGCTCGCCGCCGCGTACGGCACGCCGGGCCGCGCCGGGGTCGAGATCGGGGTGGACCTCACCCAGCCGGAGCTCGCCGCGCTCGTCGGCGCCGCCGAGCCGACGGTGCACCGCGCACTCGCCGGGTTCCGGCACGCCGGCATCGTCGCCACCGGCTACCGGCGGATCACCGTCGTCGACCGCGGCCGGCTGGAGGCCGTCGCCGACGGCTGAGCCTCACGCGAGCGCGGTGACCACGAGCAGCAGCGGCCCGCAGAGGAACAGCACACCGGTGCCGGCCAGGGCCCGCCGGACGTGCCGGTGCTTGACCATCGCCAGTTCCGCCAGCAGCCTCGACAGCTGGTGCGCTTCGGCGCACTGCCGGCGCACCGGGACGGGCGCGGCCGGGCCCCCACCCGCGACCGTCGGGAAGGCGAACCGGTTGGGCACGGCGAGCCGTTCCGTCCGCGGCCGCAGGGCCTGGACCAGCTCGCACGCCGAATAGCCGTACCCGGCGACGAAGCAGGCCAAGATCGCGAACACGGCCGTGCGCAGTCCCGCGGCCGGCTGGATCGCCGTCAGGAAGGCCAGCTGCGCGGCGACCAGCGCGGTGATCGTGCTCTGCACGGCGACCACCGTGCGCACCTTGTCGTCCGCGTGCTGGACCGCGCCCTGGAACGACGTCACGGTGCTCAGCGCGGTATCCAGCTCGCGCACCAGCCCGGAATCCGGCGCCGGCACGCGTTTCACCGCCTTCGGGCTCATCCCCCGCCTCCGTTCTCCCCCGCCCAGGTTCGCGCGGCCCGGACACCCGCACCCCATCGGACGACGGGTTCACCGGCGCCCGTCCGGGCTTTCCTGGCGTAACAACCCACGCACGCGCCGCGACTGCGTTCGGACCACGGGGGTAACGCTGAACCAGCAACGACATTGGCCGGCCGACTCGGTGCTCGGGCTGCTCGGCGCGCGCACCGGGGAGGCCCTGCTGAACCTCGGGACGCCGGTGACCTACCGCTCCCGGCAGACCGTGATCCGGCAGGGCGAACCGAGCCACCACGTGGTGATCCCGCTGACCGGGACGCTCAAGGTCGTCGTCGACACCGAGTTCGGCCGCCCGGTGCTGCTCGCGCTGCGCGGGCCGGGCGACATCCTCGGCGAGATGTCGGTCTTCGAACAGCGGCGGCGTTCGGCCAACGTGCAGACCTGCACGACCGTCCAGGCGAAGCTCGTCGGCAAGGCGGAGTTCAACGAGTTCCTCGACCGCCACCCCGACGTGTGGCGGGCGGTGGCCAGTTCGCTGAGCACCCGGCTGCACTGGGCGAACAGCCGCCGCGCCGAAATCCTCAGCTGCCCGGCGCCCATGCGCGTCGGCCGCGTCCTGGCCGAGATCGTCCGGCGCCACGGCCGCCGCACCGGCCACGGCTGGGTGCTCGACCTGTCGCTCACCCAGGCCGAAATCGCCTCCCTCACCGGGGTCGCGCTGAGCACGTTCGAGAAGACCACCCAGCGCCTCCACCGTCTGGGTGTCCTGCGCAGCGAGTATCGACGCATCGTCGTCGACGATCTCGGCGCGCTGCTCCGATTCAGCAGGCTCGCCGAGCAGAACCCGTATCTGTACGGGGTCGGCGGCGCGGACGTGGCTCAGAGTTAGGGGAACGCGCAGTCGATCACCGGAGGCCACCGTGACGGACGCCAGCCAGTTTTCCCGGACGCTGCTGCTCGCGGTGGACGCCTGGCGCTACGGACCCCGGGACGACCGGCAGCAGCACGAGCTGCAGCACGCGCTCGCCGACGCCCTCCGGGACGCGGCGGTCCGCAGCGGACTCGACCCGGCGGCCTGGCGGCGGCAGGAGGCCGGCGACGGGTTGTTCGCCGCCATCACGGACGAAAGCGCCGAGCCCAAGGTGGTCGGTCCCTTCGTCGGGGCGCTGCACGAGTGGCTCGGCCGGCACAACCACGACCGGCAGTCCCGCGCCCGGCTGCGGCTGCGGGTGGCCCTGCACCACGGCGTCACGCTCCCCGGCGACCTCGGTTTCGCCGGTGCCGCACCGGTCCACGTCTGCCGGCTGCGGGACGCCCGCGTCGTCCGGGAAGCGCTCGAAGTGTTCTCCGAGGCGAACCTCGTCTTCGCCGTGTCCGAACCGATCTTCGACGGCTCGGTCCGCCAGCGCCACACGTCGTTGGCCGCGGCGGACTTCACGCGCGTCGAGGTGGCGGAGCCGGCGAAGGACTTCTTCGCCACGGCGTGGGTGCACGTGCCCGGGGTCGCGTCCGAACGGGTCGGGGCCTGCCTCGGTGCCTTGGCCGTGAGCCTGCGGTTCGCCGGGGCGGCCGCGCCGCCGCCCGGCTTCGCCGAGCAGGTCGTCCGGCCGGCGTTCGAAGCCGCCGGGGTGGCCGCGCCGGACGGCGAGGACCTGACGTTCCGGGTGCCCGCCGCGCTCGGCGGCACGGCACTGGCCGGCCGCTGGATCGAGGCGGTGCGCACGGCCGCCACCACGCACTTCCCGGACGCCCGCGTCGCCGTCGGCATCGCACTGGCCTCCGATCCGGAGACCGCCCGCGCCGAGGCCGCCGAACTCGCGGGCGCGGAGCCTGCCGGACGCCTGCTGGCCGCCACCGGCCAGGGACGGCTGGTGGTCGTCGTGTCCGAACGGGTCCACGAGGTGGTGGTGTCGCGGGGCGGCCGCCTGGTGTTCCCGGAGTCCTACCGGCGGCCCGCGGGCGAAACCGGGTGCTGGATCAGGGTTCCCGGCCATTCGGTGCCGCCGGAACCCGCGGCCGCCCCGGAGCCCGAACCCGCGGCGCAGGCGGCTTCGGCCACCACGTACGGGGACAACTCGATGGCCGTCGGCCAAGGCACCTTCACCGCACCGCTCTACTTCGGCGGCGAGGACCGGAGGCCCCGATGAGCGACGCACCGGCCACCCCGGCACCGGGCAGCTCCGGCCCGCCCACCCCGGCCCCACCGGATGCCCCGGCCACGCCGGATTCCGTCGAGAAGACCGACGACCGGCTCCTCGGCGAGCACCAGCGAGGGTTCGCCGACACTTTCCGGCAGGGCAGCCACTTCCTCTCACCCGAGGTCAACCAGTACGGCGCGGTCGTGTCGATCGGCCGGGCCGACATCAACGCGCTGCAGCTCGGCGACGGGACCCAGCTCTCGGTCGGGCAGGCGGTGTCGCGCACGTCCGGACCGGTCCGCGATAAAGTGCTGACCTGGATCCGGAAGCGCTACCTCGAGGTGTCCGGGTACGGGGAAATGCTCCAGGCGCTCAAGTCCAACCACGTCCTGCTGCTGCGCGGTCACCCGGGCACCGGCCGGGTCACCACTGCCCTGCACCTGCTGGATCGGCTCACCCCGGACCGGGTTTTCCGCCTGGACAGCGGCGGAACCCTCAAGTCGCTGACCGAAACCGGGCTGCCCGAAAGCAACGCCGGGTACGTGACCGAGGTGCCGCACCGCATCGCGGGCTCGCTCACGGAGTCCCACCTCGAGAAGCTGCACGGGCTACTCAAGGCCAAGAAGGCTTAGGGATCAGTTCAGAATGAGTTTGCGGAGGCAGATGATCGAGCAAGCGAGGCTGAGGATGGCTTCGTGGATGTCAGCTCGACGTTCGGTGCG
>NZ_JBFBBT010000042.1:0-34877 GCF_040682815.1 Amycolatopsis sp. NPDC051102
CCGCCGAACTCAACATAAGGAAAGGCCCCGGTCGAGAACCCGAAAAGGTTCTCCCGGGGCCTTTCCGCATTCCCCCCCCGCCCACCCGACCCTCCCGGCACACGAACCGACCCCCCCAGGCAAGCGAGCCGACCCTGCGGGTACGTCACCGGCCGGCATCGTGATGCCCCTCCAATCACGAGTGATGGCCCGCCAATCACGAGTGATGCCCCCTCAATCACGCATGATGCCTCCCGGATCACGCGTGATGCCTCTCGGCGCACACGAGCGGCTTGTTCAGAACCGCAACTCGCGTGATCAGAACCGGAACTGGCGTGATTGAGGACGGAACTCGCGTGATTGCGCGGGCATCACACGTGACTGCAGAGACATCACCCGTGATTGCAGGGTCATCACCCGTGACTGGAGGGTCATCTCGCGTGCCCGGAGGGGCGGGTGGCGTGCCTGGAGGTCGGGTCGTGCTGAGGGCAAGAAGAAGGGGGTCAGGAGCGGAGCTCCTGACCCCCGGCAAGCGGGACGGGACGGTTACTTGATGGCGGAGCCGGCTTGCCAGTCGGCCCAGGACTTGGACCAGTCGCCGTACAGGTCCCAGACCGGCAGCTGCGGGCCGCCCGAGTTCGTGACCTCGACGACGTCGCCCAGGCCCATGTTCTGGAAGAACCACTGGGCGTTCGCGTCGTTCAGGTTGATGCAGCCGTGCGACACGTTGGAACTGCCCTGCTGGCCCACGCTGTTCGGGTTCTCGTGGACGAACTCGCCGTCGTTGGAGATTCGCTCCGACCACTTCTCGTTGGACCGGTACGCCTTCGGATCCGGCGGGCAGACGCCGTACGTGCAGGAATCCATTGTGTAGTTCGCCTGCTTGTCCGAAATCACGTGCGCGCCCAGGTGGGTCGGCGTCGCGTCCTTGCCCATCGAAATCGGCATGGACTTCACCATGGCGCCGTTGTGGAAGATCTGCATCTGCTCGGTGTTCCCGTCCGCCTTCGCGATCCAGGAATCGTGCACCTTGTACGTCTCCGAGCGGTCCTCCGCACCGAACACGCCGCCGCCGAAGTCGACGCCGTAGATCTTCGCCGTCACCTTCAGCGTCGTGCCGGCCTTCCAGTACTCCTTCGGCCGGTAGTGGACGTTCGAGTCGTCGATCCAGTACCAGCTGCCCTCCTGCTTCGGCGACGACTCCACCGTCAGGGCCTTCTCGACCGCCGCCTTGTTCTTGACGGCGACCTTGCCGAAGCTGAACACGATCGGCTGGCCGACGCCGACGCCCGTGCTCGCCACCGCGGACGGTGCCGGGATCAGGTTGGCGTTCGCCTGCTTCTTCGGCGCCAGCGTCGTGATCTGGTTGTCCTGCTCGACCGGCTTCCCGTTGGCCCCCTGGGCGTGCGCCACGATCTTGTACGTCGCGCCGTAGCCGAGCGGCTCGGTGGAGGTCCAGCTCGACCCGTCGTCCGCCAGCTTGCCGGCGACCGTCTTCCCCTTGGCCGCGTTGGTCACCGTGACGTCGAGGAGCTTCCCGTTGGCCGCCTTGACGACGATCGGCGTCGCCGGGTTCACCGACGTGCCGCCCGCGGGCTCGAACGTCACCGCGACCGGTGTGTCGGACGGGCCGGCCGAGCCCGACGCGGGTGTGCCGCCTCCGGGGGTGCCGCCGTCGTCACCGGACGAACAGGCGGAAAGCAACAGTGCCCCGGCGAGGATTCCGGCCACCGAAAGTAAAATCTTCTTGGGGAGCATATTGTCTCTTTTTTGGGAATCGGGATCGGCGGGCATTCGTCATCAAAACTACGCGATAGCGATGACGTTCTTGCCGGCGGATCGGTGCATCGGCGTGACGCGGATCACGTGATGACGAGCCCTGGAGCGCCGTACAGCCCCGGTCCGCTCACCGAGACTTCACGGAGGTACTCACCGGCCGCCGTGTACGCCTCTTCCGCCAGTGTTTCCGTGTGCCCGAAATCCAGCGGGTTCACACGTACCGGCGCCGGGCCCGGCAGGTACAGCACCGGCACCTGCGCCGCCGCCAGCGGCGCCTCCAGCACCGCCTGGTTCCGCATGCTGATCATCGCGGTGAACATCATCACCTCGGCGAACGTCCGCGGCGCGTCCGGCAGCTTCCCCGGGAACGCGCAGTCGAGCACCACCAGCGACTTCGCCCCCATGGCGAGGGCTTGCCGCATCGGCACGTTCGCGACGAGGCCGCCGTCGTACAGCAGCCGCCCGTCGTGCTCCACCGGCGGGAAGATCCCGGGGATCGCGCAGCTCGCCAGCAGCGGCTCGAGCAGGCGCCCGGAGCGGATCAGCAGCGGCTCGGCCGTGTCGACCTGCGTGGTGACGACGCCGAGCGGCAGCGCCAAGTCCTCGAAGCGCGTCGAAGCGCCGAGGTGGTCGCCGATGATCCCGGCCAGGCCCGTGTTGGGGAACAGGTGCGTCCGGCTCTGCGTCAGCGTCCGGACGCGGCTGAACACGCCGCCCGGGAACGCCTCGGCGCGCGTCATGTGCGCCCAGATGTCGTGCAGCCGCGGGAGTGCGTCCTCGCCGGAGCGGGCCAGGACGGCGGCGTTGAGCGAGCCGACCGATGTCCCGGTCACGACGTCCGGCGTGAGCCCGGCTTCGGTCAAGGCGCGCAGCATGCCGACCTGCATGGCGCCGAGGCTGCCGCCCCCGCCGAGGACGAAGCCGACCGGCCGGGGGAGATCCACGAGACTCATACCGCCGAATGTAGTAAGCCCGCGGTCAGGGCACGCGTTCGCGTTCGGGTTCCGCGAGCGCCTTGCGCTTCTTCAAGCGCAGCAGGAAGAACACCGCGACCGCGGCGAGCCCGCCGACGACGATCAGGCCGCCCGTGTTCACCGCGCCTTCGATGCGCTTGGCCGCCTCGCCCAGCGCCGCCCCGATGCCGATGTGGACCAGCGACCAGCAGAACGCGCCCGCCGCGGCGGCCGGCAGGAACCTGCGGAACGACAGCCCGGACGTCCCGGCCGCCGCCGGCGTCAGGGTCCGGATCACCGGCAGGAACCGGGCGAAGAAGACCGCCCAGGCGCCCCGGCGTTCGAGGACCGCGGTGGCCTTGTCCCAGCCTTCGAGGCCGTACCGGCGGATCAGCTTGGTGTCACGCAGCCGCGGCCCGAACCGGCGGCCGATGCCGTAGCCGAGCGCGTCGCCCGCCGTCGCGCAGAGGGTGACGACGAGCCAGAGCACCAGGAACCGGGGGAGCGTGTTCGCCGTGGTCGCGGCGATGAGCAGCCCGGACTCGCCGGGGGCCAGGAAACCCAGCCCGATCGTGCACTCGGCGAACACCAGGCCGCCGGTCGCGGCGACGAGCCCCGGTTCCGGGAGTCCTTGCAACCAGCTGAGGAGGTCCGAAACCAGGGCCATGCCGCCACTTTACCGATCCTTTAAGGATGGTGAGGTGACGTGGGTCACCGGGCCAGCAGCGACGTCGCTTCCTGGGCGGCGGGCCCTTCGGCCGCCAGGTGCTGCAGGTTTTCGGGCAGGACCTCGCCGCGGTGGGCCTTGGTCTGGGCGTAGAGCCGTCCGGCGCGGTACGACGACCGCACCAACGGCCCCGCCATCACACCCGCGAACCCCATCGCCTCAGCCGCCTTGGAATGCTCCACGAACTCCTCCGGCTTCACCCACCTATCCACCGGATGATGCCGCGGCGAAGGACGCAGATACTGCGTGATCGTCAAGATCTCGCACCCCGCATCCACCAGATCCTGCATCGCCGGAGCCACCTCATCCGGAGTCTCCCCCATCCCCAGGATCAGGTTCGACTTCGTCACCAACCCCGCCTCACGCGCCGCCGTGATGACCTCCAACGACCGCGCATACCGAAACCCCGGACGAATCCGCTTGAAAATCCGCGGCACCGTCTCCACGTTGTGCGCCAACACCTCAGGCCGCGACCCGAACACCTCAGCCAACTGCTCAGGATCCGCATTGAAATCCGGAATCAACAACTCCACACCCGTACCCGGGTTCAACGCGTGAATCTGACGCACAGTCTCCGCGTACAACCACGCGCCGCCATCGGGAAGGTCATCACGAGCCACACCGGTAACCGTCGAATACCGCAACCCCATGGCCTGCACCGACTCCGCAACCTTCCGCGGCTCAGTACGGTCCAGCTCGGCAGGCTTACCCGTGTCGATCTGACAGAAATCACACCGACGCGTGCACTGATCCCCACCGATCAAGAACGTCGCCTCCCGGTCCTCCCAGCACTCATAAATGTTGGGACAACCAGCCTCTTCACAAACCGTATGCAGACCCTCGCGACGCACCAAACCCTTGAGCTCGGTGAACTCCGGACCCATCCGCACCCGCGTCTTGATCCACGACGGCTTCTTCTCGATCGGCGTCTCACTGTTGCGAACCTCGAGACGCAACAGCTTCCGGCCTTCAGGCGCAGCACTCACGGCTTCAACCGTACGCCCGTCCGGGCTACGCGGGATCGGGGGTGACGCCGGTCAGCTTCGCGGTGACGTCCCACAACGCGGCCCCCAGCGACTCGCTGCGCGCGGCGGGCAGCGGGCGCACCTTGACCGGGTTGCCGCGTGCGCCGCCGAGGCCGCCCGGGGCGATGTAGTCGCCGCCTTCGACGCCGTCCGCCGTGGCCGCGTACAGCTGCGGCAGCGCGCCCTGGCGGACGTTCTGGGCGAAGAGCATTTCGCCGATCCGGTGGCCGCCGGCGATGACCGAGCGGATGACCGGGTTGCGGTACGAGCGCGCCATGCCGCTGCCGAGGCCGGTCGCGGTGTAGCCGGGGTGGGCGGCGACGCTGAGGACGTCGTCGCCGGCCGCGCGCAGCCGCCGGTCGAGTTCCATCGCGAACACCTGGTTGGCGAGCTTCGACTGCCCGTACGCCGTTGCCGGGTTGTAGCGGCGGTGCTCGCTGTTGGGGTCTTCGAGGTGGATCCGGGCGCCAACGGCGGCGAGGCTCGACAGCGTGACGACGCGGGCGTGCCGTCCGCCGCGCAGGGCGGGCAGCAGCAGCCAGGTCAGCGCCGCGTGGCCGAGGTGGTTGGTGCCGAACTGCAGCTCGAAGCCGTCGGCGGTGCGGCCGCGGGCGGTCGCCATCACGCCGGCGTTGTTGACCAGCATGTCGAGGGCGTCACCGGTGCGGTCCCGCACCGACGCGGCGGCCGCGCGCACCGAGGCGAGCTCGCTCAGGTCCAGTGGGATGAGCTCGGGTTCGGCGCCGGCGGCCACCGCGCGGATCCGGTCCAGTGCCTTCGCGCCGCGTTCGGCGGATCGGCAGGCGAGGAACACGCGGGCCCCCTTGCCCGCGAGCACCTCGGCGGTGCGCAGCCCCAGCCCGGAGTTCGCCCCGGTGACCAGGATGGTCCGGCCGCTCTGATCGGTGATGTCGGCCTCGGTCCAGCGCTGTGTCATGGGTGACACTTAACTCCGTTCACGCACTCGGCGCGAGCAGTCGCCGCAGGTGTCCGATAACCGGACGGCGACGCACGGATTCCTCACGGCCTGCGCGCAGCAGCGCCTCGAGCGCGTGCCCCACCTTGACGATCTCGCCGGCCGGCTCGCGCGGGTCGGCCAGGCCGGCCGTGACGGCGAGCATCCGCAGCTCGCCCTCGTGCATCCGGCGCAGCGACGCGTGCCGCTCGTAGGCGCCGTCGAGGACCGCGCGCAGGTCGGTGTGCTCGTCGACGGCGGCGCGCCAAGCGCGGGTGACAGCGTCGACGTGGTCGCCGAGGCCGTCGGCGTCGTCCGGGTCGATGACCTCGGAGCGGAGGCGGCCGCTCAGCGTCCGCGTCCACTGGTACTGCAGGGCGGTGAGGAGGTTTTCCTCGGTGCCGAAGTGCTCTTCGGCACCCGGCACCTCCTCGAGCGCCAGCGGCGCGCCCGGGTTCCGGGCGGCCAGGCGGACGGCGGCTTCGAGGATTTCCTGACGTCGGTAGAAGTCGGTCCAGCTCATCGTGTGGCTCCCCTTCCGTGGCCCGGGTCATACCGCGGGTCTGCGGCATACTCCCGGTACGGACCTGACGCGCCGAACATACCATGAGTATGGAGAGCCGTTCCCGGCGTAAAGTTGTGAAGGTGGCGACAATGAGGTCCAGACGACTCGACTATTCCGAGTCGACGCGGTCCGCGCTGGTCGACAGCGCGGTCGAACTGTTCACCAAACGGGGCTACGCGGGAACCTCGCTCGACGAGGTCGCCAAACGCGCCCGGGTGACCAAGGGCGCGCTGTACCACCACTTCAGCGGCAAGCAGGCGCTGTTCGAGGCCGCCTTCGACCAGGTCGAAAGCCTCGTCTACGACCGGCTGGACAAGATCATGACCGGCGAGGGCACGCCGTGGGAACGCGCGCTCGGCGGGCTCAACGCGTTCATCCGCGCCTGCCTCGACCCCGCCTACCAGCGGATCGCCATCCACGAGGCGCCGGTCGTGATGGGCTGGGAACGCTGGCGCGAGGCGGAGGAGCGGTGCAGCTTCGGGCTCGTGCGGTCCGGCCTGCAGTCGCTGATCGACGCGGGCGAGGTCGAGCCGGTACCGGTCGAGGTCACCGCGCGGCTGCTGTTCGGCGCGCTGTCGAGCGCGGCGACCGAAATCGCCAGTTCGCCCGATCCGAAGAAGGTCGGCGCCGAGATCGAGGACGTGATCGTCCGCATGCTGGTCCGGCTGAGGCGCACGGAGCCCGACGTCTCTATAGGCTGACCTCGTGGACTTGAGGATCTTCACCGAGCCCCAGCAAGGGGCCAGCTACGACGACCTGCTGCGCGTCGCCAAGGCGACCGAAGCCGCCGGGTACGACGCCTTCTTCCGCAGCGACCACTACCTGAAGATGGGCTCGGCCGACGGCCTGCCCGGCCCGACCGACGCGTGGATCACCCTCGCCGGCCTGGCCAGGGAGACCAGCCGGATCCGGCTCGGCACGCTCGTCACCGCGGCGACGTTCCGGCACCCGGGCCCGCTCGCCATCTCCGTGGCGCAGGTCGACCAGATGTCCGGGGGCCGCGTCGAATTCGGCTTCGGCGCCGGCTGGTACGACGCCGAGCACGCGGCGTACGGTCTGACGCTGCCGCCGCTGAAGGAGCGCTTCGACCGCTACGCCGAGCAGCTCGAGATCATCACCGGCCTGTGGAAGACGCCGATGGGCTCGACGTACTCGTTCGACGGCCAGTACTACAAGCTTTCGGAGTCGCCGGGCCTGCCGAAGCCGGCGCAGTCCCCGGCCCCGCCGGTGATCATCGGCGGCGGTGGCAAGAAGCGCACCCCGGCCCTGGCCGCGCGGTTCGCCGACGAGTTCAACCTGCCGTTCGTCGACGCCGAGACGGCGGCGGCCCAGTTCGCCCGCGTCGAGGCGGCGGCGGAAGAGATCGGCCGCGACCCGAAGGAGATCCTGCGGTCGGTGGCCCTGGTCGTCGGCGTGGGCCGCTCCGACGAGGAGGTCGCCCGGCGTGCCTCGGTGATCGGGCGGGACGTGGACGAGCTGCGGGCCAACGGCTTGGCCGGGACGCCCGCGGAGGTCGTCGACCGGATCGGGCAGTGGCGGGAGCAGACCGGGATCACCCGGGTTTACCTGCAGCTGCTGGATCTTTCGGACCTGGACCAGCTCGATCTGATCGCGGCCGAGGTCGCGCCGCAGCTGGACTGAGCAGCCCCCGTTTTCCACGCTAGCGGACCGGTCCGACAGTTCGGACCGCGAAAGCCGGGCCGGCCTCCTGTTGTCCACGGGAGGCCGGCCGCTTTCAGTTCTGCAGCGCGAAGGTGACGCCGGGGGCTTCCGGGGCGGCCGGGCGCGGGAGCCAGCGGTCCTCACTCACCGGGAGTTCGCCCTCGAGGGCCGCCAGCACCGCGTCGCGGGCCAGCGGGAGGACCGCTTCCACCGTGACATCTCGCTGGAGCTCGTACGACAGGGACGTCACGCCCGCGTCGCGGATGCCGCAGGGGACGATCGAATCGAACGCCGCCAGGTCGGCGTTGCAGTTCAGCTCGAAGCCGTGCATGGTCACGCCTCGCTGGACCCTGATGCCGATCGCCGCGATCTTGCGCTCGATGCCGCGGTCGTCCGCCGGGATCCAGACGCCGCTGCGGCCCTCCACGCGGCCGCTCGCCACGCCCAGCTGGTCGCACACGTGGATCAGCGCCTCCTCCAGGCGCCGCACGTAGTGCACGACGTCGATCGGGTCGCCCAGCTTGACGATCGGGTAGCCGACCAGCTGGCCCGGGCCGTGCCAGGTGATCTTGCCGCCGCGGTCGACGTCGATCACCGGCGTGCCGTCCGTGGGCCGGTCGGCCGGCTCGGTGCGCTTGCCCGCGGTGTACACCGACGGGTGCTGCAGCAGGAGCATCGTGTCCGGTGCGGTGCCGTCCGCCCGGGCCGTGAGGACGCTCCGCTGGAGCTCCCAGGCTTCGGTGTAATCGATCGTGCCGAGCTCGTGGACGTCGACAGGCTCGGTGCTGGCACGGCAGGTACGGGAAGAACTCACCCGTCGAGGCTACGCCCGTCACCCGGGGGAAGCAGCCGCAAGGCGCACGCTGAGAGCAGCCCGACACCGGCGACCGCCAGCACTGCGCCGATCGTGTCGGTGACCCAGTGCACGCCGAGCACGACGCGGCAAACGGCCGACAGCACCACCGCGACCGCGACGGCCACCGCGACGCGCTTGACCAGCCGCGGCCACAGCCACGCGCACAGCAGGAGCAGCACGAACCCGGTGCTCGCCACCGACACGACGTGCCCGCTCGGGTAACTCAGCTCCGGGTATTCCCGCGGGCGTTCCCGCAGGAAGACCGGCTTGAACACCAGGCTGGTCAGCCGGCACAGCAGCAGCACGACGGCCAGCCGCACGCACAGGCCGAAGTGCTCGCGGCGGCGCAGCGCCAGCGCCAGCAGCGCCACGCCGAGAACGTAGGGGAGCACCGGACCGAGGACGTCACTGCCGGCCTGCGCGACCCGCCCGACCGGCTCCGCGTACACGCCGTGAAGCGCGTCCGAGACCGCGACGTCGAGCGCCAGCGGCTGCCTCGCGACGGTCAGCCCGAGCAGGACGAACGCGGCCGAGAGCACCACGCCCACGACGAGCCAGCGTTGCAGCCGGACGCTCATGCCGCGGCGAGCGCGCTGTCCAGCGTGCGGTGCCGGAAGTCGTACCCGGACCGCTCCAGCACCGCGGGGACCGCCCGCTGCCCGAACAACGCCATCTCCTCCCCGGCCTGGCCGAGTACCGCCTTGAGCGCGATCCCGGGCACCCACCACGGCGCCGGCCGGTGCAGCGCGCGGCCGACCGCGCGGGTGAACTCGGCGTTGGTCACCGGGGCCGGGCCGCTCAGGTTCACCGGGCCGGCGACGTCGTCGTGCGTCAGGACGTGGACGATCGCGCCGACCTCGTCCTCGAGGGAGATCCACGGCATGTACTGGCTGCCGTCGCCGAGGCGGCCGCCCAGGCACAGGGCGAACAGCGGGCGCAGCGTGCCGTACAGGCCGCCCTTCGCCGACAGGACCAGCCCGGTCCGGATCTTCACGACCCGCGCGTCCCCCGCTGCCGCCGTCGCGGCTTCCCACGCTTCGCACAGTTCGGCCAGGAACCCCCGGCCGGGCGGCGCGGTTTCGTCCACAGTGGACTCGTGCGTGTGGCCGTAGTACCCGACGGCGGAGGCGTTGACGAGCACGCCGATGCCGTGTTCGGCGACGGCTTCGGCGAGCACCTCGGTCGGCTCGACCCGGCTGTCGGTGAGCTGCTGCTTGCGCATCGCGCTCCACCGGCCGGGGAACAGCCGCTTGCCGCCCAGGTTCACGACGGCGTCGACACCTTCGAACGCGCCGCTCGCGATGGTGCCCGACGGCGGATCCCAGCGGAATTCGCCGCCTTCGCGCGCTTCCCGCCGGACCAGCCGGCGGACCTCGTGGCCTTCACGCCGCAGGCGTTCGCCCAGCGCCGATCCGATCAAGCCGCTCGCTCCGGCGATGAGTACTCGCATGGTTCGATCGTTGCGCATCCGCTGCGTGCTCGCACGTCCGGCCCGGATACGGCGAAGGCCGCCACGGGAATCCCGTGGCGGCCTTCGTCGGGGGTGACTCAGAGACCGAGTTCGCTCTCGAAGTTGCCCTCTTCCAGCCGCTGCTTGATCGTCGTCAGGAAGCGGCCCGCGTCGGCCCCGTCCACCAGGCGGTGGTCGTAGGTCAGCGGGAGGTACGCCATCGAGCGGACCGCGATCGTGTCGTTGCCGTCGGCGTCCGCGATCACCACCGGGCGCTTGACGACCGCGCCCGTGCCGAGGATGCCCGACTGCGGCTGCACGATGATCGGCGTGTCGAACAGCGCACCGACGCTGCCGATGTTCGTGATGGAGAACGTGCCGCCCGACAGCTCGTCCGGCTTGATCTGACCCGCCCGCGCGCGGCCCGCCAGGTCGGCGATCCGGTGCGCGAGACCGGCCAGGCTCAGCTCGCCCGCGTCGTGGATCACGACCGAGAGCAGCCCGCGCTCGGTGTCCACCGCGATGCCCAGGTGCACGGCGCCGTGGTAGGTGATCTCCTTCGTGTCCTCGTTGTAGGACGCGTTGACGTTCGGGTGCTGTTTGAGCGCCTCGACCGTGGCCTTCGCGAAGAACGGCAGGAACGTCAGGTTGACGCCCTCGCGCTCCTTGAAGCCCGCCTTCGCCCGCTGGCGCAGCTTGGCGATCTTCGTGACGTCGACCTCCTGGACCTGCGTGAGCTGCGCGGCGATCTGCAGCGACTCGCGGGTCTTGGTGGCCGTGATCTGGCGGATCCGGCTGGCCTTCTGCACGGTGCCGCGCAGCGCGGCGAGCTCCGGCGACACCGCGGCCGCGGGACGCGCGGCGGGCGCCGACGGAGCAGCGGCAGCGGCCGGAGCGGCAGCAGCCGGCGCCGGTGCGGCGGCGGCCTTCTGCTTCTCCTCGGCCGCGGCCAGGACGTCCTGCTTGCGGATCCGGCCGCCGACACCGCTGCCGGTCAGTGACGAGAGGTCGATGCCGTGCTCCGACGCCAGCTTGCGGACCAGCGGCGTAACGTACGGGCCGTCCGCCGAACCGTCCTTCGCCGCGGCGGCCGGGGCCGCCTCCGCCGCCTTGGCCGCGGGGGCGGCCTGCGGCTCGGGCTTCGGTTCCGGCTTGGGCTCGGGCTTGGCCTCCTGGACCGGCTCGGGCTTCGGCTCGGGCTTCGGCTCGGGCTTGGGTTCCGGCTTCGGCTCCGGCTTGGGTTCCGGCTTGGACTCCGCCTTCGGCGCCGCGTTCGCGTCGCCGATCACGGCCAGGACGCCGCCGACCTCGACGGTCTCGTCCTCGCCCGCGCGGATCTCCAGCACCGTGCCGGCCACCGGCGACGGCACCTCGGTGTCGACCTTGTCGGTGGAGATCTCGAGCAGCGGCTCGTCGACCTCGACCGAGTCGCCGACCGCCTTCAGCCAGCGCGTGACGGTGCCCTCAGTGACGCTTTCGCCCAGCTCGGGCAGCTTCACCTCGGTGCCTTCGCCACCCGCGGCCGGCGCGGTGTCCGGCTTGCTCGGCGCGCTGTCCTCGGCCTGCGGCGCGGGCTCTTCCTGCTGCGGCTCGGGTTCCGGCGCGGACTCCTGCTGCTCCTCCTGCGCCGGGGCGGAGGACTCCGGCACGCCGCCGCTGCCGTCGTCGATGACGGCGAGCTCGCCGCCGACCTCGACGGTCTCGTCCTCCTGGGCGCTGATCTTCACGACCGTGCCCGCCACCGGGGAGGGCACCTCGGTGTCGACCTTGTCGGTCGAGATCTCGAGCAACGGCTCGTCGACCTCGACGGTGTCGCCCTCCTGCTTAAGCCACCGGGTGACGGTGCCTTCGGTGACGCTCTCCCCGAGCTCCGGCAATGTGACGGAGTAGGCCATCGTTCGCTGACTCCTCTTCCAAGTTCTGCGTGGTCTGGATTCTGCTGGTGGGACGTCAGCTGTGCACGTGCAGCGGCTTCCCCGCGAGGGCGAGGAACGCTTCACCGAGGGCCTCGGTCTGGGTCGGGTGGGCGTGGATGAGGGGCGCGACGTCCTCGGGGAAGGCCTCCCAGCTGTAGATCAGCTGCGCTTCGCCGATCAGCTCGCCGACGCGGTCGCCGACCATGTGGACGCCGACGACCGGGCCGTCCGGCGCCTTGACCAGCTTGACGCCGCCGGAGGTCTTGAGGATCTGGCTCTTGCCGTTGCCGCCCAGGTCGTAGGTGAACGTCGTGACGTCCGAGCCGTACTTGTCCTTGGCCTGCGACTCGGTCAGCCCGACCGACGCGACCTCCGGGTGCGAGTAGGTGACCCGCGGGATGCCGCTCTCGTCGATCACGCGCGGGTTCTGCCCGGCGATCTCCTCGGCGACGAAGATGCCCTGCTGGAAGCCGCGGTGGGCGAGCTGCAGGCCGGGGACGATGTCGCCGACGGCGTAGACGTTCGGCAGGTTGGTGCGCAGCCGCTCGTCGGTGATGACGAAGCCGCGCTCGATCTTGACGCCGGCCTCCTCGTAGCCGTGGCCGGCCGAGTTCGGCCCGCGGCCGACGGCGACCAGCAGCAGGTCGGCCTCGATGGTCTCGCCGGACTCCAGCGAGACGCTCACGCCGTTGTCGTCCTGCTTCGCGCCGGTGAACTTCACGCCGGTCTTGAAGGCGATCTTGCGGCGGCGGAAGGCGCGCTCGAGCTGCTTGGACGCGAACTCGTCCTCGTTCGGGACCAGCCGCGGCAGGGCCTCGACGATGGTGACGTCGACGCCGAAGGAGGCCCACACGCTGGCGAACTCGACGCCGATGACGCCGCCGCCGAGCACCACGACCTTCTTGGGGACGTAGTCGAGGGACAGGGCCTGCTCGCTGGCGATGATGCGGCCGCCCAGCTCCAGGCCGGGCAGCGTGCGCGAGTACGAGCCGGTGGCGAGGATGACGTTCTTGCCGGTGTAGCGGGTGCCGTCCACCTCGACGGTGGTGCCGCCGACGAACGTGCCGCTGCCCTCGACGAGGTTCACCTTGTGCGCCTTGGCCAGGCCCTGCAGGCCCTTGTACAGGCGGGCGACGATGCCGTCCTTGTACTTGTTGACCCCGGCGATGTCGATGCCCTCGAAGACGGCCTTGACGCCGACCGCTTCGGCTTCCCGGGTCTCGTCGGCGACCTCGGCGGCGTGGAGCAGGGCCTTGGTCGGGATGCAGCCCCGGTGGAGGCACGTCCCGCCCAGCTTGTCCTTCTCGATCAGCGTGACGGAAAGGCCCAGCTCGGCCGCGCGGAACGCCGCGGCGTAGCCGCCCGATCCGCCTCCCAGGATCACGAGGTCGGCGGAGGTGTCGGTCACTTCATTAACTCCTCGGCAAGCAGTGGGGTGATGCTCTGTCGTCGCGCCCGCGCCCGGTATAACCGCGCGCGCGACACCGCCATCTTGTCACTACGCCGGACGGGGCTGCGAGCTAGCCGGGTGTGCGACGCCGACCACACGCGGACTCCGGGATAATGAGTGGTGCAAGTCTCGGGAGGAGAGGTGGTCGAGGTGGGGCTCTTCGACTCGCTGCGCAGGCGGGCCAAGGGTGGGCAACGGGCCGGTACGCTGCGGAAAGCCAATACCGAGGATACCCGCCACCTCGACGAGTGGGCAGCCACCCGAAGGGGTGTCGAGGCCTTCGTGGAACCCAAGACGAACGTCACGGAGACCACTGTGGTGTTGATCGCCCACGACGGGGAGTGGACCCGGCGGCGGATCGGCAGCCTGGAGGCCGCGCAGCAGTTCGGCCACCGGCGGTCCATCCCGGTGTACGAGGTCGCCCGGGTGGGGTATCCGAAGCGGATGCGCGAGTACACCGAGCGGAAGAAGCGCGGCCAGGTCTAAAGCTCGATCCGGCCGACGACCTCGCCGTTGAAGGTCTGGCCGGTCGGGCGGAAGCCCAGCTTGAGGTAGAAGTCCTCCGGACCGCCCTCGGCGGGGATCCACAGCACCGTCGCCGCCTTGTGGCCGCGTCTTCGGGCTTCTTCGAGGACCGTCTCGACCGCGAACCGGCCGTAGCCGCGACCCTGGACGCCGGCGCCGACGTTCAGGCGCCAGACCCCGCAGCGGAAGAAGTCGAGCTCGGCGTCCGGGTTGAAGCCGCCCATCACGAACGCGGCGGGTTCGCCGTCGGCGAGGATCAGGCGTGGCCAGGCGATTTCCGGCTGCGTGTACGCCTCGGCGAGCGAGACGGCGACGGGCGCGACGAAGTCCTTCTGGTGCGGTTCGACGGCCAGCTGGCACGCGGCGGCGACGTTCTCCGGGGTGATCTTCTCCGCGGTGAGGATGGTCACCGGGTCCAACCTAGCCTGCCTGGGCGAGCAGGGTGGCGTGCTTGACCAGCGCCGCCCGGAAGGACGCGTGGACGGTCGTGCCCAGGACCGGGTCGACCTCCACCACGTGCCCGGCGGACAGCAGCAGCACCGCGGGGTCGCTGAGGATCACCACGCCGTTCTCGGCGCGCAGGTCCGCGGTGCCGAGCAGGCGGGGGAAGACCACGTCGGCGGGCAGGCCGTCGCAGGTCCGCAGGAAGGCGCGGAAGTCCGCCGGCAGCTCGACGCCCAGGCGCAGCTCCGCCGAGCGGATCGCCGCTTCCGACGCCGGGGGAGCGGCCGTCGTGCCACCACGCAACCGCAGGATCGACGAGATCAGCTCCGGCCAGGTGCCCAGCTGCGGCGGGTACCGCTCGTGCAACGCCGCGATCAGCGCACCCGCGCAGGTCGGAGCCCATTCGCGCAGGCCGAGCGGGTCCGCGCCCGCCACCAGCGCCGGAGCCAGGGCACGGGTCGCGGCCGGCGTCGCGACGTCCGGGTGCGGCCCCGCGAGCGCGGCCCACAACTCGAGGTCGCCGTCGGCCAGGGCGATCCGCGCCCGGTCCGGGCGCGACGGCGCCACCTGCTTGACCACCTCCGCGACCAGGCCGGGCGGGAGCACGCCTTCGAGGTCGGAAACCGGGCGACACAGCGAAGCCGTGTGTGCGCGCTCTTCGACGTCCGGATCCAGGGGCGGCAACCCCGCCGCCCAGTCCGGTCGTCCGCCGCGGGCCTCGAAGAGCATCACCCAGGCGCGGGCCCGCACCGGGTCCGCGGCCAGCGCGGCCACCGGCCGTTCGGTCCGGGCCTGCCACTGCCTGACCAGCCGATCGGCTTCGTCCAGGGCGCCGGAGACCGCGAGCAGCAAGGCCGCGTAACCCACCTGGTCGTCGACGCGCGCCTCGGGCGCCGTCAGAACGTCGCGGACCGCCGCTTCGAGGTAGTCCTGCACCCCACCGACCCTAGCCCAGCGCTTGCTTCGCCCCCGGGTGCAGCGGCACCGGGCCGGTCTGCGTCGCCAGCTGCCGCGAGATCTCCTTCGCCGCCGGGTGCACCTTCGCCAGCTCCGCCTGCTTGTCGAAGATCAGCTTCGTGATCGCGCACGCGTTGCCCGCCGGGAAGTCGTCGCGCACCAGCAGCAGGTTGGGCACCACGACCGTCGGCACGTCCGCGGGCTGCCCGTAGGCCGCCTTCGGGATCACGGCCTGGTCGTAGACCGGGTTGACCTGCTTCAGCGCGGGCAGCAGCGGCGTGATGTCGAGGAACTTCACCTTGTCCTTCAACGCCGTGGTTATGTCGGTGATCTGCGCGGTGGGCAGGCCGCCGGACCAGACGAGCCCGTCGAGCGTGCCCGCCTTCATGCCGTCCGCCGTCTTGGCCAGGTCCAGCCGCTGCGCCTGGACGTCGGTGTCCGGCTTGAGGCCCGCCGCCTGCAGGAGGCGGTTCGCGATCACTTCGGTGCCCGACTTCGGCGAGCCCGTGGAGATCCGCTTGCCCTTCATGTCCGCGACGCTGTCGATGCCGGCGTCCGTGCGCACCAGTACCTGCGTCGAGTTCGGGTAGATCCGCGACAGCGCCTGGATCTTCTGCGGCTTCCCGGCGAAGGACCCCTTGCCGTTCACGGCGTCGGCCGCGGTGTCGGCCAGCGAGAACGCGACGTCGTAGTTGCCGGCGACCAGCTGCTGGATGTTCTGCACCGACGCACCGGTCTCGGCCGCGGTCGCGCGCAGTTTCGTGTTGTTGCTGATCAGCTGCGCGAGCCCGCCGCCCAGCACGTAGTACACGCCGCCGCTGTTGCCGGTGGCGATGGTGATCCGGCCTTCGCCCGCTTCGCAGGACTGTGTCGCACTGCCCGGGGCGGACTGGTCGGTCTGCTGCTTCCCTCCGCAGCCGGTGACGGCCAGAGCGAGCACCACGGCGGCGGCGACTGCGCGTTTCATGCTGTCCTCCTCTTGATCACGGCGTGGGTGAGCAGCGCGGCGGCGCCGCACGCGACACCGATCGCGATCGGCACCGGCTCCAGGTAGAGCAGGCAGAGCGCGGCGGGCACGAACAACAGGCGCACCGGGAGGCTGACCGGCCCGAAGAGCCAGCCCCCGGTCACCACGGCCAGTGCGGCGACGGCGAGCGCGGACACCGCCGTCACCCACAGCACGGTGAGCGGGTCGGACTCCAGCAGCAGCGCGGCGCCGTTGTCGGTGAGCACGAACGCGATCGGCACCAGGAACGCCGGGAGCGTGTACTTCCAGCACTGCCACATGGTTCCGAGCACCGAGCCGCCGGTGATCGCCGCCGAAGCCACCGCGGCGAGCGCGGTCGGCGGCGTGACCTCGGACAGCACCGCGTAGTAGAAGATGAACATCGCGCGCTCGGCGTCGGCGACGCCCAGCGTCTCCAGCGCGGGGCCGATCACCACCCAGGCGATGATGAAGCTCGCGGTGACGGGCACGGCGAGGCCCAGGACGCCGACGGCGATGGCCGAGAGCAGCACGGTCAGGATGAGGATCAGGGTGCCGTTGTCGGTGAGCGCGCCGGCCAGTTCCACCAGCGCGTCGGCGAGTTCGAGGCCCAGCCCGGTCTTGGTGATGGTCGAGGTGATCACGCCGGCCGCCGCGCACACCGCGATCACCGGCAGCGCCCCGCGGACACCGGCCGAAAGCGCGTCGACCATGTCCTTCGCCCAGCCGCGGACATCGCGGCGCCGGGCGATCAGCGCGAACAGCGCCGCGACGCCGGTGGCGTAGACCACCGCGGCGAACGGCGGGATGTCCAGGGCCAGGAACACGACGATGATCGCCAGCGACAGGAAGTGGTAACCGCCGTGCCGCAACAGTTTCCCGGGATCGCCGTGCGGGACGTCGACGGCTTCGGCCTGGAAGCGCCGCGCGTCGGCCTCCATCGCGAACACGATGCCGAGGTAGTAGAGCAGCGTCGGGACGGTCGCCCAGACCAGCACCTTCAGGTACGACGTCTGCAGGTACTCGGCGATGATGAACGCGGCGGCGCCCAGCGTCGGCGGCGAAAGAATGGCCCCGATGCCGGACGCGGCGAGCAGCCCGCCCGCGTTTTCCTTGGGGTACCGCGCTTCCCGCAGGATCGGCCAGGTGATCGAGCCGAGACTGACCGCGGTGGCGGTGCCCGAACCGGACACCGTGCCGAGCAGGAAGCCCGACAGCACGGTGGTCCGGCCGGGCGCGGTCCGGGACCGGCGGAACGCGGCGAAGGAGATGTCCACGAAGAACTTCCCGGCGCCGGAAGCGTTGAGCACCGCGCCGTAGAGCGTGAACAGCACGATGTAGCTCGCCGCGACGTCCAGGGGAGTGCCGTAGAACCCGCTGGCGTCGTTGAAGAGCGCGTTGACGATCTGGCTGAAGTCGATGCCCGCGTGGGCGATGCCCCAGTTCTGCGGGAGGTAGCCGCCGTAGTAGGCGTAGGCCAGGAACAGCAGGCAGACGATCGGCAGCACCACACCGGTCGTGCGGCGGGTGGCTTCGAGGACCAGGACCAGCAGCAGCGCGCCGGCCACGATGTCCAGCGGCGACAGGATTCCTTGCCGGTTCAGGAAGTCGTCGTAGCCCACCAGCACCGGGTACAGGCCGACGGCGAGGGCGAGCACCGCCAGTGCCCAGTCCGTCCAGCCCGGGTCGTCGCGGCCGCGCAGCCGCGGGCGGTAGCAGAGGAAGACCAGCGGGAGCGTGCAGCCGAGGAAGAGCACCAGGAAGAACTGGTTGCCCTTGGCGAACGGGAAGAACACCTGCTTGAGCACGAGGACCGCGACGGCGAGGGCGACGAAGTAGACGACGCGGTCGGGGACGCGGGAGAGAGTGCGCGCCGGGCGTTCCTCGTCGTGCTCGGCGGCGATCGCGGCAGGCGTGTCCTCTTCGACCGGCCCGGTGGTCACCCGGTCACGGTACGGCGTCGCGGATCCCATCGAAAGGGATCTTTCGGCCCAAACCGTCGTGAGTGTTCAGGCGGGTTCCAGCCCGCCTGAACACTCACGACCGGTGCGGAAGGGTGCTCAGCCGTTGGCGGCGATGTCCGCCAGCACCGCGGCGATCGAGCGGACCGGGACGCCGGTGCCGCCCTTGCCGGTGTAGCCCCACGGGGAGCCGGTGTTGAACGACGGGCCCGCGATGTCGATGTGGACCCAGTCGAGGCCGTCGGCGACGAACTCGCGCAGGAAGATCCCGGCGGCCAGCATCCCGCCCCAGCGGTGGCCGGTCACGTTGGCCAGGTCGGCCAGCCGCGAGTCGAGGTCCGCACGCAGTTCCTCCGGCAGCGGCATGGCCCAGCCGTTCTCGCCGGTGGCCTGCATGATCGCGGCGACGCGGTCGCGGAAGTCGTCCGAGCCCATCACGCCGGCGGTCCGGTTGCCGAGCGCGACGACCTGGGCGCCGGTCAGCGTCGAGGTCTCGATGAGGTAGTCCGGGTTCTCCTCGGCCGCGCGCACCATCGCGTCGACCAGGACGAGCCGGCCCTCGGCGTCGGTGTTGAGGACCTCGACGGTCTTGCCGCCGTACATCGTCAGCACGTCGCCCGGCCGGTACGACGTCCCCGACGGCAGGTTCTCCGCCAGCGGGATGTGCGCGACGACCTCCAGCGGGTACTTCAGCTTCGCCGCCAGGACCACGGCCGCGAGCACGCCGGCCGCGCCGGACATGTCCGAGGTCATGTGGTCCATGTTCGCGGCGGGCTTGAGCGAGATGCCGCCCGAGTCGAACGTGATGCCCTTGCCGACCAGCGCGACCTTCTTGGCGGCCTTGGCCGGCTTGTAGCCGACGCGCACCAGGCGCGGCTGGCGCGAAGAGCCGCCGCCGACGCCGAGGATGCCGCCGAAGCCCTTGCGCTTCAGCGCCTTCTCGTCGAGCACCTCGAACTCGAGGCCGTTGTCCTCGGCCAGCTTCTTCGCGCGGTCGGCGAAGGAGGCCGGGTACAGGTCGTTCGGCGGGGTGTTGATCAGGTCGCGGGCGACGAGCACGGCCTCGGCGATGCTGCCGGCCGCCTTCAGCGTCGCCTTGTGCTCGCGAGCGGTGCCCTCGGCCGGGCTCGCGAAGTCGGCCTTCGCCAGCGGGGCGTCGCCCTTCTCGGAGCGGTAGTCGGTGAAGACGTACGAGCCGAGGATCGTGCCCTCGACGGCGGCCTGCAGGTCGAGCTCCGAGAGCGTGACGAGCGCGCGGTCGGTGCCGGCCAGCGCGCGGCCGGCGGCGCCCGCGGCGCGGCGGACCTGCTCGGGGGTGACGGCGCCGGCCGCCTTGCCCAGGCCGACGGCCAGCACGACACCGGCCGGGAGCTTGCCCAGCGTCGGGACCTTGACGACCTCTTCGGCCTTGCCACTGGCACCGAGGGTGGCGAGCAGGCCGGCGAGGCGGCCGTCGAAGGCGGCGTCCACGGCGGCGGCGCCGGGGGCGAGCACGGGACCGTCCTCGCCCTGCAGGGTGCCGATGACGACCACGTCGGCGCGCGTCTTGGCCAGTGCCTCCCCGGTGTTGTCGGACAGGGCGAGCTTAGGCACGGTCACTTCTGGCTCCTCGCGCGTTTCTCGGTGGTACCGGGCACCGGCCCGGCCGGATCGTGAGCCATGCTAATGACGACCTGACCACGGGTGAACAGAGGGCGAGGGAGGGCCGCGTGCGGCTGGGCGGTGGGCTGCTGGTGGCGCTGGCGGCGGCAGCGGCGGGGGCGGGCTGGTGGCTGCTCGCCGGGCTGGTGCTCGCGGCGATCGCCGCGGGCGTGACGGCGCGGGTGCCGGAACCGGGGGATGCCCTGGTCGACCGGGTGGTCGTCGCGGTCGCGCGGCTCGCGGAAGTGACCGTTTACGCCATCGCGTTCGGGGCCTACGTCTTCCCCGCCCACCGGGAACTCGCCGCGGCCGCGTTCGTCGTCGTGGTCGCCGGGGCCGGGTTCGCCGGGCTGAAGATCCCGACGATCGTCGTACGGATCACCATCGGGCTGTTGCTCGCGGCGGGGCTCACGCTGGTCGTGGTGTGCGTCGCCGTGCCGCCGGTGGGGACGGCGGACGGCCTGCAGCCCCCGGACTTCGCCGGTGTCCTCGTCGCGGCCGTGCTCACGCTGCCGTTCCTGCGGCCGGGCGGGCGCGAGAAGGCGGGCCTGCGCGTGCTGCTGCTCGGCGCGGTCGCCCTCCTGGCCGCCTTCGCCGCGCTCTACCAGCTCGGTGCGGTGCGGCTCGGGCTGTCGCTCACCTCGCTGCGCGACCTGCTGTCCGCCGCCGACGCGGACGCGCTGCAGCCGCTGCTCACGGCCTTCGCCGTGGTCGCGACCGTCGTCCCGGCGCTCTCCGCGGGCGCCGCAACCCGGGCGCGGACCGGCGTCCCCGGACTCGCCGGGCTCGCCGCCGCCGCGGCGGCCGCGTACTTCCTGCCGCTGCTGCCCGTGCTGGTCCTCGCGGGCCTGGTCACCGTGATCGAGCTGCTACTGGGCGTACGCGCGCGCAGGTACAGTGGGACCCGTGAGTGATCGACGCTGGCGGCCGGGGGAGACCGTGGTCGAGCGGTTCCACCGGCCCGACGGCTCGATCGGCCAAGTCCACCCGCTGCGCGTGCTCGAAGACGACGGCCGCGTCCTGCTCGCGTGGCTGCCGGCGGGCACCCCGATCGTCGGCAGCAGGCTCGCCGACGGCCGCCTGATGCGGGACGCCCCGCTCGACCAGCGGTTCCGCATCCCGCGGGTGCCGGTCGCCGACTCCTGGCACGGCGCGTCGACCCTGCGCCGGATCCCCGAAGACGAGTGGTCGTCGGTCTGGTGGTTCTTCGACCTCGAAGGCCGGTTCAAGAACTGGTACGTCAACCTGGAGATCCCGCTGGGCCGCACGGCGGCCGCGGTCGACCGGATCGACGGCGTGCTCGACGTCGTCGTCGAGCGCGACGGCAGCTGGCGCTGGGACGACGAGGACGAAGCCGAGGCCGCCCTGGAAGTCGGCCGCCTGACGCTCGAGCAGTTCGACCGGCTGCGCGCGGAGGGCGAGCGGATCGGCGCGCTGGCCGAACGCGGCGCCTACCCGTTCGACGGCACGGACACCGACTTCCGCCCGGACCCCGGCTGGCCGGCGCCGGAACTGCCGGCGCAGTTCCTGCCGGTGGAGCTCAGCCCGCGGTCAGGAGAAGGATCAGCGCCAGCACGGCGTTGACGACCGCGAGGACGACGACCGACTTCGTCGGGATCACCGCCGGGAACGCCTTGCCGTGCACCTTCCGCCACCACACGATGCCGAAGACCCCGGCGACCAGGCCGAGGAAGCCGCCGAAGCCGCTGTCCAGCACGGCCCAGCCGACCATGCCGAGCAGGCCGACGCCGAAGGTCAGCAGCACCGCGGTGACGAACGTCTTGACGTCGGCGCCGGTGCTCTTGGGCCGGGGGACCGGCTCAGTGGAGTGGTAGGTCACCGGGCCATCCTAGGGTGCCGCGGCCGCGGGCGCGGGGAACCCGCGAACAGATGGACATCCGACTAACGCGCTTCCGAGCAAGCGGTATCGTCTAGCCATGACGACCACGACACAGTTCGCCCATGTCCCGCACCCGAGTCCTGCGAGCGCGGACCGTGTCGCGGAGGTACTCACCGCCCCCGGGTTCGGGGTGTACTTCACCGACCACATGGTGACCGTCCAGTGGTCGAAGGCCGAAGGCTGGCACGACGCCCAGGTCGGCCCGTACGCCCCGTTCACCCTCGACCCGGCGACGTCGGTGTTGCACTACGGCCAGGCCATCTTCGAGGGTCTCAAGGCCTACCGCCAGCCGGACGGCTCGATCGCGTCGTTCCGCCCGGACGCCAACGCCACCCGGTTCCGGCAGTCGGCCGAGCGGCTCGCCATGCCGCAGCTGCCCGAGGAGCTGTTCGTCGAGTCGCTGCGCGAGCTCATCGCCGTCGACGGCCGGTGGGTGCCCACCCGCCAGGGTGATTCGCTGTACCTGCGGCCGTTCATGATCTCGACGTCCACCGGGCTCGGCGTCAACAGCCCGGCCGCCGACTACGTGTACACGGTCATCGCGTCCCCGGCGGGCTCGTACTTCGCCGGCGGCGTGAAGCCGGTCAGCGTGTGGCTGTCCACCGAGTACGTCCGGGCGGCTCCCGGCGGCACCGGCGCGGCCAAGTGCGCCGGCAACTACGCGGCGTCGTTCGTGGCGCAGGCGCAGGCCGTCGAAAAGGGCTGCGACCAGGTGGTCTGGCTCGACGCGGTCGAGCGGCGCTGGGTCGAGGAGATGGGCGGGATGAACCTGTTCTTCGTCTTCGGCTCCGGTGAAAACGCCCGGGTGGTGACCCCGGAGCTGACCGGGTCGCTGCTGCCCGGCGTGACGCGCAAGTCGCTGCTGGAGCTGGCTTCGCGGCTCGGGTACAAGGTCGAGGAGCGCCGCATCTCCACCGACGAGTGGGAGAAGGCGGCGGCGTCGGGCGAGCTGACCGAGACGTTCGCCTGCGGCACCGCGGCGGTCATCACCCCGGTCGGGCACGTGAAGCACGCGAACGGCGAGTTCTCCGTCGCCGACGGGCAGCCGGGTGCGCTGACGATGAAGCTGCGCGAAGAGCTGACCGGCATCCAGGAGGGCACCCGCCCCGACACCGATCACTGGATGGTCAAGCTCGGCTGACGAGACCGGCCCCCGCACCTTCCCGGTGCGGGGGCCGGTTCATCGGCGGCCGGAAAGGTCAGGAAGCGGGCGCGGCGATCAGCGGGCCGGAGACGCCGGCCTGCTCGTGCGTCGCGGTCTCGGCGAGCACGCGCGCGGCCATCATCAGCAGCGGCAACGCCGTCACGGCGCCGGTGCCTTCGCCGAGCCGGACGTCCAGTTCCAGCAGCGGGCCCAGGTCCAGGTGCTCCAGGGCGAGGGCGTGGGCGGGTTCGGCGGTCCGCTGGCCCGCCACCCACCAGCGGCGCGCGCCGGGGGCGAGGTCTTCGGCGACGAGCGCCGCGGCGCACGCGACCAGCCCGTCCAGGATCACCGGCGTCCGGCGGGCCGCGGCCTGGGCCAGGAAGCCGGCCATCGCCGCGATGTCCGCGCCCGCGGTGGTGCGCAGCAGGTCCACCGGGTTCGCCAGCACCGGGCGGGCGCGGCGCAGGGCGTCGCGGACGGCGGTGGCCTTGCGCATCCAGGCGCTGTCGTCGATGCCGGACCCGCGGCCGACCACGGCGACCGGCTCGCTGCCGGTCAGGGCGGCGACCAGGACGGACGCCGGGGTGCTGTTGCCGATCCCGAGGTCGCCCGGGATGAGCAGGTCCGCGCCGCCGTCGACCTCGGCGTCGGCGATCGCGATGCCGGCCCGGACCGCGGCCTTGGCCTCGGCGTCGGTCAGCGCGTCTTCGACGTCGATGGAGCCGGAGCCGCGGCGGACCTTGAACTCGCCGATCGAGCGGGTCGCGGGGGCTTCGGTGTCGACGGCCAGGTCGACCACGCGCACGCTCGCGCCCGCGGCGGCGGCCAGCACGTTGATCACGGCGCCGCCGGTGAGCATGGTGCCCAGCAGCTGCGAGGTGACCTCGGCGGGATAGGCGGAGACGCCCTTGGCGGCAATGCCGTGGTCGCCGGCGAAGACGACAACGCGCGGCCGCGTGAACGGCCGTGGCGGCGACTGCCCCTGGCAGGCGGCGATCCAGACGCCCAGTTCTTCCAGCCTGCCCAGCGATCCGGCGGGTTTGACCAGCTTGTCGTGCAGCGCGATGGCGGCGGACCGAGCGTGGTCGTCGGGCGGGGTGATCTCGGCGAACTCGATGTTTTCCGGCTCCACACCAGGCCCTTCGACTCTTCGGGGTTCCGGGTGGCGGAGCCCCCGGCCCGGGGCGGAGCCCCGGTTTCAACACTGTGGCACGGCAACGCTGCGGCCAACTTACCGGTCAGCTGCCCGGGCCGGTGCCGCGGCTCGGCGCCGGTGCGCGCCGCCTGCCGGCGGGCCCAGTAGTGTCGCGGCTCGTGGAGACGACGGCGGCCGCGGTGGTGCTGGCCAGCGGCGCGGGGACCCGCGTCGGCGCGAAGCTGAACAAGGTCTACCTGCCGCTCGCCGGGCGGCGGGTCGTGGCCTGGTCGCTCGATGCCTTCCGCACCGTTCCCGGCATCGGGGTGCTCGTGCTGGTGATCCGGCCGCAGGACACCGAACTCGCCGAAGAGGTCGCCGGCGACGGGGTCGAGGTCGTGCACGGCGGCGACACGCGCCAGGCGTCCGAGCTCAACGCGCTGCGGCACCTCGCCCCGCGAATCAGAGGCGGCCGGGTCGACGTCGTGTTGCTGCACGACGCGGCCCGGCCGCTGGTCCACCCACAGCTGGTCGGCGCGGTGTTGGCCCGGACACGCGAGGACGGGGGGGCTGTGCCGGGCCTGGCCGCGGACGACATCGTCGGGGTGGATGCCGGGCACCTGGTCGCCCAGGTGCCCGGCGCGATCCGCGTCCAGACGCCTCAGGGCTTCCGGGCCGGACCGCTGCTCGAGGCCTACGAACAGGCCGAGCGCGAAGGTTTCGTGGGTACGGACACTTCGTCCTGCATGGAGCGGTTCTCCTCCCTGCCGATCCGCTGGGTCCCGGGGGCTCCCGAGAACCTCAAGATCACTTATCCCCACGACCTGGTGGTCGCGGAGCGGCTGCTCGCCCGCCGGGCGCGGTAACCGCTAGGCGCACGCCGGCGGGCCGCCACCGTCGTCTCCCTCCCTGGGCAATCCGGTCGGCCGGATCGTCACGTCCTGCCGCAGTTCCGGCGGGACGCAGCAGTCCGGCTGCGGGCGCAGCGCCTGCAGCGGCGCGCCCGGGGTGCCGGGCTCCGCCAGCGTGAGCACGGCCCGCAGCGTCCAGACCGGGGTGGCGTGGTACTGCCAGGTGACGACTCTCGGGTGGAAAACGTCCGTGCCCGGGAAGGTCGGCACGCGGTAGGCGCTGGCCCGGTGTTCGTCGCGGAGGAGGATGACGTCCGCGCAGGTGGGCCACCGCTTGACCGCCGCGTACATCTCCGGGGCCTCGCGGCCGCCGAACAGGTGCAGGACCCAGTTGCGGCGCCGGAGTTCCTCGAGGAGTTCCTCGAGGCCCTGGCCGCTTGAGCCGCTGTGCGATGTGGGCGGGGACACACTTTCGAGGGTAACTTGCGCACTAGTGCGCAGTCCAGCACGTGTACTAGTACACCTGGGTGGTTCTGAACAGGGCTTTGTGGGAGACACTCCGGCGTGCTAGAACACTTGTGCGCGTTGTCCCTGTGAGGAGCCGCCTTGCCCACCCTCGACCGTCCTGAGCCCCCGTACCTGCAGATCGCGGGCCGGATCCGTGACGACATCCTGTCCGGCCGGCTGCAGGAGGGCGACGCGGTGCCGTCCGCCAGGGAGATCGCACGCACCTGGGCCGTCGCCATGGCGACGGCGACCAAGGTGCTGGCCACGCTCCGCTCGCAGGGCCTCGTGCGGCCCGTGCGCGGCGTCGGCACGGTCGTCGACCGCGGCGGCCTGCACCGCACGGCCCGCGACCGCACCTCCGCCTCGGCGCGGACCGGCCGGATCTACCCGCCGGGCCACTACGCCGTGATCCGGTCGGCCGGCCTCGAACCGGCGGCCGAACGCGCCGCGGCCGCGCTGGGCCTCGAACCGGGCGCCCCGGCCATCCGCCGTCAGCGCACCACCTACGGGTCCGACTCGCAGCCGCTGTCGACGTCGACGTCGTGGTTCGACGGCGCGCTGTCGGCGAAGGCACCGGCGCTGCTGGTCGCGGAGCGGATCGTCGAAGGCACCGCGGCCCACGCGGCCGCCCGGCTGGGCACGAAGATCGTGACGACGCAGGAACGGCACGCGGCGGGCCGCGCGGGCGAGGCGGAGGCGGCCGAACTGCTGCTGCCCGCCGGGTCGCCGGTGCTGCTCGGCCGGAGCACCTTCCTGGCGGCCGACGGGACGGTCGTCGAGTACGGTGAGTCCGCCGCCTTGCCCGACCACTGGGTTTTCTACGAGTACACGACTGAGGACGGCGAATGAAGCACATCCACGCGGGCAAGGTCCGTGACCTGTACGAACTCGACGGCGGGGACATCCTGCTGGTCGCGTCCGACCGCGTCTCGGTCTACGACGTGTCGCTGCCGACGCCGATCCCCGACAAGGGCGCGCTGCTCAACCGGCTTTCGGCCTGGTGGTTCGACCGGATGGCCGACGTCGTCCCGAACCACGTCGTGTCGACCACCGACGTGCCGGCGGAGTTCGCCGGGCGCGCGATGCGCTGCAAGCCGCTGAAGATGGTCAAGGTCGAGTGCATCGCCCGCGGCTACCTCGCCGGCCTGGGCCTGCGCGAGTACCAGCGCGACGGCAAGATCTCCGGCGTCGCGCTGCCGCCGGGCCTGGTCGAGGGCGACAAGCTGCCGGAGCCGATCTTCACGCCGACGACCAAGGAGTCCGACACCGGGCACGACGAGTTCATGACCTTCGACGAGGTTCTGAACGACATCGGCGAGGACACCGCGAAGCGGCTTCGCGAGCTGACGCTGGAGATCTACACGAAGGGCGCCGAACACGCCGCGAAGCAGGGCGTCATCATCGCCGACACGAAGCTGGAGTTCGGCTTCGACGCCGACGGCACGCTGACCCTCGGCGACGAGGTCCTGACGTCGGACTCGTCGCGGTTCTGGCCCGCCGACCAGTGGGAGCCGGGCCGCCCGCAGCACGCGTTCGACAAGCAGTTCGTCCGCGACTGGTCGCGGTCGACGGGCTGGGACCAGACCCCGCCCGGGCCGGAGATCCCGGCGGACATCGTCGAGCAGACGCGGCAGCGCTACACCGAGGTCTACGAGCGGATCACCGGGAGGACCTGGGTTCGTGGGTGACTACGACCCGTACAAGCTGATCGACGAAGTCGAGACGCTGCTGGTCTCGCACGGCCTCGCGCCGTCGCGGCTGCCCGGGCGCGGAGGCGACCGGCTGGCGGGTGCCGGCCGCCTCCTGCGCGGGTTCGGGCTGCAGCCCCGGCTGGCCCCGGAAGACGCGTTCGACCTCGACGTGCCGTTCCAGGGCCGGATCAACCAGGACTAGGGGCTCTTGGTCAGGCTCGGGTCGCGCTCGACGACGTCGCCGAGGACCTCGTCGATGGCGGTCAGCAGGTCGGCGTCGAGCTTCTTGCCGGCGGCCTTGACGTTCTCGTGCACCTGCTCCGGGCGCGAGGCCCCGATGATCGCCGAAGCGACGTTCGGGTTCTGCAGCACCCACGCGACGGCGAGCTGCGCGAGGCTCAGGCCGGCCTGGTCGGCGAGCGGCTCCAGTTCGGCGACGCGCTTGAGGACGTTCTCGTCGAGGAAGCGGGCGACCATGTCGGCGCCGCCCTTCTCGTCGGTGGCCCGCGAACCGGCGGGGTAGTCCTGCCCGGGCTTGTACTTGCCGGTGAGCACACCCTGCGCGATCGGCGACCAGACGATCTGGCTCATGCCTTCGCGCTCCGAGGCGGGGATGACCTGGTCCTCGATGACCCGCCAGAGCATGTTGTACTGCGGCTGGTTGGAGACGAAGGGGATCTTGAGGTCACGGGCCAGGGCGGCACCGCGGGAGATCTGCTCGGCGGTCCACTCGGAGACGCCGACGTAGAGGACCTTCCCCTGCCGCACGAGGTCGGCGAAGGCGAGCATGGTCTCTTCGAGCGGGGTGTGCCGGTCGAACCGGTGCGCCTGGTAGAGGTCGACGTAGTCGGTGCCGAGCCTGGTCAGGCTGGCGTTGGCGGACTCCATGATGTGCTTGCGGGACAGGCCCTTGTCGTTGGGCCCCTTGGGACCGGTGGGCCAGTAGACCTTGGTGAAGATCTCCAGGCTTTCCCGCCGCTGCCCCTTCAGACCGCGCCCGAGCACGGACTCGGCGGCGGTGTTGGCGTAGACGTCGGCGGTGTCGAAGGTGGTGATACCGGCGTCGAGGGCGGCCTTGATGCAGGCGTGGGCCTGGTCCTCCTCGACCTGGGAACCATGGGTGAGCCAGTTCCCGTACGAGATCTCACTGACGTTGAGGCCGCTGCGGCCGAGACGACGAAACTCCATGGGTCCAGCCTAGGCGGTAATCGTTTGCTCTGCTAACGACCGTGGGGTGAGGCAGGCATCACTCGGGTTGCCCGGGCGGAGGCGGCCCTCGCCGGGGCGGGCTTTTTCGGCATGCGGTCCCGGCTGGCTCGCCGCCACCGAAGTCAACCAGGGTGCCGGAGCGGCCGGCGGGACGACAATCCGTGACTTCGGCCGCGGACAGCAAGAAGCCGGGTCGAGCAGTGCTCGACCCGGCTTCTCGGAACCAGCTCAGTTCGGGATCGGGTCCCCCGGCTTGAGCCGCGGCTTCGGCACCCGCAGCTTCCGGATCTGGGACGCCCGCACGAACGCGTACCAGCCGATCGACCGGCCGTTCACCGCTTCCTTCGGGAACTTCTCGCGGACCAGCTTCGCGATCTTGCGGCCGTTCACGATGCCCTCGATCGCCATCACCAGCAGCATCGCCGTGCACAGGAGCGTGATGTACGACTGCACCTGGGGCAGCGGCACCAGCAGCGCCAGGAACACCACGATCGCCAGCGGCATGAACAGGCCGAGCAGGTTGCGCCGGCTGTCGACCAGGTCGCGGACGTACGCCTTGACCGGGCCGCGGTCGCGGGGGAGCAGGGCCTTGTCGTCGCCGCGCATCATCGCTTCGCGGCGGGCCTTGGCCGCCGCGCGGCGGTCTTCCTTGGTCTGGGGGTTCGCCTTGCGCAGCTCTTTGTTGCGCTTCATCGCCTCACGCATGGTGGTGGGCGGGGGCGCCACCGGGCCCCGGCGCTTCGCCTCCGCCTCCCGGCGCTTCGGCGTAGCCTTGCCCTTACCGGGCGTGTACGCCTTGCCGGCGACGTCGACGGCTTCGGCCGACTCCGGCTCGTCGGCGGCGGTGTCTGTGGTGCTTCGGCGCAGGAACCTCACCTCACCAGGGTATTGCAGGCGTCACGCCGCCGGTAACCAGGGCGATCGATGTGCGACCATGGTGGGGGAACAGATCGGACGCTTCGCGTGTTGAACACGTCAGCACGAGGAGTATCCGCAGCGAGTTCGAACTTGAGGGAGTGCCATGACGACCGCTGAGCACGCCGGCGCGACGCAGGCCGAGACCGCCGAGGAGACCCACGGCGTCACGTTGACCGACGCCGCGGCTTCCAAGGCGAAGGCCCTGCTCGAGCAGGAGGGCCGCGACGACATGCACCTGCGCATCGCCGTCCAGCCCGGTGGCTGCGCGGGCCTGCGCTACCAGCTTTTCTTCGACGAGCGCACGCTCGACGGCGACCTGTTCCGCGACTTCGACGGCCTCAAGGTCGCCGTGGACCGGATGAGCGCGCCGTACGTGTCGGAAGCCGTCATCGACTTCGTGGACACGATCGAGAAGCAGGGCTTCACGATCGACAACCCGAACGCCACCGGCTCCTGCGCCTGCGGTGACTCGTTCCACTGAGTGAAGCTCGAGAAAGGCCCCGTCTCCCGGCAGGGAGGCGGGGCCTTTCTCGTTGCTGTGGACCTACACGTACGCGTCGAGCTCGGCCACCTGGGCGTGGCACGCCTCGTCGACCTCCCACGGCTTGGCCGTGACGCGGGGCAGCGGCAGGCGCTCGGCCTGCAACGTCGCCGGGATGAGCGCGCAGTCGGCGATCAGCTCGGACAGGGTCTCGGGTTCGGTGACGGCGTTCACGATTCGTAACGCTATTGATCCGCCCTCGACTGGAAAAGGAGTACCAGCCGGTAGTGTCGGCTGGGCACGCGCGAACTACCCGGATGGGTCATGACCCGGAGGTAACTTCGCGCTTTTTGCCGTGAGGTCGAACACGAAGGAGCAGCCGGTGGCAGACAGGGCCAGGATCGCGGTGTCCGGCAGTATCGCGACCGACCACCTCATGCATTTCCCGGGCAGGTTCGCCGAGCAGCTGGTCGCCGAGCAGCTGCACCGCGTCTCGCTGAGCTTCCTCGCCGACGACCTGGTGGTCCGGCGCGGCGGCATCGGCGCGAACATCGCCTTCGGCCTGGGGGTGCTCGGCGTCCAGCCGGTCCTCGTGGGCGCCGTGGGCGCCGACTTCGCCGACTACCGCTCCTGGCTGGAGCGGCACGGGGTGGACACCTCGGGCGTGCACGTGTCCGAGGTCGCGCACACCGCGCGGTTCGTCTGCACCACCGACGAAGACCTCTGCCAGATCGCGACGTTCTACGCCGGCGCGATGGCCGAGTCCCGCAACATCGAGCTGCAGCCGATCGCCGAACGCGCCGGCGCGCTGAGCCTGGTGCTGATCAGCCCGGACGACCCCGAGGGCATGATCCGCCACGCGGCGGAGTGCCGGCAGCGCGGGTACGCCTTCGCCGTCGACCCCTCGCAGCAGCTGGCCCGGATGACCGGCGAGCAGGCGCGCGAGTTCGTCGCCGGTGCGAAGTACCTGTTCAGCAACGACTACGAGTGGGAGCTGCTGCTCCAGAAGACCGGCTGGACCGAGGCCGACGTCCTCGACCAGGTCGGCCTGCGCATCACGACGCTGGGCGAGAAGGGCGTGGAGATCGTCGGCAAGGACGGCGTCGCGCTGCAGATCGGCGCGGTCCCCGAGCGCGCCAAGGCGGACCCGACGGGCGTCGGCGACGGCTTCCGCGCGGGCTTCCTGGCCGCCCTCGACGGCGGCCTCGGCGTGGAGCGCGCCGCCCAGCTGGGCTCGCTGATCGCGGTGCTGGTGCTGGAGACGGTCGGCACGCAGGAGTGGACGTTCGACCGCGCCGAGGCGCTCGCCCGCATCGGCGACGCGTTCGGCCCGGACGCGGCGGAGGAGATCTCGGTGGTCCTGCCCGCGGCCTGAGACCTTCACGGCGAAGGCCCCGCACCGGATCGGTGCGGGGCCTTCGCCGTCAACAGCTTCAGAGCTTGACCGGGTACACCGGCTCCGGGATCTCGGGCTTGATGCGGTGCTCGACGAAGATCCCGTGCCACAGCATGAACACGATCAGCGCCCACAGCTGGCGGCTGCGGTCCAGCTGGCCGGCCTTGTGCTCCTCCAGCAGCGCCAGGATCGCCTTCTTGTCCAGCAGCTCCTCGGTCTTCGAGTCCGAGATGATGCCCTTGGCCCAGTCGTACATCTCGTTGCGCAGCCACAGCCGGATCGGCACCGGGAAGCCGAGCTTGCGGCGGTTCAGCACGTGCGCCGGGATGATCTTGGCCAGCGCCTGGCGCAGCGCGTACTTCGTCGTGCCGTGGGCGAGCTTCTGATCCAGCGGGATCGACGCCGCGACCTTGAACACCTCGGCGTCCAGGAACGGCACCCGCAGTTCCAGGGAGTTCGCCATCGTCACCTTGTCGGCCTTGACCAGGATGTCGCCGCGCAGCCACGTGTAGAGGTCGACGTGCTGCATGCGGGCCACCGGGTCCCAGCCGCGCGAGACGTCGTACCAGGGTGCCGTGACGTCCTTGAACCCCACGCCTTCCTGGTAGGTCTTCAGCACGTTGCGCAGCTGGTCGTCGCGGAAGTTGCGGGCGTTGCCGTAGTAGCGGTCCTCCAGCGGCAGCGCGCCGCGGCGCAGCAGGTCCTTGCCGCGGGTGCCCTCGGGGATCTTGGTCGACACCTTGCCGATGAGCTTCCGCATCCCGCCCGGGATCTTCTCGAACGGCGCCAGCGAGATCGGCTCGTTGTAGATCGTGTAGCCGCCGAACAGCTCGTCCGCGCCTTCGCCCGACAGCACCGCCTTGACGTGCTTGCGGGCCTCGCGGGCGATGAACCACAGCGGGACCAGCGCCGGGTCGGCCACCGGGTCGTCGAGGTACCAGACGATGAGCGGCAGGACTTCCATCATCTCGTCCGCCGACACCGTCCGGACCACGTGCTTCACGCCGATCGCCGCGGCCGACTCGGCGGCGACGTCGACCTCGGAGTAGCCCTCGCGCTCGAACCCGGTGGTGAACGCGATCAGGTTCGGGTTGTGCTCCTTGGCCAGCGTGGCCGTGGCCGTGGAGTCGATGCCGCCGGAGAGGAACGCACCGACGGTGACGTCCGGGTCGGAGATCATGTGCTTGCCGACCGAGTCGCGCATCACGTCGGCGATGCGCTGGTACAGCTCTTCGGCCTCGGCCGGGGAGTTGACCGGCTTCGCGCTGAACTGCGGGTGGAAGTAGCGGGTGAACTTCACCTCACCGCCGGGCACGACCTCGAACGAGGTGCCGGACTCCACGCGCCGGATCGCCGTGTGCAGCGACTCGGGCTCGGGCACGTACTGCAGGACCAGGTAGTGCTGGAGGGCCTTCCGGTCCAGCTCCTGCGCGACGCCGAGGACGTCCGACAGCTCCAGCAGGCTCTTCTTCTCGCTGGAGAACGCCACGCCGCCGGGGCCGGCCGAGTAGAACAGCGGCTTGATGCCGAACGGGTCGCGCGCGCCGAAGACGCGCTTCTCCTGCGAGTCCCAGATCATGAAGGCGAACATGCCGCGCAGGCGCTTCACCCAGTCGGCGCCGAGGTAGTGGAAGCCGGCGACGATGGCCTCGCCGTCACCCTCGGTCTCGAACTTCGCGCCGTGCTTCTCGGCGAGCTCGGCCCGCAGCTCCAGGTAGTTGTAGATCTCGCCGTTGAAGTTCATCGTGTACCGGCCCGGCGCCTCGGGCGGGCCCCAGACCAGCGGCTGGTGCGCGTGCTCGACGTCGATGAAGGCGAGCCGGTTGAAGCCGTAGACGACCTCGGCCTCGGCCCAGGTGTCCTGCTCGTCGGGGCCGCGGTGACGCTGGCAGCGCATGGCCGCGCCGACGGCGTCACGCGCGTTCGCCGCGCCGGTCTCGGTCGCGCAGATCAGTCCAAGCAGGCCGCACACGGGTACTCACACACCTTCGGGGTCTTCACCGGGCTGGGGGAAGGCCCCAGTATGCCGGGGCGGTCGTGGCGAGTACCACGCGCGTCGAGTGAGGCTTATTTGAGCTAGGTCGGCGCTACAGACCGCAGCTTGCCCGCAGAACTGCCGTTCGCGCCGACCGACGGTTGAATAAGTCTCATCAGTTACCCCTTGGTCAGCGGGACGGGCCAACTCGGCTAGGCTCCGCCTGTCACGAAGATCGGTCGTAGGAGGCTCTGGGTGAAAGGGCGAGGCGCAGTGGGACAACCCGAGCGCACCCTGGGGAAGCGGACCGTGCGGATCGCCGCGCTGGCCGTGCTGGTCGCGCTGACCGCGACGGGCTGCTCCGGCGACGAGATCCTGCGGTTCGGCTGGCCGGTCGGTGTCACCGAGCAGGCGAACCAGATGCGCACGCTGTGGACCTGGGCCGTGGTGGCCGCGCTGGTCGTCGGCGTCATCGTGTGGGGCCTGATCTTCTGGACCGCGACGTTCCACCGCAAGAAGAAGACCGCCGACGGCGAGCCGGAGGAGCTGCCCCGGCAGTTCCAGTACAACATCCCGCTCGAGCTGTTCACGGTCGTCGTGCCGACGATCATGGTCTGCGTCCTGTTCTTCTTCACCGCGACGACGGAGTCGAAGGTCCTGGACAAGATCCCGAACCCGGACGTCAAGGTCCAGGTCGTCGCCTTCCAGTGGAACTGGGAGTTCAAGTACGAGGACGCCAACGCGGCGAAGCCCGACGGCAGCGGCCAGGTCAGCACGGTCGGCTCGTCCGGCGAGATCCCGCTGCTGGTGCTCCCGGTCGGCAAGACCATCCAGTACGACCTGGTCTCCACCGACGTCATCCACTCCTTCTGGGTCCCGGAGTTCCACTTCAAGCGGGACGTCTTCCCCAACCCGGAGAAGAACAACCAGGACAGCTCGTTCCAGAACAAGATCGACCGCGAAGGCTCCTTCGTCGGCCGGTGCGCGGAACTGTGCGGCACCTACCACTCGGTGATGAACTTCGAGGTCCGCGCCCTGTCGGTGGACAAGTTCGACCAGTACATCGCGCTGCGCAAGCAGGTGAACCCGGCGACGGGCCAGACGTTCACCGCGGCCGAAGCGCTGGCGAAGATGAACTGCGGCGAGCTGTGCACCCCGCACGCGGTGACCACCCAGCCGTTCAACACCGACCGCACGGCGCGCACCGCGTCCAACTGACGCCGCAGGCACACAAGGAGTAGGAAAAGACCATGAAGGTCGAAGCCCGCATCTTCTTCATCGTGGCGATCTTCGCCGTGTTCATGGCGGCCGTGTACTGGGTGTGGACCGGCCTGTCCGCGACCCACGGACCGGAGCCGGTCGGCATCGTCGCCCTGTTCCTCACCGGCGGCCTCGCGTTCCTGGCGGGCAGCTACATGCAGTTCGTCTCCCGCCGCATCGAGCCGCGGCCGGAAGACCGCGAGGACGCCGAAATCAGCGACGGCGCGGGCGAGCTGGGCTTCTTCAGCCCGGGCAGCTACTGGCCGATCGGCATGGCGGCCACTGCGGCGCTCGCGGCCGTGGCGCTGGCGTTCTTCCACATCTGGCTGCTGGTCATCGCGCTGGTCGCGCTGCTCATCACGATCGGCGGCCTGGTGTTCGAGTACCACACGGGCCCGTCGCACGACTGACCCCCGCTGTTCCGGACCGGCCGTCACGCTCCCCGCGTGGCGGCCGGTTTCGTGTCTGCCGCAGCTCGTCGTGAGTGGTAAGGCGCGTTAGAACGCGCCTGCTGAGCCACGGCGGCGTGCTGGAGCCGGGCGAGACCGAGGTCTCGGAGAGCAGCGCGATCAGGGCATCC
>NZ_JBFBBT010000042.1:34887-41773 GCF_040682815.1 Amycolatopsis sp. NPDC051102
AACACCATCTCGGTCGCGTGGGCGGACGTGTTCCCCGACGCGGGAGCCGACGACGTCGCACTGGTGTTCCGACCGGTGCGGCAGGGTGCTCAGCCGCGGAACGCCGACCGGTAGGACGACGGGCTCGTGCCCCGCAGCCGGCTGAACTGGTGCCGGAGGGCGGCCGCCGACGCGTAGCCGCACGCCGTCGCGATGTCCTCCACCGACAGGCCGCCCGCCTCCAGCAGGGCCTGAGCCCGGTCCAGGCGCCGCTCGGTCAGCCAGCGGTGCGGCGTGGTGCCCGTCGCCGCCGAGAAGCGGCGCAGGAACGTCCGTTCGCCCAGGCCGCTGCGGCGGGCCAGCTCCGCCACCGTGAACGGCTGGTCCAGACGCCGCTCGACCCACTCCAGGGCCTCCGCGACCACGGCGTCGTCGCCCGCCGCCGTCGCCGGGACGGGTGCCTGCACGAACTGCGCCTGCCCGCCCGCGCGGTGCGGGGCCGCCACCATCCGCCGGGCCAGCGTCGTGGCCGCCGCGACCCCGCGCAGCCGGCGCACCAGGTGCAGGCACAGATCGACCGCCGCGACCGTGCCCGCGCTGGTCAGGACGCCGCCGTCGTCGGCGTAGAGCGCCTGCGTGTCCACCTCGGCGGCCGGGAAGCGCGCCCGGAACTCCGTTTCGTACACCCAGTGGACCGTGCAGCGGCGGCCGTCGAGCAGACCCGCGTAGCCGAGGGTGAACACGCCCGCGCAGAACCCCGCCACCCAGGCTCCGCGCCCGGCCGCGTCGCGCAGGACGTCCAGCACCGGGGCCGGCGGCGGCGCGGTCCGGGGCGCGCACGTCGGCACGATCAGCAGGTCCGCCGCGGCCGCGTAGTCCAGGTCCCGCAGGCCGGACAGCCCGAACCCGGACCAGCTCTCGACCGCGGACCCGCCGGGGGAGCAGACCCCGAAGTCCCAGCCTTCGATGCCGTCGGCGCTGCGATCGGTGCCGAAGACTTCGCACGCGACACCCAGTTCGAACGGCGAAACGCGGTCGGCGAGCACCACCGCGACCCGGTTGACGTCCATGGCCGCCAGCATGTCACAAGTTTTGCGCTCGTTGTCATCTCTGACACTGGTTGGGAACGCCCGGCGCGACGAACCTGGTCGGCATGACGAACTCCGAAACCCGCCCCCTGCTCCAGTGGTCCGCGGCGATGGCGATGTCCGGCACGATCGGCGCCGTCGTCCTCGAGAGCGGCGCGGCCGCCCCCGCCGTGGCGTTCGCCCGCTGCTTCGTCGGCGGCGCGTTGCTCGTGCTCTGGTGCCTCTCCCGCGGCTGGCTGCAGGCCTGGCGACCGTCCCGCCGCGACCTCGGACTGGCCGTGCTGGGCGGGCTGTTCCTGGTCGGCAACTGGGTGCTGCTGTTCGCGTCCTACGCGCTGTCGTCGATCTCGGTCAGCACGGTCGTCTACCACACCCAGCCGCTGATCCTGGTCGGCCTGGCGGCGGCGTTCCTCGGCGAGAAGGTGGCCAAGAGCCACCTGATCCGGGCCGGGATCGCGTTCGCCGGGGTGGCGTTGATCTCCCTGTCCGCGCACGGCGAGGACGGCAAACCGGTCCAGCTGGCCGGCATCGCGCTGGCCCTCGGTGCGGCCGTGCTCTACGCCGGAGCGTCCTTCGTCGCGAAGCAGCTGAAGCACATCCGCCCGCACCTGCTGGCCGCGGTGCAGACGACGGTGGGCGCGCTCGTGCTGGCGCCGCTGCTGCTGGTGACGCCGCTGCCGTCGACGACGTCGGGCCTGCTGTGGCTGGTGCTGCTGGGGACCGTCCACACCGCCCTGATGTACGTGCTGATGTACGCGAGCATCGGCAAGCTGCCCACCACGACGGTGGCGCTGCTGTCCTACCTGTACCCGGTGGTGGCGGTGCTGGTGGACATCGTGTTCTACGGCCACCGTCCGAACTGGCCGGAAGCGCTGGGCATGCTCGCGGTCTTGGCGGCGGCCCTGGCACCCCAGGGCCGCCACAAGCCCGCCGCCGCGCCGGAAAAGCCGGCCGGTGCGGCGGCCGAGCGGGTCAGCTGAAGGCGATCCAGCGGTCCAGCAGCGCGGCCGCGGCCCCGGAGTCGATCGCCTCGGCCGCTCGCGTCAGACCCGCCCGCAGATCGTCCTCCAGCGACTCCGAGAAGCCCGTGAAGGCGGCCAGCGCGGCCGCGGCGTTGACCAGGACCGCGTCGCGGACCGGGCCCGGCTTGCCGCCGACCAGCTCGCGGACCACCTCCGCGTTCGCCGCCGCGTCGCCGCCGCGCAGGTCCTCCGCCGTCGCGCGGGGGATGCCCACGGACGCGGGGTCGAAGCTGCGCTCGGTGACCGTGCCGTCCGAGACCACCCAGACCGTCGACGTCGTGGTCGTGGTGATCTCGTCGAGGCCGTCGTCGCCGCGGACCACCAGGGCGCGCGTGCCGCGGCGGGCGAACGTCTCCGCCAGCACCCGCGTCTTGTCCTGGTAGGCGCAGCCGATCAGGGCCGCGCCCGGCTGGGCCGGGTTGGTCAGCGGGCCGAGCAGGTTGAACGTCGTCGGGATGCCGAGCTCGCTGCGCACCGGGCCGGCGTGCCGCAGCGCCGGGTGGAACGCCGACGCCAGGAAGAACCCGACGCCGACCTCGGCGAGGCTGCGCTGGACGTCCTCCGGCGGCAGGCTGATCCGCACCCCGAGGGTCTCCAGCACGTCCGCCGCGCCGGACTTCGACGACGCGCTGCGGTTGCCGTGCTTGGCCACCGGCGCGCCCGCCGCCGCCGTGACGATCGTCGCCATCGTCGAGATGTTCACCGAGTTGGAGCCGTCGCCGCCGGTGCCGACGATGTCGACGGCCGGGCGGTCGAGCTCGACCCGCTTGGCGTGCGCCAGCATCGTGGCCGCCATGCCGGCGATCTCGTCGGGCGTCTCGCCCTTGGCGCGCAGCGCCACCGCGAACCCGGCGATCCGGGCCGGGCTCGCCGCGCCGCTCATGATCTGGTCCATCGCCCACGCCGTGTCCTCCGCGGAGAGGTCGACGCCCGCGATGAGCTGCTTGAGCAGGGGTGGCCAGGTGCGGGGGACCGGGGTGGTCACCGGGCTCAGCCGTTCACGACGGGGACCCGTCGCGCGCGCAGCACGTCGGCGACGGTCTCCGCGGCGGTCAGCGGGTCCAGCGGGTGCACCAGCACGGCGTCCGCCTGCGACCAGGTCGCCAGCCACCGGTCGTCCTTGCGCCGCACGGCGACCACGATCGGGGGACAGTCGGCGATTTCACTCTTCAGCTGCCGGCAGAGGCCGATACCGCCGGTCGGCTGCGCCTCGCCGTCCAGGATGGCCAGGTCGACGTTCCCCGCGTCCACCTCGGACAGCACGTCCGCGATGCCGGCCGCCTCGACGTAGTCCACGCGCGCCAGATCGGCGGCGGGCCGCCGGCCGACCGCGTTCACGATCGCCTCGCGCACCTCCGCCTTGTGGCTGAACACCAGGACCCGCATCGACCGCTCGCCCATGTTGGACACGCCCTCTCTCGTCACCGCACCACTCGCCCGCCGATCGTATCGGCCGAGACCGACATCACGCGGTCGGCTCCGGCTGGAGCGCGTCCCAGCCCAGCGCGTCGCCGCCCAGCCGTTGCGCCAGCCCGGCCATCCGGGACCGTTCCTGGGCGCAGTGCAGCGCGTCGAGCACCTGGACGCGGACCGCGAGCACCCGCGTGAAGCCGCCGTCCGGCGACTGTTCTCGCAGCTCATAGCCGTCCTGGGCGAGGATCGACGCCGCCTCGGCGAGCCGGTCCGGCGGGAGCAGCAGGTGGTGCCGCAGAACGGCCGGTGCCGCGGCGACCCAGGCGGGTGAACCGGCGAGCACGGCGGAGTCCGCGACGACCGGGTCGAAGGCCTCGGCGACGATCTTCAAGCCGGGCGCGCCGGCGCTCAGACCGGGCGTTTCCCGCTTCTTGACCAGGTCAAGCAGCCGGTCGAGTAAACCCATGAGTAGCTCTCACCTTCCCGGGCATCCGATGTGATCGGTAACGCAGACGGCTCGCCGTGGACCCACCCGGCGGAGCGGTGGTGCGAGAGGACATAATGCGACGCGTGACAACGGCAGCTCCCACCATCAGTCAGCGGGTCCACTCGCTGAACCGGCCGAACATGGTCAGTGTCGGCACCATCGTGTGGCTTTCCAGCGAGCTGATGTTCTTCGCCGGACTGTTCGCGATGTTCTTCACCGTCAAGGCGCAGAACTCGTCCGGCCAGTGGCCGCCGCCGCTGCACGGCGAGGAGTTCCACCTCAACGTGGCGTACGCGATCCCGTTCACGGTGATCCTCGTGCTGTCCTCGCTGACCTGCCAGTTCGGCGTGTTCGCCGCCGAGCGCGGCGACGTCTACGGGCTGCGCCGCTGGTACATCATCACGTTGATCATGGGCGCGATCTTCGTCGGCGGCCAGGCCAACGAGTACCACAACCTGGTCGAAGAGGGGATGACGATCCCGTCCGGCCCGTTCGGCACGGTCTTCTACCTCGCGACCGGCTTCCACGGCCTGCACGTCATCGGCGGGCTCATCGCCTTCGTGTACCTGCTCATCCGCACGAAACTGAGCAAGTTCACGCCCGCCCAGGCCACGTCGGCGATCGTCGTGTCCTACTACTGGCACTTCGTCGACATCGTGTGGGTCGGCCTGTTCGGTGTGATCTACCTCCTGCCGTGAGGGGCTCACCCCCAGCCGCCACCACCTTCACCATCGGCCTGAACTGACAGCAAGGGTTGCCGCAAGATGACCACCAGCACCAAGTCCTCGGAGCGCCGCTACCGCGCGCGGTCGAAGCTGCGGAGGCGGTTCGCCGGCCTGCTCGCGCTCGGTATCGCGCTGGTGGGCGCCGGCGCCCTGTACGCCGTGTTCGCCCCGGAGCCGCAGACCGCGCAGGCCCAGGGCACGCCGGCGCAGCTGCGCCTCGGCGAGCAGGTCTACAACAACACCTGCATCGCCTGTCACGGCGCGAACCTCGAGGGCGTGCAGGACCGCGGGCCGAGCCTGATCGGCATCGGCGACGCCGCGGTGTACTTCCAGACTTCTTCGGGCCGCATGCCCGCCGCGCGCCAGGAGGCGCAGGCCGAGCGCAAGCCGCCGAAGCTGACCGAGGCCGAGATCGACGCGGTCGGTGCCTACATCCAGGCGCACGGCGGCGGCGTCCAGCGGCCCGCCGAAAAGGGCGAGGCCCTGCGCGGCAACGACCCGGCCCGCGGTGGCGAGCTGTTCCGCCTCAACTGCGCGTCGTGCCACAACTTCACCGGCCGCGGTGGCGCGCTGTCCGCCGGCAAGTACGCGCCGAACCTGGACCCGGCCAGCGAAGAGCAGATCTACACGGCCATGCTGACCGGCCCGCAGAACATGCCGAAGTTCTCCGACCGGCAGCTGACGCCGCAGGAGAAGAAGGACATCGTCGCCTACGTGAAGTCGGTGTCGGACGGCAACAACAACCCGGGTGGTAACGGCCTCGGCGGGGTCGGCCCCGCTTCGGAGGGCGTCATCGCCTTCATCGTCGGGATCGCCGCGCTGATCGGCGTGACGTTGTGGATTGGATCGAAGGCATGAGTGCCGAGGGGCCGAAGCCGCCGACGGAGGCGGAGCTGGCTGAGATGGACCGTGACCAGCTGGTGAAGCTGGGCGGTCAGCTCGACGGCGTGGAGATCGTCGAGTACCCGACCCCGTGGCCCGTGGAGGGCACCCGGGCGGAGAAGCGGGCCGAGCGCGTGGTCGCGTTCTGGTTCGGGCTGTCCGCGCTGGCCGGGATCGGGTTCGTGGTCTCGCTGATCTGGTGGCCGTGGCAGTACGAGGCGCCGGACAACGAGAGCGGCCACTTCTGGTACAGCCTCTACACCCCGATGCTCGGCATCACGCTCGGCCTGGCCATCCTCGGCCTGGGCATCGGCGTGATCCTGTACACGAAGAAGTTCGTGCCCGCCGAGGTCGCGGTGCAGCAGCGGACCGACGCGGACGGCGCCGGCTCGGCCGAGGTCGACCGCGCGACGATCCTCGCGCACCTGGCCGACGCCGGGAACCGCAGCACGATCGCCCGCCGGTCGCTGATCAAGCGCTCGGCGATCGCCGGCGCGGGCGCGCTGGGCCTCGCGGCCGCGGCGCTGCCGCTGGCGTCCTTCATCAAGAACCCGTGGAAGAACAGCGAGTCCCGCGACTCGCTGTGGCACACCGGCTGGAAGCCCAACTACCCGGGCGAGAAGGTCTACCTGCGCACCATCTCGGGCTCGATCGAGGAGGACGTCAAGGAGGTCCGCCGCGTCAAGGCCGAGGACCTCGACGCCGGGGCGATGGTCACGGTGTTCCCGTACCGCGACAGCGAGGCGCACGACGAAGAGAAGCTGAACGCGGCGCTGACCAGGGTCGACAACCCGGTCATGCTGATCCGCCTGCGCCCGACCGACGCCGCCAAGGTGGTCAAGCGGGCCGGCCAGGAGGACTTCAACTTCGGCGACTACTACGCGTACACGAAGATCTGCAGCCACGTCGGCTGCCCGACCTCCCTGTACGAGCAGCGGACCAACCGCATCCTGTGCCCGTGCCACCAGTCACAGTTCGACGCCCTCCACTACGCCAAGCCGATTTTCGGCCCGGCGACGCGTCCGCTGGCCCAGCTACCGATCACGGTGGACGAAGAGGGATACTTGATCGCGCGAGGCGACTTCATCGAGGCCATCGGTCCGGCCTTTTGGGAGCGTAAGTCATGAGTTCACTCACCACGCCGACCAAGGGCTCGAGTGCCGTGGAGCGGCACTTGGGCGAGGCCGCGAACAATGCCGACCAGCGGTATCAGCTGGCCAAGGGTCTGCGGCACCAGATGAACAAGGTGTTCCCGACCCACTGGTCGTTCCTGCTGGGCGAGATCGCGCT
>NZ_JBFBBT010000043.1:0-31931 GCF_040682815.1 Amycolatopsis sp. NPDC051102
CTGCACTTCTACAATCACCATCGACCCCACAGCTCAACCGGCGGCAAGCCACCGGTCACCCGGCTGACCAACCTCCCCGGACATCACACCTAGCTGACCAGCACGATCGGCGAGTCGCCGCAGCGCCGCAGACCGGGCCCCGGCTCCGCGCCCGCCGACCACCACGCCGGGACGTCGGCCTCGCGCACCAGCGACCCGGTCGGCTGCCGGACGCTGTTGGACACGATCACCCGGCCCTGCGCGTTCAGCAACGCCGCCCCGCGCCCCAGCGAACGCAACCGCGGCCGGACGGCCCGCTCGAACTCGCGCACGTACACGTCCGCGCCCACGACTCCGGCGAAGGCGCCGGAACGGACCACCGGGATCGTGAACGTCAGCGTGTACTCGTCGGTGCACAGGTAGTCCACGTACGGGCCGTTGATGTGCCGCCGCCCGGTGTCGCGCGGGACCGTGAACCAGGACTGGCGCGTGTAGTCCAGGAAGTTCTCGCTCGCCGGGTCGAGGCTGATGAACAGCTGGGACGGCTCCGAAGAAGAGCCCGTCCACCACTCGAAGCCGAACTCCGAGTCGGTCAGCACGTGCGGTGCGCTGACGAAGCCCGCGCCGATGACCAGCCCGCCCAGCGCCTCGGTGACCTGCGGGCGGATCCGGTGCAGGGCCGCCGCGGCCGGGGCGTCGGCCAGCACCGACTCGGCCGCCGCCAGCAGCGGCTTCAGGCGTTCGAAGACCCCTTCGACCAGCGCCGAGACCTGCTCGACGACCTCGTCGCCGGCCAGCGTGCGGGTGTCGTTCACGGTGCTCACCTCGATGCGCGGATTGTGCCGGATTTTACTGGGTGAGCAAGTCGAGGTGAACGTCCGCGAGCCGGTCGAGCGCGCCGAGGATGTGCTCCTCGGTGAGCTTCCTGGCCAGTTCGCCGTCGGCGGCGTCGATCGCGGCGGTGATCGCCACGTGCTCCTCGTGCGCGTGGGCCCCCGGGTCGAGCGGCAGCCACAGCAGGCCGCCGCGCTCGCTCTGCAGGTGGACCTCTTCGTGTGTGAGCCGCGGCGACTGCGCGGCCGCCGCGACCTCCAGGTGGAACTGCCGCTCGGCGCGGGTGAAGTCGATGCCGTGCGCCGTGCGGAGGTCGTCGGCTGCCAGCCGCAGCCGGGCGACGTCTTCGGGGGAGCTGCGCTCGGCGGCGAGCTTCGCGGCGGCCCCGGCGATCGCCAGGTAGTGGTCGCCGACGTCCCGGAGGTCGGACAGCGACACCTCGCGCAAGCGCTCGCGCCACGCGTCCGGCGGCGGGTTGGCCGGCGCCCGGACGAAGCTGCCGCCGCTGCGCCCCCGCCGCGTCTCGACCAGGCCCTGCTGCCGCAAGGCCACCAGCGCCTCCCGGACCGTCACGGTCGCGACGCCGAACTGGGCGGCCAGGTCGGCTTCGCTGGGCAGCTGCTCTTCGTCGGCTAGCAGGCCGAGCGTGATGGCGTCGACCAGCCGCGCCGCCACCGCCTCCGCCCGGCCCACCTGGCCGAGCGGCGCGAACATGGCGGATCGCGCGCTGTGCGACATGCCCTTGCGCATCGTGCCCCTTCGCCGGACTACCCGTTCGCACCAATCTTGCCTGATCCTCTTGTCCTATTACATATGGACTTATATGTTTTAGCCCCGCCAGCACCGAGGAGTCACCGTGTCTTCTACCTGCCCACCCACCCCGCCGCAGGAGCTGAAGCACTACGTCGGCGGCGCGCACGTCGAGTCGAAATCGGGCCGGACGGCGGAGATCGCCGACCCGGTCACGGGCCGCCCCTACTGCACCGCGCCGATCGCCGGACCCGAAGACGTCGACAACGCGCTGCAGGTCGCCGCGACCGCGTTCGAGACCTGGCGCACGACCACGCCCGCCCAGCGCCAGCTCGCGCTGCTCAAGCTCGCCGACGCGCTCGAAGCCCGTGCCGGGGAAGTCGTACGCGCCGAGTCCGCGAACACCGGCAAGCCGATCGCGCTGACCATGGCCGAAGAGATCCCGATGGTCCTGGACCAGGTGCGGTTCTTCGCCGGCGCCGCGCGCGTGCTCGAAGGCCGGGCCGCGGGCGAGTACCTGGAAGGCCACACGTCTTTCGTGCGGCGCGAGCCCGTCGGCGTCTGTGCGCAGGTCACGCCGTGGAACTACCCCCTGCTGATGGCCATCTGGAAGATCGCGCCCGCCCTCGCGGCCGGCAACACGGTCGTGCTCAAGCCGTCCGACACCACCCCGGCGTCGACGCTGCTGCTGGCCGAGATCGCCGGCGAGTTCTTCCCGCCGGGCGTGTTCAACGTGATCTGCGGCGACCGCGACACCGGCCGCGCGCTGGTCGAGCACGACATCCCGGCGATGGTGTCGATCACCGGCTCGGTCCGGGCCGGCATCGAAGTCGCCCGCAGCGCGGCCGCCGACGTCAAACGCGTGCACCTCGAGCTCGGCGGCAAGGCGCCGGTCATCGTCTTCGCCGACGCCGACCTCGAAGCCGCCGCCGAGGCCATCGCCGTCGCGGGCTACTTCAACGCGGGCCAGGACTGCACCGCCGCCACGCGCGTGCTGGTCGCCGACGACGTGCACGACACCTTCGTCGCCGCGCTCACCCGGCAGGCCCAGCAGACCAAGACCGGCCGGCCCGACGAAGAGGGCGTCGCGTTCGGCCCGCTCAACAACGCGGCCCAGCTGGAGAAGGTGGCCGGGTTCATCGACCGGCTGCCGGGCCACGCGACCGTCCACTGTGGAGGACATCGAGTGGGCGACGAGGGCTACTTCTACGAACCGACTGTGGTTTCCGGAGTCCGCCAGGACGACGAGATCAGCCAGAACGAGATCTTCGGCCCGGTCATCACCGTCCAGCGCTTCTCCGGCGAAGCCGAGGCGCTGAAGGCCGCGAACGCCGTGCAGTACGGCCTCGCGTCCTCGGTCTGGACCCGCGACCACCAGCGCGCCATGCGCGCCGCCGCGAAGCTCGACTTCGGCTGCGTCTGGATCAACACGCACATCCCCCTGGTCGCCGAGATGCCGCACGGCGGGTTCAAGAAGTCCGGCTACGGCAAGGACCTCTCGCTCTACGGCCTCGAGGACTACACGCGCGTCAAGCACGTGATGAGCGCACTGTGAGGGTCGCGATGCCCAACCAAGCACCGTCCGAGACCCGCGAAGAGCCCGTGGCACCCGAAAGCACGCGCCCGGCGATCCGGCTTTCCGGGCTGCGCAAGCACTTCGGTGACGTCCACGCGGTCGACGGTGTCGACCTCGACATCCCGCCCGGCGAGTTCTTCTCGATGCTCGGCCCCTCCGGCTCCGGCAAGACGACGGTGCTGCGCATGATCGCCGGGTTCGAGCTGCCCACCGAGGGCACGATCGAGCTCGACGGCCACGACGTCAGCCGGCTGGCGCCGTTCGAGCGGGACGTCAACACGGTGTTCCAGGACTACGCGCTGTTCCCGCACATGTCGGTGCAGCAGAACGTCGAGTACGGCCTGCGCGTCAAGCGTGTCCCGAAGCACGAACGCCGGGAGCGCGCGCTCGAGGCGTTGCAGACCGTGCGGCTGGCGGACTACGGCTCGCGCAAGCCGACGCAGCTGTCCGGCGGGCAGCGCCAGCGCGTCGCCCTCGCCCGCGCGCTGGTCAACCGGCCCAAGGTGCTGCTGCTCGACGAGCCCCTCGGTGCGCTCGACCTCAAGCTGCGGCAGGCGATGCAGCTGGAGCTCAAGCAGATCCAGCGGGACGTCGGCATCACGTTCGTCTTCGTCACCCACGACCAGGACGAGGCGCTCACCATGAGCGACCGGATCGCGGTGTTCAACGACGGCAGGATCGAGCAGGTCGGGCCGCCGGAAGAGGTCTACGAACGACCCGCCAGCGCCTTCGTCGCCGGGTTCGTCGGCACGTCGAACCTGCTGGGCGGCCGCGGCGCCGAGAGCGTCATCGGCCGGCCGGGGCTGTTCAGCATCCGGCCGGAGAAGATCCGCATCGACGACGAGCTGTCCGAACCCGCCGCGGTCGGCGAGACCAGCGCGACCGGCACGGTCACCGACGTCGTCTACGCCGGGGCGACCGTGCGGTACGCCGTCGCGCTCGACGCCGGCGGGCAGCTTTCGGTCGTCCGGCAGAACGCCGACGGTGTCTTGGCGGGCGGCCGCGTCCGGCTCAGCTGGCGCGACGAGCACAGCTTCCAGGTCCAGTAGTACCTCGAAAGGGTCGCCATGAAGAACAGGAAGACGCGGCTTGCCGGCCTCCTCGCCGTTAGCCTGCTGTTGGCTGCATGTGGCACATCGGGTTCGAACTCCGCCGCGCCGCCGGGCGCGCAGGGGTTCACGCCGCCGAAGCTCGAAGCGCTGAAGGCGCTCGGCCAGCCGGAAGGCCAGCTGAACGTCCTGGCCTGGCCGGGGTACGCGGAGAACGGCTCGAACGACCCGAAGGTCAACTGGGTGACGCCGTTCGAGCAGCAGACCGGCTGCAAGGTCAACGTCAAGCCGTTCGGCACCTCCGATGAGGCCGTCACGCTGATGAAGACCGGGCAGTACGACGTCGTGTCCGCCTCCGGCGACGCGTCGCTGCGGCTCGTCGCCTCCGGAGACGCCGAGCCGGTGAACACCGCGCTCGTCCCGAACTACGACGACGTCCAGCCGTTCCTGAAGAACAAGCCGTGGAACAGCGTCGGCGGCGTCTCCTACGGCATCCCGCACGGCTGGGGCGCGAACCTGCTGACCTGGCGCACCGACAAGGTGACCCCCGCGCCGACGTCGTGGTCGGTGATGTTCGACGCGAACTCGCCCTACAAGGGCAAGGTGATCGCCTACGACTCGCCGATCTACATCGCCGACGCCGCCCTGTACCTGATGGCGCATCAGCCAGACCTGGGCATCAAGAACCCGTACGCCCTCGACGACAAGCAGTTCACCGCCGCGGTGAACCTGCTCAAGCAGCAGCGGCCGCTGGTGTCCGAGTACTGGTCGGACTACCTCAAGGAGTCACAGGCGCTGAAGAACGGCGACGCCGTCGTCGGCACGGCCTGGCAGGTCACGGTCAACCTGACCAAGGGCGAAGGCGCGGCGCTCGAATCCGCCGTGCCGGGTGAAGGCGCGACCGGGTGGTCGGACACCTGGATGGTGGCGGCGAAGTCGGCGCACAAGACGTGCGCGTACAAGTGGCTCGACTACATCATCAGCCCGAAGGTCAACGCCCAGGTCGCCGAGTACTTCGGCGAAGCGCCGGCGAACACGAAGGCGTGCGCGGAGATGACGGACAAGACGCTCTGCGACACCTACCACGCCAGTGACGCGGCGTACGCGGCGAAGATCGCCTACTGGACCACGCCGATCCCGCAGTGCCTCGACGGCCGCACGGACGTCAAGTGCAAGGACTACGGCGAGTGGACCAAGGCCTGGACCGAAATCAAGGGCTGACCCCTCCGGACCCCGGACGCGGCGGGCTGTGTCCCCCCCACTCCGCCCGCCGCGTCCGGCCTCATGCTGCGAGGCAAGATGACCGCCGTTTCCGCCTTCTTCTACCGGAAACCCCAGCTGCGCCTGGGTTTCCTGCTGTCGGCGCCGCTGCTCTGGCTCGGCCTGGCCTACCTGGGCGCGCTCGCCGCGCTGTTCGTCACGGCGTTCTGGCACACCGACAGCTTCACCGGCCAGGTCGTCATCGACTGGTCGCTGGACAACTTCAAGACCCTGTTCACCGACGCCGTCTACCGCACGATCACCTTCCGCACGGTCGGGATCGCGGCGCTGGTCACGGTGATCGACGCCGTCATCGCGTTCCCCATGGCATACGCGATGGCCAAGCTGGCGTCGCCGCGAGCGCAGCGGATCCTGGTGATCGCGGTGATGACGCCGTTGTGGGCCAGCTACCTGGTGAAGGCGTACGCGTGGCGCTCGATGCTGTCCGGCAACGGCGCCCTGAGCTCGATTTCGCCCGGGTACGGCGTCTCGGCGACGATCATCACGCTGTCGTACCTGTGGCTGCCGTACATGATCCTGCCGATCTACGCGGGCCTCGACCGGCTGCCGGACTCCCTGGTGGAGGCGTCCGGCGACCTCGGTGCGCGCTCGTTCCGGACGTTCCGCTCGGTGATCCTGCCGCTGACGTTCCCGGCGATCGTGGCGGGCTCGATCTTCACGTTCTCGCTGTCGCTGGGCGACTACATCGCGGTGAAGATCGTCGGCGGCACGTCCCAGATGCTCGGCAACGTCGTCTACGACAACATCGGCGCGGCGAACAACCTCCCGTTCGCGGCGACGGTGGCGACGGTGCCGGTCGTGATCATGCTCGCGTACCTGGCCGCGGTGCGCCGCACCGGCGCGCTGGACAACCTCTAGGAGCTCTCGTGCGTACTTCCCGCGTGCTGCTGTGGACGGCGCTGGGGCTCGGCCTGGCGGTGATCTACTTCCCGCTGGTGGTGGTGCTGCTCAACTCGGTCAACGCGGACACGACGTTCGGCTGGCCACCGTCGCGCTTCACCCTCGAGTGGTGGAGCCGGGCGGCGTCGAACGAAGGCGCGCTGCACGCGCTGTGGACGAGCGTGGAGGCGGGCCTGGCGGCGACGGCGATCGCCCTGGTCCTCGGCACGATGGCGGCGTTCGCGCTGCAGCGCTACCGGTTCTTCGGCCGCAACCCGGTGTCGCTGCTGATCATCCTGCCGATCGCGCTGCCGGGCATCGTCACGGGCATCGCGCTGAACAACGCGTTCAGAACCATCTTGGGCATCGACCTCGGCCTCCTGACGGCGATCATCGCGCACGCGACGTTCTGCATCGTGGTGGTGTTCAACAACGTGGTCGCGCGGTTGCGCAGGATGGGCGGCAACCTGGAGGAGGCGTCGATGGACCTCGGCGCGACGGGCTTCACGACGTTCAGGCTGGTGACGTTCCCGATGCTGCGCTCGGCGTTGCTGGCGGGCGGCCTCCTGGCGTTCGCGCTGTCGTTCGACGAGATCATCGTGACGACGTTCACCCTCGGCACGGGCATGGAGACGCTCCCGATCTGGATCTACGACAACCTGTTCCGCCCCAACCAGGCCCCGATCGTGAACGTGGTGGCGGCGGTCCTGATCGTGGCATCGACGGTCCCGGTGTACCTGGCCCAGCGCCTCTCCGGCGACACGGCTTCGGGCGGCCGGCTCTAGCCCCGTTGCTTGAAAATCGGCCGGCCGGCCTTCAGGCTTTGGTCCTCATGGTTGCCGTGCACCGCATGATCGTCGCCGTGGACGTGGTCGCCTACGGTGACCCACGGCGCGCCGACCTGGACCGGGTGGCGATCCGGCAGGGGCTGTACCACCTGCTGGAGCTGGCTTTCACCCGGTCCGGTATCCCCTGGGCGGGTTCAGACCGCGAGGACTGCGGCGACGGGGTGCTCGTGCTGGTGGCCGCGACCGTGCCGAAGAGCGTCTTCGCGGATTCCTTCGTCCGGAACCTGGGCCCGCTGCTGGAAGAGCACAACTCGGCGGCCGGCGCGCACGAGCGGATCCGGCTGCGGGTCGCCCTGCACGCGGGGGAGGTGCACTACGACGCCCACGGCGTGGCCGGGACCTCGGTCAATCTCGCCTTCCGGCTGCTGGACGCGCCGGCGTTGAAGGACGCGGTGGCTTCGTCGGCGGCCGCCGTCGCCGTGATCGCCTCTTCGTGGTTTTTCGAAGAGGTGGTCTGGCACAGCCGAGCCGCGGAGCGGCACCTGTACCGGCGGGTCGGCGTCAACGTCAAAGAGACGAGCACCGTCGCGTGGATCCGGCTCGAAGGCTCGGCCGGACCGCCGCCGCCCGAGCCGGTGCGGCCGGCGGCGGGCGGCCACGCCGTGCCGCACCAGCTGCCGATGAAGATCCCGCAGTTCGTCGGCCGCCACCGCGAGCTGGCCCTGCTGGCGGCTCTTCGCGACGGCTCGGCCGGCGGCGGCACGGTCGTCATCACGGCGATCGACGGGAGCGCCGGGATCGGCAAGACGACCTTGGCGCTGCACTGGGCGCACCGGGTCAAGGACCGGTTCCCCGACGGTCAGCTCTACGTCGACCTGCACGGGTTCGATCCCCGGGAGCCGAGGGACGCCGGCCAGGTCCTGCACGGATTCCTGCTGGCGCTCGGGCTCGACGCCCACGCGATCCCGCTCGACCAGGAGGCGCGGTCGGCGTTGTACCGCGGCCTCGTCGCCGAGCGGCGGCTGGTGATCGTCCTCGACAACGCCCGGTCGGCCGACCACGTGCGGCCGCTGCTCCCGGCCGGGACGGCCAGCCTGGTGCTGGTGACCAGCCGGCGCCGGCTGGACGGGCTGGTGGTGCGGGAAGGCGCGCACAGCATCGCCTTGGACGTGCTGTCCCCGGAGGAAGCTCGCAGCCTGCTCGCGGAACGCGTCGGCCGCGAATGCGTCGACTCCGAGCCCGAAGCGGCAGCGGAGCTCGCCGAGTTGTGCCAGCGGCTTCCCCTGGCTTTGAGCATCGTCGCCGCCCGGGCCGCGAGACGGGCGGGCCGGCCGCTGAGCGGGCTGGTCCGCGAGCTCCGCGGCGAACGCCGCCGGCTCGACGTGCTCGACCTCGGCGAGGCGGATCTCAGCCTGCGGTCGGTGTTTTCCTGGTCGTACGAGATCCTCTCCGAGGAGGCGGCCCGCCTGTTCCGGCTGCTCGCCGTGCACCCCGGCCCCGACATCGATCGCCACGCCTGCGCCGCGGTCGTCCGGCCGTCCGCCGATGCCGGCGAGGTCCTGACCGAGCTCACCAGCACCCACCTCGTGGCCGAGCACGTGCCGGGCCGATACCGGTTCCACGACCTGCTGAGAGCGTACGCGACCGAGCTCACCCAGGCCGAACCCCGGGCGGCCGACCAGCACGAAGCCGCCAGGCAGTTCATCGAGTACTACCTGCGTGCCGCCGAGCTGGCGGACTGCGTGATCCAGCCGTGCCGGAACGAGCTGATGCGTACGCCGCAGTCTCTGCGCGGCCGCGATCTGCCGGCCATCACCACCTACGAGGAAGCAATCCGGTGGTTCGGCGACGAGTGCGCCACGCTCCTGGCCGTGGTCGCCTTCGCGGCGGAACAGGGATTCGCCGCCTTGACCTGGCGGCTCGCCTTGGCGTGCACGACGTTCCTGCGGCGAAGCGGCCGATGGCACGAGCGGGTCGCCGTTCACCAGATCGCTCTCGCCGCGGCCCGGAGTGCGGGCGACGTCGAGGGGCAGGCGACCGCCTCACGCGATCTGGGGCCGGCGTTGGCTCGGCTGGGGCACGCGGAGCAGGCGCTCGGCCACCTTCAGGAAGCCGCCGCGTTGTTCGGCGAACTGGGCCATTGCGGCGCTTCGGTGGCCACGCACCTGGCGTTCGCCCGGGTCCTCGAGCCGCAGGGCCGCCCCCTCGAGGCGTTCCGGCACGCGCATCGTGCCTGGCGGCTGGTCCGGAACGGGGACAACCTCCTTGGCCACGCCGACACCCTGAACGCCATGGGCAGGCAACTCCACCTGCTGGGGCACGACCAGGTGGCGCTGCCGCTGTGCGAGCGCGCGCTCGGGTACTACACGACGGTCGGGCATTCGGAGGGCCGGGCGGACGTGCTGATCAACATCGGGGTGATCGAACGGCGGCTGGGCCGGCCGGCCCGGGCCCTGCGGTGTTTCCAGGACTCCCTCGAGATCGACCAGCGGCTCGGCGACCGGTACTGGACGGCGCACGCCTTGGAACAGCTCGGGGACACCCAGCACGCCGTGGGGGACTTCGCGTCGGCCGAGCGGGCCTGGCAGGAGTGCCGGGTGATCCTGGAGGAGCTCAAGCACGAAGACGTGAGCAGGGTGGCGAGGAAGCTGACCGCCCTGCCGACATGACCGGCTGCCCGTGCGGTCACCCCGGCCGGAACGCGTCCGTCGCCGCGCGCAACGCGGCCAGCACGCCCGGGTCCGTGGCCGCGTGCCCGGCGCCCTCCAGCAGCTTCAGCTCCGAACCGGGCCACGCGCGGTGCAGCTCGTACGCCGTGATCGGCGGGCACACCGCGTCGAAGCGGCCCTGGACGAGCACGCCCGGGATGCCCGCCAGCTTGCCCGCGTCGCGGATCAGCTGGCCCTCGTCGAGCCAGGCGCCGTGGCGGAAGTAGTGGACCGCGAGCCGGGCGAACGTCAGCGCGAACGCCGGATCCGCGTACTGGCGGACGAACGACTCCTGCGGCACCACCGAGACCGTCGCGCCCTCCCACGTGCTCCACGCCACCGCCGCGCGGTTGCGGACTTCCTCGGCCGGGTCGTCGAGCAGCCGGGCGTACGCCGCCAGCGGGTCGTCGCGCGACGCGGGCGGGAGCGGGGCCAGGAATGCCTCCCACTCGCGGGGGAACAAGTTGGCCGCGCCGCCGCGGTAGATCCAGTCCAGCTCGCTCCGGCGGACCGTGAACACTCCGCGCAGGATGATTTCGCTGACCCGCGAAGGGTGCGTCTCGGCGTATGCGAGGGCCAGCGTCGTGCCCCACGAGCCGCCGAAGAGCTGCCACCGCTCGATGCCGAGCCGTTCGCGCAGGACCTCCATGTCGGCGACCAGGTGCCACAGGGTGTTGGCCGTGAGGTCGTCCGCGCCCGGCGTCGACGCGCCGGCCCCGCGCTGGTCGAACTGGATGATCCGGTAGGCGGCCGGGTCGAAGTGGCGCCGGGTGATCGGGGCGATCCCGCTGCCGGGGCCGCCGTGCAGGACCACGACCGGCTTCCCGGCCGGGTTGCCCGCCTCCTGGCACCGGATCCGGTGCCCGTCGCCGACGTCCAGGAACCCTTCGGCGCGCGGCGGGATCGGCGGGTAGAGCTCGTCCATGCCGTCACTGTGACATCCGGGGCCGCGAGCGCCGCCACCCGTAGCCCCGAACGAGAAACTGTGCCCTGGCCGCCGCCCCGGCGCCTCGCCGCCGGGCGCCGGGACGACGACCAAGAAGGTGGGGACCCGCCCCCGCCGCCGGGCTGAGCGGGTCCCCGTCCGTGACGCGTCAGCGGCAGGCGGCCGCGTCCGCGAACTCCCGGAGGACAGAGACCTGGTCGGTGCCGTCGGAGTGGTCACGACGGCCGGCGATCCGCACACGCATTTCCCGTCCTCCTCGTCGAGGTTCGATGCTTCGTCGTGGCGGCGACGGGCTAAACGCTAAGCCACGAGTCGAACACCAGTCAAGAACATGACTGATGTTCATGCATGTGAACGCCAGCTGTGAGGACGCTGAGCCGCCCGGTCCCCCTTGCCCGGAGCTAACGAATGGGCCGGTACTTTCCGGTGTCGGGATTGTCGAAAAAGGGGTACGGAATGTCCGCGGTGGCCTATGTCGAGGCGATTGTCGTCGGCGCCTTGCAAGGGGTGTCGGAATTGTTTCCGGTGTCCAGTCTCGGCCACAGCATCCTGCTGCCCGCCTGGCTCGGCGGGTCGTGGCAGCGGGACCTGAGCATCGGCAAGGATTCGCCGTACCTGGCGGTCCTGGTGGCGATGCACGTCGCCACCGCGCTCGCGCTTGTCCTGTTCTTCCGCAAGGACTGGGTGCGGATCATCGGCGGCCTGTGGACGTCGATCCGCCGCCGCGAGGTGCGCACCCCGGACCAGCGGCTCGCGTGGCTGCTGGTGCTCGCCACCATCCCGGTCGGGCTGGCCGGGCTGCTCTTCGAAGGCCTGCTGCGCGACTACCTCGGCAAGCCGGTGCCGTCGGCGATCTTCCTCGCTCTCAACGGCGGTGTCCTGTACGCCGCCGAGAAGTTTTCCCGGCCCAGCAAGGCGGCCGCCGAAGAGGACACAGTGGACTTTTCGGCCGAGGACACGATGGTGATGCGCGCGATTTCCGTCGAGGAGCAGACCGACGTCCGGCTGGCGAAGCTGCGGGTCGGCGAGGCGGTGCTGATCGGCGCCGCGCAGATCCTCGCGCTGCTGCCGGGCATCAGCCGCTCGGGCATCACGATGGTCGCCGGCCTGCGCCGCGGGCTCGGCCACGAGGACGCCGCGCGGTTCGCGTTCCTGCTCGCCACGCCGGTCATCCTGGCCGCCGGCGTGCTGAAGATGCCGGCGCTGTTCGCCCCGGAGAACCACGCATCGCTCGGCCCGGCCCTCGTCGGCAGCGTCGTCGCCGGGGTCGCTTCGTACATTTCTGTCCGGTTCCTCACCGGATACTTCGAGACGCGCACGCTGACCCCGTTCGCCATTTACTGCGTGGTCGCCGGAATCGGCAGCCTGATCTTCTTCGCGGTCTGACGTGCCACTGACGTTCGACGCTCCGGCAGCCGGCTGCGTGCTCGTCCTGGGCACGCTCTACGTCCGCGCGGCCCGCGGCCGGAACTGGCCGCCGGGCCGCACGACGGCGTTCCTCGCCGGGCTCGCCACGATCGTCGTCGTCACCTGCTCCCCGCTGGCGGTCTACGACACGACGTTCTTCTGGGTCCGCGCGGTCCAGACGGTCACGCTGCTGATGATCACGCCGCTGCTGCTCGCACTGGGCGCGCCCGTCCGGCTGCTCCTGGACAGCCTCCCGCGCGCCGCCTGGCTGCGGCGCCACGGCCGTGGCCCGCTCGCCCGCGCGCTGACGTTCCCGCCGGTCGTCACGGTCGTCCTGGTCGCGCCGGTGCTCGTGCTCTACCTGACCCCGCTCTACGACCTCACGCTGCGCTCGCCGCTCGTCGACGGCCTGGTCCGGCTGGTGCTCGTCGGCGCCGGCTTCACGTACTTCTGGACGCGCCTGGGCCTCGATCCGACGCCGCGGGAGGACCCGCACCTGGTGTCGGTGTGGATCGCGTTCACCGAGGTCGTCTTCGACGGCGCGCTCGGCCTGGTGCTGTGGCTGGGCCCGCTGCTCGCGCCCGCGCACTACGCGGCCGCGCACCCCGGCTGGGGGCCCGACCCGCGCACCGACCAGATCATCGGCGCGGGCGTGCTGTGGATCGGCGGCGACGTCGCCGGCCTGCCGTTCGTGGTGGCGCTGTTCGTCCGGTGGGCCCGCGACGACGCCCGGCGCGCGAAGCAGATCGACGCCCAGCTGGACGAAGACGAAGGCGCCGGGGCGTCGCCGGGGCTGTGGTGGGAGAACGACCCGGCGCTCGCGGAACGGTTCAAGCGCCGGTGACCGCCCTAGTCGTGGAACGCGTGCTCCGGCGCCGGGAACTCCCCGCGCCGGACGTCCTCGGCGAACGCCGTCGCCGCGTTCTGCAGCACCGTCGCGACATCGGCGTAGCGCTTGACGAACCGGGGCGCCTTGCCGCGCCGCAGCCCGGCCATGTCCTGCCAGACGAGCACCTGGGCGTCGCAGTCCGGGCCGGCGCCGATACCGACTGTCGGGATCTTCAGCTCGGCCGTGACGCGCTTGGCGGCCTCGGCGGGCACCATCTCCATCACGACCGCGAACGCCCCGGCCTCCTGCAGCGCCAGCGCGTCGGCGAGCAGCACGTCCGCCGCTTCGCCGCGCCCCTGCACCCGGTAGCCGCCGAGGTTGTGCTCGCTCTGCGGGGTGAACCCGATGTGCCCCATCACCGGCACCCCGGCCGAGGTCAGCGCCTCGACGTGCGGGGCGAACCGCCGCCCACCTTCGAGCTTGACGGCGTGCGCTCGACCCTCTTTCATGAACCGCACCGAGGTTTCCAGCGCCTGCTGCGGCGAGAGCTGGTAGGAGCCGAACGGCAGGTCGGCGACCACCAGGGCCCGCTTGACCGACCGCGTGACCGCCCGGACCAGCGGCAGCAGCTCGTCCACCGTCACCGGCAGCGAGGTGTCGTAGCCGAACACGTTGTTGGCCGCGGAGTCGCCGACGAGCAGCACGGGGATCCCGGCCTCGTCGAACAGGGCGGCGGTGTACATGTCGTAGGCGGTGAGCATGGGCCACGGTTCGCCGCGTTCCTTGAGCTCACGCAGGTGGTGGACACGGACCTTCCGGCCCGGCGCCGGGGTGGCGGCGGGTCCGGTGCCGTAGGGGGCGGGTTCTTCGGCGCTGGCAGACATCGTCGTCGACCGTCCTTCCCTCGAGGCCTCGGTGAGGTCCCCGGGTCGTGGAGCAGAGGCGTCTCACAGAGTGACACGCCCCCGGACCGGCCCCAACCGCCTGCGACCAGCTTCACACCCCCGAGGACCATGAGGCGTCAGCCTTCAGGTTGATGTCGGGGGACAACCGATCCGGCTTCACTTACGTCAAGAAGAGGGCATGACCACCGAACGCCCGCGAAAGGCGACGAAACCACCCATGGGAAACCTCGCGAGCTCGCGTCCGCGCCTTCCCGCCTGGAAGGCGAAGGCCGGCGGCATCACCGCGACCGTCGTGCAGCTGGCCGCCGTGTTCTCGGTGATCCTGCTGTTCACCAACGGCCCGCACGGACGCCTTCTCAACGGCATCGACATGGCCTTCTCCGCCCTCAGCGTGCCCACCAGCGCGAGCCTGGTCATGGTCCTGCTGCTGGTCGTCCTCGGCGGCGCCCTGCGCCGCCGCAAGAAGGCGGCGCTGTACACGCTGGTGCTGTTCCAGGTCGGCGGCCTGGTGCTCACCTTGGCCTTGCAGGCGACCCTGCTGTGGTCACCCGAACTGCTGACGCTCGGCCCGAAGCAGGTCCGGCACATCCCGGCGCAGCTGTGGGTGCTCACCCTGGCCGACATCGCCTCGATCGCGCTGATCGTGTTCCTGCTCGCGCTGCGCCCGGCCTTCCCGGCCCGGCTCGCGCCGAGCGCCTGGCGCGACGGCCTGACCATGCTGCTCGGCGGCTTCACGGTGGTCATCCTGGTCGGCTGGGGGCTGGCGGAGACGTTCCCGGGCCACCTCGGCGACACGTGGGAGCGGTTCGCCTGGGTCGTCAACCACGCCACAGGCGAGAACCTGCAGCTGCGCCGGATCGGCGTCGGCGAGGGACCGGGCTGGCTCGACGTCTTCCTCGACCTCAGCGCGACCGTGGTCGCCACAGCAGCGCTGTACATGCTCTTCCGCGGCGTGCGCAGCCGCGGCCTGCGCACCGACGACGAGGAGCTGCGCCTGCGCCGCCTGCTCGCCGAACACGGCGAGGACGACTCCCTCGGCTACTTCGCGACCCGGCGTGACAAGAGCGTCGTCTTCGCCCCGAACGGCCGCGCGGCGGTGACCTACCGCGTCCTCGGCGGCACCAGCGTCGCCAGCGCCGACCCGGTCGGCGACCCGGAGGCGTGGCCCGACGCGGTCCGCGCGTGGCTCGACGAGACGCGCACCTACGGCTGGACCCCGGGCGTGCTCGGCGCGAGCGAGCGCGGCGCGAAGGTGTACACCGACGCGGGGCTGCGGGCCCTGGAGATCGGCGACGAAGCCATCCTCGACGTCCGCGACTTCAGCCTGGCCGGGCCGGAGCGGCGCTCGGTGCGCCAGGCCGTCAAGCGCATCGAACGGGCCGGGTACACCTCGCGGGTCCGCCGGCACGGCGAGATCCCCGCGGCCGAGATGACCGAGCTGCTCTGGCGGGCGCAGGCATGGCGTGGCGCCGAGACCGAGCGCGGCTTCTCGATGGCCCTGGGCCGCCTCGGCGACGCCAGCGACGGCCGCAGCGTGATGGTCGAGGCGTACGACGCCCGCGGCGAGCTGCGGGGGCTGCTGTCGTTCGTGCCGTGGGGCCGTCGCGGGCTTTCGCTGGACCTCATGCGCCGCGACCGCGACGCCGAGAACGGCCTCAACGAGTACATGATCGCCGAGGTCGTCGCGGCCGCGCAGCACCTCGGCGCGCAGCGGATCTCGCTCAACTTCGCGATGTTCCGCGCGGTGTTCTCCGAGGGCGAGCGGATCGGCGCGGGCCCGGTGCTGCGGGCCTGGCGCGGCATCCTGAGCGTGTTCTCGCGGTTCTTCCAGCTGGAGTCGCTGTACCGGTCCAACGCCAAGTACGGACCGGACTGGGAGCCGCGGTTCCTCTGCTACTCCTCGGCCCGGCGGCTGCCGCGCGTCGGCATCGTCGCGGGCGCGCTCGAAGGGTTCGTCCCGACCGGACGGGCGCGGTCGCTGCGGCTGGAGACGGTCGACGACGACTTCGTCGCGCGCGTCAAGGAGATCGAGGAGTCGGCGTCGGCACCGGCGGCGAAGCCGGTGCGGCGGCCCGAGCAGGTCCGCGTCCGCATCGCCAAGCTCGCCAAGCTGCGCGAGGCCGGCATCGACCCGTACCCGGTCGGGTTCCGGCGCGACGACCACATCGGCGACGTCGTGGCGAAGTTCGGCGACCTGACCCCGGACACCGCCACCGGGCACCGCGTCCGGATCGCCGGGCGGGTGCTGAACCTGCGCATCCTCGGCGGCCTGTGCTTCGCCCGGGTCAAGGACTTCAGCGGCGAGATCCAGCTGATGCTCGAAGCCGGCGAGCTGGACCTGACCCGCTGGCGGACCGGCGTCGACCTCGGCGACCACGTCGGCGTCAGCGGCCAGGTCGTGACGTCGAAGCGGGGCGAGCTCTCGGTGCTCGTCGACGAGTGGACGGTCACCGCGAAGTGCCTGCACCCGCTGCCCGACAAGCGCAAGGGCCTCACCGACCCGGAGACGCGGGTCCGGCAGCGCTACCTCGACCTGGCGGTCAACCCGGACTCGACGAACATGCTGCGGCTGCGGTCCACCGTGGTCCGCGCGGTGCGCGACCGGCTGCACCACGCCGACTACCTCGAGGTCGAGACGCCGATGCTGCAGACGGTCCACGGCGGCGCCAACGCCCGGCCGTTCGTCACCCACATCAACGCCTACGACATGCGGATGTACCTGCGGATCGCGCCCGAGCTGTACCTCAAGCGGCTGTGCGTGGCCGGCGTCGAGCGCGTCTTCGAGCTCAACCGCAACTTCCGCAACGAAGGCGTCGACGCGACCCACAACCCCGAGTTCACGATGCTCGAGGCGTACCAGGCGTACGCCGACTACGACACGATGCGGAACCTGACCCGCGAGCTCGTCCAGCACGCGGCCGAGGCGGCGTACGGCGCCCAGGTCGTGCGGCGGCCCGACGCCGACGGCAAGCTCGTCGAGCACGACATCTCGGGCGACTGGCCGGTGGTCCCGGTGCACCAGGCCGTTTCGGCGGTGTTCGGCGAGGAGATCGACTCGGGGACGCCGGTGGCCGACCTGCGCCGGCTGTGCGTCGCCGCCGGGGTGCCGGTGGGGGAGGACCCGAGCCACGGCGACCTGGTGCTCAAGGCGTTCGAGCACCTCGTCGAGGGCGCGACCGTGCTGCCGACGTTCTACACCGACTACCCGACCGACGTCTCGCCGCTGACCCGCCAGCACCGCGCGGACCCGCGGCTGGCCGAGCGCTGGGACCTGATCGCGTTCGGCTCCGAGGTCGGCACCGCCTACACCGAGCTGACCGACCCGATCGAGCAGCGGCGGCGGCTGGAGGCGCAGTCGCTGCGCGCGGCCAGCGGCGACGTCGAGGCGATGGAGCTGGACGAGGACTTCCTGCTGGCCCTGGAGCACGGCATGCCGCCCACCGGCGGCCTCGGCCTGGGCGTCGACCGGCTGCTCATGATGCTCACCGGAGCCTCCATCCGCCAGACAGTCCTGTTCCCCTTCGTCCGTCCGCAGGCATAACGGATCGGTCGACCTGGTCACGGTGACTCGGCCGGGGCGCGGGAGGTCGCTTACTGTGTGCCTCGTGCGCACGGCTCGAATCGCCTCGGCCCTCTTGATAGGGGTGGCCGTCCTCGCGTATTCGGGCTGGCTGCTGGAATTCTTCCTGCCGACGGGCGTGTCCCCGGTGCAGGACCCGGCCGAGGCCCTGCTCGGCGGCCCGCCGGTGTTCCGGATCCTGCTCGCGGTGTCGGGCGTGGCGTTCCTGCTCGCCGGGCCGCCGCTGCACCGGCTGGGGCCGGTCCAGTGGTCGGCGCGGCTCAGTTCCATCTCGGTGAGCGCGTTCGGCGTCGTGGTGCTGCTCCAGGCCGCCTACCCCGAGCGCAGCGACGTCTGGTCGTCGCTGCTGAGCGTCGTCCTCGTGGCCGGGGTGATCAGCCTGATCCTGTGGTGGCCGCCGGGCTGGCGCGCGCTGGCGGTCGCCGGCCTGGTGATCGTGATGGCCACCTGGCTGGCCGTCGTGCTCGCCCGGCAGCTGGACACGTTCGAGGGCGTGTTCACGCGGCTCCAGCTGGTGGTCCGCGCCGCGCTGTACAGCATCGGCGGGGCGTACGCCTTCGTGAAGCCGGCGCCGCGTCACGCGCACCGGTAGCGAAATTGTCGGTGCCGGGTGGCACGATCGCCGCAGTGTCCCAAGGCGGAAGGATCGACATGGCCGGAAACGTGCGCCCGGTGGCCGACGAGCGTGACGGGCTGCTGAGCTTCCTGGAGCAGCAGCGGTACGTGCTCAAATTGGCGGCACACGGGCTGACCGACGAGCAGGCGAGACTCGCCTCGACGAAGAGCACGCTGTCGGTGGGCGGGCTGATCAAGCACGTCGCGATGACCGAGTACGGCTGGATGGACACGGTGCTGCAGGTGCCGCAGAAGCCGTTCGGCGAGGCCGTGGCGGAGTACCAGGCCGCGCACCGGCTGGGCCCGGACGAGACGCTGGCGGGCGTGCTGGCCCGCTACGACGAGGTGGCGGCCCGCACGGCGGAGGTCATCGCGGGCATCGACGACCTCGGCCAGGCGGTCCCGGTCCCGAAGGGCGTCCCGTGGTTCCCGCCGGACGTCGACGCGTGGTCGGTCCGCTGGGTCCTCCTGCACCTGATCCAGGAGACGGCCCGCCACGCGGGCCACGCGGACATCATCCGCGAGCACATCGACGGCGGCACGGCCATGCCCCTGATGGCGGCGGCCGAGGGCTGGCCCGAGTCCCCCTGGATCAAGCCCTGGACCCCAGCACCCCAACCAGCCTGACCCGGCTCGGCTCGCGCCGTACGCGAGTCGACCCTCTAGTCACGCGTGCCGACCCTCTAGTCACGCGAGCCGACCCTCCAGTCACGCGTGATGCCTCCCCAGTCACGCGTGATGCCCGTCCGCGCACGGCCGGGCGGCTCAGAACAGCGTCGGCTCGTCCGCCAGCGCGCCCTCGATCACGAGCATCCGGCGTTTCGTCCCGACGCCGCCCCGCGCCGAGAACCCGCCGTCCTTCCCGCCGGCCGCCAGCACCCGGTGGCAGGGCACGATGATCGGGAACGGGTTGTGCCCCATCGCCTGCCCGACGGCCTGCGCCGACCCCGGCTGCCCGAGCCGGTGCGCGATGTCGCCGTAGGTCAGCGTCTTGCCCGGCGGGATCGCCCGCGCGACCTCGTACGCACGCTGGTTGAACGCGGGCACGCCGGAAAAATCGAGCGACACTGACGTCAGATCGCGACGCTCGCCGCCCAGCAGCGCCACGATCCCGTCCACGGCGTCCCGCACCGCCCCCGGCGGCGTCCCCTCGACGGCGTCCGGGAACCGCCGCAGCAGCCAGGCGCGGGTCCGCTCCGCACCGCCCTCGGGCAGCGACGTCCCGATCACGACGTCGTCGCGCCACGCCAGCCCGCACACCCCGATCGCCGTGTCGAACACGGTGAACCCCACAGTCATCCCGTCACGATACGACCGGGGTACGACAAGATGGGTCCGTGCTCGATCACCTCGTCTACGCCGGCCCGGACCTCGCCGAGGCCGTCGCCCGCGTCACCGCGCTCACCGGCGTCACGCCCGCGCCCGGCGGCCGTCACGTCGGCCTCGGCACCGCCAACCACCTCGCCGACCTCGGCGCGGGCATGTACCTGGAGGTCATCGGTCCCGACCCGGAGCAGCCCGCCCCCGGCGTGCCCCGCCCCTTCGGCATCGACGAGCTGACCGAGCCCGCGCTGGTCGCCTGGGCGGTCCGGACGCCGGACATCGACGCGACGATCGCGGCCGACCGCACCCACGGCTTCGACCCGGGCGACGCGACCGAGATGTCCCGCGAAACCGGCGACGGCGAAACGCTGCGCTGGCGCCTGACCCCGCCGAGCGCCCCGGGCACGCTGCACCCGTTCCTCATCGACTGGGGTGCGACGCCGCACCCGACCACCCGCGGCCTGCCCTCGATCCCGCTCCTGATGGTGACGGCCACCCACCCCGACCCGGCGTCCGTCCACGCGGCGACGGACGCGCTCGGCCTGGAATTCCTGGTGCGCCGCGCGAACAAGGCCGGCCTGACGGCGGCGCTGCGCACTCCGGACGGCCGCCAGGTCGCGTTGAGCTAGGCCTTGCCCTCGCGCCACAGGTTGGTCATCGGCAGCCGCCGGTCGCGGCCGAACGCCTTGAACGTGATCTTCGTGCCCGGCGGGTACTGGCGCCGCTTGTACTCGGCCTTGTCGACCATCCGCACCACGCGGTCGATGGTCTCCGGGTCGAAGCCCGCCGAGACCAGGTCGGCGTACCCGCGGTCGCCTTCGACGTAGTCGTCGAGGATGTCGTCGAGCAGCGCGTAGTCCGGCAGCGAGTCGGTGTCCATCTGGCCCGGCCGCAGCTCCGCCGACGGCGGCTTGGTGATCGAGTTCTCCGGGATCGGCGGGGTTTCGCCGTTCTTCGCCGCCTCGGCGTTGCGCCAGCGGGCCAGCTGCCACACGTGCGTCTTGAAGACGTCCTTGATCGGGGCGAACGCGCCGACCGCGTCGCCGTAGATCGTCGAATACCCGACGGCGAGCTCGGTCTTGTTGCCGGTGGCGAGCACCAGGTGACCGTCCAGATTGGACAGTGCCATCAGGAGCATGCCGCGCGTGCGCGCCTGGATGTTCTCTTCGGCGAGGCCCGTCAGGGAAAGCTGGTCGACGTACACGCGCACCATGTCCTCGACCGGCTCGACCCGGTAGTGCGCGCCGATCCGCCGCGCCAGGTCGGCGGCGTCGTCCTTCGAGTGCCCCGACGAGTACTTCGACGGCATCGAGACGCCGTAGACGTTGTGGCCGCCGAGTGCGTCCGCGGCCAGCGCCGCGCAGACCGCCGAGTCGATGCCGCCGGAGAACCCGAAGGTGACCGACGAGAACCCGTTCTTGTGCACGTAGTCCCGCAGCCCGACGACCAGCGCGTGCCACACCTCGGCTTCGTCGGACAGCGGCTCGCTGATCACCGGTTCGGCGGACGCCGGGTACGCCGGCAGCGGCTCCGAGCTCAGCACGCGGCGCCGGACGTGCAGCCCTTCGAGCTCGCCGTCGCCGGCGTGCCCGCCCGCGGCGAGGTCCATGTCCAGCACGAGCAGGTGCTCGACGAACTGCGGCGCGCGGGCCACCAGCGTGCCGTCCGCGCCGACGACGAGCGAGTCGCCGTCGAAGACGAGGTCGTCCTGCCCGCCGACCTGGTTGGTGTAGACCAGCGGTGCCCCGGCTTCGGCGGCGCGGCGCGCGATGAGCGGCAGCCGCTGCTCGTCCTTCGACCGCTCGTACGGCGACGCGTTCGGTGCCACGACGAGGTCGACGCCGGCGCCGCCCAGCGCCGAGATCGGGCCGCCGTCCTGCCAGATGTCCTCGCAGATGACCATGCCGATGTCGAGCCCGTGGAACCGGACGACGTCGAGCGTCGTGCCCGGCTTGTACCAGCGGTGCTCGTCGAAGACGCCGTAGTTGGGCAGGTGGTGCTTGAACTGCCGCGCGACGACCTCGCCGCGGTAGAGCGCGGCGGCGGCGTCACGCGGGCCGACGTCGTCGAGGTCGAGGTAGCCGATGTAGGTGAGCACTTCGCCGCAGCCGGCCTCGTCGAGCCGGCGCGCCAGCGACTCCACGCCCTGCCGCGAGGCGGCGGCGAAAGTCTTGCGCAGCGAGAGGTCCTCGATCGGGTACCCGGTCAGGGACATCTCCGGGAAGACGACGACGTGGGCGCCGGCCTCGGCGGCCCGGCGCGTCCATTCGACGTGCAGGTCGGCGTTGCCGTCGAGGTCGCCGACGGTGGGGTTGACCTGGGCGAGCGCGATGCGCAGTTGCGGCATGCCGCCATTCTGTCCCACGCTCACCCGGAAGGCCGAGCGAATGTGGGGGAAACGCCACGCTCAGGTGGACGCCACCGCGTCCCGGTGCTTGAGCTTCGCCATTCGCCCGTCCGGGTGGTGCCAGACGACGCCTTCGAACTCCGGGTGCGCGCGCAGCCAGGTCATCAGCCCGTCGAAGTCGCGGGGGACGTCCTCGAACTCCTCGGCGGTCGCGTGCGGCACCAGCCGGTGCTCGCCCAGCCGCTCCGGATCGCCGTTGACCTTCGGGCCGCACAGTTCGTAGGTGCCGGGAACCGGCGCGGGAAGCCGGTCGCGGGCCTCGTCGAAGAACTTCGCGAACGCCGACTGCGCGACCGGCTCCCAGCCGACGGTCTTGCCGGTCGCCGGGTCGGTCTGCACGGGCTCGAACCCGGCCGGCGCGGTCTTGCCCGCCTTGACTTCGCGCCGCGCCCACCAGGCCCCGGACTCGTCGAGCCGGACGCAGGTGCCGTCGTACTTGCGGGTCGGCGCGCCCTCGCCGTCGAGCACCCACTGGCACGCCGGGTGCACTTCGCGGGTGACGCGCCGGAGGTCGCCGGGGTCGCGCCGGAACAGCGTCGGGATCTTCTGCATGCTCCCATCTTCTCCGGCCTGGCAACCGGAAAACCCCCGCCCGGCGAACCGGACGGGGGCTTCCGAACGAAGAACTACTTCCGCTTGATCATGCTGCGGACCTTCTTGATGGTCTGCTCGAAGTCCGAATCGAACGGGTTGTCGTGCACGAGGTACGTCCACGTCGTGTTCGCCCGCCGCACGCCGGCGTCACCGAGGTCGATGCCCTCGTCGGTCAGCTCGGCCTCTTCGAGCGTCTTCGCCGCCCGTGAGTCCGCCTCCGCGATGATCTTGTGGAACTCCGGGATCGCCGCGCGGTGGAACTCGTCCAGCGGCGTCTCGCGCGCCAGCGCCCGCAGGTGGATGCTCTCGCGGACGTCGGTCAGGTACGCCAGGTGGTCCGACCACAGCTGGTCGATGTGGAACAGCAGCACCTCGCGGCACATCTGCTCCAGCTTGTCCTGGTCGTCGAGCTTCTCCTTCAGCTCGCCGAACTTCTCCGGGTGCGCCTTCTCCAGCTGCTCCGCCGCGTACGCGGTGCGAAGCACCTTGTCGCGGTGCACCAGCAGGTCACGCCGCTGCCGCTCGATCAGCCGCGTGTAGCGCCAGGTGTTGCGGTGGATCTCCAGGTCGACGCCCTCGGCGACGCGCTGTGCGTGGTTGAGCTGCCGCAGGGCCGCCGGGTCGGTGATCTCGCCGGTCTCCTCGTCGTCGGTGATGCCCTCGGGCACGTCCGGCGCGTTCGACAGCACGAGTTCGTCGTTCAGGCTCGCGAAGAAGATCGCGCTGCCCGGGTCGCCCTGACGGCCGGAGCGGCCGCGCAGCTGGCCGTCGAGGCGGCTCGACGGGTACCGCGCGGTGCCGATGACGTGCAGCCCGCCGAGCTCGACGACCTCGTCGCGGTCGGCGCCGTCGGTGCCGCCCAGCCGGATGTCGGTACCGCGGCCCGCCATCTGCGTGGACACGGTGACCGCGCCCTTCTTGCCGGCTTCGGCGATGATCGCGGCCTCTTCGGCGTCGTTGCGCGCGTTGAGCACGACGCACTCGAGGTCGACCTTCGCCAGCTTTTCGGCCAGCTCCTCGGACTCGGCGACGTCCTGGGTGCCGACGAGGATCGGCCGCCCGGTCTCGTGGACCGTGCGGATCTCCTCCTCGATCGCCCGCAGCTTCTGCGACGGCGAAGCGAAAATCCGGTCTTCGAGGTCCTCGCGGATGTTCGGCGTGTTCGGCGGGATGACCGCGACCTCGAGTTCGTAGAACTCCCGCAGCTGCTCGGCGACGGCGACCGCGGTACCGGTCATGCCTGCGACCTCCGGGTAGCGCGCGAGCAGCGCCTGGACGGTGATCGAGTCCAGGATCTCGCCGCGGTCGGTCGCGGTGACCTGCTCTTTCGCCTCGACGGCGGCCTGGAGGCCGTCCGGCCAGCGCTGCAGCTCGGCGACGCGGCCGCGGGCGGCGTTGATGAGCTGGACCTTGCCGTCGCGGACCAGGTAGTCGACGTCGCGGGTGAGCAGCGCGTGGGCGTGCAGCGCGACGTTCACCGCGGGCAGCCGGTCGGACGCCGTCTCGCCGTAGAGGTCGTCGACCTCGAGCCCGAGCGACTTCGCGACGACGGACGCGCCGGCGTCGGTCAGCCACGCGTTGCGGCCTTCGCTGTCGGTCTCGTAGTGCAGGCCGAGACGCAGCCGCCGGACGACCTTCGCGACCTCTTCGTCGGCGTCGGTGTGGTCGATCGAGCCGGCCATCACCAGCGGGACGCGGGCCTCGTCGACCAGCACCGAGTCCGCCTCGTCGACGATCGCGACCTCGGGAGCGGGCTGGACGAGGTCGTCGACCGACGTCACCAGCCGGTCGCGCAGCACGTCGAAACCGATCTCGGCGACGGCGCCGTACGTGACGTCCTTGGCGTAGGCCTCGCGGCGCTCTTCGCGGGAGTGCGCGGGCTCGACCCAGCCGACCGACACGCCGAGCAGGGCGTACACCGGGCCCATCCACTCGGCGTCGCGGCGGGCCAGGTAGTCGTTGACCGTGACGACGTGAACGCGCTTTCCGCGGAGGGCGTAGCCGGCGGCGGCCAGCGCACCCGCGAGGGTCTTGCCCTCACCGGTCTCCATCTGCACGACGTGCTTGGTGAGCAGGCCCATGGTGCCCAGCACCTGCACGTCGAACGCGCGCTCGCCGAGTGCCCGCCGCGCGGCCTCGCGGCCCAGCGCGCACACCTCGATGAGCTGCTCGTCGCCGAACGCGGTGTCCTTCAGCTTCTCGCGGAGCTTGCCCGCCCGCTCGGTCAGCTCCTCGTCGGAGAGCTTTTCGAGCTCGGGTTCGAGCTTCTCGACCGCGGGCAGCAGTGCTTCGTAGCGGGTCAGCTCGACGCTGCCCGGCCGTTGGATGATCCGGCGGAGCTTCTTGCCCACCCGGCTGATCAGTGCTGCCACCCCTGGTCTCCCGTTCTCTCTCGCTCGACCGGCCTCCACCACCCAACGCGACGGTGGTGCGTTCGAGTTCCGCGGCCGGATGGGACGATCCAACCGTGTTCCCTCATCCCAGCGCCAGGTCCGGTCGTCGCCGGATCACCGCAATTGCGACATCCGTGCTGATGACGGCCTCGCTGGCCGCCTGCACGTCCACCGGATCGGCGGTGCCCGCCCCGACGACCGAGTCGCACCCGCCGTCCGGGCCGGTGCCCGCCGGGCTGGAGCGGTTCTACGGCCAGAGCCTGGCCTGGGCCGACTGCGCACCTTACGCGACGTCGGAAGACTCGCGATCGGCGTTCCAGGCGAAGGACGTCCAGTGCGCGCGGCTGACCGTGCCGCTGGACTACGCCAAGCCGGCCGGGGACACGATCACGCTGGGCCTGCTCCGCCACAAGGCCACCGGCGACCGGATCGGCTCGCTCGTGATCAACCCCGGCGGCCCGGGTGCCTCGGGCATGGTCGCCGCCGCCGGGCTGGTCAAGCCGGTGACGAGCAGCGGCCTCGGAAAACGCTTCGACCTGGTCGGATTCGACCCACGGGGGATCGGCGCGAGCCAGCCGGCCATCCACTGCCTGACCGACTCCGAGCGCGACGCCGACCGCGCCGACGACAGCGAAACGGACGGCTCGCCGGCGGGCGTGCTGAAGCAGGAATCGCAGGAAAAGGACTTCGCCGCGAAGTGCGCCCAGCGCACCGACGACGGCACCGGGATGCTCGCCAACGTCGGCACGCGCGACGTCGTGAAGGACCTGGACGTCCTCCGCTCGGTCCTCGGCGACGAAAAGCTCACCTATTTGGGCTACTCCTACGGCACCCGGATCGGGTCGGCGTACGCCGAGGCGTTCCCGAAGAACGTCCGCGCGATGGTCCTCGACGGCGCGGTCGACCCGGAGCAGGACGCGGTCGAGTCCCTGGTCGCGCAAGGCCAGGGTTTCGGGACGGCGTTCACGCAGTTCGCGAAGTGGTGCACGGCCCAGCAGGACTGCGCGCTCGGCGGGGACGCCGGGGGCGCGGTGAAGGCGTTCCAGGACCTGACCCGGCCGCTGATCGACTTCCCGGTGCCGGTCGGCGACGGCCGCAAGCTCTCCTACGAGGACGCGACCACCGGCGTCATCCAGGCGCTCTACCAGGAGAGCCTTTGGGACACCCTCAACTCGGGCCTCAACGAGCTGAAGCAGCAGCGCGGCGCGACGCTGGAGAAGCTCGCCGACATCTACAACGAGCGCGACTCCGACGGCAAGTACGGGACCACGCAGGACGCGTTCACGGCGATCCGCTGCGTCGACGACCCGCGCGTCACGGACCCGGCCGTCATCCTCAAGGCGCAGGAGCAGTACGTGAAGGTGGCGCCGTTCCTCGACGACGGCCGCCCGGCTTCGGCGGCGCGCGACGCCTGCGCGTTCTGGCCGGTGCCGAACACCTCGGAGCCGCACGTGCCGAACGTCGAAGGGCTGGCGAAGACGCTGGTCATCTCGACGACCAACGACCCGGCGACGCCGTACCAGGCCGGCGTCAACCTCGCGAAGGGCCTGAAGGGCGCGCTGCTCACCTTCGAGGGCACCCAGCACACGGTGTTCCTGCAGGGCGTGAAGTGCGTGGACCAGGCGGGCACGGATTACCTCGTCGACGGCACGCTGCCGCCGGACGGGACCCGGTGCTCGGGGCAGTGAGCTAGGCCTGCTTGGTCAGCGACAGCTCGATCATCACCGGGCTGAGGTGGTTGTCCGGCGGCGGGATCTGCACCCACAGCCGGACGAACCGCCGCGGCTCGCTGTCGGAGACCCACACCTTGACGGTGAGGTCGGCGTCGATCGGCGCGAGCACGCCGTGTGCCACCGCGGCCGGCACCCGCCCGGCGACGCGCAGCGCGGGCGCGCCGTCGACGTTCTCGCGGCCTTCGGTCTTGGCGTCGGTCACGCCGTCGAGCAGCCGCTTCAGGCCGCCGTGCGGGCCGAGGAACGCGCCGACGCGGTAGGCGTCGGGCAGCGAGTCCTGCCCGTCGTGGACGTCGAACGGGAACTTGGTGTGCCCGTCCCCGTCCTGGACGTCGGCGGTGCCGGTCGCGGTCCCGCCCTCGTCCAGGGTCGCGTCGCCCTCGATCTGGCGGAGCGGGAAGCCCGGGAGCACGCCGTTGACCCCGGCCGCGAAGTGCACGCTGCGCACCGAGGCGAACGACGCCGCCGCGGCGTGGACCAGGTCGGACCCCGCCGGGAACGGCCCGCGCGTGTCGGGCGATCCGGTGCAGCCGGCCGGCAGCAGGAGCACGAGCAGGAGGGCGAGGCGGCGCATCCCCGAAGCCTACTGATGGCCTGATCCTTGCGGAGGATGTCCTTCCGGCCACTTTCGGCTCTCCGCGCGCGCGGAGAAACTGCCTGGGTGACTGTCGAAACCCGTCCCGCCCCGAAGCTGCACCGCGCCTGGCTGATCGCCGGTGCCGCCTTCGTCGCGCTGCTCGCCTCGGCCGGCTTCCGCGCCGCTCCCGGTGTCCTCATCGACCCGCTGCACGAGGAGTTCGGCTGGTCGCGTGCCACGATCAGCTCGGCCGTCTCGGTCAACCTCGTGCTCTTCGGCCTCTTCGCGCCCTTCGCGGCCGCGTTGATGGACCGCTTCGGCATCCGGCGTGTCTCGGCGACGGCGTTGTTCGTGATCGCGCTCGGCGCCGGCGGCACGGTGTTCATGACCGCGAGCTGGCAGCTCGTGCTGTGCTGGGGCGTGCTGGTCGGCCTGGGCACCGGCTCGATGGCGATGAGCTTCGCCGCGATGGTCGCGACCAGGTGGTTCGTCCGCAGCCGTGGCGTCGTCACCGGCGTCCTGACCGCGGCGGGCGCCACCGGCCAGCTGATCTTCCTCCCGCTGATCGCCAACCTCGCGGTGGGCTCGGGCTGGCGGACGGCGTCGCTGGTGATCGCGATCGCCGCGCTCGCCGTCGTCCCGGTGGTCCTGCTGGTGATCCGCGACCACCCCGCCGACGTCGGCACCACGGCCTACGGCGCGCCGGCCGGCGCCGAGGTCGCGCGCCCGGCACCGAAGACCGGCTCGGCCCGCCGCGCCCTCTTCGTGCTGGGCCAGGCCGCCCGGACCCGGACATTCTGGCTGCTCGCCGTGGGCTTCGCGATCTGCGGCGCGACGACCAACGGCCTGGTCGGCACCCACTTCGTCCCCGCGGCGCACGACCACGGCATGCCGCAGACGACCGCGGCGGGCCTGCTGGCGCTGGTCGGCGTCTTCGACGTCGTCGGCACGATCTTCTCCGGCTGGCTCACCGACCGCGTCGACCCGCGGATCCTGCTCGGCGTCTACTACGCCCTGCGCGGGCTCTCGCTGGCCCTGCTGCCGCAGCTGTTCACCGACTCCGTGCAGCCGAGCATGTGGGCGTTCATCCTGTTCTACGGCCTCGACTGGGTGGCCACGGTCCCGCCGACGGTCGCGCTCTGCGTCCGCGCGTTCGGCGAAGCCGGCCCGATCGTGTTCGGCTGGGTGTTCGCCTGCCACCAGCTCGGCGCGGCGTTCGCCGCCTCGGCCGCCGGCCTGGTCCGCGACCAGCTCGGGAACTACAACCTGGCCTGGTATTCGGCCGCGGTCCTGGCCATCATCGCGTCGGCCGCCTCGCTGGCCATCACGCGCGGGAAGAAGCCCGTTCCGGTGCTCGCGACGTGACTTCGGCATCGTCGGCGCGTCGCGAAACACGCCGTTAACACGCTGTGGTTAGGGTGCGGCCATGGATCGCCAGCAGGAATTCGTGCTCCGCACGCTCGAGGAGCGCGACATCCGTTTCGTTCGTCTCTGGTTCACCGATGTGCTGGGGTTCCTCAAGTCCGTCGCGGTCGCGCCGGCCGAGCTCGAAGGCGCGTTCAACGACGGAATCGGCTTCGACGGCTCGGCCATCGAGGGTTTCGCGCGCGTCTACGAATCGGACATGGTCGCCAAGCCCGACCCGGCGACCTTCCAGGTGCTGCCCTGGGAGACCCCCGACGGCGGCCCGTACTCGGCCCGCATGTTCTGCGACATCGCGATGCCGGACGGTTCGCCGTCCTGGGCGGACCCGCGGCACGTGCTGCGCCGCCAGCTGTCGAAGGCCGCGGAGGCCGGTTTCACCTGTTACGTGCACCCCGAGATCGAGTTCTTTCTCCTCGCGACCATGCCGGACGACGGCAGCGAGCCGGAGCCCGCGGACAACGGCGGCTACTTCGACCAGGCGAGCCACGCCACGGCGACGCACTTCCGCCGGCACGCCATCGAGACCCTCGAGGCGATGGGCATCTCGGTCGAGTTCAGCCATCACGAAGGGGCACCGGGGCAGCAGGAAATCGACCTCCGTTACGCCGATGCGCTGACGATGGCCGACAACGTGATGACGTTCCGTTACGTCGTCAAGGAGGTCGCGCTGACACAGGGCGTCCGCGCCACTTTCATGCCGAAGCCGTTCACCGACCAGCCCGGCTCGGGCATGCACACGCACGTCAGCCTGTTCGAAGGCGACCGCAACGCCTTCTACGACGCCGAGGACCCGCACGAGCTGTCGGGGACCGGCAAGGCGTTCGTCGCCGGGGTGCTCCACCACGCGAAGGAGATCTCGGCGGTCACCAACCAGTGGGTGAACTCCTACAAACGCCTGATCAGCGGCAGTGAAGCGCCGACGACGGTGTCGTGGGGCCGGGCGAACCGCTCGGCGCTCGTCCGGGTCCCGATGTATTCACCCGGAAAGGCGTCATCCCGGCGGGTGGAGATCCGTACCCTGGACTCGGCGTGCAACCCGTACCTCGCGTACTCGGTCATCCTGGCCGCGGGGCTCAAGGGGATCGAGAAGGGCTACGAGCTGCCGCCACCCGCCGAGGACAACATCTGGCAGCTGAGCGACGCCGAGCGGCGCGCCGCCGGGTACGCACAGCTACCGCAGAACCTGGGAGAGGCACTGGCCGAGATGGAGAAGTCCGAACTGCTGCCCGAAGCCCTCGGCGAGCACGTCTACGACTTCTTCCTCCGGAACAAGCGCGTGGAGTGGGACAACTACCGCAGCGCGGTCACCCCGTACGAACTCCGAACCCTGTTGCCGGTGCTCTGATGGGGCGGCGGCCGGTGTTCCTCGCGATCCTGGCCGCCGCACTCGTGCTCGTCCCCACGGCGCCCGCCGTTGCTTCGCCGAAGTTCGACCTCGACTCCGCCGACATCCCGGCGCTGCAGGCGCGGATGGCGTCGGGCCGGCTCTCGGCCGTGCGCCTGACCAGCATTTACCTCGATCGGATTCACCGGATCGACGGTAAGGTCCACGCGGTCCTGGCGCTCAACCCGGCGGCGCTCTCGCAGGCTTCGGCCAGTGACGCCCGGCGTCGCGCGCACCGCCTCCGCGGCCCGCTCGACGGCATCCCGGTCCTGGTCAAGGACAACGTCGACACACGCGACCAGTGGACGACGGCCGGCTCGCGGGCGTTGCGGAGCTATCCGGCGAAGGACGCCACGTTGATCACCCGGTTGCGTGACGCCGGCGCGGTGATCCTCGGCAAGGCGAACCTCTCCGAATGGGCGAACTTCCGCGCCGCCAAGCCGACGTCCGGCTGGTCGGGCGTGGGCGGGCAGACGAACAACCCGTACGTGCTGGACCACAACCCGTGCGGGTCGTCCGCCGGATCGGCGGCCGGGGTGGCGGCGACGCTGGCCCAGGTGGCGATCGGCTCGGAGACCGACGGCTCGATCGTGTGCCCGGCCGGGATGACCTCGACGGTCGGCCACAAACCCAGCCTCGGCTTGGTCAGCCGCACCGGCGTGGTGCCGATCTCCGCCGAGCAGGACACCGCGGGCCCGATCGCCCGCAACGTCGTCGACGTGGCCTTGACGCTGTCGGTCCTGCAGGGCCGGGACCCGGCCGACCCGGCCACCTTGACGTATCCCCGCACCCAGCCGACGGAGTACGCGAAGCTGCTCCGCCCGGGTGCGCTGCGCGGCGCGCGGATCGGCCTGTGGCGGCTGCCGGTCCTCGGCCCGGCCACCGACGCGATCATGACGTCGGCGCGAAACTCCCTGGTCAAGGCGGGTGCGACGGTCGTCGAGGTGACGTTGCCGTACCAGGACCGGCTGGCCGAACTGGAGTTCCCGGCGCTGCTGACGGAGTTCCACCGCGACATCGACGCCTACCTGGCAACCCGCCCGCGCGGCCCGCGGAACCTGGCCGAGCTGATCGCCTACAACCGCGCGGACCCGCTGGAGCGGACGTGCTTCGCGGGGCAGGAGCTGTTCGAGCAGGCACTGGCCGCGCCGCCGCCTTCGGACCCGGGGTACCGCGCCGGCCGGGCGGAGCTTTCGGACCTCGCCCGCCGGTCGCTCGACGAGACGCTGGCCGCGCACCAACTGGACGCGATCGCCTCGCCGACCAACCCGCCGGCGTGGAAGACCGACTGCGCGGTGGGCGACGACGACGTGATCCCGTCCTCGACGCCGGCCGCGGTCGCGGGCTACCCGGACGTGACGGTGCCGGCGGGATTCGCCGGGCCGCTCCCGGTCGGGATTTCGTTCATGGGGGCGAGGTGGTCCGACGCCCGGATGCTGGCGTTGGCCGCGGACTTCGAGCGGGTCGCGCCGGCGCGGGTCCCGCCCCGGTACCGGCCGAGGCTGCCGTCGTAGCGACGGGTCGCGCGTGCGCCCGGCTCGGCGCCGACCCCTCGTAGCGGTCTGTAAGCACTCTGACCTGCGGCGATGCCGTTAAGTGACCCCCCTGTTTTGGGGCGGTTCCGGGGCATGTAATCTTCTCTTCGTCGCCAGGAACACCGGGTCACACCGGGGCCGCAAGCCCCGGAGACCAGGCCGGGACGAGCGGGTTGACACCGCGGATCGGACCGGGTAATGTTCAGCGTCGGCCCACGAGCGGCCGCCGATCCTCTACGACTAAACCCGTAGGCTGAGGCATGCTCGACCAAAAGCTTGTGAATATCGCTTGGAACAACTGCCGAGGATTTAGCCGCGGATAACGCGGATGGATTCAGAGTGTGTTGCTTGAGAACTCAACAGTGTGCTAGTGAACTAAGCCAGTAGAGCTTATGTATTGAACCTCGTGTGAGGTTCCTTTGAGAGCATTAATT
>NZ_JBFBBT010000044.1:0-28970 GCF_040682815.1 Amycolatopsis sp. NPDC051102
CCCTGGGGCGGCGCCGCGGGGTGGAGGCCGCCCCCCGGGACGACCCGCCCCCCGCCGCCGCCCCCGCGCGCGGGCTCCCCCACCCCGGCGCCCACGACGGCGTCGAACGGTTCGTCCAGGCCCCGCAGCAGGTCGAGCACGGCCGCGGCGGACAGGAAGCTGTCCAGCCAGCCTTCGGCCGACTCCGGTCCCCAGCGCGGCGTCCTGGCGAGGATCTCGGTGCCGGGGCTCGCGGCCGCGCGGGCCCCGGCACCGATCTCCTTCGTCATCGCTTCGGTGGTGTTGCAGTTGGTGACGACGATCCTCATCGGTGCTTCCTGGACACCGCGAAGTACAGGGCCGCCGACGACGCCGTGCCGATGAACCACGAGTACGGGGCGGCCGGCGCGAAGTACGGCACCAGCGCGATCACCGCGGCCAGTGCGGCGGTCGGGAAGAACGTCACCAGGGCCCGCGGGTTCACCCGCGGGTAGGCGCCGCCGTCGACGAACAGCTGCGCGACGTCGACCTTGCCGCGCCGGATCAGGTAGTAGTCGACGATCATGATCCCGAACAGCGGGCCGAGGAACGCGCCGAGCCCGCCGAGGAAGTAGTTGACCACGGCCGGCGAGGAGTACAGCTTCCACGGCAGCACGCACAGGGCCGCGACCGCGCTGATCATCCCGCCGATGGTGAAGCTGATCCGCTTCGGCCAGATGTTGGCCAGGTCGTAGGCGGGGGAGACGAAGTTGGCGACGATGTTGACGCCCATGGTCGCCACCGCGAAGGTGACTGCGCCGACGATCAGCACCGGCGTGTTGTGCACCTTCGCCAGCAGCTCGGCCGGATCGGTGATGGCCTCGCCGAACACCTGCATGCTGCCCGCGGTGACGATCACCGACAGCAGCGCGAACGCCGTCGAGTTGATCGGCAGGCCCCAGAAGTTGCCGCGCCGCACGGTCTTCTGGTCCGGGGCGAACCGGGAGAAGTCGCAGAAGTTGAGCATCAGCGTGCCGTAGGTGGCCAGGATGAGCCCGGCCGCGCCGAACCACTGCCGGAACTGCTCCCCGGTGGAGAGCTGCTTGGGGGTGCTGGTGAAGGAGATGCTCCAGTGCCCGGCGGCGAGGATCCAGACGGCGAGGGCGATCATCACCACCCAGATCGCCGGGCCGCACCAGTCCTGGAACTTGCGCACCGACTCCATGCCGCGGGTCAGGATCAGCGCCTGGACCGCCCACAACGCGACGAAGCAGATCCAGCCGAGCGCGTGCAGGCCGAGGAAGCCGTGCTCGGTCAGGGGTTTGAGGCCCGGGTCGATGGTGAGCACGAGCAGCGTGATGGCCACGCTCGCGAGGTAGGTCTGGATGCCGTACCAGAAGATCGCGATGATCGCGCGGATCAGCGCGGGCAGGTTGGCGCCGAACGTGCCGAAGCTGATCCGCGCGACGACCGGGAACGGCACGCCGGTGCGCTGCCCGATCCGGCCCATCAGGTTCATGCCGGCGTAGATGATCACGAAGCCGAACAGCAGCGCGGTGAACACCTGCCAGGCCGACAGCCCGAGCACGAACAGGCCGGCGGCGAAGGTGTAGTTGCCGAGGTTGTGCACGTCGGACATCCACAGGGCGAAGATGTCGTAGACCTTCCAGCGGCGTTCCTCCGCCGGGGCGAGGTCGGAGTTCCAGAGCCGGGGGTCGGGCGGCGGGGTCGTCTCTCGGGAGGGTTCGGTGAGCGGGGCGGCGGTCATGCGTGCCTCCGGTCCACATGCGCAGACGGCATTTTGGGATACCAAACTTTGGAATCCCAAATATCACCCCGGCGTCCGCCCGAGTCAACCCTCCGGCCGATAAACTCGTGTTACGGCCGGTTACGGCGGTGTTGAAGGAGGGGCGCGGTGAACGAGCGGCAACCCCTCGCGGCCACCCGGCAGCGGGTCCGCGAGGAGCTGCGCGAACGGATCCTGACCGGGCGGCTCCGCCCGGGCGACCGGCTGGTCGAGCGGGAGCTGGCCGAAGACCTCGGCGTCTCCCGGGTGCCGGTCCGCGAGGCCATCCGCAGCCTGGAAGCCGAAGGGTTCCTGGTCGTCCAGTCGCCGCGCCGGGTCGTCGTCCGGCAGCTGGCGCGGGTCGACGTCGAGGAGCTGTTCGACGTCCGGGAGGCTCTCGAAGGCCTCGCCGCGGGGCTCGCTGCGGAGCGGTCGGGTGCCGCGGAGCTCAAGCGCCTCGAGCGCGTCCTCGCCGACGCAGCCCGCGCCACGGCCCGCGGCGACGCCGCCCGGATCACCGTCCTCAACTCGCGCTTCCACGACGAGATCGTCGCCATCGCGGGCAACGCGCTGCTGACCACGATGCTGCAGCCCCTCGAAGGCCGCCTGCGCTGGCTCACGAGCCAGAACGAGCACTGGACCGAGCTGCTCGACGAGCACCGGCGGCTCTACGAGGCGATCGCTTCGGGGGACGCCGAGCGGGCGAAGGCGTCCGCCGTCGAACACGTGCGGGTGAACCGGGAGGTCACGCTGCGTTCGCTCTTCGGCGAAGAACCCGGTGAACGGCCTGCGGGCTGAGGCGTCCGGTTTGCCGGAGATTGTGGCCCGGCGCCCGGTTTTTCAGCCATTCGCACCAACGGTGACCCGACTTTGGTCTGTGTGATGCGGCCGAACGGCTGCTTACGGTCGTCGGTCACCGGTCTCGCCGTCCGGCGTCCCCACCTTTCCGGAGGTTCACTGTGCGTAGAGCGACAGTATTCGCCGCAGCCTTCACCCTCGCCCTGACCACCGCCGGTGTCGCTCACGCGGCCCCCGCCCAGCACGGCCACGCCCAGCGCGTCTGCTCGGCCGCGCCCGCCGGGTTCGCGGCCTGCAACGCCTGGATCGACACCGACACCACCGCCGCCCTGGCGGCCACGCCGTCCGGGCTCGGCCCGGCCGACCTGCTCTCCGCCTACAACCTCGGCTCGCTCGCCGGCAGCGCCGGCGCGGGCCGCACGATCGCCATCGTGGACGCCTACGACGCCCCGACCGCCTTCGCCGACGTCAACGTGTACCGCGCCCAGTACGGCATCCCCGCGCTCGCGTCCTGCACGCCGTCGTCGATCGACGCCAGCACCACCCCGTGCTTCGCCAAGGCCGACCAGAACGGCGGGACCAGCTACCCGCGCAAAGACGGCGGCTGGGCGCAGGAGATCTCCCTCGACCTCGACATGGCGTCGGCGATCTGCCCGAAGTGCAACGTCCTGCTGGTCGAGGGCACCTCGTCGAGCTTCGCCAACCTCGGCACGGCCGTGAACACCGCCGTGCGGCTGGGCGCCGAAGTCGTCAGCAACAGCTACGGCGGCAGCGAGTTCTCCGGTGAGGCGAGCTCCGAAGGCCAGTACTTCAACCACCCCGGCGTCGCGATCACGGTCAGCTCCGGTGACTCCGGCTACGGCGTCGAATTCCCGGCCGCGTCGCGGTACGTCACCGCGGTCGGCGGCACCAGCCTGAAGAAGGCGTCGAACACCCGCGGCTGGAGCGAGACGGCGTGGAGCGGCGCGGGCAGCGGCTGCTCCGCCTACATCACCAAGCCGTCGTGGCAGACCGACAGCGGGTGCGGCAAGCGGACGGTGGCCGACGTCAGCGCCGTCGCCGACCCCGCCACCGGCGTCGCCGTCTACGACAGCACGGCCTACCAGGGCCGGTCCGGCTGGCTGGTGTTCGGCGGCACGAGCGTCGCGGCCCCGGTCGTCGGCGGGGTGTACGCGCTCGGCGGCGTCAGCGGCGTCTCGGGGGCGAACACCGTGTACTCGCACACGTCGTCGTTGTACGACGTGAGCGGCGGCAGCAACGGCTCGTGCGGCGGCAGCTACCTGTGCACCGCGGTCACCGGCTACGACGGCCCGACCGGGCTGGGCACCCCGGCCGGGGGCGCCGCCTTCTGACCTGATCTCCTCGAAGGGCCACCACGCGAGCGTCGCGCCCGGGTGGTGGCCCTTCACTGTGCGCACTAACATGATCACGGTAACCACGCATCCCCAGCGGGAGTGGCATATCCGACACGCCCCAGGAGCCCCGCCAACAGGCGCTTCCCAGTGGCTTCATGGGAAATTCACAGAATGGGTGGCAAGTCTGACAACGTGAACCACGCCGACGACGGTGCCGGATCGGCGGCACGATGACGACTGCCCAGGCCACCCTCGAAGCCCCCGCCCGCAGCACGAGACCGGGCGGCAAAGCGCCCTACCTCCACCAGATCGACCTGTTCCGGTTGGTCACGTTCGCCTGCGTCATCCTCATCCACGTGGTGGGCGCGACGAACTTCGCGCAGGACGTGGGCGCCAACGCCGTCGAGACGCCGCTGCACTTCACCCGGGAGGCGTTCTTCGCGCTCACCGGGTTCGTGCTGGTGTTCCAGAACCGCCGCCGCGAGTTCACCGCCGGTGACTTCTGGCGCCGCCGGCTCCCGCTGGTCGCGACGCCCTACCTGGCCTGGTCGATGTTCTTCTGGGCGTATTCGCTGGTGACCGGGGCGCAGCAGCCGGGCTCGCTCGAGGCGTCGATGCGCCTGCTGCTCAAGGACCTCGTCACCGGCGGTGCCTGGTACCACCTGTACTTCCTGCTCGTGACGATGCAGGTCTACCTGCTCTTCCCGCTGCTGATGAAGCTGCTGCGGGCGACCGCGGGCAAGCACGGGTGGCTGCTGCTCGGCAGCGGGCTGCTGCAGGTCGGCGTGACGCTGTTCATGACCTACCAGCCGCTGGGCGTGAGCTACGAGACCATCACCCACCTGTACGCCACGATCGTGCCGTACCAGTTCTACACGCTGTTCGGGGCCGTGGTGGCCATGCACTTCGAGACCGTGCACGCCTGGGCGGGCCGGCACCGGCTGCTCCTCGGCGGCGCGCTCGTCGCCGTGCTGGCCGGCACCGAGTGGTACTACCTCCGCACTGTCCACAATGGAACGTTCCCGCAGGTGGCCAGCGACCCGTTCCAGCCGTACCTGATCCCGTGGTTCCTCACCGTCATCGCGGCGATCTACGCGTTCAGCACCTGGTGGGCGGCGCGCCGGCGCGAGGGCAGCCGCGGCGCCCGCCTGGTGTCGTGGGCGGCGAACCGGTCGTTCAGCGTCTTCCTCGTCCACCCGCTGGCGCTGGCCCTGCTCGGCCCGGTGATCCCGCACGTCGCGGAGCGGTTCGGCGCGCCGTGGCTCAGCGTCATCATCTACGTGGCGACGATCGCGCTGACGATCACCATGGTCGAGGTGCTGCGGCGGCTGCCGGGCAGCCGCGCGCTCACGGGGCGGCCGCGGCTGCGTCGTCCGGCGAAAGCGGCGGCCTGAGTCACCCGGGTGGGTGGCACAGGTCATATCCGGCTGTGTCTTGCGGGCGAACCCCGCGCCCGGCCGGGGGGCTCCGCCACCCCGGACCCCCCAAAAAGAATCCGGCGGGCATGTCCGAGCGTGCGGATCCGCAGCCGTGGGATATGCTGGCGGCCCGTGGGACTTCAGTCACGGGCAACCAAGTACGTCTTTGTCACCGGAGGCGTTGCCTCCTCTCTGGGTAAGGGACTCACGGCTTCCAGCCTGGGTCAGCTCCTTACCGCACGCGGGCTTCGCGTCACGATGCAGAAGCTCGACCCCTATCTCAACGTCGACCCCGGGACGATGAACCCGTTCCAGCACGGTGAGGTGTTCGTCACCGACGACGGCGCCGAGACCGACCTCGACATCGGCCACTACGAGCGGTTCCTCGACCGCGACCTCGACGGCAAGGCCAACGTCACCACCGGCCAGGTCTACTCCGAGGTGATCGCCAAGGAGCGCCGCGGCGAGTACCTCGGCGACACCGTGCAGGTCATCCCGCACATCACCGACGAGATCAAAGCCCGGATCACCGCGGCCGCCGAGCCCGACGAGAACGGCCAGTCGCCGGACGTCGTCATCACCGAGGTCGGCGGCACGGTCGGCGACATCGAGTCCCTGCCGTTCCTGGAGGCCTGCCGCCAGGTCCGCCACGACGTCGGCCGTGACCACTGCTTCTTCCTGCACGTCTCGCTGGTGCCGTACCTGGCGCCCTCGGGCGAGCTCAAGACGAAGCCGACCCAGCACTCGGTCGCCGCGCTGCGCAACATCGGCATCCAGCCCGACGCGCTGGTCTGCCGGGCCGACCGGGAGATCCCCGAGGACCTCAAGCGCAAGATCGGCCTGATGTGCGACGTCGACACCGAGGCCGTCATCGCCTGCCCGGACGCGCGGTCCATCTACGACATCCCGAAGGTGCTGCACCGCGAGGCGCTCGACGCCTACGTCGTCCGCCGCCTCGGCCTGCCGTTCCGCGACGTCGACTGGACGGTGTGGGGCGACCTGCTCGACCGGGTGCACAACCCGAACGAGGTCGTGCGGATCGCGGTCGTCGGCAAGTACATCGACCTGCCCGACGCCTACCTGTCGGTCACCGAGGCCCTGCGTGCGGGCGGGTTCGCCCACCGCGCGAAGGTCGAGATCGTCTGGGTGGCCTCCGACGACGCGCAGACGGCGTCCGGCGCCGCCTCCGTGCTGTCCGATGTGGACGGTGTGCTGATCCCGGGCGGGTTCGGCATCCGCGGGATCGAGGGCAAGGTCGGCGCGATCGAGTACGCCCGCACCCGCGGCGTCCCGCTGCTCGGCCTGTGCCTCGGCCTGCAGTGCATGGTCATCGAGGCGGCCCGGCACCTGGCCGGCATCGAGGACGCGGGCTCGTCGGAGTTCGACGAGAACACCACGCACCCGGTGATCTCGACCATGGCCGACCAGCGCGACGTCGTCGCGGGGGAGCGGGACATGGGCGGCACCATGCGGCTCGGCGCGTACCCGGCGAAGCTCAAGGCGGGCTCGCAGGTCGCGAAGGCGTACGGCACCACCGAGGTGTCCGAGCGGCACCGGCACCGCTACGAGGTCAACAACGCCTACCGCAAGCAGCTCACCGACGCGGGCCTGGTGTTCTCCGGCACCTCGCCGGACGACCGCCTGGTCGAGTTCGTCGAGCTGCCGGCCGAGGTGCACCCGTTCTTCGTCGGCACCCAGGCCCACCCGGAGCTCAAGAGCCGCCCGACCCGGCCGCACCCGCTGTTCAGCGCGTTCGTCAAGGCCGTCGTCGACCGCAAGGTCGCCGAGCGGCTGCCGGTCGAGCTGCCCGAGGCAACGGTGGCGGCCCGATGAGCGCGCCGGGCGAGCACGAGTTCAGCGTCGCGGCCAGCCGGGACGTCCACATCGGACGGGTCGTCGGCCTGCGGATCGACGAGGTCGTGATGCCGGGCGGCGACACGGCGACCCGCGAGGTGATCGAGCACCTCGGCGCGGTGGCGATCGTCGCGCTGGACGAGGACCAGCAGGTCACGCTGATCCACCAGTACCGGCACCCGATCGGGCACCGGCTGTGGGAGCTGCCCGCCGGCCTGATCGACCACCTCGGCGAGGAACCGGTCGGCACGGCCAAGCGCGAGCTCGTCGAAGAGGTCGGGCTGGCCGCCGAGGACTGGGTGACCCTGGTCGACGTCGCGGCGTCGCCCGGCTTCACCGACGAGGTGGTCCGGGTCTTCCTGGCCCGCGGACTGTCCGATGTGGACCGCGAGGTGCTCGGCGAGGAGGAGGCGGACCTGGTGATCCGCAAGTTCCCGCTCGCCGAGGCGGTCCGGATGGCGCTGGCGGGCGAGCTGCTCAACGGCGCCACGGTGTCGGGGGTGCTGGCCACGCACGCGGTGCTCACCGGGGCGGCTTCCACCCGGCCGGCGGACGCCCCGTGGGCCGACCGCCCGACGGCGTTCGCCAAGCGCAAGGAGTCCTGAGCCGGTCCGCTGCGCCCCGGATCAGGGGCGCAGCGGGCGGCCTTCGGCGTCCGAACCGCCGTTGACCAGGAGCACGATGCCGTCGATGATCGGCCACAGCACGCCGACCCCGGTGCACAGGGTGGCGAACAGCTGGAGCACGCCCAGGCCGGTCTGGCCGGTGTAGAACCGGCCGACCCCGAAGGGCAGCACGATCTGCAGCACGCCGGCCACCGTCTTCGACCGGTGCGAGTACGGCATGGGCATCGACGGCGCGTACGGCACCGGAGCCGGTGGCGCGTACGGGTCGAGCGCGTACACCAGCAGCTGCGTGGTGGGCTGGGCGTACGTCGGCATCGGCGTGGGCGGTGACCCGAAGAAGCCCGGGTGCGGCTGCGGCAGGTCGCGGAACAGCGGCCGGAGGGCGCCCAGGGTCGCCGCCGCGTAGGCGTCCGTCACCCGGGTCTCGTACTCGTCCGGGGTGATGCGGCCCATGCCGAAGTGGTCGGCGAGCAGCCTCGCCGCTTCCTCGCGCTCGGCGGTGCCGATGCGGAGTTCGTCGGACTCCATGGCATCCACGGTAACCGCGTGACGCGGGGAACGGGGTTTCTCCCCGGTCACGAGCCCCGGGCGGCCTAAGGTGACGACCGTGGCAGCCCCGGGCAGCACGGACGGCGTGATCGCCGCGTACCTCGACCACCTGGCCGTCGAACGCGGGACCGCACGCAACACCCTGGACAGCTACGCCCGCGACCTGCGCCGGTACGCCGCGCACTTGGACGGCCTGGGTGTCGCGAAGGTCGCCGACGTCACGTCCGCGCACGTCACGTCCTTCGGCGCGGCGCTGCGCGAGGGCGACGACGAGCACAAGCCGCTGGCCGCGTCGTCGGCCGCCCGGGCGCTGGTCGCGGTCCGGGGCCTGCACAAGTTCGCGCACGCCGAAGGCCTCACCGAGCACAACCCGGCCCGCGAAGTCCGGCCACCGACGCCGGCGAAGCGGCTGCCCAAGGCCCTGCCGGTCGACGACGTGCTGCGGCTGCTCGAGACCCCGCCCCCGGACGGCGAGCGCCCGCTGCGCGACCGGGCGCTGCTCGAGGTGCTCTACTCGACCGGGGCCCGGATCTCCGAAGCGGTCGGCCTGGACGTCGACGACGTCGACGCCGCCGAGCGGACCGTGCTGCTCGACGGCAAGGGCGGCAAGCAGCGGCTGGTGCCGATCGGCCGTCCCGCGCTCGCCGCGCTGCACGCCTACACCGTCCGCGCCCGCCCGGCGCTCGCCGCCCACGGCCGCGGCACCGCGGCGCTGTTCCTCAACGCCCGCGGGAGCCGGCTGTCGCGGCAGAGCGCGTGGCAGGTCCTCAAGGACACCGCCGAACGGGCGGGCATCACCGCCGTCGTGTCGCCGCACACCCTCCGCCACTCCTTCGCCACGCACCTGCTCGAGGGCGGCGCGGATGTCCGCGTCGTCCAGGAACTGCTCGGCCACGCGTCGGTGACGACGACCCAGGTGTACACGCTGGTCACGGTCAACACCCTGCGCGAGGTGTACGCGACGGCGCACCCGCGCGCGCTGGGCTAGACGGCCCTATAAAGCGTCAACAGCCTTGCCGGCCTGCACCGACGGTCGAGTGACATTGCCCCGTCGAGTCCGGCGCGTTGCTTTGCCGGGGCTCCGACTCCGGACATAGGCTGCGGCGGACGCTGACGAACAAGGAGCTTTCGCGCCATGTCGACACCGAACCAGCCGGCCCCTTCGGCCGAGTCCGCCGGGTCGGCGGCGGCGAACCTCAGCCAGGTCACCATCGCTACGCCTGCCGACCACGACGGCGACGATTCAGCCGAGCGCAACGGCAAGAAGGTCAAGCTCGAGGGCATCGGGCCCACCGGCCGCCCGATCCGCGAGCACCCCGATCCGGCCCCGCTGGACAAGCACGGCCCGGCCAAGATCATGGCGATGTGCAACCAGAAGGGCGGCGTCGGCAAGACGACGTCGACCATCAACCTGGGTGCCGCCCTCGCCGAGTACGGCCGCAAGGTCCTGCTCGTCGACTTCGACCCGCAGGGCGCGCTCGCCGTCGGCCTCGGCATCCAGCCGCACGAGCTGGACCAGACGGTCTACAACGCCATCATGGAGCGGTCGGTCAGTGCCACCGACGTGCTCATGAAAACCCGCGTCGACGGCGTTGACCTGCTGCCGAGCAACATCGACCTGTCCGCCGCCGAGGTCCAGCTCGTCGCCGAGGTAGGGCGCGAGCACACGTTGTTACGGGTCCTTCGTCCGGTCATGAACGACTACGACTATGTTCTTGTCGACTGCCAGCCCTCGCTCGGCTTGCTCACGGTGAACGCGCTGACCGCCGCGGACGGCGTGATCATCCCGCTGGAGTGCGAGTTCTTCAGTCTGCGAGGCGTCGCCCTCCTGATCGACACCATCGAGAAGGTCCAGGAACGCCTCAACCCCAAACTGGACATAGTCGGGATTCTCGCCACCATGTACGACCCGAGAACCCTGCATTCGAAGGAGGTCATGGCTCGCGTGGTGGAGGCATTCGGCGAGACCGTGTTCGACACGGTCATCAACCGCACGGTGCGGTTCCCCGAGACGACGGTCGCGGGTGAGCCGATCACGACCTGGGCGCCCAAGTCGGCCGGCGCGGCGGCGTACCGCCAGCTGGCCCGCGAGGTGATCGCTCGGTGAGCAGGCGCGCCTCCCTGCCCGGAGCGTCGGAACTCTTCCGCATCACCTCCAGTCCCGCTCTCGACCTGCCACCCCAGCCCCCGCCGGCCGAGCCCGCCGAAAACGGCAACGGCCACGCGAAGCAGGCCGCTCCCCAGGAGCAGCTGGCCCGCAGCGGCGGTGCGGCCCCGCACGGCTCCGGCCGGACCAAGCACGACGCGAAGATCACCGTGTACGTCTCCGGCGACGAGCTCCTGGCCATGGAGCAGGCCCGGCTGACGCTGCGGGCGAAGCACGACTTGGTCGTCGACCGCGGCCGGCTGGTCCGCGAGGCGGTCGCGGTGCTGCTGGCCGACTTCGACGAGCACGGCGAGGAATCGGTGCTGGTGCAGCGGCTGCGGGTGGTCGGCTCAGACGGCGGCGAAACCGAGGGCTGATGGACGAGCCGGAACCGGCTCCGGAGGAACAGGTTCCCGAAGTGCACCAGACGGTGCACGGCGGGATGATCCCCGCAGGCGTCAACACCGAAGAACTGAGCACGTCGAAGTTCAAGGTGCGGCTGGCCAACTTCGAGGGCCCGTTCGACCTGCTGCTGCAGCTGATCTCGCAGCACCAGCTCGACGTCACCGAAGTGGCGTTGCACACGGTCACCGACGACTTCATCGCGTACACGCGCGCGCTGGGCACCGACTGGAACCTCGACGAGACCACGGAGTTCCTGGTCATCGCGGCGACCCTGCTCGACCTCAAGGCCGCGCGGCTGCTGCCCTCGGCCGAGGTGGAGAACGAGGACGACCTCGCCCTGCTCGAGGCCCGCGACCTGCTGTTCGCGCGAATCCTGCAGTACCGCGCGTACAAGCAGGTGGCGGCGCTGTTCGGCGAGCTGGAACAGGGTGCGCTGCGGCGGTACCCGCGCTCGGTGGCCCTGGAGGAGCGGTTCGTCGGGCTGCTGCCCGAGGTGATGCTGGGCGTGACGCCGCAGAAGTTCGCCGACATCGCGGTGGCGGTGTTCCGCCCGAAGCCGCCGCCGACGGTGTCGATCGCGCACATCCACATGGGCCGCATTTCGGTGCGCGAACACGCGGCGGTGCTGCGGGTGATGCTGGCCGAGCGCGGCCAGGCGACGTTCGGCGAGCTGGTCGACGACTGCGAGCACACGGTGGAGATCGTGGCGCGCTTCCTGGCGCTGCTGGAGCTCTACCGCGAGGCGACGGTCCAGTTCGAGCAGAGCGAGGCGCTGGCCGAGCTGCACGTCCGCTGGACGGGCGGCTCGAAGGAAGAAGCCTCCGCGGCGGCCGAGCTCGACCGCGCGTTCGGAGACGAAGAGGAGTACGGGTGAGCCCGGAGAACAACGAAGTCGCCGAGGCCCCGGTGCCGCCGGTCGGCGAGCCGGAAGAGGCCGCGGCGGAGCTGGCGCTGGAAGAGGCCCTGTCCGGCGAGCCGGTGACCGAGGACGGCTCGCCGGTGGAGCCCTTGACCGCGGTCACCGAGCCCGAAGGGGCACTTTCACGTGAAAGTGCCCCTGTCGAGGAGGGGCCGGAGGCGGAGGCTGGGCCTGGGTTGGGGGATCCCGCGTCCGACCTGGTCGCCGCCGGGGACGCCGACGCCATGCCGGACGTCACCTCCGACGAGGCCCTTGAAGCCGCGCTCGAAGCCCTGCTCCTCATCGTCGACTCGCCCGCGAGCGAAGAACTCCTCGCCGACACCCTCGGCCAGCCCAAGTCGCGGATCGTCGTCGCGCTGCGGACCATGGCGCAGAAGTTCACCGACCGGATGTCCGGGATCGACCTGCGGCGCGTCGGCGAAGGGTGGCGGTTCTACACTAGGGACGTCTATGCCCCGTTCGTGGAGAAGCTCCTGCTGGACGGCCAGCGGTCGAAGCTGACCCGGGCCGCGCTGGAGAGCCTCGCCGTGATCGCGTACCGGCAGCCGGTGACCCGTGCCAGGGTCGCCGCGGTGCGCGGCGTGAACGTGGACGGCGTGATTCGGACGCTGCTCGCGCGCGGCCTCATCGAAGAGATGGGGACCGATCCCGAGACGACCGGGACGCTGTACGTGACGACCGAGCTGTTCCTGGAGCGACTGGGGCTGTCGTCACTGAACGACCTGCCCGCCATCGCTCCGTTGCTACCCGAAGTGGACACCATCGATGACATCCAGTGAACACCCCGACGGCGTCCGGCTGCAGAAGGTGCTGTCGCAAGCCGGGGTCGCCTCCCGGCGCGCGGCGGAGGACCTGATCGTCGCCGGCCGGGTCGAGGTGGACGGCGAGGTCGTCACCGAGCTGGGCCGCCGCGTCGACCCGGAGGCCGCGATCATCCACGTCGACGGCACCCGGGTGAACCTGCGCGACGACCTGATCTACCTCGCCCTGAACAAGCCCAAGGGCGTGCACTCGACGATGTCGGACGACCGCGGCCGCCCGTGCGTCGGCGACTACCTGCGCGGCCGCTACGAGGAGACACCCGGTGTCGTGCACGTCGGCCGGCTCGACGAGAACACCGAGGGCCTGCTGCTGCTGACCAACGACGGCGACCTCGGGCACCGGCTGATGCACCCGTCCTACCGGGTGCTCAAGACCTACCTCGCCGAGGTCGACGGCCTCGTCCCGCGCGGGCTCGGCAAGGAGCTGCGCAAGGGCTGGGAGCTGCCCGACGGCATCGTCAAGGTCGACCAGTTCCGCGTCAAGGACATGCACTCTGGCAAGTCGCTGGTGGAGCTGGTGATCCACGAGGGCAAGAAGCACATCGTGCGCCGCCTGCTCAAGGACACCGGCCACCCGGTGCTCAAGCTGGTTCGCACCGCGATCGGCGACGTCCAGCTCGGCAACCAGCGCGTCGGCTCGATCCGGCGCCTGACGAAGACCGAGGTCGGCGCGCTCTACCGCAACGTCGAACTCTGACGCCCAGTCGTCACCGCACGGCGGTGACGAAGCCGTCGAGCGTTTCCTCGCCCGGACGGCCGTACTCCGCGGCCAGTTCGGCGCGGGAGACGAGGCTGGGTTCCCAGCCGTGCCCGCGGAGCCACTCCGGCGCCGCGTCGCCGAGCCCGCCCTGCCACAGGCGCGTGACGCGTTCGGCCCCCGGGGTGGCCTTGGCGCGGGCGAACAGGCTGTCCCGCGTTTCGGCCGACCGGTGCTCGAACGACACCCGGCTCCCCGGCGCGGACAGCCTGGTCACGGTCGACAGCAGCGCTTCGGCGTCTTCGCGGGACAGGTAGACCAGCAGGCCCTCGGCCAGCCACGCCGTGGGAACACCGGGGTCGAACCCGGCGGCACGGAGGGCACCCGCCCAGTCGTCGCGCAGGTCGGCCGGGACGACGACGCGCTCGCACGACGGCGTCGCGCCCTGGCCGGCCAGGACCTCGTCCTTGAACGCGAGGACCTCGGGCAGGTCGAGCTCGAACAACCGCACGCCCGGCGGCCAGGCGAGCCGGAAGGCGCGGGTGTCGAGCCCGGCGGCGAGCACCCCGACCTGCGGGCACCCGGCGCCCAGCAGGTAGTCGTCGTAGAACCGGGTGCGGATCGCCACCTGCGCGGCGAAGAGCGCGCCGAGGCCGCCCTGCGGGGTCTCGCCCGGCGCGACGGGCAGCAGGGACCTGCCCGCAGCGTGGAACGCGGCCGCGTACGGATCGTCGAACAGGCGATCCGGGCGGCGGCTTTCGTACGCTCGCAGCGCGGCGACACCGACGGCGGTGGCGCTCACCGCGGGCAGGGACTCCGTCATGCTTTCCAACGTACGCCCGACTTTCCGCCGTAGTGGGCGCCGACCCCGGGTCGTTAGCGTGACGGGCATGCGACTCGGAGTGGTGTGCGGGATCCTCGCGGTGCTCCTGTCCGGTGCGGTGGCTCCGGCCGCCGCGGCGCCCGCGGGGAGCGAGCCGGTCTACGACTACGCGAAGGCGGTCCGCGAAACCGTCTGGGTCGACATCGGCCGCGACGGCGACGGCGACGGCCGCTCCGACCGGGTCGCCGCCGACATCGTCCGGCCGAGTGAAGCGACTTCACGCGTTCCGGTGATCATGGACGCCAGCCCGTACTACTCGTGCTGCGGCCGTGGCAACGAAAGCGAGCTGAAGTCCTACGACAGCGCCGGGAAACCGGTGAAGTTCCCGCTGTTCTACGACAACTACTTCGTGCCGCGGGGTTACGCCGTGGTGCTGGTCGACCTGGCCGGGACGAACCGCTCGGCCGGCTGCGCGGACGTCGGCGGCGCTTCGGACGTCGGCTCGGCCCGCAAGGTCGTCGACTGGCTGAACGGCCGCGCGACCGGCTACAGCGCGAAGACCGGTGGCAGCGCGGTGACGGCGAGCTGGAGCACCGGGAACGTCGGGATGATCGGCAAGTCCTACGACGGCACGATCGCCAACGGCGTCGCGGCGACCGGCGTCGCCGGGCTCAAGACCATCGTGCCGATCTCGGCGATCAGCTCCTGGTACGACTACTACCGCTCCGACGGCGCGACCTTCGGCTTCAACCCCGACGGGCTCGCGCGCACGGTCGAATCGCGCAACAGCGGGCAGAACTGCTCGGCGCAGAACCAGGTGCTGGCTTCCGGCGCGACGCCGAACGGCGACTACGGGCCGCTGTGGGCCGACCGGGACTACGTCGCCCGGGCGGCCAACGTGCGCGCCAGCGTGCTGCTTTCCCACGGCGTCAACGACCTCAACGTCAAGACCATCCATTTCGGACAGTGGTGGGACGCGCTGAACGTCGAGAAGAAGATCTGGCTGTCGCAGACCGGGCACGTCGACCCGTTCGACTACCGGCGCGCGGACTGGGTCGACCTGCTGCACCGGTGGTTCGACCACTACCTGCTCGGGATCGACAACGGCGTCCAGAACGGCCCGCAGGCCAGCGTCGAGCGGCAGCCGGACCAGTGGGCCGACCAGAGCAGGTACCCGGCGGCCGGTGCGCTGGCGACGACGTTGCGGCCACAGGCCGGCGGCTCGCTCGGCACCGCGACGGCGTCCGGGACGGCGTCGTTCACCGACAACCCCAGCGTCGGCGAGGACACCTGGGTGACGAACCCCGGAAGCGCCGCTTTGACGTATTCGACGGGCACGTTGACGTCCGACCTCCAGGTGTCGGGGACTTCGTCGATCACCGTGACGGCGACGCCGAGCACATCGTCGGCCCGGCTTTCGGCCCTGCTGGTGGACCTCGGCCCGGCGACGATCCGCAACTTCGCCGGAAGCGGCGAGGGGATCAAGACGGGCACCACGGAGACCTGCTGGGGTTCGTCGACGTCCGGCGACGACGCTTGCTACCGCGTGGCGACGGCGGACGTGAAGAAGGTGAACTACACGATCCTCAGCCGCGGCTGGGCGGACCTGGCGAACTACGCGTCCCTTGCGCAGGAACGGACGTTGACGCCGGGCACGGCGTACACGATGACGTTCCGGCTGGCGTCCACGGACCACATCGTGCCGCGGGGCCACGCGCTGGCGCTGATCGTCGGCGGCACGGACGGCAGCTTCATCAGCGGCCCCGCCCAGCCGGGCCGCGTGACACTCGACTTGGCGCGGACGTCGGTGTCGGTGCCGCTGCTGGGCATCCCGCCCGCCGCGACGACCCACCCGGCCCCGGCCGGCGGCGCGTTCGTGCCGTCGGTGGGCCGGGCGGATCTCGGCTGAGCCGCGCCTAATGAGGGTCTGACAAAGCCTTGGTCCTCAGCCGGTCGATCCGGCGGCTGCCGACTCGCGGAAGTCGACGACAGCTTCGCCGTTGGTCCGCGCCCACTCGGTCAGCATCACGATCGGCTCCTGGAGCGTCTCGCCGAGCTCGGTCAGGCTGTATTCGACCCGCGGAGGCGCTTCGGCGTACGCACGTCGATCGATCAGTCCGTTGCCCTGCAGGCGGCGCAGTGTCTGAGTCAGGACTTTCCGCGAAATTCCGCCGGACAACGCCACGAGCTCCCCGTGTCGCTTGGGGCCGTCGGTGAGAGCGAACAAGACGAGGACGGACCACTTGTTCGCGATGATCTCGATCGCCAGCCGCGCGGGGCAGTCGGCGAGGAACACCGTGCCCGCTTTCAAGCCCCCGGCCGCGCTCGCGGTGTCGGCTGCGGTCATGCTCACCACCCGAAGGTTACCACTCGGTACCTATCGGGTCCCTAACGTCGGCGCCATGGAACCGCACTCCGGCACGGGCCCCTCGGCCACGCTCGATCGTCAGCTCATCGCCGTCAAGCCCATCACCGTTCCCACCACCGGCCGGGGCATCGACCTGCAGGTCAAGGTCACCGCACCCACCGACGGGACGAACTTGCCCGTCATCGTCTTCTCCCACGGCAACGCCTGGTCGATGGACGGCTACGAGCCTCTCGCCGACCGCTGGGCGGCTGCCGGGTTCGTCGTGGTCCAGCCGACCCACCTGGACTCCCGCCGCCACCGCATCGGCTTCGACGATCCCCGCTTCGCCACCATCTGGCGCGTGCGCATCGCCGACCTCCACGCTGTCCTGGACAGCCTCGGCGACATCCTCGACCACCTCAGCGGCCTGAACGCCCGCGTCGACCGCGATCGCGTCGCTGTCGTCGGGCACTCCTGGGGAGCACAGACGGCCGGAGCTCTGCTGGGTGCCCGCGTCCTCGATGCCGAAGGCAACCCGGGCGAAGACTTCTCCCACCCCGCCGTCAAGGCCGGCGCCCTCATCGCGGCGACCGGTACCGGCGACACCCTCACTCCCTTCGCACTCGAGTACCTGCCGTTCGCACGCCCGGACTTCTCCACCATGACCGCTCCCACCCTGGTCATCGCCGGCGGCAAGGACCAGTCGGCGATGTCCACCCGCGGACCGGACTGGTTCACCGACGCCTACCACCTCAGCCCCGCCCCGAAGCGGCTCCTGACCATCGCCGAGGCCGGACACCTCTTCGGCGGAATCTCCGGCGAGGCCGTCGCAGACACCACCGACGAGGACCCCGCCCGTGTCGTCCTCGTCGCCGACGCCATCTCCGCCCACCTGCACGACGTCCTCGGCGCCGGCGCAAGCAAGTGGCAGAACCTGCGGGATCGGCTCAGCCACAGCACCGGCGCCGTCAGCACCGAGAGCAAGTAGGAGCTTCGCGGTCTGGACCGCGCAGCGGCGTCGCCTAGTTCGCCTCGGCCGGGGCGGTCTTCGTGGCCGGCTTGCGTTGCAGCGTGCGGGCGATCGGTTCCACCACCCGGGCCGCCGTCGGGCCGAGGATCGCCATCAGGAGCACGTACGCCGTCGCCAGGGCCGCCAGCTCGCCGTCCACCGCGCCCGCCGTCACAGCCAGGCCCGCGATGACGATCGAGAACTCGCCTCTCGCGACCAGGGCCGCGCCGGCTCGGGCGCGGCCCAGCTTCCCGATGCCCTGGCGGCGGGCCGCCCACCAGCCGGTGCCGACCTTGGTCAGCGTCGTCACCACCGCCAGCACCGCGGCCCAGCCGAGGACCGGCGGGATCGACGCCGGGTTCGTGTTGAGCCCGAAGACCACGAAGAACACCGCGGCGAACAGGTCGCGCAACGGTTCCAGCATGCGTGTCGCGTTCTCCGCCGTCGAGCCCGAGATCGCGATGCCGAGCAGGAACGCCCCGACCGCGGCCGACACCTGCATCGCCGACGCGAACCCGGCCACCAGCAGGGCCGCGCCGAGGACCTTGAGCAGGAACACCTCGCGGTCCGGGCTGTCGACCGCCGCCGAGACGTACCGGCCGAACTTGAGCGCGATCACCAGCACCACGGTGATCACCAGCAGCGAGATCCCGACGGCCTCCAGGCCGCCGAGCAGGGACACCCCGCCGAGGACCGCGGTGAGGATCGGCAGGTAGAGCGCCATCGCGAGGTCCTCGAACACGAGGATCGACAGCACCACCGGCGTCTCGCGGTTGCCGAGCCTGCCCAGGTCGCCGAGGACCTTCGCGACGATCCCGGACGACGAGATGTACGTGACGCCCGCCATCACCATCGCGCCGACCGGGCCCCAGCCCAGCAGCAGCGCGACGGCCGCGCCGGGCGCCGCGTTGAGGACGATGTCGAGCAGGCCGGCCGTCCAGGACCGGCGCAGCCCGGTGAACAGCTCGGCGGCGGAGTACTCGAGGCCGAGCAGCAACAGCAGCAGCACGACGCCGATTTCGCCGGCCAGGTGCGTGAAGCCGCCGATGTCGGTCAGCGGGATCAGCCCGCCGGAGCCGAAGCAGAGGCCGCCGAGCAGGTAGAGCGGGATGGGGGAGAGGCCGATCTTGCCGGCCAGGCGCCCGAGCACGCCCAGCACGAAGAAGACCGCCCCCAGTTCGATCAGGGACAGCGCGGTGTGGTTCATCGCACCGCTCAGCCGTACTTGAGGATCTTGGCGGCGGCGTCGAGGCCCTCGCTCGTGCCGACCGCGACCAGCAGGTCGCCCCCGGTGAACGTGAAGTCCGGCACCGGTGACGGGTGCACCTGCCCCGCCCGTGCCACCGCGACCACCGAGACGCCGGTGCGGGTGCGCATCGCGGTGTCGCCGAGCGTCCGGCCGTCGAACGGGCCGGACGGCTGGATCGGCAACTGCCGGGTGCTGATCCCCGGCAGGTCGCGGTGCTCCTCCGTCAGCTGCGCGACCAGCTGCGGGGCGCCGAGCAGGTTGGCCAGTGCGCCCGCCTCGTCCGCGGTGAGCGGGATCGAGGCGGCGCAGGCATCGGGATCGTCCGATTTGGACACGATCAGCTCGATGTGACCGTCCCGCTGGGTGACGACGCCGATGCGGCGGCCGGTACGGGTGGCGAAGTCCTTGCGGACCCCGATGCCGGGCAGGGGAGTTACTTCGACGTTCACCCGGCCACCGTAACCCAGGTGTCCGATTCGCGGGGTTTCAGCCGAGCAGCAGGAGCAGGGCCGCGACGGCCATCACGGCGGCGGTCAGGCCGTGGACGCCGAAGGCGGTGGCCTTCTTCCCGTGGTGGCGCAGGACGATCAGCATGTCGAAGACGGGCCAGAGGGCCGCGGTGAGCATGACCCAGCCGAGTGCGTGCGCGTCGCCGTAGATCATCAGGGCCAGCGGGATCAGGCCCGCCCCGATGTCGCGGCCGCCCTTGACGTTGAGGAAGGTTTCGGCGTTCTCGGGGACCTCGTTGAAGCCGAAGCCTGCGGCGATCTTCTTCGGGGCGAAGACGTAGTTGAAGCCGATGTAGATGATCCCGAGCGCGACGATCGCGGTGAGGACGTAGCCGGTGACGAGCATGGTGTTCCCTCCAGTTTTCTAGCATCGCTAGGATTACTAGCAACGCTAACCTAGCGGCGCTAGTTTGTCTAGCAGTGCTAGCGTGTGACCTATGACCCAGCGACAACGGCGTGTGCGCGACCGGACCGAGCGAGCGCAGCGGATCGTCACCGCGGCCCGGGAGCTCGCCGAGGCGGAGGGCTGGGACGCCGTCACCACCCGGCGGCTCGCGGCCCTGATCGAGTACAGCCAGCCGGTGCTCTACAGCCACTTCCCGGGCGGCAAGGACGCGATCATGGCGGCGGCCGCGCTGGAGGGCTTCGCCGAGCTGGCCACGGCGCTGGCCCGTGCGCGCGACGGCGGGCTCGCCGGGATCGCGGGCGCGTACATCGAGTTCGCCGTGGCGAAACCGGCGCTCTACGACGCGATGTTCACGCTCGCCTCCGAGCTGCGGTTCGCCCAGGACGACACCCCGGAGGTGATGAAGGCGAACTTCGCGGAGCTGCTCGCGGTCATCGAGCCGGTGGCGGGGACGCAGGACGCGGGCGTGTTGACCGAAGTTTTCTGGAGCACGCTGCACGGCCTGGTGACCCTGGATCGCGGCCACCGGCTGTCCCCGGCCCACCGTGACGAGCGCCTCGCGCTGGTGGTCGAGCGCTTCGGGCCGCGGGGCGACTGATCTCCTCCGCACCCCGACCGGCAGAATGGACGGCGACGCCGAACGAGACGAGAACGCGAGGAGAGTGCCGGTGACGGGAGCCCTACGTGGTGTGGTCGCGCTGGACGGCCCGTCGGGGACCGGGAAGACCACCGTCGCCCGCAAGCTCGCCCAGCGCCTCGGCGCCGGCTACCTCGACACCGGGGCGATGTACCGGATGGTCACCCTCGCCGTGCTGCGCGCCGGCGTCGACCCGGCCGACCCGGACGCGGTCGCCGCGCTCGCCGACCGGGCCGAGTTCACCATCGGCACCAGCCCCGACCGGCCGGAGATCCGCCTGGGCGGCGAGGACGTCGCCGCCGACATCCGCGGGCCGGAGGTCACCAAGGCCGTCTCGCCGGTCTCGGCCGTGCCGCACGTGCGCGAGCTGCTGGTCGCCCGGCAGCGGCAGATCATCGACGAGGTCGTCGAGCACCGCGGCGGGATCGTCGTCGAGGGCCGGGACATCGGCACCGTCGTCGCGCCGGACTCGCCGCTCAAGGTCTTCCTGACCGCCTCGGCCGACGTCCGCGCGTCGCGCCGCAGCACCCAGGACAACGCGGCCGGGCGGCAGTCCTCGGTCGCCGACGCGCTGGCTTCGGTCGAGCGGCGCGACCACCTCGACTCGACCCGCGCGGCCTCGCCGCTGCGTGCGGCCGAGGACGCCGTGCCCGTCGACACCTCGGAACTGTCGATCGACCAGGTGATCGTCGCCCTCAGTGAGCTGGCCAGCCACCGCGGCCTGCTGGCGGGGTGCAACGCCGAGGTAGCTCGATGAGAGCTGACGGACTCCCCCAGGGATCCGTCGGCAGGCTCCACGACGCCGGGCGGGTCTTCGCCCGGTACTATCTGCGTTCGGCCTTCCGCATCCGGGTGCACGGCCGCGAGCGCGTCCCCGCCACCGGGCCGCTGCTCGTGATCGCCAACCACAGCTCCATGATCGAGCCGCAGCTGATCTTCGGAATGCTTCCGCGGCGTTCGGCGTTCCTGGTCAAGGCCGAGATGTTCGGCGGGATCGTCGGCAAGTTCATGCTGGCGATCGGGCAGATCCCGCTCAAGCGCGGCGAGATCGACCGCAAGCCGCTGCTGACCGCGGTCGGCGTCCTGAAAGACGGGGGTGTCGTCGGGATCTTCCCCGAAGGCACCCGCGGCTCCGGGGACGTCGGCTCGGCCGAACGCGGCGCGGCCTGGCTGGTCCGGGCCTCCGGCGCGACCGTGCTCCCGGTCGCGACGCGGGGCACGCTCAAGCCGGCCGACGGCAGGCGACGGTTCCGGCCGCGGGTGGACATCCTCGTGGGCGAGCCGTTTTCGCCGGAGGTCGGCCCCGGGAAGACCGGGCTCGACCAGGGCACCGAAGAGCTGCGCGGTGAGCTCGCGGCGCTCGTGAAGACTTTGGACGACTGGCGTGCCGAACACGGATTCGGTGCGGTATAAGGGAAATTGGGTAGTGATGGAAGAGCTGGACAGCGTCGGCGAGATCGACGGCACCTGGTCGGACGAGACCGAATTCGCCGCGCTCGACGCGCAGATCGAGGCGGCGGAAGCGGCCGAGGAGGCCGCCCTCGCACAGCCGGTGCTCGCCGTCGTCGGCCGCCCGAACGTGGGCAAGTCGACGCTGGTCAACCGCATCCTCGGCCGGCGCGAAGCCGTCGTGCAGGACGTACCGGGCGTGACCCGCGACCGCGTCGCCTACGACGCCTACTGGGGCGGCCGCAAGTTCACCCTGGTCGACACGGGCGGCTGGGAGCCGGACGCGACCGGCCTGCAGGCCTCCGTCGCCGCGCAGGCCGAGCTGGCCATGCAGACCGCGGACGCCGTGCTGCTGGTGATCGACGCCTCGGTCGGCGCGACCGCGACCGACGAAGCCGTCTCCAAGGTGCTGCGCCGGTCCAAGAAGCCGGTGCTGCTGGCCGCCAACAAGGTCGACGACGACCGGCTGCTCGCGGACACCGCGTCGCTGTGGTCGCTCGGCCTCGGCGAGCCGCACCCGGTCAGCGCGCTGCACGGCCGCAGCTCCGGCGACCTGCTCGACGCGATCCTCAAGGCCCTGCCCGAGTCGCCCCGCGAGGGCGGCGCCGTGACGTCGGGGCCGCGGCGCGTCGCGCTGGTCGGCAAGCCGAACGTCGGCAAGTCCAGTCTGCTGAACAAGCTGTCGGGCGAGGAACGCTCGGTCGTCGACTCGGTGGCCGGCACGACCGTCGACCCGGTCGACTCGCTGGTCGAGCTGGACGGCGAGACCTGGCGGTTCGTCGACACGGCGGGCCTGCGCAAGCGCGTCAACTTCGCCGCGGGCGCCGAGTACTACGCGTCGCTGCGCACCAAGACCGCGATCGACGCGGCCGAGGTCGCGATCGTGCTGCTGGACGCGGCCGAGCCGCTGTCGGAGCAGGACCTGCGGGTGCTGACCATGGTCGTCGAGGCCGGCCGCGCCTGCGTGCTGGCGTTCAACAAGTGGGACCTGGTCGACGAGGACCGCCGGCACGCGATGGTCCGCGAGCTGGAGCGCGGCCTGGTCCGCGTGCCGTGGGCGGAGAAGGTCAACATCTCGGCGCTGACCGGCCGTTCGGTGCGCAAGCTCGCGCCGGCGCTGCGCACGGCGCTGGCTTCCTGGGACAAGCGGGTGCCGACCGGCCAGCTCAACGCGTGGCTGTCCGACCTGATCGCGGCCACCCCGCCGCCGGTCCGCTCGGGCAAGCAGCCGAAGGTCCTGTTCGCGACGCAGGCGGGCATCCGGCCGCCGACGCTGGTGCTGTTCACCACCGGCTTCCTCGAGGCGGGCTACCGCCGGTTCATCGAGCGCAAGTTCCGCGAGCAGTTCGGCTTCACCGGCAGCCCCGTGCGGGTGAATGTGCGCGTTCGCGAAAAGAAGGCGAAGCCGAAGGTCGGCGGAAAAGCCGCCCGAACCCGGTAATTCTCCGACACGTTTCGGACGACACGCGTGATCGGGAGGTCGACACGCGTGATCAGAGGGTCGACACGACGAATCCGCGGCCGGACGTCGTGTCGACCCTTCAATCACGCGTGTCGACCTCTCCGTCACGGCGGTTCGTCCGGTCCGGGGTGAGGTCCGACACTCCAGCGTGATCCGGGAGATATCTTTCGTTCATCTTGCGTTAGAGTGAAAGGTCGTTGCGGGCGCCTCATTCGGAGAGCGAGCCCGGTGAGGCTCCCGAAAGGTGAGTGGTGGGCTTGCGCGCCCAAGGTTTTGTCCTGCCCGGGGTGAGCGGCCGATGACCGTCACCATCGAATCGACCGGTTCCGCCGCCGAGGTGACGCCGGCCCCGGTCGCCGAGCGGGCCCTGTTCTGGTCCGGCCTCGGCGCCGGCGAGCGCACCCTCCTCGACGTCCTCGCCGCGACCGCGGAGCGGCACCCGAACGCCGCCGCGATCGACGACGGCACCACCACCCTGACCTACCGGCGGCTGCTCGAGGAGATCGACGTCTACGGGCGTCGCCTCCGGGGCTACGGCGTCGGGCTCGGCGACCGCGTCGGCATCCGGATCTCTTCCGGCACCGCCGAGCTGTACATCGCCATCCTCGCGACCCTGTCCGTCGGCGCGGCCTACGTGCCGGTCGACGCCGACGACCCGGACGAGCGCGCCGAGCTGGTCTTCGAAGAGGCCCAGGTCGCGGCGGTCGCCACCGACGGCAAGATCAACGTCCACTCGACGCCCGGCGGCCGTGACGGCACCCCCGGCCCGGCCGACGACGCGTGGATCATCTTCACCTCCGGCTCCACCGGCAAGCCCAAGGGCGTCGCGGTCACCCACGCGAGTGCCGCCGCCTTCGTCGACGCCGAGGCCGAGCTCTTCCTCACCGACGAGCCGATCGGCCCCGGCGACCGCGTCCTGGCCGGGCTGAGCGTCGCCTTCGACGCGTCCTGCGAAGAGATGTGGCTGGCCTGGCGGCACGGCGCCTGCCTGGTCCCGGCGCCCCGCGCGCTGGTCCGCACCGGCGTCGACCTCGGCCCGTGGCTGGTCGCGCAGCGCATCACCGTCGTCTCGACCGTGCCGACGCTGGCCGCGCTGTGGCCCGCCGACGCGCTCGAGGACGTCCGCCTGCTCATCTTCGGCGGCGAAGCCTGCCCGCCGGAGCTGGCCGAGCGCGTCGCCGTCGAAGGCCGCGAAGTCTGGAACACCTACGGCCCGACCGAGGCCACCGTCGTCGCCTGCGCCGCGCAGCTGACCGGCGAGGGCCCGGTCCGGATCGGCCTGCCCCTCGTGGGCTGGCAGCTCGCCGTGGTCAACGACGAGGGCGAGCCGGTCGCCATGGGCGAGACCGGTGAGCTCGTCATCGGCGGCGTCGGCCTGGCCCGCTACCTCGACGCCGAGAAGGACGCGGAGAAGTTCGCGCCGCTGCCGTCCCTGGGCTGGCAGCGCGCCTACCGCTCGGGTGACATGGTCCGCGCCGAAGAGGAAGGCCTGCTGTTCCTCGGCCGGCTCGACGAGCAGGTCAAGCTCGGCGGCCGCCGCATCGAGCTGGGCGAGGTCGACGCCGCGCTGCAGGCCCTCCCGGGTGTGCAGGGCGCGGCCGCCGCGATCCGCCGCACCAAGGCCGGAAACCAGGTCCTCGTCGGGTACGTCGTCCCCGGCACCGAGCCGTTCGACCTCGACCAGGCCGCGACGCGCCTGCGTGAGCACCTCCCCGCCGCGCTGGTGCCGCTGCTCGCCGTCGTCGACGACCTGCCGACCCGCACCTCCGGCAAGGTCGACCGCAACGCGCTCCCGTGGCCACTGTCCACAGTGGAGGCTTCCGGGCTGACTCCGACCGAGACGTGGCTCGCCGAAGGCTGGGCCGAGATCCTCGGTGTGTCGGTCGACAGCCCGAAGGCGGACTTCTTCACCCACGGCGGCGGCAGCCTGACCGCCGCGCAGGTGGTCGCCCGCATCCGCACCCGGCACCCGCAGGTGTCGGTGGCCGACATCTACGCCCACCCCAAGCTGGGCGCGCTGGCCGCGATGCTGGACGCGCTGAGCGGCCAGGCCACCGAACGCCGGGACATCGCGCCGACGAAGCGCCGTGCCGGCGTCATCCAGACGCTGCTGATGGTCCCGCTGATGGGCCTGGCCGGGCTGCGCTGGGCAACGCTGGCCGCCGCGCTGTCGAACGTCCTGTCGCTGCTCGGGTTCGCCTGGGCGCCGACGCTGAGCTGGGCGTGGATCGGCCTGGCCTGGGTGGTGCTGTTCAGCCCGGCGGGCCGGATCGCCATCGCCGCGGGCGGCGCGCGCGTGCTGCTGTCGGGCGTGCAGCCCGGCACCTACCCGCGTGGCGGGAGTGTCCACTTGCGACTGTGGACGGCCGAGAAGCTCGCCGAGTTCTCCGGCGCGGACAGCGTCGCCGGTGCGTCCTGGATGACGACGTACGCGAAGGCGCTCGGCGCGCGGATCGGCAAGGACGTCGACCTGCACTCCCCGCCGCCGGTCACCGGCTTCCTCAAGCTCGGCCGCGGTGCCGCGATCGAGCCCGAGGTCGACCTGACCGGCCACTGGGTCGACGGCGACGTCGTGCACATCGGCAAGGTCCGCGTGGGCGCGGACGCCCGCGTCGGCGCGCGCAGCACGCTCTTCCCCGGTGTCCGGATCGGCAAGGGCGCGGAGATCGCGGCCGGGTCGACCGTCCGCGGCGCCGTCCCGGCCGGGCAGAAGTGGGCCGGTTCGCCCGCCGCGCGCGTCGCCAAGGACGAGCGCGACGCGCTGAAGTGGCCGTCGAGCCGGCCGCCGCGGTCGCACTTCTGGGCCGCCGTCTACGGCGTGACCTCCCTGGCGCTGGGCTTCCTGCCCGGCGTGGCGGCGCTCGCCGCCGTTGCCGTGCTCGGCTACGCGATCACCGGGGCGCCGACGCTGCTCGACGCGTTCACCCGCGCGCTGGTGTTCGTCCCGGTCGCGACGGCCGCGTACTTCCTGGCGTACATGCTGCTGGTGCTGGTCGGCGTCCGGGCGCTGAGCATCGGCATGGTCGAGGGCTACCACCCGGTGCACGGCCGCGTCGCCTGGCAGGTCTGGGCCACCGAACGTCTGATGAGCATGGCCCGCGAAGGCCTGTTCCCGCTGTACGCCAGCCTGTTCACGCCGGTGTGGCTGCGGCTGCTCGGCGCGAAGGTGGGCCGCAACGTCGAGGCGTCGACCGTGCTGGCCCTGCCGAAGATGACCAAGGTCGACAGCGGCGCGTTCCTGGCCGACGACACCATGGTCGCCACCTACGAGCTCAACCACGGCTGGCTGCACGTCGCCCCGGCACGGATCGGCAAGCAGGCGTTCCTCGGCAACTCGGGAATGACCGCGCCCGGCCGGTCGGTGCCGAAGCGCGGCCTGGTCGGCGTCCTGTCCTCGACGCCGCTGAAGGCGAAGAAGGGCTCGTCGTACCTCGGCATGCCGCCGCTGCCGGTCCGCCGCGCGATCGGCGACGCCGACACCAGCCGCACCTACACCCCGGCGCTGCACCTCAAGGCGGCGCGGGCGCTGGTCGAGCTGTGCCGGATCATCCCGGTCATGTGCGGGGTCGCGCTGACCGTCGTGGTCGCGTTCGGGCTGCTGTGGACGGCGTCGGCGTTCGGCTTCGGTGTCGCCGCGCTGCTGGCCGGGCCCGCCCTGCTGGCCGCCGGCATCCTCGCGGCGCTGACCGCGACGGCGATGAAGTGGCTGCTGGTCGGCAAGTTCCGCGAGGTCGACCACCCGCTGTGGAGCTCCTTCGTCTGGCGCAACGAGCTGGCCGACACCTTCGTCGAGGCACTGGCCGTGCCGTGGCTGATCGGCTCGGTCGGCGGCACCCCGCTGCTGCCCGCGTGGCTGCGCACGATGGGCGTCAAGATCGGCCGCGGTGTCTGGCTGGAGACGTACTGGCTGCCGGAGGCGGACCTCGTGTCGCTGGGTGACGGCGCGACGATCAACCGCGGCTGCGTCGTGCAGACGCACCTGTTCCACGACCGGATCATGAGCATGTCGAGCGTGACCCTCGGCGCGGGCGCCACCCTCGGCCCGCACGGGATCGTGCTGCCGGGCGCGGGCATCGGCGCGCGGACGACGGTCGGCCCGGGCTCGCTGGTGACCCGCGGCGACGAGGTGCCCGCCGACACGCGCTGGCTGGGCAACCCGATCTCCACCTGGCCGGGTAAGTAAGCCCGGTAAGTAACAAAAGCGGGACCAGGCGCGCCGGACTTCCTCGTCCGTGCGAGCCTGGTTCCAGCACGCACGACGAAAGGTTCGCCACGGGTGATTTCGAAGGCTCCCGCTCCCGGCGCGGACACCTCCGGCGACCCGTACCTGCCCGCGCACGGCAACGGCGGCTACCGGACCCGGCACTACGACCTGAACCTCGACTACAAGGTCGCGCCGAACCGGCTCTCGGCGTCGGCGGTGATCACCGCGGAGGCGACGCAGGCGCTTTCCCGCGTCAGCTTCGACTTCGGCGAGTTCCGGATCAACCGCGTGCTCGTCGACGGGAAGGCCGCGAAGTACCTGAAGCGCGGCGCGAAGCTGCACGTCAAGCCGGCGAGGTCGATCCCGGCGGGTGCCGCGTTCACCGTCGAGGTCCACTACGTGGGCAACCCGCGCCCGGTGGGCAGCCGCTGGGGTGACGTCGGCTGGGACGAGCTGACCGACGGCGCGCTGGTGGCGAGCCAGCCGGTCGGGGCGCCGTCGTGGTTCCCGTGCAACGACCACCCGTCGGACAAGGCGAGCTACCGGGTGAGCGTGACGACGGCGTCGCCGTACCTGGTCGCGGTCACCGGCACCCTGCTCGAGCGGACGACGTCGGCGAGCACGACGAAGTGGCTCTACGAGCGGCGCGAGCCGACGGCGACGTACCTGATGAGCGTGCAGATCGGCCGCTACGACGAGGTCGAGCTGACCGGCCGCGGCTGGTTCCCGCACACCGGCGTGGGGTTGCGCCGGCTGAGCCTCGGCATCGGCCGTGCGACCGGCCAGGTGGAGTCGATCTTCGAGACGGTGCCGCAGCGGGCGGCCGTCCCGCCGCGCCTGCGCCGCCTGTTCGACCGCGACTTCGGGCGCCAGGGCCGGATGATGGAGTTCCTGCAGCGGCTGTTCGGCGCGTACCCGTTCGCCGAGTACGTCATCGTGGTCACCGACGACGCCCTCGACGACCCGATCGAGGCCCAGGGCATGGCGATCTTCGGCGCCAACCACGTCGACGGCCGCCGCACCCACGAGCGGCTCGTGCTGCACGAGCTGGCCCACCAGTGGTTCGGCAACAGCCTGACGGTGGCCGACTGGCGCCACATCTGGCTGAACGAAGGCTTCGCGACGTACGCCGAGTGGCTGTGGTCGGAGGAGTCCGGCGGCCCGTCCGCGGCGGCGCTGGCGCGTGACTGGTACGCGCGCATCAAGGCCAAGCCGGCGGACGTGCGGATCGCGGACCCCGGAGTGTCCCGGATGTTCGACGAGCGCGTCTACAAGCGTGGCGGGTTGACGCTGCACGCGCTGCGGGCGGAGATCGGGGACCCGGCGTTCTTCGCGTTGCTGAAGTCGTGGGCCGAGGAGTACCGGCACGGGCTGGTCACGACGGAGGCGTTCGTCGTCGCGGCGGAGGCGCACGCGGGCCGCTCGCTGAGCGCGTTCTTCACCCGCTGGCTGTACATGCCGGCGTTGCCCCCGCTTCCCTGAACGCCGCCCACGCGGCTGGTCGTGAGTGTTTAGGCGAGTTAGAACTCGCCTAAACACTCAC
>NZ_JBFBBT010000045.1:0-20247 GCF_040682815.1 Amycolatopsis sp. NPDC051102
GCCCTCCGGAGGCAGGTGTCGCAGGTTCGAATCCTGCCGAGGGCACCCTTACGGGAGCGGGAGAAACCGCTCCTCACCAGCGTTTTCGTGCTCGAAGCGGTCTTTCCCGTCCTCCGGCTGGCTACGGCCATTCACGGCCAAACACGGGTGTCTCTTCCCAATGCGTTCCCACGGGAGCGCGTCGGGCATCAGGTAGACGCCGCCCGGAGCCGCACCCGGCTACCGAGCGAGGATCTTCTCGATCCGGGCCTGGTTCGCCTCCTCTCCCCCGTCCAAGAACGCGGCGTAGATCTCCAGCAGCACGGCAACCGACTGGCCGGCCCAAGCCGCGATGGTCGCCGGGTCGACTCCCGCCACCAGCTGAGTGCTTACCGCGGCGTGGCGCAGGTCGTACGGCCGCGCGGCGAGCGGCGACTTCTGCTGCTCCTCAGTCAGCACCATCCTGCGCGCCGCACGCCAGGCCCGGGTGTATGTGATCATCGGTATTTCGCCGCCCTGCTCGGCCTGGAACAGGCGGCCGTCGGGGCCATAGCCAAAGAGCAGGATGTGTCGGTGGAGAAGCCGGGTCAGGTCCGGCGGGAACGAGACGATGCGCTGATCGCCTACGTCCCGGGCCTTCAGCGGCCTGTCGTCGCGTGGCTTCCCGCTGTCGGTCCACCTGCCTCCGGCATGTGGCTCGGCCCTGTCGAGGCGGAACTTGCCCCAGCCGTACTCGAACTCGCCGACGTGGTCGTTCCACACTGGATCCGGCAGATGCGCGATGTTCCGCCTGTTCAGCGATACCGCCTCTTCGGGACGCAGCGCGGCGTAGTACATGCAGCCGAAGAATGCTTCCAGGCGCGGCCCGCTGCGCGGCAACGCACCAACGCCGGACAGCAACGCCCGCGCCTGCGTCGGGTTCGGCACGGCCCTCGTGTCGACCTTCCGCTTGCCCTTCGGCATCGCCGTCCACTTCACCGACGGCAGCGGGTTCGCGTCGATCAGCTTCTTTTCGACGGCGTAGTCCAGCGCGTTGAACAAGACCCCCCGGGTCTTCCGCGCCACGCTCGGGGCGAACTTGTTCCCGTCCAACCGCCTGGTGACGGCGCGCTGAAGGGCTCGCAGAACGTCCGGGTCCACGGCAGCCCGCACGGGCATTGTGTTGCGTTCCAACCACTTCAGCACCTTCCGGACGTCCTCTGGCATCGCCCGGTTGGTGCGGTACTCGGTGTTGTATCCCCACTGCCGCAGCGCCGAACGGATCACCTTCGCGTCCGGACCGTTCTTGTCCCGCTTGACGAACACCGGCATCACGCGGATCAGCGCCTCGGCCATCGTCTGGCGCGCAGTCGCCGCCGCATCGGGCCACTTCATGTCGATGTAGGCCACCGTGAGCGCGTACCAGCTCATATCCCCCGCCGGCCGGGTCAGCGACGGGGGGAGCCCGGAGACGACGTCGAACGCCTCACCCGCTCGCTGCGCGGCCAGCAAGGACGCACGGAAGCCGTCCGCTTGCGCGTACAGCTTGAACGACTCCTTGAAGTCCTTCTTGTCCACCCTCCACAGCACGCGGTAGCTCGTGGGCTTGCCGGCCGTATTACGGCGAGTCTCGATCGCCCACACGCGGACGTTGTACGAAGAACTGATCACGCGGCCTCCTCTCGGGTTTCAAGCCAGGCTTCGAAGACGGCGCGACGAATCCGCACACTGCCGTTCGGCAACTTGATGCATCGCGGCCCGCGGCCCTTTGCCCGCCAGTCATAGAAAGTGGACTCCGCCACGTCCAACTCCTCGCAGACCTCGCTGATCTTGAGGAGCTGGCGTGAACCGGTGAAGTTGCGCTGCTGCGCCATGACTGCACCTCCAGAACGCCCGCCGGGCGGGCATGGTGAAGCGCCGCCGGGCACAGGCCGGACGGCACCTTTGGTTACGTTGCGTGGTTGTCGAGCTAGGTCGGCTGGCAGAGAGGCAGGCGGCTCAGGTGTGGAAGGCCGGAACCAAACACCGCAACACCGCAAACACCGCAAAGTGGCCTCTGACCTGGAGATCTTCTTGCGGTGTTTGGGGTCGAGCGCCGGATGGCCAAATACCGCAAACACCGCAGGCTGCGGTATTTGCGGTGTTTAGGATCTCCTGGTCGGAGGTCAAACACCGCAGACACCGCAGTACCGTTTCTCCTGTTCAGAGCCACTTTCTAGATCAGGTTGCGGTGTTTGCGGTGTTTGCGGTGTTTGGTTCGGAGGTCAGCTCGAATCGGTGCCGCGCTCGACCGTGTAGAGCTTCATCTTGGTGTGCGGATCGACTTCGCTGCGTAACACCAGGTCGCCGCGCCAGCGGTCTTTTTGCCCTGCCAGCCTCTTTCCCAGCGACTTCGGGGTCAGGGGCTTGCCCGCGGCGGTGGTCGGGAACGTCCCCTTCCACCGGTCGGGTGCGCCGTACTCGGGTTCGGCGTCCGAGCGCAGCTGCTGCGCGGTCACCGGCTCACTGCCGTAGAGGTCGCGCCAGGTGGCCAGGAACGCGTACCACTCCGCGTGGTCCTCATCCAGGCCCCGGCCGGCGTCGGCGTTGTCGAGGAAGTCGCCGACGCTGTGGTGGGCCAGGAACCCGCCGAGGTACTGGGCCCAGCGGGTGAACTGCCGCATCTGCGGGACGTTGCCGGCGATCGGCGCACCGTTGGCCGTCCAATCGAGCACCAGAGTCAGGACGTGGCGCAGCACGGTGGCCCGGTTGACCGGGTCGAGGATCCAGGAATCCAGGTTCGGGATGGTGAACCCGGTGCGGGCTTCCGGGCGTGGGCAGTTCGGATCGAGCCGTACCCACACCGTGCGGGAGGCCATGTCCCCGCCGGTGCGCAGGTTGTTGCCGGTGGCCAGCCACAACCGGTCGTTGGTGAAGTTGCTCGAGACGTTGGTGCCCAGCCGACGATCCGACCACGTGCGTTCGGTGACCAGCCGAGCCAGCACCGCGGAGTTGACCATCTCCCCTTCGGTCAGGTTGTCGAACACCACCACCCCCACCGAATCCGACAACACGGTGGTGATCGACTTGCGCAGTTCCTCATCGGAGTCGGTCCAGGTGAGCACCCGCTGCCCGACCAACAACCCGACGCACCCGGCAAGGATCGTCTTGCCGGAGCCGGGCATGGACGCCTCGATCATCCCGAACGGGGACAGCGCGTTGGTGAACGGCCGGATCAGCGGCGTCACCAGCAACGCCAGGTAGTTCGCCCGGTCGGCCGGCGACCGCCACGGGAAGTCCCGCAGGAACCGTTCCAGCAGGAATTCCCGCGCGACCTCTACCTGCGCCGCGCTCGGCCGGTCCGGGATCGGGTCGAGGTGGCCGTTGGCGGTCAGGTAAAAACCGGTCGCCGGGTCGTAGCCGGGGGTTTGCAGCAGCGTCCCGTCCGGGCGCAGCACCGGAGTGGAGATGATCCGGCGCAGCACCGGAAGACCCGGCCAGGAACTCCCGGCCAGCACGGCGTTCAGGACGTTGGTGGGCGGTGAGACCTCTACGTCGTAGGTGTCGCCTTTCTCGTTGACTTTGCTCTGGATCACGTCGGTGTGGGTCGCCAGCAAATTGGCCAGCAGCGCGGGTTTCAGCACCGACGCCGTGACCGGCAACGCGACGTCGTCGTCTCCGGCGGTCGGGTCGGCCGCGCCGGAGATCTGCTCGACGACGACGGGCGCGCCGTCGGAGACGTAGGTGTCGGGGATGATGCGGCCGTCCAGCGCGGCGGTCAGGACCCGGATGGTTTCCGGCGCGGCCCCGGTCCGCAGCCGCGGACGGCCACCGGGCCCGACCGACCACAGGCGTTGCGAATTCGTACTGGCCATGGCGTTCCTTTCCGTCGTGCTGGTCGAACACCGCCGCCCCGCCGGATGGGCCGGGGCGGCGGCAGAGCCGGTCACGCCGCTGTGCGGCGGCGACCGTGGGAACGTTCGAGCGAGGCGACCGCCGCGCCCACCAGCCATTCGGCGGCCGGCGGGGTGACGCCGTTGCCCAGCTGGCGAACCTTGACGCGTTTGCTGCCGGTGATGACGTAGTCCGGGGTGAACGCCATCGCGGCCTGCACCTCTGCTACCGACAGCATCCGGAACGTGCAGTCCTCGGCCGCCGGCGCGCTATCCGGCCAACCCACCAGCGACTGGTGTCCGGTGGTGGTGAGCGTGCGGGCGGGCTCGGTGACGGGCGTGCACATCTCACCGCCGGGACCGGTGCTCGAGTTGTGCCGCACGAGCATGTGGTGGTTGCCCGACGCGCACACCGTCGCCAGCGGCTCCCGGACGTCGCGGGCATCGGAGCCGCCGCCGCGCAGTTCGGCGATGAACGCCAGCCCGGCGGTGTCCACGGTGGTCATCGTCGGCATCGGCCGTCCGGCCGGGCGGGCCACTCCGGTGCCGTAGTACGGGACCACCAGCGCGGTCTCGTGCCGCGCGGTCTGCGTGCGCATCGGGTCGTCGGTGCTGGCGGCGTGCTTGCCCTCGCGGCCCTCCAGCGGAACCAGCAGCCCTTCCCACTCGCTCGTGGTGCGGGTGCGGAATGGATCACCGGCCGGGCGGGCGTCCTCGTTGCTGGTGCCGCCTGAGGGCACCAGCAACGCCCGGGTCTGCGACGTGGTCAGGGTCGCGGTCGGCCAGTCCGCCGGCCAACCTCGCGGGTAGCCGGAGCCGGGCCGGACGAAGGTGTTGCCGGTGGCCTCGAACGTCATCGGCCGCGCGTAGCGCTCCAGCCCGGCCCGGATGCGGTCCATCGTCTTCTCCGACAGCGGCTTGGGGCGGTCGCCGATGCGCTCCCCGAGGTGCGTCCAGTCGATCACGGCCGCGGCGGGCAGCACGTACGGTTCGACGACGGCGTTGCGGCATGCGCTGTTCGGGCAGCGGTAGAGGTACTGCTGTCGGTACCGGCCGACGTCGCGGCCGGGCTTCCACCACTGCACGGCCGCCACCTCGGCCTCGCACACCAGGCACCACGCCGCCGGCCGGATGTCGAGCTCCGGGGCAGGGTTGCCCTTGCGCCAGAACACGATGTACATCCGGTCCCGGCTCTGCGGAGCGCGCGGCACGGCGATCGCCGGGGCGTGCATCGAGTTGAGCGAGACGACCCGGTGGTCATAGCCGAGGCAGTCCATCGCGGACAGCCATGCGCGGAACGGCTCCCACTTCGCCGCGTCCACCACGTTTTCCACGATCACCACGTCGTGGCGGTGCGCCTCGACGAACCGCGGCACGTCCCACATCGTCGCCCGTGACCGCTCGGCCACGTGGTCGGGCACCTCCTCGTCCTCGTCGCCGAACAGCACTCCCTGGTCGCGGTTCTTGGCACGCCGTTTGCCCTTGGCGATGGAGTGGTTGGTGCACTCCGGGGAGGCCCATAGGATGTCGGTGCGGCGGTAGCGGCGCGGCTCGACCTGGGAGATGTCGGCGCAGTCGTGGTCACAGTCGGGGAAGTTCGCTTGGTGGGTCTCGATCGCCTCCGGGCTGTGGTTGGCGGCCATCACCAGCCGGACCCCTGGCACGGCGGTGGCCCCGAGCCCGGAACCCCCGGCTCCGCAGAACAAGTCAGTCACGGTGTACATCAGCGGACCTCCACGGTGGTGCGGCGTTCGATCGCTTCGGCCCAGCAGGCCGCAACGGCGGCGACCTGGATCAGCTCCTCGACCAGGTCGGCGGCGTCGGCTTCGGCGAAGCCTTCGTAGACCTCCTCGCGCAGGATGTGCAGCCAGGTGAGGCGGCCTTCGGCGCGGGCGATCTCGGTGGTGAACCGGGCGGTGTGGGCGGCGTCGGCGGCGCGGCGGCTCAGCCCGGCCACTTCGACGTCGGGGCCGGTGCCGTCGGGGTGGTTCTGTTCGCCCCACAGGGCGTCCTGGCGGGCGCGTTCGGTGGCGATCCGCGCGAGGATGGCGGCGGTGTGCTGGGAGACGATCGGGTGGGTGGTAGTCATGGCGCAGGCTCGCTTTCGGGAGGCGGGCACGAGAAGGGCCGGGCACGCGTGGTGCCCGGCCCTGTCTGTCCGATGTGGTCAGCGGTACTGGTCGGTGCAGTCGGAGCAGACCCAGTGGTGCCGGTCGTGCTCACGCCAGCCGACGGCGCGGGCGTCGCGCTCGATCTCGGCCCGCCCGGCGATGTGCGGGGTGGTGTAGGCGTCCCAGCCGTCGAAGAACCAGGCGTGCCCGTCGCCGCACGACGGTGCCGCGCACCGCAGTGCCCAGCCCGGCGAGTGGGTGTCCCGGCGGATCTGCGCCTCGTCGTCGGCGCCGCACCCGAGGTCTTCGGCCAGCGCGGCGGCGTCGGCGTAGGTGAGGAACCCTTCGTCATCGGGGGTGCCGCCGCGCCAGGCCCGCCACAGCGGCGGCCACGTCACCCACGAGGTGCGGGCGTAGATCAGCGGCCGGCGGTCGTGGCGGGCATCCTCCAGTTCGGTGATCAACGCGGAGAACAGTCGTTGCGCGGCCGGGTCGTCGGCGAGGTCCGCGCCGGGGCGGTCCCAGTTGATCCCGGTCCGGGCGTACCACTGCGCTGCCTCGCGGGCGTAGGCGATCGGCACGGCCGGGCAGACGCTCAGCCCGGATCCGGCGTGCACGAGTCGCCAGTTGCCGGTGTAGCGCAACGGCTCGCCGGCCACGTGCGGCGCCAGCAGCAGCCCCGGAACCGGGGTGGCTTCCCCGGCGACGGTCAGGGTGCCCGCGGTCAGCGCGAGGGTGAGCGAGGTGAGGGCGGTCTGCTCGGCCGGGACCGGGGTGCGCGGGTAGCGGCGCCATCGCTCGGGCACCTGCCGGTCCTCGGGCGCGGTGAGAGTGGAGGTCATCACGCGGCCTCGCTTCCGGCGTTGTAGAGGCTCCAGCAGTCCTCGCAGTCACACAGCCGCCCCAGCCCGGGGCCGTCGAGCGTGCCGGGCTCGATCACGACCGGGTCGGGCTCGGCCTGTGCCGTCGGGCCGGCCGCCCGCCAGGTCGGGATGACCTCCGGTGCCTGAGGATCTGCGTCCGCGCAGTCGCACCGCGATGCGAGGCACGGGCGGGTGTCGTCCTTCAGCGGGTGTTCGCGGTGGTGGCTGTCGAGGTGGGTGCAGGTGCAGCGGTGGACGATGGCGGCCATCAGGGTTTCCTTCCGTGGTGTCGGTGGTGCAGATACGGCGGCAGGGACAGGAAGTGCAGGGTGTGCCAGCCCTCGCGGTGCAGGTCCGGCAGCGACCCGGTGATCGCGTTGTGCATGGCCCACACGACCGGGTCGGGGACCCGCCGCGCCGTCCCGCACACCGCGCAGACCCGGCTGTCGCGGCGGCCGTTGCGGGCCAGCACGGTCAGCAGCGGCGGCAGGATCACCAGCCCGACCGTGGCCGCGTCGAACTCCGCAGCCAGGTCGAGCAGATGGGCGCGGAGCCGGGGCAGGTAGTTGGTGACGTCCCACACGACCGTCCCGCCCGCGGCGAGTGCCGCGCGGGTGTCGGCGGTCCCGCTCTCGACCGCGGCGGCGTTGACCGACGGGTCGGCCGAGCACCCGCACGGCGACAGCGTGGCGCGGCGTTCGTCGAGGGAGATCACCGTGGCCCCGGGCGGGGCGTGCTGGTGGCGCCAGGTGGTCTTCCCGGCGCCGGCCGGGCCGATGGTGGCGTACAGGGTGGCCCTCACGCGGCCTCCTTCCGGTTGACGCGGCGCGGGTTGTCGATCCCGGCCGCCAGCGACGTCTCGATCACCCCGTCGTCTTTGACGGCGGAGTCGGGGGTGTTCCAGGCGGCGACCGCGGCCCGCAGCTCGGTGCGGGCGTAGTGCTTGTCCAGCAGCCGCGCGCCGACGAGCTGGCCGAGGGCGTAGGCGGCGGTCGAGAGGGTCTTGTTTCGCTGCCCTGAGGGCGCTGCTGCGACGCGGGCGCACTCGTCCCGCACGGCTTTCGCCGCGTACGCGCTCGGGGCGGCGACGGGCATCTGGGTGCGCCCTGAGTTGGCCGCTGGCGGGAGTTTGACGCTGGCCTGGACCAACCACCCCGGCAGCGCCGGTCCTTCGGTGTCGTCGAGCAGCTCATACGCGCCGTCGTCGCGGACGCTGCCGGGGGCGAGGGCGTAGCCGCCCCAGCCGCGGGTGTCCACATGCGCCGCGATCCACTTGACCGTCGAGCCCAGCCGGACCCCGGGCGGCACCGGGTACCACAGCTGGCGTCCGCCGCTGGGGGTCGAGGTGGTCCAGGTGTCCGGCAGCGGCCCACCCCGCTCGCCGGCCAGCGCCCGTAGTTCGTCCCAGCCGTCGGGGCCGAGCGGCTCATCGGGCTTGCGGACGTCGCAGTCGATGACGTGCCACCCGGACTTCCCGGGGAACACCGCGACGTTGTACGGGACCGTCGCCCACACTCGCGTGATCAGCTCGGGGTCGGTGGTGGCCAGCGACTCCGGCGTCACGTGTCCCGCGGCGCACGGCCCCCGCCCGGGGCAGGTGTCCTTGCGGTGCCAGGCGGGTGGCCACTTGCGGTTGGGCATGATCGGGAACACCGCCCACCCTCTGCCGGCCATGGCCAGCGCGACCCGTTCCAGTGCGGCGCGTTGGGCCTCACTCGTCATGCGCGGATCTCCTTTCGCCAGTCGGGCCGGGGGTCCCAGGCCGCGACGTCGTGCAGGTGCACACCGAACGCCCGCGCCAGCGCCCCGGCCAGCCGGTCCACATCCGACGGCGGCTCCCCGGCCGCGCGCAGCAGCCGCACCAGCGTGGGGAAGGCAGCCGAGGCGTAGAACTCGCTGCCGCTCCACGCGGCGGCCACCGTCCGCGCGGCGCGGCGGGCGGTGGTGGTGTCGGCGCTGGTGTGCTCGGTCAGCCACGCGGTGACCTCGGCCGCGCGGTACTTCTCCTTGCCCGCCACGCCGGTTCACCTCCCGGCTGGTCAGCGGATGTGTTCGAGGGGCTGGCGCAGCACGTACGTGCGGTCGTCGTCCAGGTCGGCGACGATCAGCCGCATCTGCCCGAACGAGAAGGCGACGCCGGCCAGCTCCGGCAGGTCGGCCGCCGAAACCCGGATCAGGGCTGCGGGTTCGTCGTGGGTGCGCACCGAACCGGCGAGACGGCGAGCGGAGAACAGCCAGCCGGTGTGCAGCTGGTAGACGGTGATGTGGTGCAGCGCCAGCCGCTCGTGCACCTCCCGCACGCCGTACTCGGTGGCGTCACGGAAGTAGCCCTCTCGCAGCCCCATCAGCACGATCACCCCGGCCGCCGCGAGGTCACGTCCCGCGGACGGGCCGTCGGCGCGGCCGAAACCCACCCCGTAAGTCCAGCCGTGGGTGTCGGCCAGGTCGCGGGCGAAGGCGACGCAGTCGGCGGTGGTCGGTGTGCCATGGGTGATGCTGGGGTCTCGGGTCAGGATCACTTCGTTGACGCCGCCGCGGTCGTCGGCGACCAGCGCCGACACGGGGACCTGGTCGGTGCAGGCGTCGGTGAGCGCGGCCACCACCGTCTGCTGCGGGGTGCCGGATCGCGGACGCAGGGCGGCGAACCACACGCCCGGCACGGAAGCGACTTCGGCGTACATGTGGGGATTCATCGGGCCGTCCTTTCTGGACAGGTGATCTCAGCAGTGGTTGAGCACGGCGGTGTCGAGTCCCGGCATCCGGCCACCGCGGCAGCGACCGTCAACACGGTCAGGCCGCGTGCATGTCGGGTTCGGCGTGGGAGACCTGTCCGCCCTGGCCGGTTAGCCGGACGTAGCGGACCGCGATCCCGCCAGCGGCGCAGCCGATCGCGTTCCCGATCTCGTGCGCGGCGATCGCCGCGGTGGCCTCGGCCTCGGCCTGCTCCCGCTCGGCCCTGCGGTCGCGGGTAGCAATGCCGCTGCTGAACAAACCCATGACAACCTCCCATAGTCGGTGACTGTTCGTGTTCATCGGGGGTGCCGCGGCAGGCGTGATCACCAAGTGCGAGGCAAGGGCGCCGCCAAGGGCGTCGCCGTCGGGAAAGTGCATATGCACTTTGCGGCGCCCTTGACCGATGCCCTTGGCCTGAGCTGCGGTGATCTCCCCTGAAGTGCGCGAAGTGCATCAAGTGCGCGCCCGTCGCGGACGCCCGCAAACGGCCGTTTTTCGCGGTGTGAAGGGTGGGTGTCAGGCGCCCTCGACCGGACCGCGGTCGGCGATGGCGTCACTCACGTATCGAGCACTGACAGTGACAATCCCGTCCTTGCGGCGGACCGGGCACCCTTCGTTTTCCAGCAGTTCCTTCAGCGCTTTGCCGGTCAGTTCGGCGTAGGGCGCGTAGCCCGGGGCGAGCTTGCGCAGCAGCGCAGCCACGTCGGTGGCCTTCAAGTCCCGGCCAGCGAGCACCTCCGCGACGTCGTCGAGCACGTCCCGGACCTCGGGGGTGGCCTCGACCTGCGCAGGCTCGGCCCTCGCGCCGCCGCGGATGACCACGGCGCGCTCGATCACGGTGGCGGCGTCGTCGCCGTCGATGAAGTGCGTCCGCACGGTCATCGACGCCTGGCCGGCCGGGAGCGGAACCCCTTCCCCGGCCACCACCAACGTGCCTTTGTCCAGGCCAGAGCGCAGTTCGTGCGGCGCCGCGCCGCCGTCGACCGCCTTGTCCCCGAGCGCCATCCGGGACTGGGACTCGGTGCCCAGCGCCAGCGCCGCGCGGACGTGGGCGCCTTCGCGGACCAGCTTGGGCAGGTTCTGGTCCGTGGGGTCCTGGGTGCCCTCCCACAGCACGACGTTGACCGCCCGGCCCTGGTTGTGGATCTTGCGGGCGGCCATGAAGTACCGGGACTTGCTGGTTTGCCCGCCGTAGGGGTTTTTCTGGTCGTCCACCGCCGGGTTCATGAACGCTTGCTGCGCTTCGTCGACCAGCAGCACGATCGGCGCGAACGGGCCGCCCGGCTTGGCCAGTTCCCGCGGGACGCCGTTGCGGTACTTGTCGCCGTCGAAAGCCAGCAGGCGCCGTTCCATCTCCTCGACACCCCATTCCAGCAGCTCCGTGGCCTGAATGCAGTGGGCGTCGGTGGGGCCTTCGATGAGGGTTTCGGCGACCGGCTTGAACATCCGCCAGTCGCCGATGCCCTTGAGGTCGGCGATGTGCAGCTGCACCGACGGGTCCAGCGCCAGCCACAACGCCAGCGCGCGCAGGGAAGCGGTCTTGCCCTGCTTGGACAGCCCGGTGATCAGCAGGTGGCACTGCAGCAGCGACATCATGACCGCGTCCCCGCGCAGGTCCAGCCCCCACGGGGCGCGGCCGGTGTACAGGTCGGCGGTGATGGTCGGGTCCGTGACCAGCGGAGACGGCCCGATCGGCTTGTCCAGCTCCCCGGAATCGGCGGCCCAGACCCGGATCGTGCGCGGGGACGGCGGGGTGGACAGGAACACCTCGTGCTCGTGGCGGCCCATGTTCTCCGCGAACTTCCGCCGCTTGCGCTTGACCTCCTCGGTGTCCACACCAGACGGCAGGTGGACGTCGAACTCGACTCCGCAGCCGGCCAGCCGGATCGGCGACAGCATCGCCGCGCCGCCGTCCTCCATCTGCTCGATCTTGCGGCGCAGCTCGGAAATCCGCAGGTCACGCAGGGCGGTGACGACGATCGACGGGGTGATGATCACGTCGTCGACCAGCCGGGCCGAGGCTGGACGGAACAGCTGCGGCACCGACTGGGAGGTGCGGCCGAGGTTCCACAGGTAGGTGGCCACCCCGGCGGTCCCGGCGATCGCGAGGAACGCGCCGTAGGTGATGACGAACCACACGCAGAACGCGATCGCCTCGATCACCCCGGTGATCGGGTCCAGCACGTCGCCCTTCCCCGCGACCGCGAGGATCACCCCGAGGACCAGCAGCAGGACCGCGGCCGACACCGTGGACAGGGCGACGGCCTTGGCCAGCTGGATCGGGGACTGCACCCAGTCCATCGCGCGGTCGTGGCGGCGCTGCTTCTCGGTGACGTCGCGGGCCTCCCACTCGGCCAGCTTCTCGTGGTCCCCGGCCAGCTCCGCGGCGCGCATCATGCGTTCGTAGCGGCTGGACCCGTGGGTGTCGCGCCAGCGCTTGCACGCCACCACGGCCCCGAGCGTCGGGTACACCAGGACGTTGCGGCCGACGAACTTGAGCGTGGACACGGTCCGCTCGTGGGTGACCGCGGTCCGGGCGGTGGTCGAGAGCCACAGGGCCTGGCGCTTGTACTCGGCCAGGCGCCATTCCATCTGCGCTTTCTGGGAGGTGTAGAGGCGCCACTGTTCGTCGGTGACGATCTCCCCCTCGATCGCCGGTGAGGCGGACTCGACCGTCCCGGGCGGGGTGGACTGGTGCTGGTCGGGGCAGGTGCGCAGGGGATGGACGGTGGCCAGGTCCCGCACCGACCCGGCGGACTCGCGCGTGGACTCGGGGGTGGCGTTCTCGTCGTCGTGGTGGTCGGTGGGGGTCATCGCGTGGTGCCCTTTCGTGCGTGGACTGATGCAGCACGCGGGCAGGACCGAACCCCGCCACAGGCACGGGAGGGTTCGACCCTGCCCGCGCGGTGCGGGGGTGGGTCAGTCGCTACCGCCGGACTCGGACAGGTAGCGGTTGCGCAGCTCGGTCGCGGCCTTCTTGCCGCACTTGAGGGTCCGGCGGATCGCCTCGCCGTTGGTCGGGTCGAACCCGGCCGGCGGACTGGCCACCGCCGCGTCGAACTCCGCGGCCAGCTGCTCGGGACTGCGGCGCTTGGGCTCCGGGACCGTCGCCCGCGCAGTGCGCCGCGCCGTGGTGGTCCGCCGGGCCGCCGCCGCCCGGACGGCCGGGGCGGTGGTCGTGTCGGTCGCTGTGGTGGTGACGGGGGTGGGTGAGGTAGGCAGCAGGGTGGCGGCCGCCTGGTTACGCTCGCCGGAAGCGGCCTCGGTCCCGCCCTCCCCCCTCGCGGTGACCGGGGCCGCTCCGGCGTCCGCACCGGGCAAGGTGAGCCCGGCGAAGGCGGCCAGCAGCCGGGGCAGGCACCGCACGACCGCGACCGCGACGATCGGGCCGAGCAGGTGCAGCACCAGGCTGGAGACGGTGAAGTCGGCGGCCACGCCCGGCAGGTGCGGCCAGGCGTTCATCCCGAGGGTCAGGCCGAGGAACACCCACTCGGTGCGGTCGACCGCGCGGTCGTTGAGCGGGTGGCCGCGGGTGGTGAGGTAGGCGCGGCCGGCCACGACCATCAGCAGGGCCAGCGAGCAGAACGGTTCGGCCAGCCACGCGAACCACCACCGCGGGCTCCCGGTCGGGGCGCCTTCGGCGGCGAACGCCTGCACTCCGGCCGTCGACCACGCCAGGGCGAGGGTGAGCGAGGTCAGCGCCACCGCCAGCACCAGCCGCCGCATCCGGGAGTCGCGGTAGGCCAGGACACGCGGGTCGCGGTCCAGCCGCCACAGCGCGGCGGCCTGCTCGACGGCCTTGCGGCGGGTGCGGACCTTGTCCGTGGTCACCTGGAACGGGGCCGGGTCGGACTCCAGCGCCAGCAGCCGGTGCGCTTCGGCGTGCTCGGCCGCGCGCCGCCGCACCCGGCGGGTGTTCCCGCTCCGCCGCAACCGCCGGGTGGTCCAGCCCCGGCGCCCGCCGACCGGGTCCGGTGCGGACGCGTCCTCGGTGGAAGGCGCCGGCTCCGGCTCGGCCGGTAGCGGTTCCTGCGGTGCGGGCAGGTCGTTGACGGCCAGCTGGCGTTCGATCTCGGTCAGGGTCCGGTCGAGGTCGGCGTGGCCCTCGGCCGTCGTTGTGGTGCTCATGCCTTGGCCTCCTTCCGGTCGGTGCCCTCGGCCGGGGCCGGGGCGGTCGAGTCGTTGGCGGGCGCCAGCTGGTGCGGGGCGGGGCTGGTGGCGAGGGCGGCCCGGCGGGCGTCGCGGGTGGTGCGGTGCAGCCGGATCTCGTTGGCCGCCCACAGCCCGGCCAGCGCGGCGGCCACCAGCTCCAGCCACGGGGTGAGGACCACCCCGCCGATCAGCGGCACGCTGACGCCGGCCAGCTCGATCACGTGCGCCCCGCACCACGCGACGGCGGCTTCCTGCCGGGTGCGTGCCCGGGTGTCTGCGGCCATGCTCACCACCACCTGTTCTCGGGGTCGATGCCGTGCTCGTCGGCCAGGCGGTCCAGCTCGGCCGCGGTGGCGGCCAGCCGGTCGCGGTGGGCCAGCCCGGCGCGGACCAGGAACGCCGTGTGCCACAACGCCCGCAGCCCCAGCGCGACCGCCAGCACCACCGCGCCGACGGTGAGCCACGCGACGGTGGTCAGCAGCGCGACCACGGTGAAGGTCGCGGTGCCCAGCAGCAGTCCGGGCAGCAGCTCCGCGCTTTCGGTCAGCAGCGCGGCCATCTCCCGTGCCCCCACCTCCCGGGTGGGGCGTCCGGCGCGGGTCTTGAGGTCGTCGATCTCGGTGTCGAACTGGGCTCCGAAGTCACGCATGTGCTGCCTCCCAATGCATCCGGGGTCCCGGCGGGCCGTGGCCGGACGGGCTGGTGTCCCCGCGGTAGCGCGGGTCGTGGTGGTGCGGGTCGTAGCCGGTGCTGTCGTGGGCGTCGAAGTAGTGGTTGATCCGCCCGCGCGGCTCGGTCAGCACCGCGGTGGTGGTGTAGCGGTCGGCTCGGGCCATCGCCCCGGTCAGCAGCCGCACGATCAGCACCAGCACCGCGCGGGTCAGGTGCAGTCCCAGCCACACCGCCATCGCGGCGAAGACCTGGACCAGCACCCAGGTTCCGTTGCGCTCCACCAGCCGCCGCAGCAGCAGCACCGTGGCCGCCGTGTCGGCGGGTTCGTCGGCGCGGCTCATCGCCTGCCCCGCCGGCCGGTCTCCGCGGCGGTGACCGCGATGGTCAGGTCGGTGATGGCCTGGTCCAGGTCGTCGAACCCGTCCTTGCCGCCCGCCCTGGTGACCGCCGCCAGTTCGGCGCGGGCGGAGCGGAGCCACTCGCGGGCGGTGGTGAGCTGCCCGGCGCGGGCGGCGCCGCGCGTGATCTGGTTCAGGCGGCGTTCCAGGTCGTCGATGACGGTGGTGCGGGTGGTGATCCCGGCACGCTGCTGGCGGGGGAACAGCTTGGAGAAGTCGGCCATGATCGGTCCTCCGATTCGTTGTGGTTCAGGAGCGGTCGGCGCGCGGGGCGTCCGATGTGGACGTCACTTCGTCACGCCCGTGGTCTTGTCCCACGCCTGCGCGGTCTTGCCGGGCATCCGGCCAGCCGACGCGGTGGCCGCCGCGAGCGCGAGCGTGGCGTGCACTTGCGCGCGGGCGAGGATCGCGGGCACCAGCTCGGGGTCGGCGTAGTACCACTCGCCGTTCTCCCCGGCGAGACGTTCAGCTTCGCAGTAGTGCTCGGGTCCGGTCATGGCCAGCACTCCTCGGTGGTCGGGTCGATGTCGGCGGTGGGTGGCAGATCAGCGACGATGAGGACCGGATGGCCGAGGTGGCCGGTGCGGTCGGGCAGGTCGCCGAAGGCCCAGTGGTGCACGGTGCCGTGGCTGCCGGGGGTGGCGCGGCGGATGGCCAGGTGCAGGAACTCGGCCCACGCGGTGTAGATCCCGGCCACCTCCTCGGCCGCGCGGCCGAGATCGTTCACCGTGCCGCGCAGCTGGCCGGCGGGTCCCAGGTTCCAGTGCAGCGGCGCGAGCCCGGCCGTGCTGGCCCGCTGCAGCACGGTGGCCAGCGTGGCGTGGGCCTGGATCTGCCACCGTCGGCGGTCGACGTCGGTGACCTGGTGGAACAGGTCGGATCCGCTGTGGTCGGTCACGACGCCCCCGCGCCGTGGCCGTGGTACATGACGGCGTGCTCGATGTGCTGCTGCGCGCGCGTGGCCGAGGTCAGCGCCTTGCTGTAGTGGGTGAGCAGAACCTGGTGGGCCTGCGCGGCCTGATCCAGCATCGCGATGGCGTGGCTGAGCAACTGCTGGGCCTGGCTGGCGTCGTGGGTGTTGCCGAGGATCTCGATCACGGCGGCACCCAGACCGGACATCCCGTTGCGGGCGACCAGCACCTCCGGCGGCAGCGTGGACTCCGACAGCTGCCGCAGTGCGCCCAACGGGATGCTCTGGGCGACGGTGTTGAGGCGGGCGACTTGGTCCTGAATGGACATCACGATGCCTTTCGAATCGGCAGTGAGGCAGGTATTTGCCGTGCGGAATAACGGTTTTCGTCCAGGGAATGAAGGGCGGACGTGAAGTTGTCGTCGTTTACAGCACCGGGCCCTGGCTGATTCGGTTGGCGATCGTTCCGATCGCCTGCTCCAGGGCACCGAATTCGGCGGTCAGCTTGTTGAGCTGCGCGGTGACCGCGGCATCCACTTCGTCGACTGCCGTGATGGTCGCGTTCACCACGTTGACCCACTGGCCGCTGCTGTTCGGACCGATGATGGCCACCCCGTCGGTTTTCAGTTGTTCAAGTGCCTGCTTCGCGTCGGCCCCGAGGTCCTCAATCGCGACGACGGCCTTGGCCAGGGGGCGGCGCGGCACCTGGTTGGCGAGGTTGGCGAACTGGCCGGCGAGCTGTTCGAAAGACACGTTCGTCACTGTTCTTCCTTCTGGTTCGTTGGCGGGCAGAGGCTTTCGGCGGCTCTGCCGTGTTACCGCTGGTGGTCGCGGCGGACATTCCCGGCGTTCAAGCGGCGGCCGGCGGGGCGGGGAGGCGGGGGTTGCCGCTGATCGCGGTCACCCGCAGCGCCGCGGCGGTGTTGGTGAGCAGGTCGATCGCGCGGGGAGGGAACTGGTGGGTGCGCAGGTACTGCGCCAGGGCGTCCAGGACTCCGGCCCGGCTGGCCGGGGCCGGGTCGGTCACGTAGTGCGCCATCGCTTGAGTGACGTAGCCGGTCTCCACGTCGAATCCACCCGGGCGGTAGGGCTGGTGAGTGGCGATGGCTTCCTCGGCGGTGGCGATCATCCCGGCCAGTTCCGCGGCCAGCCGGTGCGCGGTCATGCCGGGCTGCCACTGCTCGGGGTGGGTGTGGTGGACCGCGGGGAACACCGATGCGAGGTAGGTTTCCTCGGCCGCGTAGAGGAACAGCAGCCGCATCCGGTCGTCCGGGCAGGCGGCCTGGGGCAGCAGCTGCCGCACCAGCCGCGCCACGCGCTGCGCGGCCTGCTGGTAGGCGGTCGAGGCCATCTGCTGAGCCAGCTGCACGGTCATCGTGGCCGCCGGAGGCGGATACCACGGTTCCTCGTCGGCGACGGCGGTCGAGGGCTTCGGCAGGGTGGCGTGAGTTGTGGTGGTGATGGACATGGGGCCTCCACTGAGGACGGTGGTGAGAGGGGTGTTCAGGCGGCGGGGCCTTCGGCCAGGCGCACCCATTCGCGGTCCCAGTCGACGGTCCGGGCTTCCTGGCCGTCGGGCACGAGGGCGTAGGCGGCGTCCAGCAGGCTGGTGACGGTGTCGCGGGCCACCGGCAGCCGCGCCGTCCCCGAGGGCGAGCGGAGCAGGATGTTCAGCAGTCCGGCGTGGCCGCCGGTGTCGGGCATGACGTGCACGTCGCCGTCCCCGGCCGGCTCCGCCAGGCCGGTGCGCAGCAGGTCCCGGGCGAAGATCCAGTGCTGCCCGTCCAGGTGCAGGGTGATCGCCCACGGGTCCGTGGTGGCGTACTCCCAGAACCCTTCGATCAGGCCCCGGCCCAGCAGCCAGACCGACATCGGGAAGCGCAGCTGCGTCATCGCCAACCCCTCTCACCGGGGGCGCGGGTGCCGAAGCCGCGCACCGGGTCGAGCTGGTGGATGGCGCGGGCGAGGATGTGGCCGTGGTCGAAGGCGAACCCGCCCGCGTTGGCCACGCGCACCGCGACCCGCACCGGCATCCACTCCGCAGCCGCGGCGTCATCGGCAGCCACCGGATCCGGTGCCCCATGGAGGATCACGCCGTGGGCGATCGAGACGTACCGGCCGCGCGGGTCCCGGCCCGGGGTGTCGAACACCCCCACCTGGTCCACAAACGTGCCCTCCGGCACCACCAAGCCGGTTTCCTCGGTGAATTCCCGCACTGCCGCCTCTCCGGCGGTTTCGGCCGGGTCGACGTGGCCACCGGGCAGGGCCAGGGCGCCCTGGTAGGGATCCCAGCCGCGCTGGATCACCAGCACGTGCCAGACCAGGTCGCGCAAGGTGAAGGCGACCATGTCCGCGGCGTAGAACACCGGGTGGCGGTCATCGAGACGAGCAGCGATCTTCGCCGCCCACGAACCGATCAACGACATGAGGTGCCGTCCTTTCAGGAAGTAGAGGGGGCTGGCACAGTCAGTTGAGGCGGCCGCGGGCCTCGCGCAGGAAGTGGGTGCGGGCTTCCTGGTCTTCGGTGTCGTTGTGGTTGAGCACGCGTTTGCGGGTTTCGGCTGCAACCTCGCGGATCTCGGAGTCGAGCTGGGCGGCGTTTTTGCCGATCTGCGGGTTGACGTGAAAGAAGTCGCTCAGCGCCATGACGGCTCTCCTTCTTGGTCGACGTGCGCGGTGGGTTGTCTGTATTTCTTTGCGGTGCAACGGGTTTGCGCTGTGCGGTTCTCGGGTTCAGGCGGTCCGCAGGGCACGCGCCGACCGTGGCCCGGCCAGCAGCCCGGTGACGTAGGAGACGAAGCTCCGCTGTGCGCAGGGGTGGACCGCATCGGTCTGCGGGTCCCGCAGGGTGGTGCGCAGCCACAGCGTCAGCCGCGCGACCGACCAGCCCGCGCGCCGCCGCTTCGCGATCGCGGTCACCAGCGCCTCCAGGAACTCCGTCCGCACCCGCGGCACCCGGACCGCGGCTTTCGCCGCGATCGGGCTGTCCGGGGTGGCGTTCGATCGCGGCGGCCGGCTGGTGCGCGGGCGGTGCGCCACCGCGTTCTCCAGCTCGGCCTCGGCCAGCAGCCGCAGCTGCGCCGCGACGTCGCGGTACACCCCGGCCCGGCGGTGCATCACCGCGTCTTCGGTGCGGCGGGTCAGGACCCGGGCGTTGGCGGCCAGCAGGCCGGCCAGCGCCTGAAACCGGCGCGCCGTCCCCACCGCCAGGTCGACTTCGGCCACCGCAACGACCAGCGGGTTGCCCTGCGCGTGGTCCTGCTCGGCCTCGGCCAGCAGCCGCAGCTGCGCCGCGACGTCGCCGTACACCGTCACCCGGACACCGGTCACGAGCTCCGGCAGCCCGGCCGCCGCGAGGACCGCGGCGTTGCGGGTCAGCGTGTCGGCCAGGGCGCGGAACCGGGCCGCGAGCACGGTGGGCAGCGTGGCGGTCATGAGCGGTCCTTTCAGGTAAGTCGAGCCGGGAGCGGGCATGGCGCTGCCCCGAGACGAATGCGGAAACGCGAAATTGGTGCGCGGATCGCGCGGGAACAGGTGGTGCAGGGATCAGGCGGCGAAAGCCGACGGGCTTTCCGCGGCCTCTTCCCGAGTGGCCGCCAGCTCCGCCCGGAACACCCGGGCCAGGCGCATCGCGGTCAGCCCGTGCGGGCCGTCGAATTCACCGACCATCGTGTGGAAGGCGATGTCCAGCCAGTGCTCCCGGTCCTCGCGGATGGCTGAGGCAGCCGGCATGGTGGCCAGCAGCCAGGCGAACGTGGCCGGGACGGACAGGCGGTCCCTCACGACTGCCTCCCGTAGCGCAGCGCCACCCAGGTGGTCAGCAGCGACGCGGCCACCCCGATCGCGCGGTGCACGGCCTGGTCCAGCTCCGTCAGCGCGGTCCCCGGCCCGGTCTCGTCGATCACGCCGTCGCGGCGCTGCACCGTCGCGTGTTCGACGTAGCCCTGCTTCCCGGCCAGCCGCGCCAGCGCCTTCAACGGTGCCCGGCGGTCGATCACGTAGTGCGTGACCGCGTTGACCGCCGTGCCCGCGGCCAGCGCCCGCAGCGGCACTCGGAACCCCAGCACCCGCGTCACCGCAACCGCGGCACCCACCTGACCGACGGTGTAGCTGGCCACGTGCCGAGCACAGTTTTTCGCGCCCTCCCGGCCCGGCTTGCCCTTGCCAGCCGCGTCCTCGCTGGACTGCAACCACTGGTCACACAGCGGGTGGACGTCGGCGAACGTCGCCTGCAACGCGGCGAACAACGCCAGCCCGCGAACCGTGCTGCTGCGCATCTCAGGCCACCTCTCCCAGCTCGTATCGGACCGTGAGCGGCAGCGAGATCACCGGCGCCACCGGGGCGTCCAGGTTGGCCAGCGCTTCGTCGATCTCCGCCAACCCCGCGTACGGGTCGACCAGATCAGCGAAGCCGTCGAAGCCACCGGTCAGGACGCTGTCACCGGCCAGGCCGGTGGTGTCGGCGAAAAAGTCGAAGTCCAGGTCAACCGCGTCCATCTCGATCTGGCGGCGGCTGGGGCGTGCGTTCGTCATCGTGCTTGTCCTTCCGGGTCGCTCTGACAAAGACTGACATTAGTC
>NZ_JBFBBT010000045.1:20345-24047 GCF_040682815.1 Amycolatopsis sp. NPDC051102
CCGCATTGGTCAGTTGGTCACTACTCCATCCGAGTGGTGAATTGGTCAGTGCTGGTCAGGCCGCTAGACTCGGCCACATGGCCACTGGAACCGCCGGCCTGGCGGCTTACGAACGCGTTGCGGCGGCTATTCGCTCCGCCATCAGTGACGGAAAGCTGGCTCCCGGTGAACGCCTGCCGGGAAATCGGGCGCTGGCCGAGCAGTACAAAGTCTCACTGCCGACACTTCAGAAAGCCGTGGGCGTTCTCCACGATGAGGGCTGGCTGATCGTTCGCGCTGCGGTTGGTGTCTACGTCTCGGATTCCCCGCCAGCAGACGATCTGTCTTCTGTGGACCCACGCGCGCTGCGCCAAACGGTGGCCGAGTTGCAAGTGGAGGTCCGCGACCTCCGAGAGCGCGTCCAGCGCCTAGAGCAGGACTAGCGCAAACTCGCGATGAACGTCGCAACGCTGTCGCTGGCCCGGCCGATCCCGCCAAACGCCTCGCCGACCACCCCGGCCGCATCGACCGGGTGCCTGATCACGAGAACCAGCCCGCCCACGAGTAACCCCACCGCCACAAGCCTAAAAGGCCGCCCCGCTTCGGAGTCGGGAGCATGATGCCGCCGCCGTTCTTCGCCATCTGGTACCTCCTGAGATCTTGGTCGAGGCGTTCGATCCGCCTCGATGACTCAAGAAAACACCAGGTCAGGGGACGTTAACACCACACTTCCGAGGACGCTTTGGAACGTCCCGGACAGGCAAACGTCCCTCAGAACGTCCCATGTGTCCCGACGACCCGAAGGACCACCGACATGGCCAATGACCGCCTTCGCACTGCGATGCTGGCAGCCGGGCTGACCGTCGATACCCTCGCGCAGGAACTGGGTCGTGACCCCAAGACGGTTGAGCGGTGGATCAGGCAGGAGCAGCGGCTGCCGCATCGAGCGACGCGGGTCGAGTTGGCCAGGTTGCTCAAGGTTCGCGAGGTGGATCTCTGGCCTGAGCTGGGTGGCTCACCGCGGCCGGCGCCAGTCGAATCCGAGCTTGTACACCTGTATTCGTCCCGGTCCGCCATCACAGGAGCAATCTGGACCGAGCTTTTGGCGGGCGTAAGTCGCAGCATGGACGTGCTTGTGTTCTCGGGAGCATTCCTGGTCGAGCAGTACGACCTAATTCCACTGATTCGCAAGAAAGCAGCAAACGGAGTTGCATTCCGAATCATGGTCGGAGACGAGACTTCCGATACCGTCAAGCAACGCGCCATTGACGAGGGGACGCCCGGCGGCCTCGAAGGACGGATCCAGCTGATGCGCCGATACTTGTCCGATGTTTCCGGCATTGAGGGCGTGGAAATTCGTACGCATTCGACAGTTCTCTATAACTCACTTTACAGGTTCGACGATGACCTGCTAGTAAACGGCCACGCACATGGCGCCCTGGCTGGACAAAGTCCGGTTCTGCACCTTCATCGGACACCTAATGGTCAGATGTGGGATCACTACATGAAGTCTTTTGAGCTGACCTGGAAGAATGCGAATCCGGAGCCATAGGGAGGTCTTCTGAATGACCAGAATTGACTACTTCGACGATCCTAATGCCCCAAAAGCCAACAGCGTCGTTCCGTCGGTGACCGTCGCAGTCCGCAATGAACAGGGACAAATACTTCTCATCCATAAAATTGACAACGACCTGTGGGCGCTTCCGGGCGGAGGGCACGACGTCGGGGAGCGAATCGCCGACACTGCCGTCAGGGAAGTGCGCGAGGAAACAGGTCTAGAGGTTGAGATCACCCGCCTGATAGGCACGTATACGGACCCGCGGCATGTGATTGCCTACGATGACGGTGAGGTCCGTCAGCAGTTCTCGCTATGCTACGAGGCGCGCTGGCTAAGCGGAAATCCTCGCGAAGACGGCACGGAGACTAAGGCTGCTCGCTGGGTTTCACTAAGCGAACTCGACGCCTTAAATATTCATCCGTCGATGCGCCTGCGAATCGATCACGCCGTCGACCAAGGGCGCACCTCACCTCATCTCGGCTAGTCGCGCCTCAACTCGACGAACCGAAGCCTTCAAAATCGGGCCAGCTGTGATCCACGTTCTGTGTACGGGATCCTCAGGGGGATACCGATCGAGGATCTCGCTAATCCGCTGTTCATAAGTTAGCGACTGCCCTTGTGGACCAGTTGTCAAATCTGCAACCACCAGTGCGTCGAGTAGAGGGCTGTCGACAAAATCGAAATCACCCAATTCCGCCACCAGGCCCCGCTGCTCAGCCTCAAATCTTGCACCTGAATGATGTGCCACGAGATTCACGATCTCGTCCGGCCAGCCTGCTTGACGCAGAAAACGCGCCCCGTCCAAAGGGTGGAAACCGGTGTGATTAATTTGACTGGAATAGCCGATATCGTGCAGCCATGCGGCGGCGAGCAAAGTGTCACGATCTTGAACAGCTACGGCCCGGGCCAAATCCGTAGCCCGCGCCGCTACGGCCTGCACGTGTTGCCACCTCTGCCCAAGGGGCGCAACGAACTTCTCGGCAAGAGTAGCTGCGGACGACACCAGATCACCGGCGGTCGTCTGGCGGGCATCTTTGTCGTCAGCCATGGCTCCGAATCCTAGGGGTTGGCCGGCCTCCTGCTTGAGGTTCGGCGGGGCAGTCGGTGGACGGTTGGTCGGCTACCCCCGCGCGGTGGCTGCCAGTCACCCCCATTCGCCGTTGGCTTCTCGCATGTGGGTGCAGTAGTGCGGTTCTCCGAGGTGCAGGGGTTCGGCGGAGTCTTGGTAGGCCCAGAAGTCCTGCGCGTCGTCGGTCTGGGCGAGCTGGACGGTCGACCAGTGGTAGCCGGGGCCGCGGGCCTGTGCGGCGTCCAGCAGCAGTGTGCCGAACCCGCGCCTCCGGTGGGTGGGGTACACCTGGATATGACGGACGACCCCGCGGTGGTCGACGCCGCACAGCTGCACGTCGGCGACCGCGACCACGGCTCCGCGCACCCGCACCTCAAGCCGTCCGACTCCGGCGCGCACAGCTGGCCGGCGGGCGACCACCAGGATCTTCGCCCGGCGGTCGTCCGGCTGGTCGGCCTGCTCCGCGGGCATCGGCGAGCGGTGGTCGATCACCAGCCAGACGGCCCGCGGCTGGCGCCGGGTCCAGCAGCGGGCGCACACCTGCTTGGCCAGTCCGAGTCCGTGGTGGTGACCGCTGCCGCCGTTGGCGAGCGCCATCCGGTGCTTGCGGTTGAGGCACCAGACGTGCTCGCGCTGCGAGCGGACCGGCAGGTCCTCAGGCTCGGTGGTGTCGGGTGTCGCGTTCATCCATGTCCGCTCGCTCACATGTTCGATGATAGTGGCATCGTCGCAGCTCAGCAGGCATCCTGGCGGCATGGGTGAGGGAACGATCTTCGACAGGTGGAAGGCGGCCGGCCGCCGGGCGATGCAGCGGGATGAGGCGCGACGCGCGCGGTGGGCGGCGATCGAGCGGGCCGCGCGGTGGCCGCTGCTGGCGGGCGCGGCCGTGGCCGGGCTGGTGCTCGGGGTGCTGGCGCGTCGCTCGGCGGCCTGATCGCTACTTCGTAACGCAGCCGCGTGCCCAATGCGTTCCCAATCGCCCGAGCATGCGGCAGCTGTCTGCCTCGTATTCGCAGGTCAAGGCGTTCTGCTTGATGCAACGGTGTCCAGCCCTCCGGAGGCAGGTGTCGCAGGTTCGAATCCTGCCGAGGGCACC
>NZ_JBFBBT010000046.1:0-22211 GCF_040682815.1 Amycolatopsis sp. NPDC051102
ATCCTGGGCTGCTTCGAGGGCTTCTTCGGCTACTCGCTGCCGGACGACCTGCTCTCGGGTACCGGTATCCGCGCGACCCTGTCGGGCATCGTGCTCTCGGTGCCGGTGGCCGGCACCTGGATCCACTGGGCGCTGTTCGGCGGGGAGTTCCCCGGTGACCAGATCATCCCGCGGTTGTACACGCTGCACATCCTGCTGATCCCGGGCATCATGCTCGCGCTGGTCGGGGCGCACCTGGCGCTGGTCTGGTACCAGAAGCACACCCAGTTCCCGGGGGTGCGCCGCAAGGAGAGCAACGTCGTCGGTGTCCGGATCATGCCGTACTTCGCTCTCAAGGGTGGCGCGTTCTTCACCCTGGTCATCGGGGTGCTGGCGCTGATGTCGGGGCTGTTCCAGATCAACCCGGTGTGGAACTTCGGGCCCTACAACCCTTCCCAGGTCTCCGCTGGGTCCCAGCCGGACTGGTACATGGGCTGGGCGGACGGGCTGCTGCGCGTGTGGCCGCCGTGGGAGCTCTACCTCGGCGACCACACCGTGCCGCCGGTCTTCTTCGCCGGTGCCATCGGGATCGCCGTGCTGGTGACGGCCCTCTTGAGCTACCCGTTCATCGAACGGAGGCTCACCGGCGACACCGCGCACCACAACCTGCTCCAGCGGCCGCGGGACGTCCCGGTCCGCACGTCGATCGGGGCGATGGCGATCACGTTCTTCCTCGTGCTCACCCTGTCCAGCTTCAACGACATCCTCGCCGTCCAGTTCGACGTCTCGCTCAACGCGATGACGTGGGCGGGCCGGATCGGGCTGCTCGTCGGACCGCCTTTGGCCTACTTCGTCACCTACCGGCTGTGCGTCGGCCTGCAACGCGCCGACCGCGAGGTGCTCGAGCACGGCGTCGAGACCGGCATCATCAAGCGGCTGCCGCACGGCGAGTTCATCGAAATCCACCAGCCGCTGGCCGCCACCCGTCTCGAATACCAGGGCGCGCCCGTGCCGAAGAAGATGAACAAGCTGGGCTCGGCCGGCCACGCGGTCCCCGGCTCGTTGCTGACCCCGGACCCGCCGTCGGAAACCCGGGCACTGGACCGGGGACGGCGATGACCACCGTCGCGCCCGTCGCGCGGGCCCGGCTCGCCGGCGGGTGCGCCGCCGCCACGGCCGTCGGGTCCGCGGCGGCCACGGCGAGCAGCTTCACCTGGCTGCCCTTCGACTGGCCGGCGCTGGGGGTGGCAGCGGCCCTCGTCGTCCACGCGGCACTGGCGCTGACCATCACCGACCTGGGCGACCCGCGGCTCCGACGCAGCGCGACCACCGTCGCGGCGGTGCTCGCCGGGCTGCTGCTCGCCGGGTCGGCGTGGGCGGCCGCGGTGCACTGGCCCGGGAGTGCGCCCGGGGTGCTGCTTTCGCTGGTGCAGAACGGCATCGGGCCGCTGGCCGTGCTGTCCGTCCGTCTCGGGAGTGTCGCGTGAGCCGAAGCCCCGCCTTGATCACCACGGCTGCCCCGTCGGCCGGCGAGCAGCTCGCGCGGCGCCGCCGCAAGTACGTCGTGATGATGGCCTGCCGCATCCCGTGCCTGGTGCTCGCCGGGCTGACCGCGCACATCGGGTGGCTGGCCCTGGCTTTCCTCGCGATCTCCGTGCCGCTGCCGTGGGCCGCGGTGCTGATCGCCAACGACGTGCCGGCCCGCCGCACCGAGCGGATCAGCCGCTTCCGGCCGCAGTCGCGCCCCGAGTTGCCGCGGTCAGCCGCCGAAGGACGCCAGGGCCTCGGAGAATGACGGTGGCAGCGGCTCGCCGACCGTGGGCATCCCGCGCCACCCCGGGCCCGCCGGGCGGACCGGGATGCCCTCGGCGTGCAGCGTGCGCAAGGTGCGCACGTCCGCGGACGGCGACGTCATCGACCACACCACCACGGCGCTCGGCGCGTACCGGCCGGACACCACCCGCAGGACGTCGATCGACACCAGGCCGCTGAGGAACATCGACGGCGCGCCGTCGTCGCCCAGTGCCGCGCTGAGCATCTTGACCGGCAGCTCATGCCGTTCCGCCGGCCCGCAGACGAACAGGGCGGGGCCGCGGCCGGCCCTCGCGGGCACCGGTGTCCGCAGCCGGTCCAGCGCCGCCGAGGCCGCGGCGGCCAGCGCCCATTCCGCGGCCATCGCGTTGCGGTCGCCCGCCTGCGCCCAGCGCTCCCCGATGGCGCGCAGGACCGGCGCGACGACCTCGGTCCACGACTTGGCCACACCGAGGCTCACGAGCGCGTCGTCGACCAGGTCGCCCATGGTGGCGACGTCGAGGAGCTCGGCGGCCTCGGCGATCCGCTGCCGCCGCAGTTTCACGGTCGTCTCCGCCGCCGTCCGGGACAGCACCAGCTCGGCGGCTTCACGCGCCCGGGTGCCCTGCGCCTGCAGTGCCCGCATCCGCCGCAACCGCTCGACGTCGTCGGAGGTGTACCGCCGCCGGCCGTTCTCCTCCCGGTCCGAGGCGCCGATGCCGTACCGCTGCTCCCACGTCCGCAGCGTCACCTGCGAGACGCCGAGGGTCCGCGCGACCTCGCTCGACGTGAGGGACCGCCCCTCGGGTGTGCTGCTCACTTGCGCTCCCGGCGTCGGCTGAACGGAATCTGCATCACAGTACTCGCCGCTGGTCTCCCCGTCTCAGCGCGTATTCGCGATTCATATGCGATTCAAACTGGCCGGGTTTGACGGGAAGTGCGGCGATCGCTCGCAACACCGGCTAGCTTTGCATCGATTGTGAAACTCTGTCCGGAGGGTGGTCCATGGCTTCGAGCAACCGCCGCGCCGCGGTCTTCGGCCCACCTGACGCGAGCAGCGGCGCGACGGCCTCGCGCACGCGGCCGCCGGACGCCAGCACCGCAGCGATGGCCTCCGTGACCGCGGCCGGCGTCAGGCGGTGCGGATCGAGTACGCGGCCCGCCGGAATGCGTTCGAGGTCATGAGCGACCGCGAACTGGTCGCTGGAGAACGGCAACGCGACCGCGGGCACCCCGGCGGCCAGGCACTCGGTGAACGTGTTGTTGCCGCCGTGGTGCACGACCACGGAGGCGGACGGCAAGAGGGCCCGCTGCGGCACATGGTCGTGGACCTCGATCCAGCGCCGGTCCGCGAAAGCCGTCCGCAGGGTGCCGGCCCGGTCCCCGGCCGAGACCAGCACCGAGACGTCCGGTACCCGGGCCGCGCCGCGGACGACGGTGGCGAGCACGTCGTCCCGGGCGGAGAGGAACGTGCCGAACGAGACGAGGACGAGCCGGCGTCGTCCGCCGTCGGTCAGCCGCGCGACGCGGTCACGCCACCCGGGCGGCAGCTCGGCCTCGCCGACGTCGCTGCAGTGCCCGGCGAACAGCAGCTGCGGTCCGGCCGGCAACGGCGGCAGCCACGGCAGCTCGGGGTAGTTGAACAGCACGGCCTCGGGCGAGGTCAGGCCGAACGCACTGCGCGGTGCCGGCCGTCCGGGCGCGTGCTCGGCGAGGAAACCGGTGAACAGCTCGGTGAACAGGCGGTCGTTGGCCTCCGCTTCGGTCCGCAGGGCCGCCAGTTCGGCGGCCGGGGGCGTGATCGCGTCCGGCCAGCAGGGCGGCAGCCCGAAGAAGCGGTCCGGGCCGTCGAGCACGTAGCTGGGGTGCCCCGGGCAGAACGCCGCCCACCGCCGGTTCAGCGCGTACACCGCGAGGGTGACCGCGTAGGCCAGCTGGTCGACGAGGTACCAGTCCGGACGCAGCCGGTCGTCCAGGCGCCGCACCGCGGCGTGGACGCCGCCGGGATCGGGCAGCATGTCCGCCCGGCGGTGCCGCGCCTGGGCCAGCAGCGCCGGCACGGCGCCCGCGCGGGTGGCGTCGAGGAACTCGGTCAGCCGCCGGGCACCGGCCGCCTGCTGGCGGGTGCGCTCGGCAATCCCGGTGTTGGCGTTGTCGCCGAAACCCAGCGGCTCGAACCGCAGCCGCCGCCGCGCGGCGAGGTCCGCGAACGCGGGGTCGCAGGCGAACGTCACGTCCGCGCCCTCGGCCGCGAGCGCCGCCGCCACCGTGGCGAGCGGCTGGGCGTGCGAGGCGAACGGCGGGCTCACCACCACGATCCGCGCTTCCGGCATCCCGTTCTCCCCGTCGTCGTCGCCGTTGCGGCGGCCCTATCGCAAGAGGTACTGCCGTGATCATCCACGACATCGCCCCCGCCGACGCGCTGACGGCCCTGCGGGACTTGCGGCGCGACACCGACCTCGCCCAGGTCGAGCAGGTCCGTCGCGGCTTCCACCCGGCGTTCGGCGTCCCGGCCTTGGTCGAATACGCCGGCGCCGACCCGGCCGGGGGAGACGCGGACTCCGTACTGGCCGAGTTGCGGGCCCTCGCCCGGGCGTCGGCTCCTCCGTCACCCGCCGACGTGCTGGCCGCCGCCCCGGAGGCCGAGGGAGTGCTCGCGGACGTGAGCGCTTCCGTGGTGCTGGACCTCTTTTCCGATGCGGCCGCCGCGCACGGCCGGGTCGCCGCAGGCGCGGCGATCCGCGCCGCCTTCGGCACGGCATCGCCACGCCGTCGCGTGCTGCTGCTGGATTTGGCCGAGCGGCACGCCGTCGGCGGCATCCCGGCCGGTGCGGTGGCCGAGGGCGCCGAGCACGACCGCGCGTTGCGGCACGCCGGGTGGCGGTACCTCGCCCGGCACGGTGCGGCCCTCCGGCAAGAGCGTGCCGAAGACCCGTATGAGCGCGCGCTGGCGGCGATCTGCCGCGCCACCCCGGCCGATGCGCCACTGTGGACGGTCGCGCCTCCGGAGCGCCGCGGGCTGGTCGTCGCCCAGTCGATGCTGCTGGGGTCGTTCGACCAGCCCGGCGCCGGGGCGAGCGGCGGGTTGACCGTGCTCCTGCGGCACCTCGCCACGGCCCTGCCGCGCCACGACGGCATCGCCCGCGTGGTCACCGTGACGCTGGCCGGGCACGACGAGCTCGCCGCCCGCCCCACGTTGGCCGAACCCGACGGCGACGGGCACGTCGTGCTGCGGATTCCCGTCGACGCCCCTGCTGCGCCGGCCCAGCTCCAGCTGTCCCGGCACCGCGCGGCGATCACGTTCCTCACGCGGCGGCTGCTGTGGCTGTCCGGCTGTCACCCCGATGTGGTGCACGTCCGGTACGCCGACGACGGCTCGCTGGCGATCGCCGACGCCGCGACCGCCCTCGGCGCGCGGACCGTCTTCACGCTGACCGCGGACCCGCACCGCTCGCTCGCCGAACGGCACCGGCCCACCAGTGCCGAGTCCCCGGCGAGTGCGCGGTTCGACCTGCACCGCGTGTACGCGGCCGACCGGCTGGTGGCCGGCGCGGACACGCTGCTCGGCCTGCCCGGACGTCCGCCGGGTGAACTGCCCGCGTACTTCCCCGCGTTGCGCGGACGCCCGGAACCGGAGTCCCTGGCCGAAGGGATCCCTCTGCTGCCCCAGGTTGCCGCCGGCGAGGCCCGGCAGCAGCAGCTCGCCGGCGCCCTGTTCGCGCCGGACGACCGGCTGCCCCGGCTCGGCCCCGACGCACGCGGCCTGCCGATCGTGCTGTCCGTGGGCCGGCTCCACCCGGTCAAGCAGCAAGACCTCCTGGTCGAAGCCTGGCTCACGCGCGGCCTCCACCACCGGGCGGCGCTGGTGCTCGTCGGCGGCGACACCGCCCGCCCGACCGAGGAGGAAGCCGGGGTGCTGGACCGCATCCTCGCCCTGCACCGGGCGCACCCGGAGGCGGCCGGGCGCCTGGCCGTGCTGGCGGCGCTCGGCAACGACGACGTCCGGCTGCTCGAACACGGGCTCACCCGCCTGCTTCCCGCTCCCTCGCCCCACCTCTACGTCTGCCCGAGCCGCAAGGAGGAGTTCGGCATCGCGGTCCTCGAAGCCATGGAAGCCGGACTGCTCGTCCTCGGCCCGCGCCGCGGCGGGCTCCGGCACTACATCGACCACGGCCACAACGGCCTGCTGGCCGACACGTCCGGTCTCGAAGCTTTCGGCGACGACCTGAGCGCGTTCGTGCGCGCCGCAGCCGACGACCCGGCGCGAGCGCGCGCGGCCGCGGCCGCCGGCCGCGACACCGTCCGGCACCGGTTCGGCATCACCCAGGTCGCCGCCCGCTTCGCCGAGGTCTACCGGCGAACGAGCCGCGAACCCCGGAGGCCGGCGCCGTGAGCCGCCGCCTCGGTGGCCAAGGTGTTCGGCTTCCTCTTGCGCTGACCGCTGCGCCGAACGGCGTCATAACACCTCGCGACGGCGGAAGTCATGCCCCCGCCGACCGGCCACGATGTCGCCGACCCGCCGAAAGTCGGTGCCGCACAACGGAAAGCGCGTCCTAGCATCCGGATCCCCGTGGGCGGGCACCCGGCCGCCCCGCAACGAGGGAGACGCGCCGATGCGGAAGCTGCTTGCCGTTCTCTGCTGTGCCTTCGTGACCACGATTGCGGTGGCCGCCCCGGTGTCCGCGGCACCGGGCGGCACCGTGCCCGGCCTGACCGGCGCCGCCGCCAAAGCGGCCGCCGGGCCGATGGCCGACCGGTTCCGCGAGCTGCGGCAAGCGGATTCCCTCGCGCAGCGGCACACGTTCTGGGGCCCGGAACCCCAGCTGTCCTCGGGCGCCGACGGCGTGCTCGTGACCCAGAGCATCACGCCGAGCCTCCGGATCTCCAACACCTCCGACGTCGTTTACGCCCCGACGATGAAGCCCACCGGTCATTCGTGCATCGAAGTCGTGACCGCGTACGGGCTTGGCGAAGCCGCGCAGGTCTGGGCCTGGGACTGGTGCCGTTCGGTGTCGCCGGCGAAGGTCGTCCCGATCGACAGTGCCTTCCTGGCCACCTACACCAGCACGGTGAACGGGCACCCGGCCTACACCGTCCAGGAGGTCCGGACCAGTTCGTCGGGCAACGGCTGGACGGCGTCCCTGCGCAACGTGAAGACCGGCGCGTGGGACACCCTGTTCAGCCAGAGCGGCAGCGACCAGAGCTCGCTGAACGAAGGCTGGGACATCTTCGAGCTCTATTCGACCCGCAATCCTGCCACCGGCAACGCCTACTACTGCTCGGACGCGCGCGGCGCGGTGTTCGAGTCGAGCTCGCTGCAGCTGCGGATCGGCGGCCGCTGGGTCGCCGCGTCGCCGTCGAACTCGCCGCTGCAACCGACGGCGAACCCGCGTCCGGCCGACTACGACTGCTCGACCCTGCGGTTCGACGTGCCGTCGCCGAACAGCACCTGGCGCGTCACGGTCTGAGCTCAGCCGGCCGGCAGCAGCTCGCGGCCGCCCGCGTGCCACCAGGCGTCGAACGCGGCACTGCAGCCCTGCCGGCCGGCGTAGCTCGCGACGACGGCCGCGTGGATCTCCTCGGCGTGCGCCGCCACCGGCGTGCCCGGCCGGTAGCACAGCCGCAGCTCCTGCCACAGGGGCGCGCCCTCGATGGCCCGCACGGCGATGGTCCGGGGCAGGTCTTGGCGTGTCGCCAGCGCGGGTGCGACGGCCATGCCCGCGCGGACGAGGTCCAGCAGCGTCGCCAGGCACTGCGGCCGGTGCGGCTGGTCGAGGGCCACCCCGCGGCTGCGGCACACCTGCTGCAGGTACGCCGACCACCGCGTCGTGCCCGGCGGGTCGTCGGCCCACGGGTGCTCGCCGAGGCCGGCGAAGGGCACGGCGGGTGTCCCGGCCAGCGGATGGTCGGGGGAGAGGATGACGAAAACCGGCTCCCGGGGGTGCACCACCAGCGTTTCGACGCCGTCGGGGATCACGGAGCCGGGCAGCGGCGGCAGGTAGACCAGCGCGAGGTCCAGCCCGCCGGCGGCGAGCTGGGCGAGGGTGGCGGATTCGTCCGAGTCCTCGTGCACGCTGACCCCGTGGCTCCACGGCCGTTCCCGCAGCCAGCGCGACACGGCGAGGTGCAGGAAACCGCAGTACCCGCCGACGCGCACCGGCCCGGCGGGCGCCCGCCGTTCCCCGAGCCGCTCGGTCAGCGCGGACACACCGGCCAGCACGGACCGCGCATCGGCCACGACGTCGGCACCGAGCCGGGTGGGCACGCACCCGCTGGGGGACCGGACGAACAGCGCGCCACCGACGATCTGTTCGACCCGCCGTAGCAGCCCCGAGAGGGCGGGCTGCGAGACGTGGAGAAGCCGAGCGGCCCGGCTGAGACTCCGCGCATCGGCCACGGCCACGAGCGCGCGCAGGTGGCGCAGTTCCAGCTCCACGCTCCCACTGTAGGCGGCTTGATCAGCAGGGACATCCGACGCGAGTCGGAAGCGGTGGTCGTGCGCGGGTACCCTCCATGCACTGCAACCGGGGGGAATGGTGACGGGCATCAGCGTCGAAGCGGCCCAGTACCCGATCGTGGACTGATTCGCCGTCCGCCTGGTCGATCAGGGTTACTACGGGATGCTGCCCCGGTTCTTCGACAGCGCCGGGCGGGACCTGGGCGGGTTCAGCTGGGGCAGCTGGATGGACGTCCGGATGCGCTCCTGGACCGCCGGCGATGTCCCGGTCGGAACCGCCGCGAAGCCGTTTTACGACGACGAACAGGGCTGGTGGCTGAAGATCCGGCCGGACGGCGGGTTCGTCTTCGTGCTGGAAGGCGAAGAGGATCGCGATCCCGTCGAGATCCGCTTCCGGGTGCGGCGGGAGGAGTACTTCGACGCTTGGCTGGACGCGATCGGCGAAGCGCGGAAGACGTGCAGCACCTACATGAGCCTCGAGGAGGCTGAACGGGCGTCAGGGCCGGTGACCCGGCTCGTCCTCGGCAGTCACCACACGGATTCGAGCCTGGACGATGTCGGCCGGGTGCCGTCGTTGCGCTCGCTCAATCTGATCGCGAACGACTTCCCCGTCGCGCCTGCAGGACTGCGCCGCCTGCCGGCGTTGCGCAGTGTCCGGTTGGACGGCAACCGGCTGCCCGAGAGCGAGTTCGACCGGCTGCACACGTGGTTCGACCACATCGACGGCTTCGACCGCTACTTCGGCTGACACCGGACGGGCGGCGTCACACCATCGGTTGATCACCCTCGCCGACCCGGCGATACCGGTCGTCCGCGGTGATCGGCTGTGTTTTGTTGATCCGGTGCCTTCACTCCGCCTGACCCACGTCCTCACCGGCTTGGCCGTCGCCGCGGGCGCCGTGACGCTCGCGCTGGCCGTGCCACCCGGTGTGGCGCGGTCTGATGCGCCCGCCGCCGCGACGCTCGTCCGGTTGACGACGTTACCGGTCGAAGCGCTGGGTCTCGACGCCTACACCGGGCGGTACGGGATGGCGGAGTCCGCTGCCGCGGGGGACGTCGACGACGGGGACTTCAGCGACCCGGACGGGATGCTGCGCCGGATCGGCGTCGCGACCAAGACGACCCGGACGTCCGCCGACCCGGCCAAGAACTGGGCCCAGGCGCAGCTGACCGCGCTGGAGGTGAAGGTCAAGGGAAAGCCGTTCCTGCGGGTGGCTTCGCTCGATTCCTACGCCGAATGCGTGCCACCGCCGGTGGGGCCCTGGGCGCTGGCCTACAACCGCACCGACAGCGGGGTGATCTCGGTGCTCGGGCACGTGCTGCGCGCGGGCCGGAACGAGGTGGGCGTGACCGGAGCCGAGCTGGGTGTCCCCGAGATCGGCGCGAGCACGCTGACGGTCGTGGTGACGCCGTTTCAGGACCCGGCTGGGCAGAGCCGTCAGGACTACGCGCGGGCCGGTCTGGACATCGACGTGACGGCGTCACTGAAGGACAAGGACGGGAAGGCGGTTTACGACGGTCCCTTGACGTCGTTGCGCCTGGGCGAAGTCGAGGCGCACTGCGGGGCCCGGCCGCCGACCAGCTCCACCGCGCCTTCGCCCTCGCCCTCGCCCTCGCCTTCGACCTCGCCCTCGACTTCGCTCTCGACTTCGCCGACCGGTTCGTCGAGCGTCACCACGACGTCGCCCACCTCGACGGAAGCATCACCTTCCGGTTCGGTGAGCGTCACGCCGTCGCCGGGCACGCCGGGGGGAACGACGCCACCGCCGGGTGGGAGCCTTGCCGCCACCGGCGTCGGTGCGCTGCCGGCCCAGGCGGCCACGCTCGTCGTGCTGCTGGCGGCGGGGCTGGCGTTGCTGGCCGTGGCGCGGCGGCGGGACAGGCGCTGAGCCGGGTCAGTTGAGCTTGCGGGTGTCCGCGGGGAGCCCGCCGCCGGCGTAGACGTCCTCGGCCAGCTTGGCCAGCGCCGTCAGCGCGACGTTCTGGCTCCAGGGGCCGTAGGAGACGCGGGAGACGCCGAGTTCCTGGGCGCGGGCCAGCGGGATCGAGCCGGGGATGCCGATGAGGTTGACCTTGCGCTCGCCGAGTTCTTCGACGAGCCGCGCGACCTGGCTCTCGTCCAGCTTGCCCGGCACGAAGAAGTTGGACGCGCCCGCGTCGAGATACGCGCGGCCGCGGGTGACGGTTTCGGCCAGGGCCGTGTCGGGGTCGGTCTTGAGGAAGGCGTCGGTGCGGGCGTTGAGGACGAAGTCGACACCGGCCGACTGCGCGGCCGCGACGGCGGCTTCGACGGCCTTCACCGCTTCGCCCAGCGGTTTCATCTGGTCTTCGAGGTTGGCACCGACGGCGCCGACCTCGATCGCCCTGGCCACGGTCCCGCCCGGATCGCCGTAGCCGGCTTCGAGATCGGCGGTGACCGGCAGATTGCCGGCGGTGCGCACGATGAGGGCGACCTCGGCGATCATTTCGTCGCGCGGGATCTTCTCGCCGTCGGGATAGCCGCGCGAGGCGGCGATGCCATGGCTGGGGGTGGCGAGTGCCCGGGTGCCGGGGGTTTCGGCGACGACTTTGGCGGTGATGGCGTCCCAGACGTTGACGACGAGCAGCAGCTCGGGGGCGGCGTGCAGCTGCTGCAGGAGCGTGGCCTTTTCGGCGGTCGAGATCATGCTGTCCAATGTAGGCCGCCCGGGCCACGGGCGGCCGTCACCCGCCGTCGGTGGACTCCGTTTCCTGGCCCGCATCGAGCGCCTCGACCGGGAACGAGCCGGTGCTCAACGGGCGGCTGACCAGTTGCGCGCGGACCGCGAGGCGCGTCTCGAGGTCACCCAGCTCGCGCAACAGCGTGGTCAGGGCTTCGTTGCCGGCCAGTTCGACGAAGTGGGCGGGCAGTTCCCGCTCCAGGCGCTCCAGGTTCGTGACGAGCTCGTCGCGCAGTTCGGGGGTGCGGCCGGGCAGCATCATCCCGTGGCGGCGGAAGACCCGGCCGGCGGTGGACCACCACATGTCGCTCGCCCCGGGCGGATCGGTCACGCGGGCGCGCACCGCGGCGTATTCGAGGAACTCGCCGATCGGGTCCGCTCCGGAATGGGTGCTGACGAGCGATTCGTAGATGGCCGGGTAAAGGTGCTGGAGGATGATGACGATGATGAGCCTGCCGCTGCCCAGCGGGGGTTTCCGCCAGGCCGGGCTCAGTTTCTGCTGCAGGACGAAGCTGTTGATGATCCGCTTGATCCGCCTCGGGTTGCCCTCGGTCCGCTCCACCAGGATCTTGGTGACGGTCTCGTCCACGAACCCGCCGACGCCCGCCTGCTTGGCGTAGCTGTGCACCAGCTGCACGGTGCTGATCCGGTCCGGGACGGGGATGCGGTAGACCACCTGCACGATCTTCTCCAGGTAGGTCCGGCCTTCCCCCTCGCCCCCGCGCGCCGACGTCGAGACGCCGCGGGCGAGCACGGACAGGTCGCAGCCGATCACGAAGATCACCCCGGTCGTGGCGAGGTACAGCTTCACGGCCTCGCAGATCTGGACCACGACGGCGTCGGAGCAGCGGTCCAGGTCGTCGACGAACACGACCAGGTTGCGGCCGGTGCGCAGCTTGGCGTCCTTGGTCCAGTCCTCGAGGATCTTCTGGATCCAGTTGCGCATTTCGTTGCGGGATTTGGCGTTCACCTCGAGCTTGGCCCACAGTTCGTCCGCCAGCCGCGAAATGCCGAAGAACCGGGTCGCGACGGAGAACGCGAGACGGAGGAAGTCGAGGGTGTGGCGGCTCTTCGACAGTTTGCGGATCCAGCGCCGCAGCAGCCGCGCGTCCAGTTTCACGATCACGGACTTGATGAGGGAGTCCAGCGCGTTGTCGGCCTGCGCCGTCCACGCGTTGAAGGAAACCTTGACCAGATCGGGGCTTTCCGGCAACGCCGCTTCGATCTGGCGGAGCAGGGTGCTCTTGCCGGTACCCCACCCGCCGTCGATCGCCATGACGAACGGCGACGGAGTACGGGTCAGGATCGACGCGATCCCGTGCGCGATTTCGGTCGCGCCGAGGAGGTCGTAGGCGGTATCGGCGACAGGCTGGTCGTTGAGGAGAAGATAGCCGTTCTCGTCGCCGGGTGGTTCCTGATGGGTTTTCGTCTCCGGCGACCAGAAATCGCGGATCGCTTCGGCGGGGACCCCGGTGTCTTCCGCCACGATCTGGATGATCTCGTCCTCGTCGATCTCCGAGACGACGTCGAGGTCGTGGGTCTTCCACTGGTTCTCGTGCGCGTTCCGCTGGTCGAGCAATTGCTTCTCGGTGTTTCGCAGCCGGGTGGCGCCTTCCCAGTCCTGCGCGTCGATCATGTCTTCTTTTTGCCGGCGCACGTCGGCGATCTTCTCGTCGAATCCGCGCAGGTTCGTCCGGGCCACACGGCGGATGCGCATCCGGGCGCCGGCCTTGTCGAGGAGGTCGAGCGCGCTTTCCGGCAACGGCCGGTCCGAGACGTACCGGCCGGCCAGGGTGACCGCCGCGACGAGCGCGAGGTCGGTGATCGCGACGCGGTGGTGTGCCTCGTACTGGTCGCGGGCAACCTTGAGGATGTCGACGGTGTCTTCGAGCGTCGGCTCGCCGAGCTGGATCGGCTGGAAGGTGCGGTTGAGGACCGGGTCCTTCGTGACGTACCGGTAGTACTCGTCCGCGGTGGTGGCGCCGATGACCTGCAGTTCGCCGCGGGTCAGCATCGGCTTGAGCAAGGATCTCGCCTCCGCCAGCCGGGGATCGGCATCGGCACCGACGAGCAGGTGGATCCCGTCGACGAACAGGAGGACGTCACCGCGCATGCGCACGTCCTTGACGGCTTTCCCGAGGGCCTCGGTCCGCTCGGCGGTCAGGGAGCCGAGATCGAGGGTGCACAGCTGCTTGTCTTTAAGCGTGTCGGCCACTTCGCCCGTGACGATCAGCTGGGCGAGACCTTCCACCATCGGCCGCACCGACGCCGGGCTCGCCGACGAGCACGGGGCTGGCCTGGGTCCGGCGGGACAGCACCTGCATGACCCGCTCGATCTCCTCGTCGCGCCCGAGGACCGGGTCGAGTTCGCCCGCGCGGGCGAGCGTGGTGAGGTTGCGGCCGAACTTCTCGACTTCGAGGGCCGGCGGGGGCTCGGCCTTGCTGTCCTCGTCGTCCGACAACAGCTGCGACACCTGCCGGCGGACCCGCTTGAGGTCGACGCCGAGCTTGACCATGGCCTGCGCGGCGACACCGTCGCCCTCGCGGATCAGACCGAGCAGAACGTGCTCGGGACCGATGTAGTTGTGGCCGAGCTGCCGCGACTCACGCATCGACAGCTCCAGCACCTTCTTCGCCCGCGAGGTGAACGGGATGTGCCCGTTCGGCGCCTGCTGGCCTTGGCCGACGATCTCCGCTACTTGCCGGCGGACGCTCTCGAGACCGATGCCCAGTGACTCCAGCGCCTTGGCGGCACTCGCATCCTCGTGGATCACACCGAGCAGGAGGTGCTCGGTGCCGATGTGGTCGTGGTCGAGCGTCCTGGCCTCTTCCTGGGCCAGGACGACCACCCGCCGCGCGCGGTCGGTGAGCCTCTCGAACATGTGTTGAGGTCGCAGACCCGTTCCGGTCCGTTACGGCGGCGTTCAGACCACCGTGAAGCTCGCCGAGAGCGTGGCGGCCGAGCTGGTGCCGACGTACACCTCGATCTTTCCCGGCTCCACCCGGAACCGCGCTGCATTGTCGTAGAACCCGACGTCCTCCGGGGTGAGGGTGAACGACACCGTCGTCGACGCGCCTGCGGCCAGTGTCACCCGCCGGAAGCCGCGGAGGCGGCGGACCGGCTGGACGATGCTTGCGACCGGGTCGCGCAGGTAGAGCTGGACGACTTCGTCGCCGGTGCGGGCGCCGGTGTTGGTGACCGTGGTGGTGACGTCGATGCGGCCGCCGCGGGCCGGGAGGCGCGTGGCCGACAGCCGCAGGGTGTCGACGTGGAACGTCGTGTACGACAGGCCGTGGCCGAACTCGTAGAGCGGTCCCGTCGCCAGATCGAGGTACTTGGACGTGTACTTGTTGGCCGGGTCGGCGGGGCGCCCGGTGTTCTCGTGGTTGTAGTAGATCGGGATCTGGCCCACCGCGCGCGGGAAGCTCACCGGCAGCTTGCCGCCCGGGTTCACCACGCCGAACAGCACGTCCGCGATCGCGTGGCCGCCCTGCACGCCGGGCGCCCACGCTTCGAGGATGGCGGGGGCGTTGTCGTGCAGGTAGGGGATCGTCAGCGGGCGGCCGTTGACCAGCACGACCACGAACGGCTTCCCCGTTCCGGCGATCGCGGCCACCAGTTGCTGCTGCACGCCGGGGAGGTCGATGTTGCTGCGCGCCGCCGCTTCGCCGCTCATCGCGGCGGTTTCGCCGACCACCACGACCGTCACGTCGGCGGCGCGCGCCGCCTGCTGCGCGGCGGCGAACCCGCTGGTGTCCGTCCCGTCGACGGTGCAGCCGGGGGTGTAGCTCACGGTGGCGCCGGGCGCCGCGGCCTTGATCCCGTCGACGACCGTCACCGGCGGCGTCGTCGACGCGCCGGTGCCGAGGGCCGCCCAGGTGCCGTTGAGGTCGTAGGTCGCCGCGCCGAGCGGTCCGACGACGGCGACCGAGCCGACGTTCTTCGCCAGCGGCAGCACCGGGCCGTCGTTCTTGAGCAGCACCATGCACCGGGCCGCGACCTGCCGCGACGCCGCCAGCGCGGCCGGTGAAGGCGCTTTCACCTCGGCCGCCTCGTCGACGTACGGGCGTTCGAACAGGCCGAGCCGGAACTTGACGAGCAGGATCCGGCGGACGGCGTCGTCGATCTGGTCGCCGGTGATCCGGCGTTCGGCCAGCAGCTGCTCGGCGAAGCGGGCGTAGTTGGTGCTCACCATCTCCATGTCGACACCGGCCGGCAGGGCGGCCGCCGCGGCGTCCGCGCCGTCGCCGGCCAGGCCGTGCAGGATCAGTTCTTCGATGCCGGTGTAGTCGCTGACCACGAACCCGCGGAAGCCGTAGCTGCCCTTGAGGACGTCGTGCAGGACGTAGCCGTTGCCGTGGGCCGGCACGCCGCTGATGGTGTTGAAGCTCGCCATGACGGTCGCGACGCCCGCTTCGACACTGGCCTTGAACGGCGGCAGGTAGAGGTTGTGCAGCCGCTGCAGTGAGACGTCGACGGTGTTGTAGTCGCGCCCGCCTTCGGCCCCGCCGTAGGCGACGAAGTGCTTGGCGCAGGCGGCCACCCGGTCCGGCGCGGAGTAGTCGTCCCCTTGGTAGCCACGGACCTTGGCGACGGCGCACCGGGCCGCCAGGTAGGGGTCCTCGCCGTACCCTTCGGCGATCCGCCCCCACCGCGGCTCGTGGGTGACGTCCATCATCGGCGCGTAGGTCCAGTGGATGCCGCTGCTGCGCGCCTCCTTGGCCGAGACGGCGGCGTCGGCGCCCGCGACGGCGGGGTCGAAGCTCGCGCCCTGGGCGAGCGGGATCGGGAAGTTGGTGGTGTACCCGTGGATGACGTCGAGGCCGAAGATCAGCGGGATCTTCAGCCGCGTCCGCTCGACCGCGATGCGCTGCAGGGCGTTGAGCTTCGCGGCCCCGACGACGGAGAAGACGCCGCCGAGCCGGCCGCCGGAAAGCGCTGCCCGGGCGGTGGTTTCGTCGCCGACGAGCTGGAGCTGGCCGATCTTCTCGGCGAGGGTCATCCGCTTGAGCAGCGCCTCGACGCGGGGATCCCGCTCCGGCCGCCCGGCGGTCTCGGCGCCGGCCGCCGGCTGGGCGAGCAGCCCGGCGGCGGCCACCCCGCCGGCGAGGCCGGCGAGCACGCTGCGCCGGTTCACCCCGCCCGCGGCCGAATGTTCCTGGTTCACCTGCTGCGACATGGCGGGGACCCTTTCGCGGAGCGAAGAAAGAAGAAAAGCGGTGGCGAACTCCTCTGATCGGCCGGGCGTGCTCAGCCTAGGCCGTGGCGGTGGGGGCCGCAGTCCTCGTGACGGCGGAGCACGAGCCGTCACCAGCCGATCGGCAACGCGACCGGCCCGCGCATGGCCATCCCGGCCCGCCACCGGATTTCGCCGTCGGGTACGGCCAACCGGAGGGCGGGGAGCCGGGTCAGCAGCGCCGTCAACGCCACCTGGATGTCCATCCGCGCCAGCTGCGCCCCGATGCAGTGGTGCGGTCCGTGGCCGAAAGCCAGGTGTCCCTTGGCGTTCCGGGTCACGTCGAGGCGGTCGGGGTCGGGGAACCGGCGCGGGTCGCGGTTGGCCGCGTGCTTGGCCAGCAGCACGGGTTCGCCCGCGCGCACGGTGCCGCCGCTGAGTTCGACGTCCTCCAGCGCGTAGCGGGGCAGGATGTCGGCGGCCTCCTGGCCCGGGATCCAGCGCAACAGCTCCTCCACGGCGCCGGGCATCAGCTCCGGCCGGGACCGCAACAGCTCCAGCTGGTCCGGGAACCGGAGCAGGGCGTAGACGGAGTTCGCGATCTGGCACGCCGTGGAGTCGTACCCGGCGCCGAGCAGCAGCACCGTCAGCTGCACGAGCTCGTCGGCGGTGAGCCGGTCGTCGTCCTCCTGGGCGATGACGAGGGCGCTGATCAGGTCGTCTTCCTGGTGTTCGCGGCGCCGGTCGGCGAGCCCGGCCAGGTAACCGGCGAGCTCGCCGAGCCGCGCGATCTTCTCTTCGTCGGTCAGCGCGGTGACGGACATGAACGCGGCCGTGAGTTCCTGGAAGTGGTCGCGGTCTTCGTAGGGCACGCCGAGCAGTTCGCAGACCATCAAGCCGGGCAACGGGACCGCCAGTGCCGTCATCAGATCGGCGGGCGGGCCGGCCTTCTCCAGCTCGTCCACCAGTTCGGCCGCGAGGCGTTCCGCGTCCGCGCGCAGCTGATCGACGCGGCGCACGGTGAACGCGTGCGCGAGCAGCCGCCGCAGCCGGGTGTGGTCCGGTGGGTCGAGGTCGGTCAGGATCGCGCCCATCCGCTGCGGGCCCAGCCGCGGCGTGTCCCGCACGGCTGCCTGCGCGAGGCTGAACCTGGCGTCGCCGAGCGCGACGCGCACATCGTCGTAGCGCGTGAGCAGCCAGCCCTCCTCGCCGTAGGGGAGCTTCACCCGGGCCAACGGCTCGTCGTCGCGCAGCCGGCCGTAGCGCGGATCGATCTCCAGCCCGGCGGCCGGACCGAACGGGTAGGAACGCACGTTCATGGCACCCTCCCTCAGCTCACGCCGAGCTCCCCATCATGGCGCGGGGGACACGTCGTGGGTAGGGCGGCGGTTTCGCGGATCGGAGGGCCGCCGGCATCAGCGGCTCACCGGTACCCCGGCGGCGACCTTCAGCGGCCGCCTCGGATCACCCTGTGCAGGGCCCGAAGTACCGGCACTCGATCAGCGCCCGCGGGTCGAGCGAGCGCGCCCGGGGTTCCAGGATGTCCAGCAGGGTGGCGATCTCGTCCAGGTCCACCTCGCCGTCGGCCGTCAACGGGAAGAACTGCTCCTGCGTGTCGTGCTCGGGGCAGCCGCTGCCGCGCAGGTTGCCCGCCGGCGTCACGCTGAAGACCTCTTCGCCGCCGTCGCCGAACGTGAAATAGCTCTGCAGCTGCACCGGTGCGGTGTCGGCGACCTCGTTGACGTGCTGACCGCCGTAGCTGGCCGGGTAGTGCCAGCCCGCGTGGACGTCGTCGGCGAACCAGGCTTCGGCCGGGTCGCTGTCGCCCTCGAGGTGCCAGCCCCGTGCCGTCAGGAACTCGTGCACGCGGAGCTGGCGGGTGCGCGCCAGGTCGGTCGGCGGCGTGGTCATCATGCATCCCTTCGAACGAGGCTGGTTGCCCGCCACCAGTGTCGCCCGCGCGCGGTTTCCACGACCGGGTGACCCGCGTCCGTGGACCGGGACAATGCGTTACACGATGCCCGCCGCGATCAGCAGCGGCCAGATCTCGCCCTGGTCGGCCACTTCGACGCCGTGCTTCTCGGCCTTGGTCAGTTTGCTCGCCCCGACGTCCGCGCCGGTGATGAGCAGGTCGGTGCTCGCCGAAACCGACGTCGCCGTGGTCGCGCCCGCCTTCTCGCAGAGCCGCTGGAACGTCGGCCGGGGGACCTTCTCACCCGACCGGGGGTCGCTGATCGAGCCGGTGACCACCACCGTCTTGCCCGCCAGCGGCGCGCCCGCCGCGACGACCGGCGGGAGGTCCTCTTCGCGCACGTCCAGGGAAACGCCCGCCTCCCGCAGCCGCTCGAGCTCGGGCCGCAGCCGGGTGAGGTGCTCGATCAGCGACGCGGCCACCTTCGGCCCGATGTCCTCCACCGCCACCAGCCCGTCGACGCCCGCCGCCGCGACGTCCTCCAGTGAACCGAACCCGGCCCGGCAGAGGCGCGCGGCGGTGCCTTCGGACGCCATCGGGATCGCCAGCCCGATCAGCGCCCGGCGCAGGCCGACCGACCGGCTCGCGTCGATCGACTCGATCATCCGGGTGGCCGAAACCTCGCCGATGCGGTCGAATTCGAGCAGCTTCTCCTTGGTCAGCCCGTAGAAGTCCGACGGGTGTTCCAGGATCCCGGCCTCGGCCAGCCGTTCGATCCACACGCCGCCGATGGCGTCGATGTCCGCCGCCGCCCGCGACGCCCAGTGGATCAGCCGCCGCACGGTCTGGGCCGGGCAGGACACGTTGGTGCAGAACAGTTCCCGGCTGTTGCCCTGCTCGGTCAGCGGCTGCCCGCACGACGGGCACGCGTCCGGCGGGACGATCTCCCGCTCGGCGCCGGTGCGCTTCGAGGCGTCGAGCACGCCGGCGACGAACGGGATGACGTCGCCGGCCCGGCGCACCAGCACGGTGTCGCCGATCTTGATGCCGCGGGCGCGGATCACCTCCTGGTTGGCCAGCGTCGCGCGGGTGACGGTCGTGCCGCCCACGAACACCGGTTCCAGCCACGCGACCGGCGCGATCTTGCCCGTCTTGCCGACGTCCCAGACCACGTCGGCCAGCACGGTCGTCTTCTCCTCGGCCGCGAACTTGAACGCCAGCGCGCCGCGCGGCGAGCTCGACCGGGTGCCGGCCGCGCCGTACGCGTCCCGGCTCGCCAGCCGCAGGACGGCGCCGTCGAGGTCGTAGTCCAGCTCGTTGCGCTGCCGCTCGATCTCGCCGATCACGCTCTGCGCCGCGGCCGCGTCGGCGCAGCGCCGCATGTCGGCCGCGGTGAAGCCGAGGGCGTGCAGCGCGCTGCCGAGGTCGGCCGCGGCGCTGTCGGGCTCGGTGTACAGGTCGAAGGCGAAGAACCGCAGCCGCCGCTCGGCCACGGTCGCGGGGTCCTTCGCGCGCAGGGTGCCCGCGGCCGCGTTGCGCGGGTTGATCAGCGGCTTGTCCGGGTGGGCGGTGTTGTAGGCGGCGAAGGTGGAGCGCAGCATGACGGCCTCGCCGCGGACCTCGACCCGGCCCGGCGCGTCGACCTGCTCGGGGATCCCGTCGGTCAGGGCCCGCACCAGCACGGTGACGTCGTCGCCGGTCGTGCCGTCCCCGCGGGTGACCGCCCTGGCCAGGCGCCCGTTTTCGTAGACGACGGCCAGCGACAGCCCGTCCAGCTTCGGCATGACGACCACCGGCTGGCCGGGGAAGCGGTCGAAGAACGCCTCGACCTGCTCGGGCCTGGTCGCCTTCTCCAGGGACAGCATCGGCCGCGAGTGCCGGATCGGCGCGTGCAGCACCGCGGGCGCGCCGACCTGGTCGAGGGGGTTCGGGTCCGGGGTGAGCTCCGGGTGCTCCCCGATCAGGCTCCGCAGCTCGTCCTCGATCGCGTCGTACTCCGCGTCGGCCACCAGCGGCGACCCGCGGTAGTAGGCGTCGCGCAGCACCGTGATGCGGTCGGCGAGTTCCTGGATGCGTTCCTGAGCGTTCACGCCGAGGACGTTACCGGGCACCCCCGACAAAACCCGCAGCCTGGACGAACTCCAGGGTTACGATCACGATCATGCGATTCGCCATCAAGACCTCGCCCCAGAACACCGAGTGGGCCGACATGCTCGCCGTCTGGCAGGCCGCGGACGGGATCGAGCTGTTCGAGTCGGGCTGGACGTTCGACCACTTCTACCCCATCTTCTCCGATTCGTCCGGCCCCTGCCTGGAAGGCTGGGTGACGCTCACCGCGCTCGCCCAGGCGACGAAGCGGCTCCGGCTGGGCACGCTCGTCAGCGGCATCCACTACCGCCACCCGGCGCTGCTGGCGAACATGGCGGCCACGCTCGACATCGTCTCCGGCGGCCGGCTCGAGATCGGCGTCGGCGCCGGCTGGAACGAAGAGGAGTCCGGCGCCTACGGCATCGAGCTGGGCTCGATCAAGGAGCGCAGCGACCGCTTCGAGGAGGCGTGCGAGGTCCTCGTCGGGCTGCTGACGCAGGAGACCACGACGTTCCACGGCGAGCACTACCACCTGACCGACGCCCGCTGCGAGCCGAAGGGCGTGCAGCGGCCGCACCCGCCGATCTGCATCGGCGGGAGCGGCGAGAAGCGCACCCTGCGCACGACCGCGAAGTACGCCCAGCACTGGAACTTCCTCGGCGGCACGCCCGAGGAGTTCGCCCGCAAGCGGGACGTGCTGCACCGCCACTGCGCGGACATCGGCCGCGACCCGGCCGAGATCACGCTGTCCTCGCACGTCCGGCTGTACCCGGACCTCGACTACGCGAAGGTCGCCGCCGAGGCCGAGGCGCTCGGGGAAGCCGGCGTCGACCTGGCGATCGTCTACCTGCCGCCGCCGCACACCCCGGCCGTGCTGGAGCCGCTGGTGAAGGTGCTCGAGCCGCTGCGCTGACGCCGCGGTGTCAGGCCGGGGCGCCCAGCGCGGCGACGGCCGCGGCGATGCCCGCCCGGTCGTAGCTGCCGGTGGGCAGCGTGGCGCTGTGCGCGTGACGGACCACGCCCTGGGCGTCGACGAGGATGCTGCCGGACCGCTGCAGCGCGCAGAAGACGGCCCGGCTCAGCCCGACCAGCTCGTGGGGCGTGCCGCCGCGGCCGGTGAGCACCGGGAACGGGATCTCGTGCTTCGCCCGCCAGGCGGCGGCCGTCGCGCGGTCTTCGGGAACGGCGACCAGGACGCGGACGCCGGCCGCCTCGAAGGTGGCGGCGTCCTCGGCGAGGGAGGAGACGTGCCGCCGGCAGACGGGGCACGTCGTCGACCGCATGAAGTAGAGCAGGAAGGCGTGGTCGGCGAGGCGGACCGGCCGGCCGTCGGTGTCTTCCAGCACCAGCTGGGGTGCGGGTGATCCGGCTTCGAGCATGGGGGTTCCTTCCGGGGTTTCAGGGGGTGGGGGAGCTGTGCAGCCGGAGGCGGACGGCCGTCCGGGCCCGGTGCAGGTGGGACTTCATCGCCGCGGTGCTCAGCCCGAGCGTGCCGGCGACCGTCCGGCCCGGGTGGCCCAGGACGTCGCGCATGATCAGGACGCGGCGCTGGATGTCCGGGAGTGCCCGGATGGCCTCGGCGACGCGCTCGGCTTCGAGGCGCCTGAGTACCTCGTCCTCGGCCGAGGCGGCCAGGCCGGGGTCGGCGGCGTCCGGGTCCGCCGCGTCCGGCAGGAGGTGCCGGGCTCGGCGCAGGCACTCGTTCCGGACGATCCGGAACATCCAGGAGGCCAGTGCCGCCGTCGCTCGGAGCGAGCCGATCTTGCGGTAGAGGACCAGGAGGGCTTCCTGTGCCGCGTCTTCCGCGTCCTGGGGTGACGCGCAGAGGTGATCGGCGAACCGCCGTACGTGCGGGTGGGCTCCGTGGACCACCGCGGTGATCGACTCCAGGTCGCCGCGCTGTGCCGCTTCCACGAGGTGCTCGCTTACCCAACCCATCGGTGCTCTTCCTGTCGAGGTGTCCACACCGCATAAGAGGTGCTGGTGTCTCGAAAGGATTCACCGCTGGTGGGAGTGGGGGGTGATTTCCACCGACCCGGACGCCGGATTGTTCAACGGCCGGCACGCCGCGTCAAGGCGGGAAAGCGTGCCTTGACCCGGCGTGGCCG
>NZ_JBFBBT010000047.1:0-16072 GCF_040682815.1 Amycolatopsis sp. NPDC051102
CAATCGCAGAGCCCGCCAGCGCAGCCCCCGCCAGCGCAGCCCCCGCCAGCGCAGCCCCCGCCAGCGCAGCCCCCGCCAGCGCAGCCCCCGCCCTCCCTAGGGGGGCGTGCCCATGTCCAGCCTATCGGGACCCCCCGACGAAAAGCCCCGTTCAGGCCGCCTCCGCCCCGAGCTGTCCACATCACGGTGACCCTGTGGGCAAGCCGTCCAAGAAACAGCCACTTCACCCACCGACCGGCAGACTCGGAGCACTGGGCTTGGGTATCGTCACGCCCAGCCACCTGATCTTCTGCACCGGGGAATGATGACCGAGCCGAACGTGAATCCCGAGCAGCCCGGCGCGCGTGAAGCCGACCGGCTGGGCCCACGGCCGCTCGCGCGGCCGGCCGTCGATCCGGCGCAGGCCGCCGTTTTCGGCAGGCCGCAGGGTGTCGACGGGGCGTTCGACAAGCTCTACTCCCCGCGGAAAACCAACGGCGTCAACCTCGCTCCGCCCGCGCCCGAGTCGCTCGCCGAGGCGTTCCGGCGGCCGCCCGGGGCCGAAGGCGTGCTGCTCGAACGTCCGCGGGAAGCCACCGGTGACGCGCCGGATGCCGAACCTCCCCTGTGGACAGGCACCCGTGATCCGTGGCGCGATCCCGGTGCCGCCGCCGTGCTCTCCGGGCCCGCCGTGCCCGCCGAGGACGACGAGAAGCCCGTCAAACGGCCGCCCGGGGCGCTGCTCAGCCTGCCCGAGGTGCTCTTCGGGCGGCGCGTGCAGCCGAAGGCGCTCGTCCTGCTCGGAATCGTCGCGCTGCTCGTCGGGGCGGCCGGCGGCTTCGTCGGCTGGTGGGTCGGCGACACCGGCAACGAGCTCACCGGCTCCGCCACCATCTCCGAAGCCGAAGCGGGCAAGGAACGGCCCGCCGGTTCGGTCGCCGAGATCGCCAAGCGCGTCGCGCCCGCCGTCGTCTCGCTCGAGGTGTTCAAGCCCGGCGCCGAATCCGGTGAGCAGGGCTCCGGCGTCATGATCGACCCGCAGGGCTACGTCCTCACCAACGAGCACGTCATCTCCTCCGCCGCCGCGGACCCGGGCGTCAAGATCACCGCCGTCTTCATCGACGGCACCCGCACCGAAGCCAAGCTCGTCGGCGGCGATCAGAAGACCGACCTCGCCGTCGTGAAGGTGAACGTCACCAACCCGACCGTGCTGCAGGTCGGCAAGTCCGCGGACCTGCAGGTCGGCGACACCGTGATGGCGATCGGCTCGCCGCTGGCGCTGCAGAACTCGGTGACCGCCGGCATCGTCAGCGCGCTGAACCGGCCGATCACCGCCGGCGGCGACAACGGCGCCCCGCCGGTCACCTACGAGGCCATCCAGACCGACGCCGCGATCAACCACGGCAACTCGGGCGGCGCGCTCGTCGACTCGACCGGTGCGCTGGTCGGGATCAACTCGTCGATCCGGTCCGCCGGCGCGGACGGCGGCAGCATCGGCATCGGCTTCGCCATCCCGAGCGACTACGCGATCAAGATCGCGAAGGCGCTGATCAAGGACGGCAAGGTGCAGCACGCCGACATCGGCATCAACGCGTCGTCGACGGTCGCGGGCTCGTCCACGATGGGCGCCCAGGTGAAGAACGTCGCGCCCGGCGGCCCGGCCGCGAACGCGGGCATCAAGGAGGGCGACGTGATCACGAAGATCGGCAACCGGCTCGTGCGCGACTCCGCGGAACTGACGGTCGCGGTCCGCGCGCACGACGTCGGCGAAGTGGTCCCGGTGTCGCTCGCGCGCGACGGCGCGAGCTTCGTCGTGGACGTAACCCTGGCTTCCGACTGAGTTCCCGCGTTCGGCCTGCCGCAGCGCGGCAGGGGGCGGGTACCCTGGGCGGGTAGGTTCCGAGCGGAGGTAGACGGGTGTTCGACAGTGTCGGATGGGGGGAAATCCTCGTCCTCATCATCGCCGGTCTCTTCATCCTCGGCCCGGAACGGCTGCCGGAGGCGGCGTCCTGGCTCGCGAAGAGCGTGCGCAAGGTCCGCGAGTTCGCCACGGGCGCGAGGGAGCAGCTCCGCGAGGAGATGGGCCCGGAGTTCGACCAGCTGCGCAAGCCGCTGGAAGACCTGCGCGGACTGCGGAACTTCGACCCGAAACGGGTGGTGACGCAGCACCTCTTCGACGGCGACGCGGATCCCCTCGGCTTGAAGGGCATCACGAACGGCAGCCCGAACCTGGGCGGGACCAACGGCACGAACGGGACCAACGGCTCGAACGGCCACCCGGTCGGCCAGACGCAGTCCGCGCCCGAGCCGCTCAAGCCGGGCGAGCGCCCGCCGATCGACCCGGACGCCACGTAGCTTGCTCTCGATCAGCTTCCTCACCGAACCTGACCGCGCCCGATGGGAAGTCCTGGCCCGGGGCAAGGACGCGTACTTCGACGTCGAACGCAGTGACGACGCCTACGAGCGGACCTGGCGCCGCCTGCTCGACGACGACCGGATCCGCGGCATCGCCGCCCGCCTGGACGGCGAGCTGGTGGGCGTCGCGCACTACCTGTTCCACGCGAGCGTCTGGTACGCGGGGAAGTGCTACCTGGCGGACTTGTTCGTGGACGCTGCGGTTCGCCGGCAGGGCGTCGCGACGGCGATGATCGAGTGGGTGGCCCGGGACGCGGAGGAGCAGGGTTTCCCGAGCCTCTACTGGAACACGCTGGAGGACGCGCCGGCGCGGGCGCTCTACGACCGGGTGGGGAAGCTGCACCCGGGGCTCATCCACTACGCCTACCGGCCGTCCACAGCCCGGCCGTGATGTGGACAAGCCGGCCGCCCGGCCGCCGTTTCCGGCTCTTCGTCGGGTGGCCTCGGTAGACTGGACTTGGGGACGCCCCCCAAGGGGCGGTTTCTAGCGGTCGTTGCAACACTGCTGCTGGTTGTGGGTGGTGAGTAACTGTGTCATGCGTTCGGCGGGGCTGTCCCAGTTGAGGGTCATTCGGGGCCGGTCGTTGAGTTCGGCCGCGACGGCGTTCAGGTGCTCGGCGGTGTGAACGCTCAGGTTGGTGTGTTTGGGGAAGTACTGCCGCAGCAGGCCGTTGGTGTTCTCGTTGGAGCCGCGTTGCCGGGGGTGTGCGGGTCGCAGAAGTAGACCGGCATGTTCGTGGCCTGGGTGACCTGGATGTGCAGGTGCATCTCACTGCCCTGGTCCCAGGTCGGCGATCGGCGCAGCTGCTCAGGCAAAGAGGCGATCTTGGTGGTGAGGGCGTCCCGGACCAGGCTCGGCGTGTAGCCGGCGGACAGGTGCAGCAGCATCACATACCGGGTGGACCGTTCCACCGGGATCCCGATTGCCGTGCGGTTGTGGGCGCCCATTATCAGGTCGCCTTCCCAGTGGCCGGGCACTGCCCGGTCAGCGACCTCCCGCCGCAACCCACCCCGGGCCTGCACATACAACGCCTGGTAGACGGTTCGCAGCAGCTCACATGCCACTCCCAGCCGGTCGGGATAGTCGCGGCGGAGCCGGCGGGTGATCTGCTGCGGACTCCACCGCGTATCCAGCCCATCCTGGACGCTCGCCCGTAACGCTGCGTCCGCTGCCAGTTTGCTGGTCTTCGGCCGAGGCCGGCAACCGGCCGCCAGTTCATGGGTGGCGTGCGGCTGATAGATCCCACATCCCGCGGGACCCGATCCCGATCCCGTCTGGACACGAAGCAACTCCTGGACACTCAGGTGTTGCAACCACCCCTAGAAACCGCCGAGGGCGGCGGAGTTTCCGGGGGTGGGCGGAGGGGCCCACAGGGCGCGTGACGGCTTACGAGGGCCGCGACCGGGGTCTCAGCTGACGCGACTCAGCGGGATGGCTCGCCAGCCGGGGCCGGAGCCCGTTGCGCCCGCCCGGTTTTCACGACCAGCCTGCACGGACCAGCGAAGTCGCCACCCCGCAGAAACCGCCAGAGGCGTTACAGCAGACGCATGGAGAAGGGCCGAGCCCAACTCCAAGCCTCAGCGCCCCGCCGGGGTCACGTTCAGCATCATCCCCGCCAAGCCGCGTGCCCGGACTGACAGCTTCTTCGCCACGTCGTTCAGCACCACGGACGCCGGGGCCTCCGGCTCCGACAGCACGATCGGCGTGCCCGCGTCGCCCTGGGTGACCACCCTCGGGTCCATCGGTACCTGGCCCAGGAGCGGTACCTCGGAGCCGATCGACTTCGACAGCGACTCGGCCACCGTCTGGCCGCCGCCGGAGCCGAACAGCTCCAGCCGGGAGCCGTCCGGCTGCTCCAGCCATGACATGTTCTCGATGACCCCGGCCACGCGCTGGCGGGTCTGCAGCGCGATCGCACCCGCCCGCTCCGCCACCTCGGCCGCCGCCTGCTGGGGGGTTGTCACCACCAGGATCTCCGCGTTGGGGATCAGCTGGGCCACCGAGATCGCGATGTCGCCCGTGCCCGGGGGGAGGTCCAGCAGCAGGATGTCCAGGTCGCCCCAGAACACGTCCGCCAGGAACTGCTGCAGGGCCCGGTGCAGCATCGGGCCGCGCCAGACCACCGGGGTGTTGCCCGGGGTGAACATGCCGATCGAGATCACCTTCACGCCGTGGGACTGCGGCGGCATGATCATCGTGTCGACCTTCGTCGGCTTCTCGCGCGCACCCAGCATGCGGGGGATCGAGTGGCCGTAGATGTCCGCGTCCACCACGCCCACCGACAGGCCGCGCGCGGCCATCGACGCCGCCAGGTTCACCGTCACCGACGACTTGCCCACGCCGCCCTTGCCCGAGGCCACGCAGTACACCCGCGTCATCGAGCCCGGCTGGGCGAACGGGATCACCGGCTCCGCCGCGTCGCCGCGCAGGCTCTTCCGCAGCTCCGACCGCTGCTCGTCGCTCATCACGTCCAGCTCGACCCGGACGTCGACCACGCCGGGCAGCTTCGAGACCGCCTCGCGCGTGTCGTTGGTCAGTGTCGCCTTGAGGGGACAGCCCGCCACCGTCAGGTAGATCCCGACCGTCACGACGCCGTCGTCGCCGACGACCACGTCCTTGACCATCCCCAGGTCCGTGATGGGTTTCCGGATCTCCGGGTCTTGCACGCTCTTCAGCGCGCTGCGGACGTCGTCGACGCTGGGGAGCTGCTGGGTGCTGGTCACCCACCCCATGTTACGAGCCAGTAGAGCTGCGGGACTTCCTGGGCTGGATGGACAGGTCCTCGCGGAGCCGGTCGAGCTCGCTGCGCAGGTAGTCGCGCGTCGCCACTTCGCCGATCGCCAGCCGCAGCGCCGCCAGCTCCCGGGCCAGGTACTCCGTGTCCGCCTTCGTCTGGGCCGCCCGGTTGCGGTCCTCGTCCAGGGAGACGCGGTCGCGGTCGTCCTGGCGGTTCTGCGCCAGCAGGATCAACGGGGCCGCGTACGCCGCCTGCGTCGAAAAGGCCAGGTTGAGCAGGATGAACGGGTACGGGTCCCACTGCAGCGACACCGCCGTGATGTTCAGCACCACCCAGACGATCACGATCAGCGTCTGCCAGAACAGGTACTTCCCGGTGCCCAGGAAACGCGCCAGGCGCTCGGACAGCCGGCCGAACGTGTCGGGGTCGATGTTCAGCCTGAACCGGTTCTGGCCGCGGGGCTGGTCCAGCCGCCGTCCCGAAGTCAGCTCAGGCACGGTCTTCCTCCAAGGTGTCGTGCAGCCCGGTCTCCCGCCAGTCCTCGGGCAGCAGGTGGTCGAGGACGTCGTCGACGGTGACCGCGCCGATCAGGTGGTCCTCGGCGTCGATGACCGGCCCGCAGGTCAGGTTGTAGGCCGCGAAGTAGCGCGTGACCTCGGCCAGCGACGCGCCCGGTTTCAGCGGTGGCAGGCCGGTGTCGACGGCGCTGGCGACCAGCTCCGCCGGCGGCTCCCGCAGCAGCCGCTGGAAGTGCACGACGCCGACGTAACGCCCGGTCGGCGTCGCTGTCGGCGGGCGGCAGACGAACACCATGCTGGCCAGCGCGGGCGGCAGCTCGGCGTTGCGGATGTGCGCGAGGGCCTCCGCGATCGTCGTGTCCGGCGTCAGCACCACCGGCTCCGGCGTCATCAGGCCGCCCGCGGTGTCCGACGAGTACTCCAGCAGCCGCCGGACCGGCGCCGACTCTTCCGGCTCCATCAGCTCCAGCAGCCGGCTCTGCTCGGCCGGTGCGAGTTCGGCCAGCAGGTCGGCGGCGTCGTCGGGGTTCATCGCCTCGAGGACGTCGGCCGCGCGCTCCTCGGCCAGGTAGGCCAGCAGCTCCTTCTGGTCGTCGTCCGGCAGTTCCTCGATGACGTCGGCGAGGCGCTCGTCGTCCATCGCGTCGGCGACCTCGTGGCGCCGCTTCAGCGGCAGGTCGCGCACGGTTGCGGCGATGTCCGCCGGGCGCATGGTGTCGAACAGCATGAGCAGCTGGCCGGCGCCCTGGGGCTGGACGGCGAGGTCGCTCAGGCCGAGCCCGGCCACCTCCGACCACGGCAGCACCTGCATCGCCGACCGGCGGCGGCCCAGCCCGACCCGCCGCTCCCGGATGGCGAGCTTCGCCAGCACCCAGTCGCGGGTGCGGGTCGGCTCCATCCCGGCGTCGACGACGGTGATCCGGGTGCCGGACCCGGCCAGCGACGCGTGCGCGTCCAGCAGCTGGCCGAGCACCAGGACCTCGTTGGGCCGCTGGTTGAACTGGCGCATGTTGACCGAGCCGGTGGCGAGCGTCACGGCGGTCGGCTCGATCGAGGTGACCCGCAGCATCGGGACGAAGACGCGCCGCCGCGTGGTCAGTTCGACGACCAGGCCGAGGATCCGCGGCGGCTGGGCGTCCAGCCGCAGCCCGGCCACCAGGTCGCGGACCCGGCCGATCGACTCGCCGTCCGGGCCGAATACCGGCAACCCGGACAGCTGAGCTGCGAAAACCCTGTTGACCCCGGCCATGCCGGTGACACTATCGGCTGGCCGCCCAGGTAGCGATTTCCGGCACTGTGAGAAAGGCCGGGTCGTCGCTGTCCTCGCCGGACTCCGTGTACTCCTCGAGCATCCAGATCCAGTTCTGCACGGCCCGCACGAGCGTCCACGCCCGTGCTTTCGCGGCGTCCAGTTCCTGAGAGGCGACGATCAGCGCGAACCGTTCGTCCAGTGTGGACTCGGTGAAGCGGTTCCAGAACAGCGGGACGACGCCCCACTCGAGGTCGCCGGCCAGCGGCTTCGGGTCGATCACCAGCCACGGCTCGCGCGTGCCGGCCAGCACGTTCTGGAAGTGCAGGTCCTCGTTCACCAGCAGTTCACCCGCCGACGGCCCGAGTTCGCGGCAGATCGCGACGGCGTCGGCGACCAGCCGCTTGTCGAACGGTTCGCCGAGTTCCGCCCAGCGACGGGGGAGTTCTTCGGTCAACCGCGCCGCTTCGGCACGCAGGTGCCGGCGCATCGACGCGGGCGCGGGGACGGCGAGCCGCCGCGCCAGGCCACCGATGAGCGGGATCGCCGAGCGCAGCGGGAGGTCGTCGAGGGTGCGCCGGGCGTCGAGCCGTTCGAGCAGCAGGACGCCGTCGGCCGGCGCGGCGGCCAGCAGCAGCACCGCACCCCGACCGGCCCATGTGGACAGTGCGAGCGGCTCGTCGGCCGACTCCGCGTCCCGCCAGCCCAGCTTCAGCACCACCGGCGTGCCGTCGGGCAGGCGCGCGGGCTGGACCACGCCGACGTAGCCGTGCATCGCCTCGCCCTCGAACGTCAGGCCCCACTTGCGGGCGTACCCGGCGGCGAGGTCCGGCAGGGCCGCCAGCCACGCGACGGCGCCGTCGCCGAGCACCCGGGGCGCGCGGGCGGCGAACAGCGGGGGAATCCGGAACTCGGTCACCCCGTCAGCCTGGCAGCCGCGTCCAGCGCGTTTCGTCAGCTTCCCGGCGGGCGTACGCTGGGATTTCAGGGGAAAACTTAACCCCGGGAGCAGCCATGGTGGTGGAGATCCTCAGCGCCGTCGTCATCGCGGGCGGGGCCTGGCTCGCGTCGAGCGTGCGGGTGGTGAAGCAGTACGAACGCGGACTCGTCTTCCGGTTCGGCCGGGTGCGGCCGACCGTGCGGGAACCGGGCCTGGCGGTGCTCATGCCGTTCGCGGACCGGATCCAGAAGGTCAACATGCAGATCGTGACCATGCCGGTGCCGGCCCAGGACGGCATCACCCGCGACAACGTCACGGTCCGGGTCGACGCGGTCGTCTATTTCAAGGTCATCGACCCGATCGTCGCGGCGGTCAACGTCCAGGACTACCGGTCGGCGGTCGGCCAGGTCGCGCAGACGTCGCTGCGTTCGATCATCGGCAAGAGCGACCTCGACGACCTGCTCTCCAACCGCGAGCGTCTCAACGAGGGCCTGGAGCTGATGATCGACAGCCCGGCGCTGGACTGGGGCATCCACATCGACCGCGTCGAGATCAAGGACGTCGCGCTGCCGGAGGCGATGAAGCGCTCGATGTCGCGGCAGGCCGAGGCGGAGCGGGAACGGCGCGCACGCGTCATCTCCGCCGACGGTGAGCTGCAGGCGTCGTACAAGCTCTCGCAGGCGGCCGCGCAGATGGCCGACACCCCGGCGGCGCTGCAGCTGCGGCTGCTGGAGACCGTCGTGCAGGTGTCGTCGGAGAAGAACTCGACGCTGGTGCTGCCGTTCCCGGTGGAGCTGCTGCGCTTCCTCGACGCGCAGACGCCGAAGGCCGCCCCGGCGCCCGCACCGCCGGCGGTCGGACAACCGGCGGTGGAACCGCCGGCCGAGCCGAACCCGGAGGTGAACGGCCACGCGACGCCGTCTCCGCGCAGCCCGGGCGACGCGGTGCTGCCGGCGGACTAGCTGGGGAGAGTGCCGTTGGCGCCCAGGATGATCAGGGTGGTGAAGAAGCCGACCCAGAGCGCGATGACGACGTAGCCGACGATCACGGCGGCCGTGGCCAGGCCGCGGCCGCCCGCTTCGCCGCGGTTCGTCTTGCTCAGCGCGATGTGGCCCATGACGAGCCCGGCGATCGCGGAGATCCCGGAGCAGAAGCCGAGGATCGAGCACACCAGGGCGCCGATCGCCAGCGCGTTGTCCTGCCCGCGCTGCGGCACGGCGTAGGGCTGCCCGTACGGCATGGGCTGCGCGTACGGCTGTCCGTAGGCCGGCTGGTACGGCTGCTGATAGCCCTGCGGGATCGGTTGTCCCGGGGGCGCGTACGGCGTGCCAGGGATGTAGGCGGCGGGAGTTTCGTACGCGCCGGGCGGCAGATGGCCGGGCTGCTCCGCGACTGGGGTTTCGTACGCGCCGGCCGGCTGTTTCGCGGCCGCGGTCGTCTCCGGGGCGGGCTCTTCGGCGACGGTGGCGTCACCGGCCGGCGGGTCGTACTTCTCCGGCTCGTAGGACGCTGCCTCCGCGGCCGGTGGCGGGTCGTAGGCCACGGTCGGGTCGGCGGCCGGGCGGTCCTTGTCCCCGGACGGGTCGGTCATGGCGGGTCCCCTCGTGCGTGTGGGGACCACGTTAGCCGGGGGCGGCCCGGGCCGGCCGGGCCCGGCGGTTCACCGGAGCGTGAGCGCCCTCATAGCAGCGCCGGGCGTTTCGGGTCATACTCACCGGTAACCCAGCGCCGGGAGCGGCGTCGTATCCGGAAAGGGAGCCGTGATGGCCCGTCTCGCCCAGACCGCCGGCCTGACCGACGTGCAGTCGGAGATCCTCGCGACCGTCCGCCAGTTCGTGGACAAGGAGGTCATCCCGCACGCGCAGGAGCTCGAGCACGCCGACACCTACCCCGCCGACATCGTCGAGGGCATGAAGGAGATGGGCCTGTTCGGGATCACCATCCCGGAGGAGTACGGCGGGCTCGGCGAGTCGCTGCTGACCTACGCGCTGGTCGTCGAGGAGATCGCGCGCGGCTGGATGAGCGTGTCCGGCGTGATCAACACCCACTTCATCGTCGCGCACATGATCTCCCGCCACGGCACGGACGCGCAGAAGCAGCACTTCCTGCCGCGGATGGCCACCGGCGAGGTCCGCGGCTCGTTCTCGATGTCGGAGCCCGACCTCGGCTCGGACGTCGCCGCGATCAAGACCAAGGCGAAGAAGACCGATGACGGCTACGTCATCGACGGCTCGAAGATGTGGCTGACCAACGGCGGCTCGTCCAACCTGATCGCGCTGCTGGTGAAGACCGACGAAGGCGCGGAGAAGCCCCACCAGAACCTGACGACGTTCCTGGTCGAGAAGCCGGAGGGCTTCGGCGAGGTGGCGCCCGGGCTCACCATTCCCGGCAAGATCGACAAGATGGGCTACAAGGGTGTCGACACGACCGAAGCGGTCTTCGACGGCTACAAGATCGGCGCCGACATGGTGCTCGGCGAAGCGCCGGGCAAGGGCTTCGCGTACATGATGGACGGTGTCGAGGTCGGCCGCGTGAACGTCGCCGCGCGCGCCTGCGGCATCGCGATCCGGGCGTTCGAGCTCGCGGTGGAGTACGCCCAGCAGCGCAAGACGTTCGGCAAGGCGATCGCCGAGCACCAGGCCGTCGCGTTCAAGCTGGCCGAGATGGCGACCAAGGTCGAGGCGGCGCACCTGATGATGGTGAACGCGGCCCGGCTCAAGGACTCCGGCGCCCGCAACGACGTCGAGGCCGGGATGGCGAAGCTGATCGCTTCGGAGTACTGCGCGGAGGTCACGCAGGACGCGTTCCGGATCCACGGCGGTTACGGCTACTCCAAGGAGTACGAGATCGAGCGGCTCATGCGCGAGGCGCCGTTCCTGCTCATCGGCGAGGGCACGAGCGAAATCCAGAAGACGATCATCAGCCGTGGCCTGCTGCGGGAGTACAAGTCGCGCTCCTGAAGGGCACTTTCACGTGAAAGTGCCCGCGCTGTTTGTCGCCCTGTCGACAAACGGCCGCCCGGCCTTTCGGGGTAAGCGGCTCGCACGGTCCGGGTGTTCTTGACAAGATGGACACCCAGGACCCACGAGTGCGCAGGTGATGATGGTGAGTAGTCCCTTTGGCGGGGGCCGGGCGCCCGGTGGGCTGCCGCGGCTGCCGACTCCGCCGACCGGCTGGCCGATCGGGTCGTACGCGACCTACGGCGAGGCGCAGAAGGCGGTCGACTTCCTCGCCGAGAACGAATTCGCCGTCGGCGACGTCACGATCGTCGGCGTCGACCTGATGCTCGTCGAGCGCGTGATCGGGCGGCTCAGCTGGGGCCGCGTGCTGGGCACCGGCGCGGTGTCCGGCGCGTGGTTCGGCCTGTTCGCGGGGCTGCTGCTGGGGTTGTTCGTCAACCAGGGCTTCGCGTTGCAGGTGCTGACCGGGCTGGTGCTCGGGGTGCTGTCCGGGCTGATGTTCGCCGCGATCGGGTACAGCATGTCCCGGGGCCGCCGCGACTTCTCCTCGGCGAGCCAGCTCGTCGCCGGCCGCTACGACGTCCTGTGCCAGCCGCGCTCGGCCGAGCAGGGCCGGGAACTGCTGGCCAAACTGGCCCTTAAACCGCCGTCTGCCAACCCCTAGAAAACCCCGCTCTTACCAGGGAAGAATCACGATTCGGTGCGCGGTGGGCTGAATCGTTACCGATACTGCTTGCGGGGTGTGATCGCCCGGCATAAGTTGACCGACACCAGTCGGGCGGCCTCGCCCAACCAGCGCGGCGGCCCGAGCACTAGCACGTCGGGGTGCTGGCGCGGTTTCGCCTTCATCGCGTCGCGGTGCCCGCCGGGTCCCGCGGTAACCGGCGTGCACGCGGGTGAGGAGGCCTTATGGGGAAGAGGATCGGCGCGGGCAAACGGGGACGCTCGCCCGGCCGCACCGCAGTCCTGCTGGGGGCAGGGGCATTGGTGACCGGCATGCTGGCCGGGTGCGGGACGAGTTCCGGACTGAAGATCAACATCTACATGTCGCCCGAGGACAACTTCCAGAAAGTCGTCGACGCCTGCAACGTGAAGGCGGCCGGGAAGTACGAAATCGTCTACAACAAGCTGCCGCGCGGGGCGGACGACCAGCGGCTGCAGATGGCGCGCCGGCTGGCCGCCGGCGACACCGCCATGGACATCCTGGGCCTCGACGTCACGTGGGTGTCGGAGTTCGCCGAGGCCGGCTGGGCCGAGGAGTGGACCGGCCAGAACAAGACCGAGGCGTCGCAGGGCGTCCTGCAGGGACCGCTGGACACCGCGACCCACAACGGGAAGCTGTACGCGGCCACGAAGAACACCAACGTCCAGCTGCTCTGGTACGACGACCGGGTCACGCCGAAGCCGCCGGCGACGTGGGACGAGATGATGCAGGAGTCCCAGGAGCTCAAGCAACGGGGCAAGCCCTACGAGATCGTGTTCACCGGCGCGCAGTACGAAGGCCTGGTCGTCTTCTACAACACCTTGGTCGCGTCGATGGGCGGGCACATCCTGTCCGACGACGGCAAGTCCGTGGTGATGGACGACGGCGCCGTGAAGGCGCTGGAGCTGCTCAAGAAGGTCTCGACGTCGGGGCTCACCGACCCGTCGCTGAGCAACATGAAGGAAGACGACATCCGGCAGGCGTTCCAGCGCGGCCAGGCCGCCTTCCAGCTCAACTGGCCCTACGTCTACGCCGCCTACGCCAAGGACAAGAAGGCGGACCTCGCGCACTTCAAGTGGGCGGTCTACCCGGCGGCGCAGGCCGGGATGCCCGCGCGGACCACCATCGGCGGGTTCGACCTGGCGGTGAGCACCTATTCGCAGCACAAGCCGGAGGCGTTCGAGGCAGCGCTGTGCCTGCGCAGCCCGGAAAGCCAGAAGATCTCCGCGATCAACGACGGCGTGCCGCCGAGCATCGAATCGGTGTACCACAACGACGTCCCGCTCGACCCGGGCAAGCCGGCTTCGGCCGACAACCCGAACATGGCGATCCAGTACCCGATGCGCGAGGCGATCCTCGCCGCGCTCAAGACCGCCGCGGTCCGTCCGCTGACCCCGGCGTACCAGAACGCTTCGACGGTCATGTCGAAGGTGCTTTCGCCGCCGTCGGACATCGACCCGCAAGCCACCGCGGCCAAGCTGCGCGAGCAGCTCGGTGACGCGCTCCAGTCGAAGGGAGTGATCCCGTGACCGTCCAGGACTCGACCCCGGCCGAAACCACCGGGGCCACCGTCGCCGGGGAGGCGACGTCCCACAAGGTGGGCAAACCCGCCCTCTCCGAAGGGAAACGGGCCGAGCGGCGGCTCGGGTTGTGGCTGTGCGCGCCCGCGTTCATCGTGATGATCGCGGTCACCGGCTACCCGATCATCTACTCGTTCTGGCTGTCGCTGCAGCGGTACGACCTGCGGTTCCCGGCGCAGCAGCAGTTCATCGGCTTCGACAACTACGGCGCCGTGCTGTCCAGTTCGTACTGGTGGACGGCGTTCGGCACCACGATGTTCCTCACCGTGGTGTCGGTGGCCATCGAGTTCGTGCTCGGCATGGCGCTGGCGCTGATCATGCACCGGACGCTCGTCGGCCGCGGCCTGGTCCGCACCGTCGCGCTGATCCCGTACGGCATCGTCACGGTCGTCGCGGCGTTCTCGTGGTACTACGCGTGGACGCCGAAGACCGGCTACCTGGCGAACATGCTGGCCTCGGACGCGGCCCCGCTCACCGACCGGTGGCCGTCGCTGTTCATCATCATCGGCGCCGAGGTGTGGAAGACCACGCCGTTCATGGCGCTGCTGCTGATGGCCGGCCTGGCGCTGGTCCCTGACGACTTGCTCAAGGCCGCGGCGATGGACGGCGCGAGCGCGTGGCAGCGGTTCACGAAGGTGATGCTGCCGGTGATGAAGCCGGCCATCCTGGTGGCGCTGCTGTTCCGCACGCTCGACGCGTTCCGCATCTTCGACAACATCTACGTGCTCACCAACGGCGCGCAGGACACCGGTTCGGTGTCGATGCAGACCTACGACAACCTCGTCAAGGGCCTCAACCTCGGCATCGGATCGACGATGGCGGTGCTGATCTTCATCACGGTGGCGATCATCGCGTTCATCTTCATCAAGGTGTTCGGCACGGCCGCACCGGGTTCGGACAACGGGGGTAAGCGCTGATGACGATGGGAACCGTCACGACGGGCCGCAAAGTCAGGTGGGGCCTGGTCGACATCCTCGTGCTGGTGTTCGCGCTGGTGCCGGTGCTCTGGGTCGTCTCGCTGTCGTTCAAGACCAAGGACACGATCACCGACGGGTCGTTCATCCCGCAGTCGTGGACCTGGCAGAACTACGCGGACATCTTCCAGACGTCGGAGTTCCTGCTGGCGCTGGTCAACTCGATCGGCATCGCGATCATCTCGACCGTGATCGCGGTGGTGCTGGGCACGATGGCCGCGTACGCGGTCGCCCGGCTAGACTTCCCCGGCAAGCAGGTCCTCGTCGGGCTGTCGCTGCTGATCGCGATGTTCCCGCAGGTGTCGCTGGTGACGCCGCTGTTCAACATCGAACGGAACATCGGGCTGTTCGACACGTGGCCGGGCCTGATCCTGCCCTACATCACGTTCGCGCTGCCGCTGTCGATCTACACGCTGTCGGCGTTCTTCCGGGAAATCCCGTGGGAGCTGGAAAAGGCGGCGAAGATGGACGGCGCCACCCCGGCGCAGGCGTTCCGGAAGGTGATCGCGCCGCTGGCCGCGCCGGGGGTGTTCACCACCGCGATCCTGGTGTTCATCTTCTGCTGGAACGACTTCCTGTTCGCCATCTCGCTGACGTCGACCACGGCGTCGCGCACGGTGCCGGCGGCGCTGTCGTTCTTCACCGGGTCCTCGCAGTTCGAGGACCCGACCGGGCAGGTGAGCGCGGCCGCGGTCGTGATCACCATCCCGATCATTGTGTTCGTGTTGTTCTTCCAGCGTCGCATCGTGGCGGGGCTGACCTCCGGTGCGGTGAAGGGGTAGTCATGGCAGAAATCGTCCTCGACAAGGTGTCGAAGAAGTACCCCGACGGCGCGCTCGCCGTGTCCGAAGTGGACATCACCATCGCCGACGGCGAGTTCATCATCCTGGTCGGCCCGTCGGGCTGCGGGAAGTCGACGACGCTGAACATGGTGGCCGGCCTGGAGGACATCTCCTCCGGCGAACTGCGGATCGACGGCCAGCGCGTCAACGAGAAGGCGCCGAAGGACCGGGACATCGCGATGGTGTTCCAGTCCTACGCGCTCTACCCGCACATGAGCGTCCGGGAGAACATGGCCTTCCCGCTGCGGCTGGCCAAGGTCGACGACAAGATCGTGCGGGCGAAGGTGGAGGAGGCGGCGACGATCCTCGACCTGACCGCGCACCTGGACCGCAAGCCGGCCAACCTCTCCGGTGGCCAGCGCCAGCGCGTCGCGATGGGCCGGGCGATCGTCCGGAACCCGAAGGCGTTCCTGATGGACGAGCCGCTGTCCAACCTGGACGCCAAGCTGCGCGGCCAGATGCGGACGTCGGTGTCGAAGATCCAGAAGCAGCTCGGCACGACGACGCTGTACGTGACGCACGACCAGACCGAGGCCATGACGCTGGGCGACCGGGTCGTGGTGCTGCGGGCCGGGTACGTGCAGCAGATCGGTTCGCCGCAGTTCCTCTACGACAACCCGGCGAACCTGTTCGTGGCCGGGTTTATCGGCTCGCCGTCGATGAACTTCGTCCCGGCGACGCTGGAGAACAACGAGCTGCGGAGTGCGCTGGGCACGACGCCGCTGACCGACCGCGTCCGGCAGCTGGTGGAGCGGGCGAACGCGCCCCGCGACCTCATCGTCGGCATCCGGCCGGAGCACTTCGAGGACGCGGCGCTGGTGGAGGCCGGTCAGAAGGCGGGCGGCGCCTCCTTCACCGCGCACATCGACGTGCTCGAGTCGATGGGGTCGGAGAAGTTCGCCCACTTCACGGTGGAGGGCGAAACGGCGACGTCCGAGGAACTGGCGGAGCTGGCCGCGGACAGCGGTTCGTCCGACGTCCCGGGCGCGGAGTCCCAGATCGTCGCCCGTCTCTCGGCCGAGTCGTCGGCGAAGGAGAACGCCGACCTCGAGGTCTGGTACGACGCGGACAAGATCAAGCTGTTCGACCCGTCGAACGGCAAGAACCTCACCTACGAGGACTAGGTCTGCCGCCGCGGTCGTGAGTGGTGAGGCGAGTTCTAACTCGCCTCACC
>NZ_JBFBBT010000048.1:0-15602 GCF_040682815.1 Amycolatopsis sp. NPDC051102
CACAGTAATGTGTTGTCGAGTTGACTGGTACTAATAGGCCGAGGACTTGCCTACGAAGATGTTACGCATCCACTCTACAGCTCTGAAACACCACCACGGGAATGTGTGTGTTGTTTCGTAGTGTTTCGGTGGTTATAGCGTCAGGGAAACGCCCGGTCCCATTCCGAACCCGGAAGCTAAGCCTGACAGGGCCGATGGTACTGCAACCGAAGGGTTGTGGGAGAGTAGGACACCGCCGAACTTACCTTCCGTACGGCCCGTTAGGATAGCCAGTTGGCTGCCCTAGCGGGCCGTACGCGTATGTCCAGAACAAGATTTTTTCCATGGCAGGAGGCCAGGTGTCCGAGTTCGGTCGACGAGACTCAAGCGATGATGGGTCCGGCCGGTCGGCACGCCGGGACGAAAGCTCCCGGGGCCGGTCGGACGGACCCCGGAAGACCCAAGGCGGTGCGCGGCAGGACCGCGGCGGCCGCGACAGTGGCTACCAGGGGCGCCCGCGCCGTGACGACCACGGTGTCCGCGGTGGCGGCAAGCCCTTCCGCGGCGGCGACGGTCCCCGCGACCGCGACCAGCGCGGAGGATACGCAGGTCAGAGCCGTACCGGCGACCGCGACGACCGCCGTGGCGGCGCCCGTGACACCGGCGGCCGGCCGGGCGGTGGCCGCTACGAAGACCGTGGCGCCGGCCGTTCGGGTGGCCGCTACGAGGACCGGGGCAACAGCCGCGCCGGCACCCGCAGCGACAACCCGGGCCGCAGCTTCGACGACCGCGGCGGCCGGCCCCAGGGCAAGTCCTCCTACGGCGACCGCAAGCCCCGCTGGGACAGCAACCGCCGCGACGAAGACCGCGCGTCCCGCCCGGGCGGCTTCCGCTCGGACGACCGCGGCCGAGGTGGCAGCGACCGCGGCTCTCGCCCGGGCGGATTCCGGTCCGACGACCGTGGCGGGTACAACCGTCGCGATGACGACCGTGGTTCGCGCACCGGTGGCTACCGCTCGGACGACCGTGGGCGCGGTGGGAGCGACCGCCGTGATGACGACCGTGGTTCGCGGCCGGGCGGCTTCCGCTCGGACGACCGTGGGCGCGGTGGCAGCGACCGCCGCGACGACCGTGGCTCTCGCCCCGGTGGCTTCCGGTCCGACGACCGTGGCCGCGGCGGCAACGACCGTCGTGACGACGACCGTGGTTCGCGCACCGGTGGCTACCGCTCGGACGACCGTGGGCGTGGCGGCAACGACCGTCGCGATGACTCGCGCGGTGGTTACCAGCGGCGCGACGACGACCGCGGTCCCCAGACGGGTGGTTTCCGCCGGGACGATTCGCGTGGCGAGCGCGGCAGCTACCAGCGCCGTGACGACGACCGTGGTTCGCGCTCGAGCGGCTTCCGCTCGGACGACCGTGGCCGCGCCGGCAACGACCGCCGCGAGGACTCCCGTGGCGGCTACCAGCGCCGCGATGACCGGACCGGCGGCTCCCGCTCGGACGACCGCAGCCGCGGCGGCAGTGACCGTCGCGACGATTCCCGTAGCAGCCAGCCGCGCCGCGACGACCAGCAGTCTCGTGGCAGCTACCAGCGGCGAGACGACGACCAGAACCGTGGGAGCAACGAGCGCGGCACCTACCAGCGCCGCGACGACGACCGTGGTGACCGTGGCGAGCGCGGCGAACGCACCGGCGGCGCCAAGCGCTACGACCGCGACAGCAGCCGCAGCCAGGCGGACCGGCCCCGGCGTGACCCGCGGCCCAAGGTCGGCGCTCCGCTCGACGACGAGGCCCTCGCCAAGGAACTGCTCGAAGCGCCGGAACTCCCCGAAGACATCGAGTTCTCCGACCTCGACGAGGACGCCCGCCGTGAGCTGCGGACGCTGCCGAAGGGGCTTGCCGAGACCGTCGGGAAGCACCTCGTCGCCGCCGGTGGGCTGATCGACAGCGATCCCGAAGCCGCCCTCGAACACGCCAAGTACGCCAAGGCCAAGGCCTCGCGCGTGCCCATCGTGCGGGAAGCCCTCGGCCTCGTCGCCTACCACGCCGGCAACTGGTCCGAAGCCCTCTCCGAGCTGCGGGCCGTCCGCCGGATGACGCGGGGGGACGAGCACATCGCCATCATCGCCGACGCCGAGCGGGCGCTCGGGCGGCCCGAGCGGGCCCTCGACCTCGCGAAGGAGGTCGACACGACGAAGCTCGCGAAGGCCACGCAGGTCGAGCTGGCCATCGTCGCGGCCGGGGCGCGGCGGGACCTCGGGCAGCTCGATGCCGCCGTCGTTTCGCTGCAGGGTGACGACCTCAAGGCCGAGAAGCGCGACCCGTGGAGCGCTCGCCTCTTCTACGCCTACGCCGACAACCTCGCGGCCGCCGGGCGCAAGGACGAGGCCATCCGGTGGTTCCTCAACGCCGCCGAGGCCGACGCCGAGGACGAGACCGACGCCGCCGAGCGGGCCGCCGACCTGTCGAACGAGAACACCGGGAACGCCGGAGAAAAGGACACCGAAGCGACCGATGAGTGACGCCCTCCTAGCGGCCTACGACGCGGTCCTCTTCGACCTCGACGGGACCGTCTACCACGGCACCCGGGTCATCCCGGGTGCCCCGGAGACGGTCCGGGCCGCGCGGGAGCACGGCACGCCCGTCCGGTTCGTCACCAACAACGCCTCGAAGGCCCCGGACGAGGTCGTCGAGCACCTCACCGGGCTCGGCATGCCCGCCGGGACCGATGAGGTGCACACCAGCGCTCAAGCCGGGGTGCAGCTGCTGAAGGAACGGCTCGAGGCCGGCGCCGAGGTCCTCGTCGTCGGGACCGAGTCGCTCGCCGCCGAAGTCGCCGGGGCCGGGCTCGAGCCGGTGCGGGAGAACGGCGACGGCGTCCAGGCCGTCGTGCAGGGGCACTCGCCCGACAACACCTGGGCCGCGCTGGCCGAGGCCTGCCTGGCCATCCGCGCCGGTGCGCTGTGGGTCGCCTGCAACGTCGACGCGACGCTGCCCAGCGAGCGCGGCCTGCTGCCCGGCAACGGGTCGATGGTCGCCGCGCTGCGCACCGCCACCGATGTCGAACCGCTGGTCGCCGGGAAGCCGCAGCCGCTGCTGTTCCAGACCGCGGCGCGGTCGGCGGGCGCGGAACGGCCGCTGGTCGTCGGCGACCGGCTCGACACCGACATCGCCGGTGCGGTCGCCGCCGGTATCGACTCCCTGGTCGTCCTGTCCGGCGTCGCGACGCCGAAGCAGCTGATCGAGGCGATCCCTGCCGAGCGCGGCACCTACCTCGCGAAGGACCTCACGGCGCTGACCGAGCGGGCCGAAGATCTCAGGATCGGACCGCGGCCGGGCTGGACCGTGACCGTCGAGAACCAGACCTTGATCGCGGAGGGTGACGGCGACGCGCTGGACCTGCTTCGGGCGCTGTGCCACACCGCCTGGGAGACCGGCGTCACCGAACTCGGCGAGCGCGCCAAGGCGAAACTGTCCTGACTGATACCGTTTGCACTGTGCAGGACCACCCCTTTCCCGTCCCGGGCCCGCCGCCCGGTTCGTTCTCGCAGCAGACCGACCCGCGCGCCGGCATCGACGAAGCCGTCGCCGGGCTGGACGACCTGGACGCGCTGCCGCTCGCGGAGCACGTCGAGCGCTTCGACGCCGTGCACACCGAGCTGACGGTCGCCCTGTCCAGCATCGACAAGGTCTGATCGGCGTGCCCAAGCGGGCCCGCCTCGACGCGGAACTGGTTCGGCGCGGCCTCGCCCGGTCGCGGGAACAGGCGTCGGCCCTGATCACCGGCGGCAAGGTCACCGTCCGCGGCATGGTCGCGACCAAACCCGCCACCGGCGTCGAGTCCGACGCCCCCATCGTGGTCAGGGACGAAGACGACCCCGGCTGGGCCTCCCGCGGCGCGCACAAGCTGCTCGGTGCGCTGGAAGCGTTCACGGACCTGAGCGTCGAAGGCAAGCGCTGCCTCGACGCCGGCGCGTCCACGGGCGGCTTCACCGACGTCCTGCTCCGCGGGGGCGCCGCGACCGTGATTGCCGCCGACGTCGGCCGCGGCCTGCTCGACTGGCGGATCCGCACCGACGAACGTGTAGTGGTCATGGACCGCACCAACGTTCGCAACCTCACCCCCGACGACCTCGGCGGGCAAGTCGACCTTGTCGTCGGGGACCTGAGCTTCATCTCGCTCAAGCTCGTGCTGCCCGCGCTCACCGCGTGCGCGCGCGACGGCGCCGACCTGGTGCCGATGGTCAAACCGCAGTTCGAGGTGGGCAAGGACCGCCTCGGCAGCGGCGGGGTCGTCCGCGACCCGGAACTGCGCGCCGAGTCCGTGCTCACCGTCATCGACGGGGCCGCGAAACTCGGGCTCGCGCTGCGCGGGGTGACCGCCAGCCCGCTGCCCGGGCCGTCCGGGAACGTCGAATACTTCGTGTGGCTGAAGAAGGAACACGTGGCCGAGTCCACTGTGGACGCGGTAGACAGGTCTGAGGCCGAGCGGCTCGTCCGGACCGCCGTCGAGGAAGGGCCCGCATGACCACCGAACGTGAAGTACTCCTGATGGTGCACCCCGATCGCGACGCGACGGGCGAAGCCGCCCGCGAGGTGTCGGCGCGCTTCGCCAAGGCCGGCATCCGGATCCGCGTGATCGAGCACGACGTCTGCGCGCTGATCGACCCCGAGGAACACGGCGTGGGCTCGAGCTGCACCGTCGTGGACCCGGACGACAACCCCGCCGACGGCGTCGAGCTGGTCTTCGTCCTCGGCGGCGACGGCACGCTGCTGCGCGCGGCCGAGCTGGCGCGCCCCGCCGGGGTGCCCGTGCTCGGGGTGAACCTCGGGCGCGTCGGCTTCCTCGCCGAGGCCGACTCGGACGCGCTGGCCGACACCGTCCAGCGGGTCGTCGACGGCGACTACCAGGTCGAAGAGCGGATGACCATCGACGTCACCGTCACCCACGACGGCGAAGAGGTCGCCCGCACCTGGGCGCTCAACGAAGCGAGCGTGGAGAAGAGCACCCGGGAGCGGGTGCTGGACGCGCTGATCGAGGTCGACGGCCGCCCGGTGTCCGCCTTCGGCTGTGACGGTGTGCTGTGCGCCACACCGACCGGCTCGACGGCGTACGCGTTCTCGGCGGGCGGCCCGATCATCTGGCCGGACGTCCAGGCGCTGCTGGTGGTGCCGAGCAACGCGCACGCGATGTTCGCCCGGCCGCTGGTCGTCTCCCGCGACTCGGTGATCACCGTCGGGATCGACCCCGACGGCTCGTCCGCCGTCCTGACCTGCGACGGGACCCGGCCGATCGACCTGGAGCCGGGCGCGCGAGTGCGGGTGACCTGCGGCAAGACCCCGGTGCGCCTGGTGCGGCTGTGGGACGGCCCGTTCACCGACCGCCTGGTCCAGAAGTTCTCGCTGCCGGTGAAGAGCTGGCGCGAGCGCCACGCGCGCCCCTGCGACTAACCACCGCTTAACGATTTATTCGAACATATCGGCGACTCGCCGGGGTAGCGGGCGCGCAGAGTGTCGGTGGTGGCCGCTACGGTAGGCGGCGTGCTGGCCGAGATGCGCATCCAGGGCCTCGGAGTCATCGAGGACGCCCTGCTGGAACTGCACGCGGGCTTCACCGTCGTGACCGGTGAGACGGGTGCGGGCAAGACCATGGTCGTCACCGGGCTGCACCTGCTGTCCGGGGGCCGCGCCGAGGTGTCCAAGGTCCGGACGGGAATGCTCAAGGCGTTCGTCGAGGGGCGGTTCACCTACTCGGGCGTCGAAGGCGCCGAGCGGATCGTCGCCGATTCGGGCGCGGACGTGGACGAGGACGGCAGCGTGATCGCGCTGCGCGCGGTCGCCGTCGACGGGCGCTCGCGCGCCCACCTCGGCGGCCGGTCCGTGCCGGTCGGGGTGCTCGCGGAGCTGTCCGAGCAGCTGATCGCGGTGCACGGGCAGAACGACCAGCTGCGGCTGCTGCGCCCGGCCGAGCAGCGCGCGGTCATCGACCGGTTCGCCGGGGACGCGGTGGCGAAACCGCTGCAGGCCTACCGGGAGATCCGGGCGGAGTGGCTGGCGGTGATCGCCGAGCTGACCGAGCGGTCGACGCGCTCGCGCGAGATGGCCCAGCAGGCCGACCTGCTCAAGCACGGGCTCACCGAGATCGACGCGGTCGCGCCGGAGCCGGGCGAGGACGCCGAGCTCACCGCGCAGATCAAGCGGCTGGCGGCGGTCGACGAGCTGCGCGCGGCCGCGACCGAGGCGCACGTCGCCGTGTCGGGCTCGCCGGACGGCGACCCGGACGCGCCGGGTGCGGCCGGCCTGGTCTCCGAGGCGCTGCGGCGGCTTTCGACGTCGGAGGACGCCGTGCTGCGCGAACTGGCGCCGCGGCTGGAGGAGGCGTCGGTGCTGCTCGCCGACGTCGGGGCCGAGCTGGGCAACTACGTCGAGACGCTGGACGCCGACCCGGCGCTGCTGGAGAAGGTGCTGGCCCGCCAGGCCGACCTCAAGCGGCTGACCCGCAAGTACGCCGCGGACGTCGACGGCGTGCTCGCCTGGGCCGACGACGCCCGGCGCCGGCTGGAAACCATGGACACGTCGGAAGAAGCGCTGGCCGAGCTCGCGGTGCGGCGCGACCAGCTCGCGGTGCAGCTCGCGGCGCACGCCGCCGAGGTTTCGGCGGCACGCGAAAAGGCGGCGGCGGAGCTGGCTGCCGAGATCACCCGCGAGCTGTCCGGGCTGGCGATGGGCCAGGCGGCGATCGACGTGACGGTCGAGCAGCGCCCCGCCGAGCACGGCGACACGCACGCGCTGACCATCGACGGCCGCGCGGTGCACGCGGGCCAGGACGGCGTCGACGACGTCGAACTGCTGCTGCGCGCGCACGACGGCGCGCCGCCGCTGCCGGTGCACAAGGCCGCGTCGGGCGGTGAGCTGTCGCGGGTGATGCTGGCCATCGAGGTGGTCCTGGCGCACGCGGACACGGTCCAGACACTGGTGTTCGACGAGGTCGACGCGGGTGTCGGCGGCCGCGCGGCGGTCGAGATCGGCCGCCGGCTGGCTCGGCTGGCGCGCACGCACCAGGTCCTGGTGGTGACGCACCTGCCGCAGGTGGCGGCGTTCGCGGACCAGCACCTGGTCGTGGACAAGGGCCACAGCGGCGGCGTCACGCGCAGCGGCGTGAAGAACCTGAGCTCGACCGAACGCGTCAGCGAGCTGGCCCGGATGCTCGCGGGCATGGACAACGAGACGGGCCGCGCGCACGCGGAGGAGCTGCTGGCGACGGCGGAGAAGGACAAGGCCGACTTCGAGCCGAAGAAGAAGCGCGCCGCGAAGAAGAAGTAGCCGCCGGCGGAAATAGTCTTCGCCTCCGGGCAGTTGTCGTGACGACTGCTGGCGAAGAAAGGACCCCGATGCGCGCGGTGGTGCTCCGTGAACCCGGTCCCGTCGAAAACCTCGAACTCACCGAGCTCCCGCTGCCGGAGGTGAAACCCGGCTGGGTCCGGATCGCCGTCAAGGCGTTCGGGATCAACCGTTCGGAGCTGCACACGCGGCTCGGGCTGGCCGAAGGCGTCACCTTCCCGCGCGTGCCGGGCATCGAGGCCGTCGGGGTCGTCGACGCCGGCGGCGATTTCGAGCCCGGGCAGCAGGTCGCCACCATGATGGGCGGGATGGGCCGCACCTTCGACGGCGGCTACGCCGAATACACGCTGGTCCCCGAGCGCCAGGTCATCCCGTTCCGCAGCGACCTGCCGTGGGAGGTGCTCGGCCAGGTCCCCGAGACGCTGCAGACCGCGTACGGCTCGCTCACCACGGGCCTGGACCTCCGGAAGGGGCAGACGCTGCTGATCCGCGGCGGCACGTCCGCGCTGGGCTTCGCCACGGCGACCTTGGCGAAAGACCTGGGCGCCACCGTCTTCGCGACCACCCGGCAGCCCGGACGGATCGAAACCCTGCGCGCTCACGGCGTCGACCACCCCCTGCTGGACGACGGGGACGTCGCCGGGCAGGTCCGGAAGATCGTGCCCGAAGGCGTCGACGCCGCGCTCGAACTCGTCGGGACGCCGACCCTGCCGGACACCCTGAACGCCACCCGCGTGCACGGGACTGTCTGCTTCACCGGCATGTTGTCCAACGAATGGACGATCTCGAACTTCTATCCGATCGGCTACCTTCCCGCTGGGGTCCGGTTGACCGCTTATGGTGGTGAGGCGGACGACCTGCCCGCCTCCGTGCTTCAGCGCCACCTCGACCGGATCGCCGACGGCGAAGCCAGCCTCGGCCCGGCCACGGTGTACCCGATGACGGAGATCCGGCGGGCGCACGACGACTTGGAGCACAACCGGACGGCGGGCAAGCTCGTCGTGCTGACCGGCCGAGCGGAGGGAGCCGCCCCGTGATCCTGCCGCCGCCCGCCGACGTCGAAGCCCAGCTGGCCGCCGCGCGCCGCGAGGGCGACCTCGACCGCTACCTCGGGCTGCTCGCCGGCGAGGAGCTGTTCGTGCCGATCCGGCGGGTGGACGCCCGGAGCATCCTCGACGAGCGGGCGGAAACCTTCCCGAACGTCTACTTCGAGACCGGCGGCGACGAGTTCCTGCAGGTCTTCACCCGCGGCGCGCTGCCCGACCTCGGCCCGGACGTCGTGGCGATGAGCGGCTCGCTCGACTGGGCGGTCGACGGTGTCGGGCGGCACGAGCGGGTCGTGTTCAACCGCGGCACCCGCGGCGAGTGGCGGCTGCCGGGCGCGACGCTGCAGCCGTGGCTCGACGCGCACCTCGACGACGTCACGCCGCTGGAGGAGCAGGTCGAGCGGCTGATCACCGCGCCGTACGGGCACCTCGAAGGGCCCATCGCGCACGCGCTGGCCTGCGGCGCGCACCTCGCGGTGCTCGAAGCGACGCCGTGGAACGTCCTCGACGGCCGCTACCACGACTACGTCGCCGAGGTGCGGGGCCTGCGGGAGTGGTGGGGCGTGCCCGACCCGCCGGGCTGGCGCACCACCATGACCGACCTGATCGGCGACGGCTACGCGCTGACCCCGGGCAACCTGGTCCTCATGCTGCGCCTGCGGTTCGCCGCCGAGTACGGGCTGCCCGGCGCCGAGTTCGATCCGCTGACCTGGGCGCAGCTGGTGGACCGGTGGTGCACCGAGAACGACGCCGCCGACCAGGCCGACGAGCTGCGGGACACCGTCCGCCGGGTGTCCCGGTACGAGCGGCGGCTGCGCGCCGACGGCCTGGTCGACGCGGACGGCTGCGTCACCACGGCGCTGTCCTGGGACGTCGGCCGCGCGGTCACCATCGCCCGCGCCGGGCTGGCGGCCGGCTACTGCGACGCGCTGACCGCCGAGCTGATGGTGCTCGAAGCCGGTTCGCTCGCCCGCCGCTACCACCAGTCATGGGCCGACCTGTCGGCGGGGTACGTCATGGGCCGGGTGCTGCACGCCGGCGAGGACGACTTCGGCGAGTGGTACCCCGCGGCCGTGCGCGTCCACCACCAGCTCCTTCAGGACCCGGCGAGCCCCTGGCTGAACCTCGATTTCGGCTCGCTGTCGGAGGAGTCGGAGGCCTGACCCGCGCGGGGGAGGGCGACGGGGCTCACCACAACGAGTCACTACGGCTACGGCGTGGCGTACAACGTCCCACGAGCAAATTTGTCACCATCGGCCACATGAAGCTCACCGGGTTGCTCACGCGGAACCAAGAACCCCTTCCGGGGATCACCGGGGTGGCCCGGGTCGACCGCCGCACCCGTGAGCTGCTGCGCCGGATCAGTCCCGGCGACATCGTCGTGCTCGATCAGCTGGACCTCGACCGCGCGACGGCCGACGCCCTCGTCGAGGCCGAGGTCGCGGGCGTGGTCAACGCGTCGCCGTCGATCTCCGGCCGGTTCCCGAACATGGGCCCGGAGATCCTGGTCGCGGCCGGCATCCCGCTCGTGGACTCGGTCGGCGGCGAGCTGCTGCGCTCGATCAAGGACGGCACGAAGCTGCGGCTGCACGACGGCGTCGTGTACGTCGGCGAGCGGCAGGTCGCCTCCGGCATCGCGCAGACCACCGAGAGCGTCGCCGACCAGATGATCGAGGCCAAGGCCGGGATGTCGACGCAGCTGGAGGCGTTCTCGGCGAACACCATCGAGTTCCTGCACCGCGAGCGCACCCTGATCCTCGACGGCGTCGGCGTGCCGGAGCTGAAGGTGGCGATCCGCGACCGGCACGTGCTGGTCGTAGCGGGCGGCAACGGGCACGCCGAAGACCTCAAGAAGCTCAAGAAGTACATCGCCGAGCACCGCCCGGTGCTCATCGGCGTCGACGCGGGCGCCGACACCCTGCGCGTGCAGGGCTACCAGCCGGACGTCGTCGTCGGCGACCCGACCGGCATCGGCACCGCGACGCTGCGCGGCGGCGGCGAGGTCGTCGTGCCCGCCCAGCCGGACGGGCACGCCCCGGGCGTCGAGCGGATCCAGGACCTCGGCATCGGCGCGGTGACGTTCCCGGCGTCGGGCAACGCCGAAGACCTCGCGCTGCTGCTGGCCGACGCGCACGGCGCGACCCTGGTGGTCACCGTCGGCTTCCAGGCCACCCTGCGCGAGTTCCTCGACCACGGCCGGTCCGGGTCGAACCCGTCGACGTTCCTGACGCGCCTGAAGCTGGGCACGAAGCTCGTCGACGGCAAGGCGGTGGCGACGCTGCACCGCAACCGGGTGTCGATCGGCGCGGTCGTCCTGCTCGTGCTCGCCGCGGTCGTGGTGGTGGGCGCGGCGCTGCTGGTGTCCGATGTCGGCTCGGTCTACCTCGACTGGCTCCGGCACACCTGGAATTCGTTCTTCGCATGGGCCAAGGGATTGTTCACGTGATTTCGCTGCGCTACCACGTAGTTTCCATCGCCGCCTGCTTCCTCGCGCTGGCCGTCGGCGTCGTCCTCGGCTCGACGGCGCTCAACGGCACGCTGCTGTCCGGGCTGGCGGGGGAGAAGAAGGACCTCGGCAACCAGGTCGCCGACCTGGAGGCGCAGCGCAACGCGCTCAACGCCCGCTTGGCCGACGCGGACGCGTTCGCCGGCTCGATGGGCCCGAAGGTCGTGGCCGGCGCGCTCGACAAGCGGTCGGTCGTGCTGGTGACCACCGACGACGCGCGCCCGGCCGATCGGGACGTGCTCAAGCAGCTGATCGGCCAGGCCGGGGCGTCGGTGACCGGCGAGGTGCAGCTGACGGCCGCGTTCGCCGACCCGGGGAAGGCCGACCAGCTCCGTGACGTCGTCACGCGGCTGCAGCCGGCCGGTTCGAAGTTCCCGACGGCCGGGGACACCGGCACGCTCGCCGGGGCGCTGCTCGGTTCGGTGCTGCTGCTGGACAAGACGACGGCGAAACCGCAGTCCTCGCCGGAGGAACTGGCGGCCGCGCTCGGCGGGCTCACCGACGGCGGGTTCGTGAAGGCGGGCCAAGACGTCAAGCCCGCGCAGCTGGCGATCGTGCTCACCGGCGCCCAGGCGACCGGCGACGGCGCGGGCGACCGCGCGGCGACGATCGCCCGGTTCGCCACGCAGCTCGACCGCGGCGGCGCCGGGACGGTGCTCGCCGGTGACGCCGGCTCGGCCGACGGCACCGGCGCGCTGGGCGTGGTCCGCGCGGACACCTCGGCGACGTCGATTCTGTCCACTGTGGACAACGCGGACACGTCGGCGGGCCGGGTGAGCACGATCCTGGCGCTGAAGGAACAGCTCGACGGGGGCGCCGGGCGTTACGGCATCGCCGGCAACGCCCAGGCCCCCGCGCCCGGCGTCAGCAATCCCGCCGGGAACTGACGCTCAGCTCGCGAGCCAGAGAGCCGGGACGTTCGGCGGCTCCCAGCCCACCATCGAGGTGTGGCCCTGGCGGCAGGTGTAGGTGACGCCGTTGTAGGTCACCTTCGCACCGGTCGCGTACGCCGTGTCCGGTGCCCACGCGGGGATCGACGGCGGCGTCGTGGTCGTGGGCGGAGTGGTGGTCGTCGGTGGCGTGGTCGGAGTCGTCGGGGTGGTGGGCGTGGTGGGGGTCGTCGGCGTGGTGGTCGGCGGCGCCGAGCAGTTCGGCGTCGCGGCCGCGAGGCCGTTGACCACCGCGTGGAACAGCGTCGAACCCGGGTCGAGGTCGTAGAGCGAGAACATCATCGCGCCACCGAGACCCGTGCAGTGGACGTAGTCTGTGCGCGCCTTGATCGACTGCGCCGACGAGCCGCCGTAGAAGTTCGTCCCGTCGTAGAACCAGGCCGACTGCGTGACCGGGTCCCAGTACGTGTCCGCCGGGTTGTCGACGACGCCGGTCAGTTCCTTGTACATCGCGACGCCGGGGACGTTGCCGCTCAGGGTGTGGCCCGGCGACGGACCCGACGCGGACTGGTACAGGCCGTGGTTCGGCCCGGCCGGCACGCCGGTCCAGCCGCGGTAGTAGAACGGGATGCCGAGCGTCAGCTTGCCCGCCGGGAACCCGCCCGCGATGCCGTAGGCGCTGTTGCCGTGCAGGTAGTCCTTGATCACCGAGTCGGTCGTGTACTTCTCGGTGCCCGGCGGGATCGTGCCCGACGGGTCGTTCGGCGAGGAGTACAGCGGGTCCTGGAAGTTCGTCGGCCCGGTCGCGTCCCACGCGCCGTGCATGTCGTAGGTCATCGCGTTGCCGAAGTCCAGGTACTGCCCGATCTTGTCGGTCTGGATCTTCGCGATCTTGTCCTGGCCGCCGGGGAGCGCGGCCGAGAGCGCGTAGTGCTTGCCGCCCAGCGCGTCCAGCTCGCTGCGGAACTCCGCCAGCAGCGCGGTGTAGTTCGCGGTGTCGGCGGCGCTGTAGTGGTTGCCGACGTGCCCGGTGGGCGAGCCCGGGTACTCCCAGTCGATGTCGATGCCGTCGAAGATGCCCGCCGCGGTGCCCGGTCCGCCGTAGCCGCCGGCCGCCGGGATGTTGCCCTTGATGAACATGTCGAGGCAGGAGCTGACGAACTTCTTGCGCGACGCGTCGGTCGCGGCGGCGTCGGAGAAGTACTTCGAGTACGTCCAGCCGCCGATCGACAGCAGCACCTTGAGGTTCGGGTGCCGCGCCTTGAGCTCCTGCAGCTGGTGGAAGTTGCCCACGATCGGATGGTTCCAGGTGTCGGCGGTGCCGTCGACGCTGATGTCGGAGCCGAAGGTCTTCTGGTAGTCGGCGAACTGGTCCTCGCCGCCGTCACCGGCGTTCGGATCGCTTTCGCCGCCCGGGTCCGGCGTCGTCGCCTTCGTGGCTTCGAAGCAGGTCAGGTTGGCCGGGTCGATGTTCTCGAAGTCGTAGAGCAGGTAGTCGATGTCGCCGGCGATGGCGTCGACGTTCTTCAGGTAGTAGGCGTTCTGGTAGATGCTCCACTGGTCGTAGTAGGCGATCCGGACCCCGCCGGAGGTCGCGGCGGCCGCACCCGGGGCCGCCGGGCCGGCGACGGTCAGTGCGCCGACCACGACGGCGGCGGCCGCGGCCGCGACCAGGGCCAATCTTCGCTGCATGGCGTCTCCTCGCGCAGGCGGACGGCCCTCTCCCGGGCCGCGACGGCGCGGGAGAGGGCGTACGCGACGGTTCTTCACGAAGCGGGTCCGGCCCCGGTCATGAATGTGCGCGCGGAGACGACGGGGTGTCAATACTTTGGACTAGACCAATCCGGGACGGCGTGCGCTATGGGACGCCGTGTCCGGTTTTTCTGGAGAACAGCCCTACTTCAGTGGGGGGTCGAGCGGGAAGCACGACACCCGCACCGCCCAGGTGTCGCCGCCCGCCGGCAGCGGCATCTGCCTGAGCGTGGCCGCCGCGTCGGAGTCGTGGGCCTCTTCGGCCGCCGCGTGGAAGATGTCCGCCGCGATCGACTGGTCGAACACGCCGATCTGCTGGTGCGGCCAGGCTTCGGCGCCGTGCAGCGCACCCGGGATCAGCTGGTCGACGACCTTCCGCAGCGTCACGCCGTTGGGGGCCCGGTACTTCCAGACGTCGACGCCGAGGTTCTTCCCGACCTCGGCCAGCCGGCCCCACGCCGTGAGGTTGAAGTTGACGTAGTGCCACGACATCGTGCGGGAAAGCTCGAGCGGCTGGCTGCCGTCGGCGGCGAACTGCACCGGGAACCGCTTCTGCTCGGTGTCCAGCACGATCTTCTTCGCTTCGGCGCGCTTGCCGAGGTAGGCCGAGATCGTCGCGTTCTGCATGTCGAGGAACGTGCCGTGGTTGTTGGTGGCGGCCAGTTCCAGCTTGGCCTGCGGGCTCGTCTGCATCCAGTCCAGGTACTGGCCGAGCCACGCCCGGATGCCGGCGCGGTCCTTGCCGGTCCAGCCCGGTGCGCCGCCGTCGAGCAGCGCGAACGCGTCCATCAGCTGGCTGAACGACTGGGTGGAGTCGATGATCCCGGTGCCGCTGACGGTGGTGCGGCAGGGCACGATCTGCGAGTACGTCATGTTCGGGTTCATCTTGGTGGCCGGGTCGAGGAACCACGTCCGGATGTCCAGCGCCGCGCGCTTCGCGTACTTCGCGTCGCCGGTGTAGTACCAGGCCAGCGACAGGTAGTACATCGCGTCCCAGGCCCACATCCGGTAGGTGTGGTCGGTGATCGCGTCGGCCTCCGGGTTGCGCTGCCCGTCCTTGCTGACGTACGGGCAGCCCTGCGGGTTCTCCGGCGTCTTCGGCTGGCTCGCCCACCAGTAGGGCGCCTGGCTCGTGTAGTCGTGCTTGTCGCCGCTCGGCGGCGCGGACGGCTTGTCCATCACCGACCACGGCCCGGCCGTCAGCGCGGTGTCCGCCTTGGCCAGCACGGCTTTCAGCGCGTCCCGCTGGGCCTTGGACGCGTGGCCGCCGCGGATCGCTTGCTTGATGTTCGCGAGCTTGCCGCCGTCGGTGACGATCGTGCGCGGCGGCGACGCGGCCACCGCCGTCCCGCTGACCGGGACCACCAGCATGCTCGCGGAAACCGCCAGCGCCCCGAAGACTTTTCGCACGTCGACCGCCTTCCGGGGACGTCGAGGTCCCCACGTCGTCACCGGGCGGCGGTACGGCTGCAGGGATTCTGACGTCCTCGCGGCGCGGGTGTCAATCGGGCCAGGTGCGGCGCTTGGCCAGCGGCCGCGCGTACGAGCCCGCGCGGCTCGTGTTCAACCCCAGTGCCACGAGGGACTCCGCGAGCCGGACCGCGGCCGCGACGCCGTCGATGACGGGGATGTCCAGCATCGTCGCGATCTTCCGGTCCAGGCCGGTCATCCCGGCGCAGCCGAGCACGAGCACCTCCGCGCCCGCGTCCCGGGCGCGCCGGCCCGCGGTGAGCAGGGCCGACTCCGTCCGGCGTTCGTCGGTCAGCTCCAGCACGCCGAGCCCGGCCCCGGTGACCGTGACGCAGTTCTGCGCGACGCCGGCGGCGTGCAGGCTGTCCTCGATCAGCCCGCACGTCCGGTCCAAAGTGGTCACCACGCCGTAGCGGCGGCCGAGCAGGCACGCCAGGTGCGCGGCCGCCTCGGTGATGTCGACGACCGGGACGTCCAGCAGCTCGCGCGCGCCCTCGCGGCCGTGGGGGGGGGGCCCCCGCGCCCCCCCCGCCGGGGACCGGTGGGGCAGGCCCCCCCCCCCCGCCGGCCCCCCCCCCGCCGGCCCGGAGCGGTGCAGCCCCCCCGACGCCCACA
>NZ_JBFBBT010000049.1:1662-2927 GCF_040682815.1 Amycolatopsis sp. NPDC051102
GTTTGGTGTTCCCGAGTAGCAGCGAGCTCGTGGAATTTGCTGTGAATCTGCCGGGACCACCCGGTAAGCCTAAATACTTCCTGAAGACCGATAGCGGACGAGTACCGTGAGGGAAAGATGAAAAGTACCCCGGGAGGGGAGTGAAAGAGTACCTGAAACCGTGTGCCTACAAGCCGTCAGAGCCTACTTGTTGGGTGATGGCGTGCCTTTTGAAGAATGAGCCTGCGAGTTAGTGCTGCGTGGCGAGGTTAACCCGTGTGGGGTAGCCGTAGCGAAAGCGAGTCTGAATAGGGCGCCTGTAGTCGCGTGGTCTAGACCCGAAGCGGAGTGATCTACCCATGGCCAGGGTGAAGCGACGGTAAGACGTCGTGGAGGCCCGAACCCACTTAGGTTGAAAACTGAGGGGATGAGCTGTGGGTAGGGGTGAAAGGCCAATCAAACTCCGTGATAGCTGGTTCTCCCCGAAATGCATTTAGGTGCAGCGTCGTATGTTTCTCCACGGGGGTAGAGCTACTGGATGGTCTAGGGGCCTTACCGGGTTACCGAAATCAACCAAACTCCGAATACCGTGGTGTTAGAGTACGGCAGTGAGACGGCGGGGGATAAGCTTCGTCGTCGAGAGGGAAACAGCCCAGAACACCAGCTAAGGCCCCTAAGTGTGTGCTCAGTGGGAAAGGATGTGGGATTGCCCAGACAACCAGGAGGTTGGCTTAGAAGCAGCCACCCTTGAAAGAGTGCGTAATAGCTCACTGGTCAAGTGGTCCTGCGCCGACAATGTAGCGGGGCTTAAGCACACCGCCGAAGCTGTGTCATTCATACATATACATCGGTTGTTCTCCTTGAGGGAACGATCTAGTGGTGTGGATGGGTAGGGGAGCGTCCTGCATCCAGGGAAGCGGCGGCGGAAGCCAGTCGTGGAGGGTGTGGGAGTGAGAATGCAGGCATGAGTAGCGAATGCAGAGTGAGAAACTCTGCCGCCGGATGACCAAGGGTTCCTGGGCCAGGCTAATCCGCCCAGGGTAAGTCGGGACCTAAGGCGAGGCCGACAGGCGTAGTCGATGGACAACGGGTTGATATTCCCGTACCCGAGCATGTGCGCCCATGACGAGGCGTTTGATACTAACCACCCAAAGCGTGCCGGCGATGCCTTCGGGCGGAGTTGGCATTGTGGAGCGTGGGACCTGATTTCGTAGTAGTCAAGCGATGGGGTGACGCAGGAAGGTAGCTCCGCCAGGCGATGGTTGTCCTGGTGTAAGCGTGTAGGA
>NZ_JBFBBT010000049.1:3025-4306 GCF_040682815.1 Amycolatopsis sp. NPDC051102
TCTGAGACGTGATGCGTAGCCGTTTGAGGCGAAGTAGAGTGATCCTATGCTGCCGAGAAAAGCCTCTAGTGAGTGCATGCACGGCCCGTACCCCAAACCAACACAGGTGGTCAGGTAGAGAATACCAAGGCGATCGGGTGAACTGTGGTTAAGGAACTCGGCAAAATGCCCCCGTAACTTCGGGAGAAGGGGGGCCAAACATCCTGAAGCTCTTCTCGGGCTAGGGGTGGGTGGCCGCAGAGACCAGCGGAAAGCGACTGTTTACTAAAAACACAGGTCCATGCGAAGTCGCAAGACGATGTATATGGACTGACGCCTGCCCGGTGCTGGAACGTTAAGAGGACCGGTTAGCCTTTCGGGGCGAAGCTGAGAATTTAAGCGCCAGTAAACGGCGGTGGTAACTATAACCATCCTAAGGTAGCGAAATTCCTTGTCGGGTAAGTTCCGACCTGCACGAATGGCGTAACGACTTTCCGGCTGTCTCAACCACAGGCCCGGCGAAATTGCACTACGAGTAAAGATGCTCGTTACGCGCGGCAGGACGGAAAGACCCCGGGACCTTTACTATAGTTTGGTATTGGTTTTCGGTTCGGCTTGTGTAGGATAGGTGGGAGACTGTGAAGCTGCAACGCTAGTTGTGGTGGAGTCGTTGTTGAAATACCACTCTGGTCGAATTGGGAATCTGAACCTCGGGCCATGATCTGGTTCAGGGACAGTGCCTGATGGGTAGTTTAACTGGGGCGGTTGCCTCCTAAAGAGTAACGGAGGCGCCCAAAGGTTCCCTCAGCCTGGTTGGCAATCAGGTGTTGAGTGCAAGTGCACAAGGGAGCTTGACTGTGAGACAGACATGTCGAGCAGGGACGAAAGTCGGGACTAGTGATCCGGCACCTCCTGGTGGAAGGGGTGTCGCTCAACGGATAAAAGGTACCCCGGGGATAACAGGCTGATCTTGCCCAAGAGTCCATATCGACGGCATGGTTTGGCACCTCGATGTCGGCTCGTCGCATCCTGGGGCCGGAGTAGGTCCCAAGGGTTGGGCTGTTCGCCCATTAAAGCGGCACGCGAGCTGGGTTTAGAACGTCGTGAGACAGTTCGGTCCCTATCCGCCGCGCGCGTAGGATACTTGAGGAAGGCTGTCCCTAGTACGAGAGGACCGGGACGGACGAACCTCTGGTGTGCCAGTTGTCCCGCCAGGGGCATGGCTGGTTGGCCACGTTCGGAAGGGATAACCGCTGAAGGCATCTAAGCGGGAAGCCTGTTCCAAGATGAGGTATCCCACCC
>NZ_JBFBBT010000050.1:0-1148 GCF_040682815.1 Amycolatopsis sp. NPDC051102
GAAATCTTGAAACTTGCCATCCGCTCGAATGGTAACCTGACACTTTAATTGTAACATTTTACTAGGTTAAGGGCACCTCTAAAAACGTATGAAAAGAGGTATAATAGAACCCGAATTGCTAGTTAATTTCATTGGAAAATAAATAAGTCGTGCTATCCTAATCTTAAACCACTAAGCATTAGAAAGCGCACGACTTATATGACTTATAATAGCACACTTCCAAAAGTTTTTGTTTATTTACTGACAACCATTGAGACGCTTTATCAAACGAGTGTTCCCCTTGAGGTTCAAAACCGAAAAAACGTCCATCTCGCAACATCAGATTGCTTAGTTATCGCTTGTTACCTCTGGGGCGTACTGCATTTTAGTGAAACGCTTAAAGCTAAGCACCAATTGGCTCAAAGTTTATTTCCTAATTTCCTAGAATATTCTCGCTTTGTCCGCCGTTGTAATGCCCTCTTACCGAGTATCCAAGTCATTCGCCAAGCACTCGTCTTTAAAGAGGTTGAAGGAATTAGTGTATCCATTATTGACAGCTTCCCCATTCCTTTGTGTCAGCCTATTCGTAATTTCAGAAGCAAAGTTCTTGGAGATTATGCAAATGTTGGCTACAATGCTACAAAGGGACAGTACTTCTATGGATGTAAATGTCATGCTTTAGTCAGTGAATCAGGCTATGTCATAGACTACACAATTACTCCTGCTTCAATGGCTGATCGTTCAATGACCGAGGAAGTGTTGAGTCAATTTGGGACACCAACAGTCCTTGGAGATATGGGATATTTAGGTCAGTCACTGCATGATAGGCTGGAATTAAAAGGAATTGATCTAATTACACCTGTCAGGAAGAACATGAAGCAAAAGAAAATCCTTTTCCCTAATTTTTCAAAACGTAGAAAAGTGATTGAGCGAGTTTTCTCTTTTTTGACAAATCTAGGAGCTGAGCGTTGTAAAAGTCGTTCGCCTCAAGGTTTTCAATTGAAATTAGAGATGATACTTTTAGCGTATTCTTTACTGTTAAAATCAGCTAAATCACTGGAACCAGAGACTTTAAGATATTCTATCGGGTATCAAGTCATGTCTAAATAATCAACTAGCAATTCGGGTTAACTAATACCAATCAAATGCTTAGTGGTTTTTCTACTTCA